>CAYFGP010000093.1:0-28185 GCA_964342385.1 uncultured Oleiphilus sp. | reverse complement strand
TAACTCCCTCAGCTTATTACTGAAGAGGATTGACATTTATTGGTATATAAACAAGAATGATAATGATTGTTATTAAGTTTAATTGGGCTTTGAAATGGCAGAGTTTTCTTATCCTCAAATGGACTCAGCGCAATTACATCATTTGCGTCAGAAAATTCGTGCTGCACAAGAGCCGGATAACCCGGATTTGATTCGACAGTGGATCACACTGGGACAAGCCTCGGCTCAATCGCCGTTGGAGCTACGTCGGCGTATATGTATTGATCAGTTCTATCTACTACTTGAGGTAGTTGCAGACGATTGCCTGCCAACTCATTGGCGCAATAGCTGTTTGGATCATATCAATCGTCCGGTGTTGACCTTAAAACAGCTGGCTGATGATCAGCATAGCAGTGCTATGGTTCAGCGGTTGTTTTATGAGCTAAGAGTCACCAGTCATTTCTTTCAGACAGCATTAAGCCAGTTTGCTCCCTCTCAGGATGCATATCAATTTGAGCCATCCCAAAATGAAGTTGACCAAGCGTCATTTCAAACACCTTCATCTCAATTAAAGCAATCACAAACACCCCAAACATAAGTCACTGTAATCAGGAGATCATTATGAGCGATAACCAACAGGCCACACGTATTGAAAAGGACAGTATGGGTGAGCTGGAAGTACCGGTAAATGCCTTATATGCCGCGCAGACCCAACGTGCGGTCAATAACTTTCCGGTCAGTGGTCAGGCGATGCCTGAAAGCTTTATTCGCGCGTTGATCCTGATTAAAGCGGCAGCGGCTAAAGCCAATGTCGAGCTGGAGCAGATCTCTGCCGATATGGGTAATGCCATTGTTCAGGCGGCGGATAAGTTGCTGGCTGATCCAGAGATGATGCAGCATTTCCCGGTGGATATTTTCCAAACCGGTTCCGGTACCAGCTCCAATATGAATGCCAATGAAGTATTGGCCTCTCTGGCGACAGATATTTTGGGCGATAAGGTGAACCCGAATGACCATATTAATTGTGGTCAAAGCAGTAACGATATTATCCCGACAGCGATTCATGTCAGTGCTGCGTTGGAGTTGAATGGCAAGCTGCTGCCTGCACTGGAGCATCTGTCTGAAACCATTCGCATTAAGGCTACTGCGGTGGATCAGTACGTTAAAACCGGTCGTACCCACCTGATGGATGCTATGCCGGTGAAGCTGAGTCAAAGCCTGGAAGGTTGGGCGGTTCAGATTGACCAGAATCGTTTTAGTCTGCAGTCACAGCAGGTGAATCTGCAAAGCCTGGCTCAGGGTGGTACTGCAGTAGGTACAGGCATCAATGCTCATCCAGAGTTTGCCCGTCGTTTTAATCGTCAGTTATCCGAACTGACCGGCCTGCCATTTACAGTAGCTACTAACTTCTTTGCTCATATCGGTTCTCAGGATATTGCCGTAGCCCTGTCTGGTCAGCTGAAAACCACGGCTGTTTCCGTGATGAAGATCGCTAATGATCTGCGTTGGATGAACTCTGGTCCATTGGCCGGTCTAGGTGAGATCGAGCTGGAAGCGCTGCAGCCAGGTTCATCCATTATGCCGGGTAAGGTGAATCCTGTGATTCCTGAAGCTGCAGCCATGGTATCCGCTCAGGTAATTGGCAACGATGCTGCTATCACGGTAGGTGGGCAGTCCGGTAACTTCGAGCTGAATGTGATGCTACCGATGATTGCCAGCAACCTATTAAGCAGCATTGAGCTACTGGCCAATGTCAGTCATCTGCTGGCGGATAAAGCCATTGCCAGCTTTAAAGTCAACGAGGATAAGCTGCAGGAAGCGCTGACTCGTAATCCTATCCTGGTGACCGCTCTGAACCCTGTAATCGGTTATCTGAAAGCCGCTGATATTGCCAAACAGGCGTATCGCGAAGGTCGTCCTATTATCGAGGTGGCTGCAGAAAATACCGATCTGTCACAGGAGGAACTGCAAGAGTTGCTGGATCCGACCAAGCTGACTCAAGGCGGTTTGTAAATGTTTAGCCAGGACAGGTATAGCCTGGAGCAATGGAAGCAATTGATGGCTGATGCCAATCAGGAATTTTCTGCCCGCACCTATGCAACGGCTTTAGTGTTGTATCAACAGGCTTTGGAGCAGCTGTTGCAGGCATTTCCAGAGCAAGTTGAGCAGGATGCTCGAGGGGCGGTTGCAGCCGTGATGGTGAGCTATTTCAATCTGGCGGATACCTTCCTGGCAGTTAAACAACCGGATCAGTCATGTGAGCAATTTGAGCAGGCCTTTCTGTTTTTACAGACCCTGATTAACTCGGGATCGACGACCGATGAACTCAAGGATATTGCTTTGCATGCCTGTGGACGGTTAGAGATGGAATGGGCCTGCTGTATTCAGCAGCATAGCCGTAGCTTAGCGGATGAGCATAAACAGCGTTATCACAACGCTAAACTGGCGTTACAGCAAAGTATGGTTTGTGGACCGGTTCTGCATTGAAGATGGGCCGGTCTGTGTTAGCCAGATCAGCTGTAACGGACTCTGGATAAAGGAAAACGCAATGTTAAATAAAATCGCGCAACTGGCTGCTTTACCTCTGGTTGCCTTGCCGACGGCGGTTTTGGCGCACCCGGGTCATGATCATAGTCATTGGACCAGTGAGCCTATTCACCTGTTAACACTGGCTGCCATCATTGGTCTGGTTTCTACGAGTGTGGTTTGGTATCGCAAGCGTAGTAAAAGCAAAATGGTTAAAAAAACGGCTTAAGGTGAGATGAGAAGATGCTACATAATCTAATGAAGAAGCTGGATCAGAAGCTGGATTTCTCAACGGCCTCGGCCCATTGTGATATTCCGTGTAAGATTTATGATCCTATGAGCGCTCAACTTGCGGCGCTGACGGTTATTCGTCTGTTGGATCTGATTCAGGAACTGGCGGATAAGGATGAGCTGACTCTGGCTGATCAGGCGCAACTGTCCCGTCTGGTAGCCCAGAAAGAAGAGCATGCTTTTAAGGTGAAGGAAGAAGTGCGCATTATCTGGGGGGACTACTTCAAGCAGCCTCAGTTTGAACAGATTCCTAATGCCCATGAACTGACGCATAACATCATGCTGCAGGCATCTAAGTGCAAACAGCATATTGACCGTACCCATGGTGAAGTGCTGCTGGTACTGGTGAATGAGTTTGCTGAAGCCTTTTGGAAAACTAAAGGTGTTGATACTTACACTGCAACCTGCCCTTATCCACCGGCAGAGAGCGTAGTTTATCCTAAGCTGGGCTAATCCAGTTTAATCAGGGATAAATATCAGATGCCGTAAGCAAGGGGTTGCCTTACGGCATCTGGGTATTGTAATGCGTTAAGCTCATATCTTATTGTCTTTCTAACCTATTTCTAATCTCATTCTTTTCTTCACTGGTGCTTTGTCTATGTTCCGTCATCCCGTATTAAGTATTTTTCGCGTTGAGGGTGACAGCATGGTGCCTCGTTTGCACGACGGTGATTACGTCATAGCAACCAAGCTGTTATCGGTTAAACCCGGTCGTCTTGTTGTGGTGAATCATCCGGACTACCAGCGTATGGTGAAGCGGGTGCTGGCGGTTAAAGAGCGGCGCTTTTTATTGATTGGTGAAAATGCGGGTAGTGTCAGTACAGGGCAAATGGGTTGGTGCGAATTGGATCAAGTGGTCGGTGTGGTGATTAAGGTTATTAAACAGCGTGCAGAATCAACGGTGCTAAAGGATGGCACTGACGGCATATAAAGATGCCGTCAAGCGTGGGGGAGGTATAGCTATAGACTTACTTACTGGCTGCTAACAAGTTGGCCATCCAGTGAGAACTGCCAGCTATTATTTTGCATACTGCCGCCAGATACTGTAATCAGCGATTCACCATCAACACTGCGTAGCTGACGTTCGTTTAGCCAACGTGATTGACCATACTCATTTAAGAAAACCCCCTGAGCATTAAACACCTTTACAGTGCGGCTGCCACTGGTGAGGACGTGCACGTTATCGTGGCTATCTACAGTAAGGCTGCGAGGGCCATTTAGCTGTTCAGGCATATCCAAACCAAAACCACCAATGGAGCCTAAAATATCACCTTGAATGTTCATCCAAGTGATTTCGTGCTTACCTGATTGCAGGAGATAGATATAACCACTGCTATCCATGGCAAAGTCTTTCAGGCTATTGGTTGGTAGCTGAATTTGCGACAGTGCTTCACCGTTTTGGCTGTATTCGCGCAGCAGGCTTTCGGTTTCAAACCAGACGTAAACAGACTCATTGTACTGACGAATAATTTGCGCTTGCATGGGTACAGCAACGCTTTGTCCACCTGGCGCTTGAATATGGGCAATAGGTGACGGAATATTCAATGCAGAGAATTGAGCTTTACTGATACGGCTGTTGCCGGAATCTGATGTGTTTAGACTGGCCCAGGATAGGCCTGAAAAGCTGGTAGCACCCAGTACAAGGGAGCTGGAGGTTAGGAATTGACGACGATCCATATTGATGCATCCTGCTAACTAAAGTCAAAATTGAGTTAAAACTCGACTAGTTTAATAAAGAGTCAGCCTTCTGGCTGGCGTCATCATATGACAGGCGGTAAAAATAATTAATATATCGTTTAATTATTTTTTACATCGATAGGACATTTGGTGTCGCATTGGTGCTTTGGGTATAAAAAAACCAGCCGATTGGCTGGTTTTTCCGATTTGGTGGAGGTGGCGGGAATTGAACCCGCGTCCGTCAGTCCTCTGCCATCGGCTCTACATGCTTAGTTTCGTCTTTTTATTTAATGAATAACACTCCAACGAACAGGATTGTTAAACACGAGCCTTAAAATATTTAGCAGCGCGGTCTAAGGCGGACTTTGCTGCGAGCCTGTTTCGCGGGCTCATAAACCTTGTCCAGAAGTTACAGGCAACTTCCTTCGAAGGCAGCCATTAAGCGGCTAGAGCGTAGTTTTCGTCGTTTGCGACTATTTAATAGTAACGCGGGATTTACGAGATACGTTACCCTCTCGACATGCACCTCAGGGTTCGAAACCAGCGTCGAAGCCAAGTCACCCCCAAATAATCCTGCAATTATAATGATTTACAGAACTTTTACCAGCCTTAGCCAGCATGCTCACGAACAATACGTGCCTTCTGGCGACCCCAATCCCGGTCTTTTTCTGTGGCACGCTTGTCATGCTGCTGTTTACCGGTAGCCAAAGCAATTTCACACTTCACCTTGTTTTTCTTCCAGTACAGCGCTAACGGCACGCAGGTTTGGCCTTTCTGATTGATGGTGGCAAAAATCTTAGCGATCTCTTTTTTATGCAGTAGCAACTTACGATTGCGGGTTGGATCAGCAATGACGTGAGTAGACGCACTGATCAGTGGCGTAAAGTGAGCGCCCATCAGCCAGACTTCACCCTGATGCATGATCACATAGGCATCGGTGATCTGTGCTTTACCTGCACGAATACTTTTAACTTCCCAGCCAGCCAGAGCGACGCCGGCCTCGAATTTATCATTAATATGATATTCGTGGCGGGCACGTTTATTCAGCGCAATGGTGCTGCTTTCTGTTTTTGCTTTTTTCTGTTTCTTAGCCATAGCAGCATTATACACAGCGAAACAACGTTATTTCGATACTTTCTGTATGAAAACCTTAGAAAAGGCTACTTGGCTTGCTCTAAAGGCTTTTGTCTCGTCGTTAAAAAGTGAAGTTTGGTAAAGGGCTGCACTGTAAAAACGTGGAAAATCAATTTCATGCTACAATCCCGTTTTTACTGGGGTATACCCTGCCTTGATAAAGATCTGAGAGTGTCATAATGACAACCGTGACCCGAACTGCACTGGTCATGCATTCTGCCAAGCAGATGTATGACCTGGTAAATGATTGTGAATCCTATCCGAAGTTTTTGCCCTGGTGCTCCAATGCCCGTCTGATTGAGTCGTCGGATACTCATATGGTGGGTGAGCTGGAAGTGGCGAAAGCGGGCGTAAAACACAGTTTTACGACCCGTAATACACTGCAGGAGCCCCATAAAATTGAACTGGCTCTTGTTAATGGTCCCTTCAAGCGTCTGGAAGGTGAGTGGCGTTTTGATGAGCTGTCTGAGGAGGCCTGTAAGGTATCGCTGACCCTGGAATTTGAATTTGCCGGTAAGATGTTAGGGCTGGCGCTGGGCAGTGTGTTTAATCAGGCCGCCAATACAATGGTGGATGCGTTTTGTAAAAGGGCAGATGAGGTTTATGGACGATAAGTTAATTCGGGTTGAAGTGGTTTATGCATTGGCCACTGAGCAGCGCGTGATCGAAGTGTTTGTTCCCGATGGCACTAATGTTGTCGAGGCAGCACGCCAATCGGGTATCGCAGATCATTTTCCAGAGATTGATCTATCTGCCGCACCGATGGGAGTGTTTGGTAAGGTGATCAAACAGCCGGAGCAGCATGTGTTGAGAGAAAACGATCGCGTTGAGATCTATCGTCCCCTGATCGCTGATCCGAAAAAAGCTCGTGCTAACCGAGCGGCAAAACAGGATAAGTGAACCTGCGTGCTCCAATTTTTTTACTTCGATATAGCGGGCTTTTACTTAGCTAACGTTCTGCACTTGGTTGGTCTTCAAGGCATAGCTAGCAAGAATAAGCACTTAATGAACTAAAATTAAGTGCTTATTCTTTAATCTGGCAGAACTAAAAAGAACTTAGTTCGAAGATTTAGGGAACTGCTCAATGTTGCTCAGGATATTGCCGTCGAAAAACAGCGTGACACGTTTTTCGGTGACATTATCTCTGGGATCTTTTGACCAATAGATATAATCCCAGCGTTCATTGTTAAAGGTGGCAGGGGAAAGTGGCGTACCCATTACATAAACTACCTGCTCTCGGGTAAGGCCTGGTTTAAGTTGTGACAGCATCTCTTCGGTCATTACGTGACCCTGTTGTAGCTCCCGTTTATAAATTCCGGGAAAAATACAGCCAGAAAGTGTGACGAATGAGGAAAAGATGACTAAAATGATCAGTCTTTGCATATGAGAATATCTTTCACTATGTTGTGCAAGTCTGGAATAATACCGGAATAAGTACCGACTGCGAAGCGAGACCAATAAAACCATGGCCGATCAAAACCAAGAATTGAAAAAAGTAGGTTTAAAAGTAACTCTACCTCGAATCAAAATTCTGCAGCTGCTGGAAGCATCCGAAGCACGTCATATGAGCGCGGAAGATGTCTATAAAGCTCTGCTGGACGCCGGGGAAGACGTTGGCCTGGCCACGGTTTACCGTGTGCTGACCCAGTTTGAATCTGCCGGTCTGGTCGAGCGTCATAACTTCGATGGTGGTCATGCGGTATTTGAAATCGCCCGCGAAGAACACCACGACCATATGGTGTGTGTAGACAGCGGTGAAGTGATTGAGTTCTACAGCCCTGAAATTGAAGAGATGCAGCGTAAGATTGTTGAAGAGCATGGCTTTGAACTGGTAGAGCACTCTCTGGTGCTATACGTGCGCAAAAAAGAAGATTAATCGCTTCTTTGCCATACACTGTATAAAAAAGGCCCCTGATGCTGCTTGTAGTTTAAGCACGCTGCATCAGGGGCTTTTTTGTTGCGGGTATTTTGTTACGGCATATTTTATGCGGATATTTTGTTGTTACGGTGATGCGCAGGAAAACTGGGCGTTGTTAACCGAAATCTAATGGCTGATATCTGTTTGTCTCGTAGTGTCGGTTTGTATCGCTTGAGTGGTTTGATTGACTTCAGTGGTTTGAACGTTTTCCGTGGCGTGAGCGGCTTGAGCGCTTAAATTGCTCAATAGCATCTCACGGGCATGGGCCAGGGTCTGTTCGGTCAGATCAACACCGCCCAGCATACGGGCCAGTTCAGTCACTCTATGATCTTCATCGAGCCAGTGCATTTCGGACTTGGTATTGTTTTTGGTGCTGAATTTACGAATATGCAGGTGCTGATCCCCTTGAGCGGCGACTTGAGGTAAGTGAGTAATTGAGAGGATCTGTCCACTTTGCGCCAGATCGTGTAGTAATTTACCCACAATCTCCGCCGTGCCTCCACTGATACCCACGTCCACTTCATCAAATACCAGCGTCGGAATGGTTGAAGTCTGGGCGGTCACTACCTGAATGGCCAGACTGATTCGTGATAGCTCACCGCCAGAAGCGATTTTGATCATGGACTTCGCCGGTTGGCCGGGGTTGGTGCTGATCATAAACTCGACATCATCCAAGCCTGTAGACTGGAATTGTTCGGTAGGTTGTACGCGAGTTTCAAAACGGGCATTACCCATACCTAGTAGCGCCAGTTGTTTGTTTATTTGACGATTCAGCTTATCGGCAGCGCTTCTGCGCTTTTGGCTGATTTTCGCGGCTTGTTCGCGGAATTTCTGTGTCAGCTGTTCCAGTTGCTCGGCCACCTGATCGATATTTTGTGGTCCGCTTTCGATCCTATCCAGTTCCTCTCTTAACTGAATGCTGTGCTGATACAGCTCTTCCGGCAGAATATGGTGTTTGCGCGCCAACTGGTAAATAGTAGACAGGCGCTCTTCGACAAACTGCAATCGTTCCGGGTCCAGCTCACAACTGGCAACAAAATAGTTCAACTCACGGGAAGCTTCTTCTACCTGAATCAGGGCTTCGTTTAATAGCTGGTTAATTTCGTTTAGACGGGCATCCTGAGTAGGGATCTGACTTAAGCGCTGGCAAGCGTAGTTCAGCACCTGGCGGGCGCTGCTATCGTCGCCATCACACAGGTCCAGCGTAGCCTGGCCCTCTGCAATCAGTGTTTCGGCATTGGCCAGCTTCTGCTGTTCCTCTTCCAGTGCCTGCAGTTCCTGATCTTCCAGCGCCAGTTGTTCCAGCTCTTCGACCTGATAACGCAGCAGCTCCAGGCGGGCCTGCTGTTCGCTGTCCTGGTTTTTCAGTTGTTCCAGCTGGCGGCGACATTTTTGCCAATCCCGGAAGATCTGGCTCTGTTTCTGAACGGATTTTTCCAGATGGGCAAACTCATCCAGCAGGATCAGGTGTGTATCTTTGCGCAACAGGGACTGGTGTTCGTGCTGGCCGTGAATATCGATCAGGTAACTGCCCAACTGTTTCAGCTGCTGAACCGAGCTAGGCTGGCCGTTAATCCAGGCCTTGGAACGACCATTGGCGTGAATCACCCGACGCAGAATACACTCGCTGCTGTCTTCACTATCCAGTTCGTTCTCTTTCAGCCAGCGCTGGCCCTGAGGTAGCTTGGTGATATCAAAGTGGGCATGAATCTCAGCCTTGGGTGTGCCGTGACGCACGCTGTCTGCATCGGCTCTATCACCCAGGGCCAGGCCCAGGGCATCAAGCATAATGGATTTACCTGCACCGGTTTCACCGGTAATTACCGTCATGCCTGCGGGTAGATCCAGTTCAAGCTGTTCAACAATAGCCAGGTTGTTAATCGCCAGATAGGTCAGCATCAGGGCTTCCTCTTTGCCGGTATGCTTAAACGTCAAAGTGCCTAAAGCAATGGGTTTGCTTAGACTGGTATGTTTATTTATACAGTATTTTTGCTGGTTGCCACAATCAATACGCGGATTTTTTTATTCCGACACGGCAAAAAGGGTTGAAAAAAAATCCCCAAACCCAATATAGCCAAGCAACTGGTGATAATAGATCTTACACGAGAGATACAAACACGATGACAACTGAAGAGCAGAAAAATACCGAGCAGGCTGAACTGAATCAGGAAGCACAAACCGAACAGGTTGATGTGGAACAGAATGCTGACAATGGTGAAGCAACCGTTGATTTTGCTGCCCAGCTGGCAGAACTGCAAGAGCAGTTAGATCAGACAAAAGATCAGGCATTGCGCGCGCACGCTGACGCTCAAAATGCACGTCGTCGGGCGGAAAAGGATGTTGAGAACGCTCATAAGTTTGCGCTGGAGAAATTCTCTAAGGAGCTATTACCTGTTGTCGACAGCCTGGAGCACGCTCTGGCTGCATTTGATCAGCACGAAGTGGCCGATGCGGTAAAAGAAGGGGTTGAGATGACCCTGAGCATGTTTATCGGCACGCTGGGCAAATTTAACGTTGAGCAGATTGATCCGACCGGTACGCCATTTGATCCTCAGTTCCATGAGGCGATGTCCATGGTACCTAACCCGGATGTTGAGCCAAACACTGTGATTGCAGTGATGCAAAAAGGTTATCTGTTAAACGGTCGCCTGGTGCGCCCTGCGATGGTAATGGTCGCTAAAGCACCTTAAAGGGCTGTTTTTACGCCCTTATCTGAATCGGCTGAAAAAAAAGCGCGAAAAAATTCAGATGCAGGCCTTGAAAGAAAATCTAAAGGCCTTATATAGCAGTTAAATGCAAAGAAAAGCGGCGAAAGACATGACAACGTCGCTTAATTGACAGAATTCAAGATTTAAGATCGGAGATAGTTATGGGTCGCATTATCGGTATCGATTTAGGTACAACCAACTCTTGTGTTGCAGTAATGGATGGTGAAAAAGCCAAGGTGATTGAGAACGCTGAAGGCGATCGCACCACACCATCGATCATCGCTTTTACTGACGATAACGAAACTCTGGTTGGTCAGTCTGCAAAGCGTCAGGCGGTGACTAACCCTGATAACACTCTGTTTGCTGTTAAGCGTCTGATTGGTCGTCGTTTTGAAGATGATGTCGTACAGAAAGACATCAAAATGGTGCCTTACACCATTTCCAAGGCAGACAATGGCGATGCTTGGGTAGAAGTAAAAGGTGAGAAGAAAGCGCCACCTCAGGTTTCCGCAGAAGTTCTGAAGAAAATGAAGAAAACTGCTGAAGACTACCTGGGTGAAGCGGTAACGGAAGCAGTAATTACTGTACCGGCTTACTTCAACGATTCTCAGCGTCAGGCGACTAAAGATGCGGGTAAGATCGCAGGTCTGGACGTAAAACGTATTATCAACGAGCCAACAGCTGCGGCACTGGCTTATGGTATGGATAAAGCCCGTGGTGACCGCACTGTAGCGGTTTACGATCTGGGTGGTGGTACCTTCGATATCTCTATCATCGAAATCGCTGAAGTAGACGGCGAGCACCAGTTTGAAGTACTGGCGACTAACGGTGACACCTTCCTGGGTGGTGAGGACTTTGACCTGGCAGTGATCAACTACCTGGCGGATGAGTTCAAGAAAGAAACCGGTATCGACCTGCACAACGATCCTCTGGCGCTGCAGCGTCTGAAGGAAGCGGGTGAGAAAGCGAAGATCGAACTGTCCAGCAGCCAACAGACTGACGTTAACCTGCCGTACATCACTGCGGACGCGACCGGTCCTAAGCACCTGAACGTTAAACTGACTCGTGCCAAGCTGGAGTCTCTGGTTGAAGATCTGGTTCAGCGCTCTCTCGCACCGTGTGCGACGGCACTGAAAGATTCTGATCTGTCTGCTTCCGAGATCGACGATGTGATCCTGGTGGGTGGTCAGACCCGTATGCCTATGGTTCAGGAGAAGGTTGCTGAGTTCTTCGGTAAGGAGCCACGTAAAGACGTTAACCCTGATGAAGCGGTAGCGATCGGTGCTTCTATTCAAGGTGGTGTACTGGCCGGTGACGTGAAAGACGTACTGCTGCTGGACGTAAGCCCACTGACGCTGGGTATCGAAACGATGGGTGGTGTTGCAACACCTCTGATCGATAAGAACACCACGATTCCTACTAAGAAATCTCAAGTGTTCTCCACTGCGGATGACAACCAGACTGCGGTAACCATTCACGTCGTACAGGGTGAGCGTAAGCAAGCGACGGGTAACAAGTCACTGGGTCGTTTCGATCTGGCTGATATCCCACCAGCGCCACGCGGTGTGCCTCAGATTGAAGTAACCTTCGATATCGATGCCAACGGTATTCTGAACGTATCGGCGAAAGACAAGGCGACCGGTAAAGAGCAATCTATCGTAATTAAGGCTTCTTCTGGTCTGAGCGATGACGAAATCGATCAAATGGTAGCGGACGCGGAAGCGAACGCAGAAGAAGATAAGAAGTTTGAAGAGATGGTGCAGGTGCGTAACCAAGGTGACAGCATGCTGCACGCCACTAAGAAAACTTTAGAAGAAGCAGGCGACAAAGCGACTGCTGAAGAGAAAGAGAAGATTGAATCAGCGATCAGCGCTCTGGAAGAAGCCCTGAAAGGTGACGATATCGAAGATATCAAAGCAAAAACCAACGCGCTGACTGAAGCCTCTGGTGAGCTGGCTCAAAAGCTGTATGCTGAGCAAGCGCAGCAGGCGGGTCCTGGTGCAGCAGGCGCTGCCGGTGGCGAGCAGCCAAAGCAGGATTCTGCTAAAGCAGACGACGTGGTAGATGCTGAGTTTGAAGAAGTTAAAGACGACAAAAAATAAGTCGTCTTAGCAGGGATGATACAAGAACGCGGGAGTCTCTCCCGCGTTCTTGTCTGTGCAAAACTTGATTCAGAATTTTCTTTCCAAATCGATGGTTAGCTAGCAATGTCAAAGCGCGATTTTTACGAAGTACTGGGTGTCTCTAAGAGCGATGATGAGAAGGCAATCAAAAAAGCCTATCGTCGTCTGGCCATGAAGTACCACCCGGATCGTAACCCGGATGATGAAGAGGCCGCGGAAAAGTTCCGTGAAGCCACCGAAGCCTATGAAGTGCTGACGGATGGTGAAAAGCGAGCGGCTTACGATCAATACGGTCATGCCGGTGTTGACGGTCAGGCTGGATTCGGTGGTGGCGGCTTTGGTGGCGCTGGTGCTGGCGGTTTTGGTGATATTTTTGGCGATGTATTCGGCGATATCTTTGGTGGCGGCGGTGGTGGTCGTCAGCATAATCCGAATGCACCGCAACGAGGTTCCGATCTGAGATACCGTCTGGATCTGGATCTGGAAGAAGCGGTTCACGGTACCACGGTTAGCATTAAAGTGCCGACCATGGTGGAGTGTGGCTCCTGTGATGGCACGGGTTCTGCGGATAAATCCGATCCTGTGACCTGTACCACTTGTGGTGGTCATGGTCAGGTGCGTATGCAGCAGGGTTTCTTCTCTGTACAACAGACCTGTCCGGCTTGTCACGGTCGTGGCACCATGGTGAAAAATCCATGTCGCAGCTGTCGTGGTGAAGGCCGTGTACAGGATCAGAAAACCCTGTCCGTTAAGATTCCACCGGGTGTGGATACCGGTGATCGTATTCGTCTGTCTGGCGAAGGTGAAGCCGGTGTTAACGGTGGTCCAGCCGGTGATCTGTATGTGCAGGTGAGCGTACGTCAGCATGCGATCTTTGAGCGCGATGGCAAGGACCTGTACTGTGAAGTGCCGGTATCCTTTGTTGATGCGGCTCTGGGTGGCGAACTGGAAGTGCCAACACTGGATGGTCGTGTGAAGCTGAAGATTCCTGCGGAAACTCAATCCGGTAAGATGTTCCGTCTGCGCAGCAAGGGTGTTAAGCCGGTACGTGGTGGTTCACAAGGTGATCTGCTGTGTCGTGTGCAGGTCGAAACGCCAGTGAACTTGACCTCGCGTCAGAAAGAGCTGCTGCAAGAGTTCCAGGCCAGCATGGATGAAACCAGTCACAAACACTCGCCGAAGAAGAGCGGCTGGTTTGACTCGGTGAAAAACTTCTTTGAAGACTTTAAGAGCTGATTGTTACAATTAGTCTTACTGCAGGAAGCGGTCCCGGGGCTTGGTAAAGGCTTTGGGCGCTTCCTGTTTTTGTTTCTGGCGTTACGATCTAAGCTCAAGGTACGGTTATCCAGGTAGCAAGTGTAGTTATCTGGGCAGCAAGTGCGGTCATATTCTTCGAGCAGGAGTTGCTGTATTGGAGGTATGAGTGGCTGCATCAGAGGTATTAATAGAGGTACTTTTCTTTAGGTACTTTTATTTAAATACTGTTATTTAAGGGCTTGGATGTATTAATGTCAGGCGGTAGAAAATTAACCCACCTGAAGCAAATGCAAGGGTTGTTGTATGGCTCCTATCCCAATTGATAAATCTGCCCTGTGGCAGGGGATTCAAGATGAGGCACGTCTGGAAGCAGAGCGTGAGCCTTTTCTTGGCAGTTACTTTCACTCGACCATTATCGGTCATAACGATCTGGCCAGTGCGCTGTCCTACCTGTTAGCGGTTAAGCTGGCGGATGATGTGATGCCAGCGGTTAGTCTGCGTGAGCTGATCGAAGAGGCCTTTGATAGTAACTGTCAAATCATCGAATCCACCTGTCAGGACTTGATGGCGGTGCGTGAGCGGGACCCGGCTATTGGCCAGTTGTCCACTGTACTGCTGTATCTGAAAGGCTTTCATGCCCTGCAGGCTTATCGGGTAGCGCACTGTATGTGGTGTCATGGCCGTCGTTCTATGGCGCTTTATCTGCAGAGTCGTATCAGTTCCGCGTTTCAGGTGGATATTCATCCGGCGGCTAAAATCGGAAAGGGTGTGATGTTTGATCATGCCACCGGTATTGTTGTGGGTGAAACCTGTGTCATTGAAGACGATGTCTCCATCTTGCAGAACGTGACCCTGGGTGGTACCGGTAAAGAGTGTGGCGATCGTCATCCGAAAATTCGTGAGGGTGTGCTGATTGCAGCAGGTGCTAAGATCTTCGGTAATATTGAGATCGGTGCTGGTGCCAAAGTCGGTGGTGGCTCTGTTGTGTTGGAAGATGTACCGCCGCACACCACTGTGGTAGGTGTGCCAGCGAAGATTGTTGGGCGACCGGAATGCGAAAAACCTGCTCTGGATATGAATCAGCAGATCTCCAGTGTAGACGATGCGGATAATAATCCTGCTGAAGCAAGAGAAACTGAAGGAAGTAACGAATGATGATCAGAGTTGCGGTAATCGGCGCAGCAGGCCGTATGGGCAAAACCAATATTGAAGCAGTGACTCAGGCTGAAGGCGTGACTCTGGGTGCGGCGATTGTTGAGCCGGATAGCTCCCTGATCGGTGCGGATGCCGGTGAAGTGGCGGGCGTTGGAAAATTGGGTGTGGCGATTGTCGGTAGTCTGGTTGATGCCAAAGATGATTTTGATGTGCTGATCGATTTCACCTCGCCACAAACGACACTGGAAAATCTGGCGTTCTGCGCGGAGCATAAAAAACAGATCATTATTGGTACCACGGGTCTGAATGAGGCTGAGAAAGCGGAACTGGAATCTTATGCCGATAAAGTCGCCATTATGTTTGCACCTAATATGAGTGTGGGTGTTAACGTGACGCTGAAACTGCTGGAGCTGGCGGCGAAGGCTTTGGGTGATGACTACGATGTGGAAATCATCGAAGCGCACCATCGCCATAAGGTGGACTCCCCTTCCGGTACGGCGATCCGTATGGGTGAAGCCGTAGCGGATGCATTGGGCCGCGATCTGAAAGAGTGTGCCGTCTATGGTCGTGAAGGTCAGATCGGTCCACGTACGCAAAAAGAGATCGGTTTTGAAACCATTCGTGCCGGTGATGTGGTCGGTGATCACACCGTACTGTTTGCCACCGAAGGTGAGCGTATCGAGATTACGCACAAGGCGTCTAGCCGTATGACTTTTGCTAAAGGTGCGGTGCGCGCCTGTAGCTGGTTAGCAGATAAAAAGGTGGGTCTGTTTGATATGCAGGACGTGCTGTCTCTGAAATAATTCCCTTATGTCAAAGCGCTTCTGAAAAATAGACGCAGTATGGAAATCGACTATGCTGTAGCTATTTGTCGGTGGTGGATTAAGGTAGGCCGCAACGTCTGTGTTTGATTAATTTACTCCTTACCCGCGGATAATCGTGGACAGCTAAGGGGTAAATTGCATAGAATACGGCGGATTACTGGCCAGTTTACAGGCCAACAATCACACCGAATAATAAAAAAGCGAGATGAAACATTGTTTCATCTCGCTTTTTTGCAGCTATAGCCCAGAGTTTTCAGATCAGAATCGCGTGACGGGAGGAGGTTGACTTGACTAGACCAGCCATATTGGCCCTAGAAGACGGCAGTGTTTTTAAGGGTGTTGCTATTGGCAACGACGGCATCACCAGTGGCGAGGTGGTATTTAATACATCGATGACCGGATATCAGGAAATCCTGACCGATCCATCTTATACCAAACAGATTGTAACCCTCACTTACCCTCATATCGGTAATACAGGTACTAACAGCGAAGACGTTGAATCCGAAAACGTTTGTGCATCCGGCCTGATTATCCGTGACCTTCCTCTTTTAGCCAGCAACTTCCGTAACCAGAAATCTCTGGATGATTACCTGAAGGAAAATGGCATCGTTGCTATCGCTGATATCGATACC
The DNA here is from genome assembly GCA_964342385.1 of uncultured Oleiphilus sp. Taxonomy (GTDB): domain Bacteria; phylum Pseudomonadota; class Gammaproteobacteria; order Pseudomonadales; family Halomonadaceae; genus Oceanospirillum. The sequence continues at coordinate 11,961 of CAYFGP010000093.1, read as the reverse complement.
CGTCGTTTAACCCGTATTCTGCGTGAAAAGGGTTCTCTGCGTGGCGCTATCGTAGCAGGCAGTGATATCTCTGAGGCAGCAGCACTGGAAGCTGCGAATGCGTTCCCTGGTCTGAAAGGCATGGATCTGGCCAAAGAAGTGACTACCCGTCAGTCATACCGCTGGAACCAGTCCGCATGGGAGCTGGGTGAAGGCTATATCCACCGTGATGACAGCGAGCTGCCATTCCACGTTGTGGCCTATGACTACGGTGTGAAGCACAACATTCTGCGTATGCTGGTTGAGCGCGGTTGCCAGCTGACCGTTGTGCCGGCACAAACGCCTGCCAGTGAAGTGCTGGCGCTGAATCCGGACGGTGTTTTCCTGTCCAATGGCCCTGGTGATCCAGAGCCATGTGATTACGCGATTGCGGCGATTAAAGAGATTCTGGAAACCGATATTCCTGTCTTTGGTATCTGTCTGGGTCACCAGCTGCTGGCTCTGGCTTCCGGTGCGAAGACTGAGAAGATGAAGTTTGGTCACCATGGTGCGAACCACCCGGTTCAGAACCTGGATGACAAGACTGTAATGATCACCAGTCAGAACCACGGTTTTGCGGTAGAAGAAAGTACTCTGCCAGTGAATCTGCGCGCAACCCACAAGTCTCTGTTTGATGGCTCTCTGCAGGGTATTGAGCGCACTGATAAGAAAGCGTTCAGCTTCCAGGGTCACCCTGAAGCAAGCCCAGGTCCACGTGATGTGGCACCTCTGTTTGATCGTTTTATCGAAAACATCAAGGCTTTTACCGAGCAGCGCGGTTAACAGCACACTAGGTGCTCGCGGGTGGAGTCTTTTAGAGATTAACTTTGTGAGCGCCAGGCGCTGAACCTGTTATCAATCTGATTTTTAGTGTGTGAGTTACCATGCCAAAACGTACCGACATAGAAAGTATTCTGATTCTGGGTGCCGGCCCGATCATTATTGGTCAGGCTTGTGAGTTTGACTACTCTGGCGCTCAGGCGTGTAAGGCGCTGCGTGAAGAGGGTTACCGGGTTATTCTGGTGAACTCTAACCCTGCGACCATTATGACTGACCCTGCCATGGCCGATGCGACATACATCGAGCCGATCACCTGGCAGACAGTAGCTAAGATTATCGAGAAAGAGCGCCCGGATGCGGTTCTGCCGACCATGGGTGGTCAGACTGCTCTGAACTGTGCACTGGATCTGGAAAAACACGGTGTGCTGGAAGAGTTTGGCGTTGAGATGATCGGTGCCAACGCCGACACTATCGACAAAGCTGAAAACCGTGAGCGTTTTGACCAGGCTATGAAAGCCATTGGTCTGGAATGTCCACGTGCCGATATTGCGCACTCCATGGAAGAAGCCTGGGAAGTACAATCCCGACTGGGTTTCCCATGTATTATTCGTCCTTCGTTCACCATGGGTGGTACCGGTGGTGGTATCGCGTATAACAAAGAAGAGTTCGAAGAGATCTGTACCCGCGGTCTGGATCTGTCGCCAACCAGCGAGCTGCTGATTGACGAATCCCTGATCGGCTGGAAAGAGTACGAGATGGAAGTTGTACGTGATAAAAACGACAACTGCATCATCGTTTGTGCCATCGAAAACTTCGATGCCATGGGTGTACACACCGGTGATTCCATCACTGTTGCACCCGCACAGACTCTGACCGATAAAGAATATCAAATCATGCGTGACGCCTCTCTGGCGGTACTGCGTGAAATCGGTGTTGAAACCGGTGGTTCCAACGTACAGTTTGGTCAGTGTCCTAAGACCGGCCGTATGGTTGTGATCGAGATGAACCCGCGTGTATCCCGTTCCTCTGCTCTGGCCTCTAAAGCAACCGGTTTCCCGATTGCTAAGATCGCTGCCAAGCTGGCTGTGGGCTACACCCTGGATGAGCTACAAAACGATATCACTGGTGGTAAGACTCCGGCGTCGTTCGAGCCATCAATCGATTACGTTGTGACTAAGATCCCTCGTTTCACCTTCGAGAAATTCCCGCAAGCCAACGATCGTCTGACCACTCAGATGAAGTCTGTGGGTGAAGTGATGGCGATTGGCCGTACCATTCAGGAATCCATGCAGAAAGCACTGCGTGGCCTGGAAGTGGGTGTATCAGGCTTTGATCCTATTCTGGATACCTCAGAAGAAGATCATATGGAGCTGCTGAAAAGTGAGCTGCAAAACCCTGGTGCGGACCGTATCTGGTATATAGGCGATGCTTTCCGCTTAGGTATGAGCGTTGATGAACTGTACGCTATCACGGGTGTTGATCCTTGGTTCCTGGTACAGATCGAAGACATTATCAAAGATGAGCAGCGTGTGGCCAAAATGGGCATGGCTGAACTGAATGAAGATGTAATCTTCCGTCTGAAGCGCAAAGGTTTCTCCGATACCCGTCTGTCCAGTCTGCTGGATGTGTCAGAAAAAGAATTCCGTAAGATGCGCCAAAAAATGGGTGTACGTCCTGTTTATAAGCGGGTTGATACCTGTGCAGCTGAATTCGCCTCTGATACCGCTTATATGTACTCTACTTATGAAGAAGAGTGTGAAGCAGAGCCAAGTGATCGTGAAAAGATCATGGTAATTGGTGGTGGCCCTAACCGTATTGGTCAGGGTATCGAATTCGATTACTGCTGTGTACATGCGGCGCTATCCGCTCGTGAAGACGGTTACGAAACCATTATGGTGAACTGTAACCCAGAGACGGTTTCTACCGACTACGATACCTCTGATCGTCTGTTCTTTGAGCCAATTACGCTGGAAGACGTGCTGGAAATTGTTGATAAAGAGCAGCCAAAAGGTGTGATCGTGCAGTTTGGTGGCCAGACACCGCTGAAGCTGGCGCGTGAGCTGGAAGCAGCGGGTGTACCGATTATTGGTACCACACCTGATGCGATTGACCGTGCGGAAGACCGTGAGCGTTTCCAGAAGATGATTGAGCGTCTGGAGCTGAAGCAGCCACCTAATGCCACGGTACGTAGCCTGGAAGAAGCGCTGGTTAAAGCGAAAGAGATCGGTTTCCCACTGGTAGTACGTCCTTCCTATGTATTGGGTGGCCGTGCTATGGAGATTGTATACAGCGAAGAAGAGCTGTCTCGCTATATGAATACTGCAGTACAGGTGTCTAATGACAGCCCTGTTCTGCTGGATCACTTCCTGAATGCAGCGATCGAAGTGGATATCGATGCGGTATCTGACGGTAAGCAAGTAGTGATCGGCAGCATTATGCAGCACATTGAGCAGGCCGGTGTTCACTCCGGTGACTCCGCATGTTCTCTGCCGCCATACAGCCTGCCATCCGATGTTCAGGATCAGATGCGCGACATGGTTAAGCGTATGGCGCTGGAACTGGGCGTTGTTGGTCTGATGAACGTGCAGCTGGCGTGGCAGGACGGTGAGATCTATGTGATCGAAGTGAACCCGCGTGCATCCCGTACCGTACCGTTTGTGTCCAAGTGTATCGGCACTTCTCTGGCTAAGGTCGCTGCGCGTTGTATGACAGGTATCTCTCTGGCGGAGCAGGGCTTCACGAAAGAGATTGTACCGACACTATACAATGTGAAAGAGGCGGTGTTCCCATTCAATAAATTCCAGGGTGTGGATCCGATCTTAGGCCCTGAAATGAAATCGACCGGTGAAGTGATGGGTACCGGTGAAAGCTTTGCTGAAGCCTTCCTTAAGGCGCAGCAGGGTGCTGGTGAGCAGATGCCTGCTAAAGGTGGTCGTGCGATCCTGAGTGTGCGTGAAGCAGACAAGGCTGGAGTAGTTGATGTAGCAAAAACGCTGCAGAAGCTGGGCTTTGAACTGTTAGCGACCCGTGGTACCGCTGCGGTACTGGAAGCGGCGAATATTCCTGTTACTATCGCTAATAAAGTCAGTGAAGGTCGTCCGCATATCGTTGATATGCTGAAAAACGATGAGGTGGATTACGTAGTGAACACTACGGAAGGTCGCAAGGCAATTGCGGACTCTTCTACAATCCGTCGTACTGCACTTCAGCACAAAGTACCTTACACTACGACTTTGGCCGCAGCCAAAGCCGTTTGTATGGCACTGGAGTATGGTGACGAGATTAATGTACGTCGCCTGCAGGAAATCCATTCAGGAGTAAATGCATGAAGCGTTATCCTATGACCGTAGACGGAGAAAAACGTCTACGTGAAGAGCTGGACGATCTGAAGACCGTTCAGCGTCCCCGGGTAATTGAAGCGATTGCTGAGGCCCGAGAGCACGGTGATCTGAAAGAAAATGCTGAATACCATGCGGCTCGTGAGCAGCAGGGTTTCATCGAAGGCCGTATTCAGGAGCTGGAAGGCAAGCTGTCTACTGCTCAGGTAATTGATGTCACAACTATCAGCAAAACCGGTAAAGTGATTTTTGGTACCACCATCGATCTGATCAATCTGGATACTGACGACGAAGTGCGTTACCAGATTGTGGGTGACGATGAGGCGGATATCAAAGCCGGCAAGATCTCTGTGAACTCACCGATTGCCCGTGCTTTAGTGGGTAAAGAAGAAGGTGATGTAGCCGTAGTGATCACACCAGGCGGTGAAGTGGAATACGAAATCGCCGAAGTACATCATATCTGATGCACTAAAAAGGGGGCGTTTGCCCCCTTTTTGTTAGCGGTTGGTACTGTGCGTTAGCTATTAGCGTTTTACATAAACGCTGTCGTTAGCCGGTACCAGCCGCTCAGTTGGATCTTATTGCTCAGTCAGATCTGGCAATATTTTCTATCTGTTTTAATCGTGATTAGCGATTCAGATAATGCTCGTAGCGCACCAGATTGGATAATTGATGGTTCTGTTCAGCAGCTTTACGGAACAGAATCGCCATCTTGCCAATGGTTTGTACCAGCTCTGCTCCGGTCTGCTTGCAGATCTCTTCAATTAACAGTCCTTTGCTTTCGCGATCGGCCACACTGATGCGAACCTTGATCAGTTCGTGATCAGTCAGTGCACGATCAACCTCTGCAATCAATCCTTCGCTAAGACCGTTTTCAGATACGATCACAACGGGATTCAGGTGGTGAGCAATGGCGCGATACTGTTTTTTAGTAGCAGATGTCAGTGACATAGAACTTCCAGAAGATTGTTGCCTTGAATTTGGCAGGAATTAAACCCACATTGTAGCTAAGAGCAAGTCAGTTGATAATAACCCCCTGAAATAAGTTAGCAGGAATTTTTTGTGGGCAGATCAAAATCCAGTGCAGGCTGGTTAAAAGAACACTTTGATGATCAATACGTGCAGCGATCTAAGGAAGATGGTTATCGCTCCCGTGCCAGTTATAAGTTACTGGAGATGAATGAGAAGGATCGTCTCTTTCGTCCTGGTATGACGGTTGTGGATTTGGGGGCAGCCCCAGGTGGCTGGTCACAGATTGCGATCGAAAAGGTGGGGGATAGCGGTGTGGTGATCGCTTCAGATATTCTGGAGATGGAACCCATTGCCGATGTTACCTTTATTCAGGGTGATTTTACCGAAGATGCGGTTTACGATCAGATTATGGCAGCCATTGGCGAACGTCCGGTTGATCTTGTCATTTCTGATATGGCCCCTAATATGAGTGGTATGGCGGCCATTGATCAGCCAAAAGCCATGTATCTGGTGGAACTTGCATTGGATCTGGCGACGCGTACCCTGAAAAAAGACGGTGTTTTTTTGGCTAAAGTCTTTCAGGGCGAAGGTTTTGATCAGTATCTACAACAGATCCGAGATAACTTCAAAAGCGTAATAACCCGTAAGCCTGAAGCTTCCCGAGCCCGTTCCCGGGAGGTTTATCTGCTGGCAAAAGGATTTAAAGGCTAAACCCTGGTCGGATAGTTGAACCGAACAGAGTATAGTATGGTCTACTACAAAGCCTGGTTTCAGGTATACAAAGCGGTCAAACAGAGGGTGAGCCCTTGAACGATATGGCAAAAAATTTAATTCTGTGGCTGATTATCGCTGCAGTGTTATTGACAGTATTTAACAATTTCAGTGTCGACTCTTCGCCACTGCGCATGAACTACTCGGAATTTATCGAGGAAGTTCAGCAGGATCAGGTGCGTAAGATTGTGGTTGATGGCTACACCATTCAGGGTGAGCGTATCGACGGCAGTCGCTTCGAAACCATACGCCCTGCGGTACAGGATCCTAAGTTGATGGACGATCTGATTCGTCATCAGGTGATCGTAGAAGGCCGTATGCCTGAGCAGCAGAGCATGTGGTCTCGTCTGCTGGTAGCGAGTTTCCCAATCCTGATTATTCTGGCGATCTTTATCTTCTTTATGCGCCAGATGCAGGGCGGCGGCGGTGGCGGCAAAGGCCCTATGAGCTTTGGTAAATCCAAGGCCCGTCTGCTGACGCAGGATCAGATCAAAACCACTTTTGCCGATGTCGCCGGTGTTGATGAGGCGAAGGAAGAAGTAAAAGAGTTGGTGGACTTCCTGCGTGATCCGGGCAAATTCCAACGCCTGGGTGGTAAGATTCCTCGCGGTGTGCTGATGGTGGGTCAACCGGGTACCGGTAAAACCATGCTGGCTAAAGCGATTGCCGGTGAAGCCAAGGTACCTTTCTTCACGATTTCAGGTTCTGACTTTGTTGAGATGTTTGTCGGTGTGGGTGCGTCCCGTGTGCGTGACATGTTCGACCAGGCCAAGAAACAAGCACCTTGTATCATCTTTATCGATGAGATCGATGCGGTCGGTCGTCACCGGGGTTCCGGTATGGGCGGTGGTCACGATGAGCGTGAGCAAACCCTGAACCAGCTGCTGGTTGAGATGGATGGTTTTGAGCCAAACGATGGCATTATCGTGATTGCGGCGACTAACCGTCCGGACGTACTGGACCCTGCGCTGCTGCGTCCTGGTCGTTTTGACCGTCAGGTAACCGTAGGTCTGCCGGATATTCGTGGTCGTGAGCAGATCCTAAAAGTGCATATGCGCAAGGTGCCGATTGCTGAGAATGTAAACCCAGCGATTATTGCCCGTGGTACACCGGGTTTCTCTGGTGCGGATCTGGCTAACCTGGTGAATGAAGCGGCGTTGTTTGCAGCGCGTGCCGATAATCGTCTGGTCGGCATGAGCGAATTTGATCTGGCAAAAGACAAGATCATGATGGGTACCGAGCGTAAGTCCATGGTGATGTCAGAGAAAGAGAAACTGAATACGGCTTACCATGAAGCGGGTCATGCCATTGTGGGGCGTTTGGTGCCTGAACATGATCCGGTTTATAAGGTGAGTATTATTCCTCGTGGCCGTGCCTTGGGTGTGACCATGTTCCTACCTGAGGAAGACCGTTACAGCCAAAGCCGTACCGGTCTGCTAAGTCAGATCTGTAGTCTGTACGGTGGTCGTATCGCGGAAGAGATGACTCTAGGCTTTGATGGTGTGACCACAGGTGCGGCGAACGATATTAAGCGCGCTACGGAAATTGCTCATAGCATGATCACCAAGTGGGGCCTGTCTCGTGAGCTGGGTCCTCTGATGTACAACGAAGATGAGTCTCATCAGTTTCTGGGTGGTCAGGGCGGAGGAGCTGCTGGTAAGTTCGGTTCAGCAGAGACTTCCAGTAAGCTGGATAAAGAAGTGCGTAGCGTAATTGACGAATGTTACGAGCGTGCCTTTACCATTCTGACCGAGAACCGCGATAAGCTGGATATGATGGCCGATGCTCTGATGAAGTATGAAACCATTGATTCCAAGCAGATCGATAGCATTATGGATGGTAAAGTGCCTGCAGCGCCTGAAGGTTGGACTGAAAAGCATGAAGCGGCGGATAGCGCTAAATCTGCTGCTGAAAAAGCAGATGATTCAGCCAACACTGAAGCCCGTGCGGATAGCCAGCCTGAAGCAAAACCAGAAGCTCAATCCGATGATTCTGCACAGGATCAGTCGGCTTCTGATGCTGAAAATAAAGGTAATGACGATAAAGATCAGAATAACCTGCACTGATCTGGTTGCCTGATACCGGGGCGTGATTTAAAGTGTTTGATTTTCAAGTCGAGTTATCTTGATGTCAGCACAGGAATCACGCCCTTTTTCTTTTGCCTCCCGCACCCTGGACCTGAATATCCCTCAGGTGATGGGTATCCTGAATGTCACTCCTGATTCTTTTTCCGATGGTGGTCAGCATCATGGCCTGGACCAGGCGCTGCGTCATGCCGAGCGTATGTTGCAGGAAGGCGCTACGCTAATTGATATCGGTGGTGAATCCACCCGTCCCGGCGCCGATCCTGTCACTGAGCAGGAAGAGCTTGAGCGCGTCGTGCCTGTGGTTGAAGCGATTAATGCCCGTTTTGATGTCGTGATTTCGGTGGACACCAGCACCCCTGCTGTTATCGCTGAGGCCGCTAAAGTGGGCGCAGGCTTAATTAATGACGTGCGTGCTCTACAGCGCGAAGGTGCTGTTGAGGCTGCAGCCAAAACAGGTTTACCAGTGTGTTTGATGCATATGCAGGGTCAGCCCAAAGATATGCAGGAACAACCCAGTTACCAGGATCTACTGACGGAGTTAAAACAGTTTTTTGCTCAGCGGGTGCAGGCCTGTGAACAAGCGGGTATCTCCGCTGACAAGATTATTCTCGATCCCGGTTATGGCTTTGGTAAAACCGTGGAACACAATTTTAGTTTGATTAAGCACTTGCCGGATATTCTGGCCATGGGTTACCCGATTTTGACGGGTACCTCGCGCAAAAGCATGTTGGGTGCTATCACCGGTCGTGAGGTAGCTGGTCGCCTGCCGGGCAGTATTGTCAGTGCCGCTTTATGCGCTGAACGTGGCGCAGGTATTATTCGAGTGCATGATGTGGCCGAAACAGTGGATGCACTGAAAGTCTTGGCTGCTGTTTTAGAGGCGAAGTAATTACATATGAGTCGCAAGTATTTTGGTACAGATGGTATTCGTGGCACCGTAGGTGAATACCCTATTACCCCTGAGTTTGTGCTAAAGCTGGGGTGGGCGGTTGGTAAGGTCTTTAATCAGCAGGGCCATAACCGCATTTTGATTGGTAAAGATACGCGTATTTCTGGCTATATGTTTGAATCGGTGCTGGAAGCTGGTTTATCTGCCGCTGGCGTGGATGTATACCTGCTCGGTCCTATGCCGACGCCTGGTATTGCTTATCTGACACGTACTTTCCATGCTAAAGCAGGCATTGTGATTAGTGCGTCCCATAATCCATTTGCGGACAATGGTATTAAATTCTTCTCCGCGAACGGCACCAAGCTGCCGGATGATACCGAGCTGCAGATTGAGGCAATGCTGGATCAGGATATGAGTACGGTTGCTCCTGATAAGTTGGGTAAAGCTCGTCGCATTGATGATGCTGCCGGTCGCTATATCGAATTCTGTAAAAGTACCTTCCCTAACGGCTATGACCTCAATGGTTTAAAGATCGTATTGGATTGTGCTCATGGTGCGACCTATCATATTGCTCCGGCAGTATTTGAAGAGCTGGGTGCAAATGTCAGCTCAATTGGTGCTAAACCGGATGGTTTGAATATCAATAAAGCGGTCGGTTCTACTCACCCAGCTGCACTTCAGGCTGCAGTGTTAGAGCAGCAGGCGGATCTGGGGATTGGCTTTGATGGTGATGGAGACCGTCTGGTGATGGTTGATCAGGCAGGGCGTATACTGGATGGTGATGATCTGCTCTATATCATTGCTAAAGATATGCAACAGCAGGGCACATTGAATGGCGGCGTGGTCGGTACTCTGATGACCAACTTTGGCTTGGAGCGGGCTTTTAAGGCGATGAGTATTCCTTTTGTCCGTGCCAAAGTAGGCGACCGTTATGTCATGGAGCAGCTTAAGGCCAATGATTGGCTGTTAGGTGGTGAAAACTCCGGTCATCTGGTATGCAAACATGTGCAGACCACAGGTGATGGCATCGTTTCTGCCCTGCAGGTGTTAGCGGCTATGAGGCATCATGAAAAAAGCCTGGCCGAAATGCTGGAGGGTTTAACCAAATTACCGCAAGTACTGATTAATGTCCGTTTGGGTGATAAGAAGGCTGCTGAGGTGCAAAACGCCGAAGCGGTTCAGCAGGCAATCGCTGATGTTGAGCGTCAGTTAGACGGCAATGGTCGTTTGTTGTTACGTCCATCGGGTACGGAACCTTTGATCCGCGTAATGACCGAAGGAGAGAGCGAAACAGAAATTCGCCAGCTCGCGGAGTCATTAGCTCAGGTAATTGAACAGGAAGTCGCCCGTAATTAGCCGCCTGCGCTTGTCAGCAGCAGTGGCTTGCAGTAATATTTTGCGCCCTGAATTAGTGGAATTGCCATGCGTAAGAAAATCGTTGCCGGCAACTGGAAGATGAACGGTTCCTTGGAACTGGTCAACGACCTCTTGCCCCGTCTAGTAGAAGTTAGTGAAGAAACTCAGGCTCAGATCCTGGTTTGTCCTCCTGCACCTTATCTGACCCAGGCTCAGGCGCTGGCAGGTGATAAGGTGGCTGTGGGTGCTCAAAACTGTAGTGAGCAGGCTTCCGGGGCGTTCACCGGTGAGATTTCTGTTTCCATGTTAACAGAGCTGGGTATGAGCCATGTTCTGATTGGTCACTCAGAGCGCAGGGCAATTTACGGTGAAACCGATGCCTTAGTGGTTGCCAAGGTTAAAGCGGCTGTGGAAGCTGGCTTGGTTGCTGTGCTGTGTGTAGGTGAAACTCTGGAGCAGCGTGAAGCGGGTCATACCCTGGATGTTGTCCTGGGGCAGATCAAAGTGGTGCAGGATGAGTTAACCATTGAGCAGTGGTCTCAGCTGGTTATTGCCTATGAGCCTGTTTGGGCGATTGGTACCGGCAAGACGGCAAGCAGCGCACAGGCTCAGGAAGTTCATCAGGCGATTCGTCAGCAGCTGGCCAGTTACGATGCGCAGCAGGCTGAGACAGTCTCTATTCTGTATGGTGGTAGCGTGAAAGCCGCCAATGCAGGTGAGTTGTTCGCTCAACAGGATATTGATGGGGCTCTGGTGGGTGGTGCATCCCTCGTAGCCGAAGAATTTATTTCAATCTGCCGTCAGGCGGATTAATTGAACACAGGTTAGTTTGATGGAAACGATTATCTTAGCGGTACACGTAGTTCTGTCGGTTGCTCTGATCGGTCTGGTAATGATCCAGCAGGGCAAGGGCGCAGAAGCGGGTGCTTCTTTTGGTGGCGGTGCTTCGCAAACCGTTTTTGGTAGCTCAGGTAATACTAGCTTTTTAGGTCGTATTACCGCTATAATTGCCGCCCTGTTTTTCGCAACCAGTCTGGCTTTGGCAGTATTTGCCAGTCAGCAGGCAAAAACGAGTAACGCAGCTGCAACCACAGGTCTGGTGACTGAAGAAGCGGTTAAAGAAGCGAGTACTCTGCCTACTCTGGAAGAAGATGCAGCACCGGCTAACGGTGATGTACCAAGCGAATAAGCGCTTTTTGGATAAATTGCTGTTTAAATAAGCGCAGTTTTAATGTTGCCGAAGTGGTGGAATTGGTAGACACGCCATCTTGAGGGGGTGGTGTCCTTATGGACGTGCGGGTTCAAGTCCCGCTTTCGGCACCAAGTTTTTCCTTAATTTGCAGACACTTAGATAAAAGTGTGTTACATTAAGGTTATATTGATGCGGGGTGGAGCAGCCTGGTAGCTCGTCGGGCTCATAACCCGAAGGTCGTCGGTTCAAATCCGGCCCCCGCTACCAATTCAGGTCTGGATAAATAAATATATTTTCCAACCGATACTTACTTATAGTGAATGATAAATTTCCTTTGGTAAGTGATAGATCCAATAAGTAGGGTGAGATTTTTATAATACCTTGCTTATTGCGACAAGATACTGTGATAAAGAGTGCAGTATCTAAGCATTTGTTGACTATCTGTACTAGAGTCAATATAATGCGCTCCTTCATTGATGCGGGGTGGAGCAGCCTGGTAGCTCGTCGGGCTCATAACCCGAAGGTCGTCGGTTCAAATCCGGCCCCCGCTACCAATTC
>CAYFGP010000092.1:0-28257 GCA_964342385.1 uncultured Oleiphilus sp. | reverse complement strand
TCTTTATTTTCATGATCTTACGGCCTGTAATCGCGTTTGCGGTGCCAGGTTTTTTTGCGTCTTCAATTCCTCTAGGGCTTCTGGCTCAAACTCTCTTTTTCAGTCGTTTCGGCTCTGTTCGGGTGTTTTATCCTGTGGTGTCTTTGCGTCTGTTTGGTCCTTCTTTTTGTCTCTTACTATGTCTAGTAGGCGCTTATCTGAGCGGCGGTCCGTCTATTTGATGAACTTTGCTGCTGGGAGGATCGGATTATGAGCAAGATTGCTGATCTTAAGAATGGCGAGAAGACAGATGGCAAAGATCAATTGGATTTGGACCAATTAAGTCAATCGTTCGAGAGCTTGTACCATCGCTGCGCTTTTATGTTGGTGGCGTTGGAGAATATCGCTTTCGGCGAGACTTCTTTTCATCACCAGGCGGCGGCCAATGGCGTGGGTTATTACGCTGCTGATTTGCTTGATGAGATGGTCCAGATTCAGGGAATGATCAATCAAGGTCTGAAATCTGGCGTGCAACACTAACCCTGTTTCTAGTAGGCAGGGTGTTGAGTGATTTAAATGCTTTGCCGGTAGGGACATCACCAGTGCCATGTTCGTGGAGGAATGTGGCACTTTGGATGATTGTGTCTTTATCGGACTATTTGAAAACTACTGATCCTAACTTGATTAGTCCCGGTTTCTACAAAAGGCGACAGAGTGTGCTTTGCTGTTTTTGGTGCTCTGTTTCGGCTTTCTGTTTTTACTTTTTCCGTATTTGGGGCGAGAGGAGAAGTAGTGAGCGAGGGAGTGTATGACGTATCCAATAGGCTGGCATCAAGCCAGTGAAGAGAGAGCCGGACAACTGGCGGAGAAGTTAACTCAAGCTGTGGGCGAACAGCATGTTTTGTATGGTAAGCACTTGCGTGTGGTGGCTTATCGGCATCAGGAGGGCATGGATGAGTTACTGTGCCAGCATCCAGAGGAAGAGGATCTGTTTACTCTGTTGCATCTGGTGTGGTCGTTGACAACATCTGAAACACACAGAGCTGCGCCGATTGTAGAGGTGCATGGGTGTTTTCAGGATTTTCTGAATTATGAGGATGACAATCTTGAAAACTACTGGGAGAGGAGAATACTGGAAGAAGCCAATGAACTAAGCTTCCAGCCAAGCAATAAGTTAGATCGCCTGTTTAAAGAGGCTGAGCAAAAAGCCGAGGCACTGGGAAAGCAACAGGGTATGCTGATTGGTGAAAACAGGGGGTTGGCTATCGGAGAGAGGCAGGGACAGGCAAGGGTGCTGGCTCGCCTGCTTTGTCGTCGTTTTGATGTATCTCCGACTTATGCGATAGCCCGACTGAATGGGGCATCGTCTGAGCAATATGAACAGTGGGCGGATAATATTCTGACGGCACAAACACTAGAGCAGGTGTTTGAATGCTCAAGGGAGTAGGTTTTTCATAACTTATCAGCGCAGATGGCAGCAAAAGTAATCCAGAGAATACCTGTGGGGCCGTCTTAACGAAATCCTTGAAAATCAAAGGATTAATGCAGGCGCTCAGGACAGTTTTCTTACCTACTTGTTTTCTCTCGAAACCATCCTTTAGGAAGTGTCTCTCTATTCTCACTGATCATGATCAGTGAGAATAGAGCTTATGATGGGTTATGGGATTTTAATATAGATAGGTCTATACATAAATCGTCACTGAGAAATACAAGTGATTAACTAATTCCAAGCGGAAAATAAAGCTTGAGTCATTCAGGATAAGCGTCTATAAATTAAAGGTGTATTTTTTGCTTTTTTGTTAAAGGAAAATAATAAAGGTAAACTGCTTGAACCATTCCCGTTTGTTAAAGTTATTGTTCACTAGCAATTAACTAAGGCTGTTGACTATTTATCATAAAATACAATAATTGTTATATGGTAATTGTCAGTCGGAGAAACAGCAGATTTTTCCTATACTAACAAGAGCCGCATCTTTGAAATGATCAGTTATTACTTTCAATGGAAGGTAGCGTAGAGGGTAGTGATATGGCTAATATTCTGGTTGTTGATGACAGTAAGTTTGTAGTGAAGACACTAATTATGGCATTGGAAGGGCTGGGACATCAGGTTATTGCTCATGGCACTGATGGCAATGAAGGTTTTAAGCTTTATAAAGAACATAGCCCTGACTTAGTGCTGCTGGATATTACTATGCCGAACAGGGATGGTAGGGACTGCCTGGAAGACATTATCGCTTTTGATCCTGGTGCGAAGGTTATTATGGTTTCAGCAATAAAGGAACAGGAGATTGTTGACAGTTGTTTAAGTAATGGAGCTAGGAGTTTTATTCAGAAACCATTGCAATTGGCTAATGTAGATTATATGGCTGATGTCGGTGCAAAAATACATAATGCCATCAATATGTAATGTAAAGGAAACCATTATTATGAGCTTTTTTACCCAGCACTCTCAGGATTATGCATGTATTGTCAGTCAAACACTTAATATGATGCTGGGCATTGAAACCAAGCCTGGAATAAGGATTAATGATACGACTAACCCTTCTAGTAAGAAAAGCTTTCATGCCTCAATATATTTTACCGGTATGGTTTATGGTGAGTATATTCTTAGTATGGATGAATCAACCGCTAACGCTTTATTGGGAATGCCTGAAGAGAGTAGTGATGAGTCCCGCGAATTATTAATTGATACTTTCGCTGAAATTGCAAATACAGTTGTTGGTGAAACGATTGTTCATTTAAGGGATACATATAAGAAGCTAACTTTTTCAGCGCCAAGAATTATTTTTGGTCAAACAGTCTATCCTCATATTAATAGCTCAGTATCTTATGTTGATACGCCACACGGTAAAATAGAGTGCCACTTTTATTTAGACACTATGAGATTGGAGCTGGCGACTTCTTACGAAGAAGTTATGGAGACATTAGTAAAAAGTAACAAAGTGCTTGAAAAAGCCAATAAAAAACTTAAAGAGCAACAAGGACAGTTGATTCATGCTGAAAAAATGTCATCTTTGGGAGTAATGGCTGCGGGGGTTGCACACGAGATAAACAATCCCTTAGCTTTTGTGATTAGCAACTTTAGTACATTGGAAACATATCTTGAGACGATTACTCAATTGTTCAAGATATATCAAAGTCTCAGGGAATCAGTGGATGGTTCTACCATCAAAGTATCCAGCGACCCTAAAGCGGAGAGTGTAAAAGCTCATTTAGTCAAGATTAGTGAAATAAATGAGTCCGATGATCTTGACTTTATCATAGAAGATACATCTTCTCTGTTAGACGATTCGAAGCAAGGACTCAGTCGAATCAAAAAAATTATTACAGGTTTAAAAGAGTTTTCACATGTAGATAGTGCAGAACGAAAGGAAACAGATCTCAATCAATTGATCGATAATGCTATTGCTCTGGTTATGAACCAAATCAAATATAAATGCGATGTACAGAAGCGTTACGCGGATATTCCCTATGTTAATATTAATTCAGGTGAAATAAGTCAGGTTGTTGCTAATCTTCTTATCAATGCGTCCCAAGCAATTGATGGTTTTGGAAAAGTGGTTGTGCGTACACAAGTTCATGAGAACTGTGTAGTGTTGAGTGTGACGGATAGTGGTAAAGGTATACCTGAAGAAAATCTCAAAAAGATTTTTAATCCATTCTTCACGACTAAACCTGTGGGAGAAGGCACAGGTCTTGGGCTATCCATTTCGCATAATATTATAAATAATCACGGAGGCAAATTACTGGTAAAGAGTGAGGAAGGTAAGGGGACAACCTTTGCTATTCAACTACCTATTAAAGGAATCTAGCTATATTTATGCCATACAGCAGAGCGTAATGCTCAGATAATCAGAAACTAAGATATTGATAATAACACTTGGTATTTATAAAAAATTAAAGTTTCGGATAATGAAGGTGCTTATAACTATGTCGGGTAAGGATAAATTTGTTAGCCAGAGATCTCTTGTTGTTGCGATAGGCGGGCATCTTATAAAAAGCTCTCTGGAACAAGCCCAGGTTAGAATGTGAACAACAGAGAGAGGTTGTCAAATGGAATTCATCCATTGTCGTCAATCAGCTCATCGTACCAGTGTGATAATTAAAAGTAATCCTTGAAAATCAAAGGACTAGTGTAGGCGCTCCAGACTATTTCTTCCCTGCTTTCTCTCGAAACCATCCCTCAGAAAGTGCCTCCCTATTCTCACTGACCATGATCAGTGAGAATAGAGCTTATGACTGGTTACGGGCTTTTAATATAGATAGGCCTATGCACAACGTAGGGCACATAAACAAATTCAGTTTCTTTTTCTTTGTAGTCAGGCCAGAGGTGGATCTCACTGGCATAGATGACTGGTAAAGAGATCTTGTGACTACCTACAGTGCTCTGTTCTTTTTGAGACAATTCGCCCAAAGCGGTGATGAGTCGGCCCGGTTGGTAAATAACAGGCTCTAGATAACCTTGAATATAGATACGGAAACGACCTTTACTTTTATCTTCGACGATAGGGCGACCTGAATTGTTAAGCTCTTGATGAAGCAGATCTATGATAGTGCTGTCCTGGCTATTGGTAACACTAATGATACGACCACCCCAGCGGGCTTGCCCTTGGGTTACAGCTGCTGTGTCAGCTGTGTTCTGCTCATAAGATACCAAGGTAACGTCTTCAGCAACTTCTAGCTGTTTTGGCACCGAGCTACAGGCGGTAGTCAAAAAAGCGGCAAATACGAGTGAAATTAGGCGAAACATAAACCCTCCATGCAATGTTTTGTTCTGTTTTTTAGCGTAAACACTCACACAAAAGTTTCTCTTTAGCAGATGGTTTCATTCTTCAGCCGTTGGCCGGAAAATACCGAAACATTTTTGTATAAGTGTGTACAGCCGGTGTCGATAGTGACTGTATATGATCATAGATATTGCTTTGTACGCTAAGTTCCCAGGTATTTTGGAGCAAAGGTAAGATCGTAAAATAACTCCTTGAAACTTAGGGCATCTTTCTAAGGTGCATACTTTGCAGAGCTGATGACAGATATTTAAGGAAGTCTTGACTCCTACAGAATTAGAAACCCTGAAACAGCGGATTGGAGTCTGAATCAAATGCCCACGGTGTCTGATACCCATAATTAATGGCTGCCCGCGGGTTTGAAAAATAGAGTGAACGCATTAATATACATGGCTTGCAAAGAATTCAACATGGAGTGAGACTGATGACAACTAGGGAAAATGTAGCTGCTTTATACATCGCAACTTTTAATCGAGCCGCAGATGCGGATGGAGTTGCTTATTGGGTTGATGCTATCGAAAACAAAGGATTAACAATACAAAATGTAGCACAGTCTTTTTTCGATTCTGCTGAAGCAAAGGCGCTATATCCTGATTCAGTAACGACGGACCAGTTCGTTAAGACGGTTTATAGTAATATTCTAGATAGAGAGGTTGATAGTGATGGCTTAAACTACTGGACCTCTCAGTTAGATAATGGACTTGTTACAAAAGGAAACTTTATATTAGCGATTGATAATGCCGTGGCAGAACAAACATCATCTGATGATGCTTTATTAAGGGAAAATAAGATCAAAGCATCAGAGTATTATGTTGACCAAGGTCTATCAGATGCAAGTAAAGCTGAAGAAGTATTATCTGGTGTTACAAAGGATGTTGAAACAGTTTATTTTTCAAATCAACTAGTTGATGTTTATGCTCGTGCTGAGTCAAGTGGCAGTGATGCAAGTGTTAATAATGTTGACTATAGAAGACTAACATCAGTACAAAACTTAAGTGATGAAGATATTGTTGATGCTATTCCCATAGTACTTGATGAGGCTACTGAATATGATCATGTAGTTGCTTTCAAGAACACTATCGAAGAAGGTGATTATCATAATTCTCAGCAAACTTATATTTTTTATGCCGAGAAAGATCATATAATTGATTTTACTTCGCTGAGCTATTGGGATCCAAGCGACTTAACGATTTTTGATAAATATGGATACCCAATAGAGAGAAATGATGAGATCCAAGAGATTATAGATCTTCCTTATTTAATAGAGTATAACGGGGTGGTCTATGATACAGATATAATCGCGGATTGGAAGGCTCCTTATACTGGTGTGTTCTATTTGTCATCAGATTACAGCCCTGTTCCTTCTGATACCACTCATGCGGTTATCATTGTCGATTATGGTATAATATAACGAAATAATATCTATGACATGGATGTTTATATCTTCTCCGACCACTGGTCGGAGAAGATAAAGATATCAATATCGGATAACCTTTGTGCGAGTGTCAATTAAGACAAATAAAAAACGTTTCTCGAAGTGTTGCCCTGTGCAAATTCGAAAGCCGTTAGTAGATTATTGAATAGGCATGTTGGTTACTATCACCTTAAATGGGTTTGTCAGACGAACTCTAAACACTGAAGCGCTTAAGTTGAGCATAAAAGCAACAGGCGCGACGCTCACCCGTAAAGGCCGGTCCAGAAATTGGCAGCTGGAGGCTGACAGTGAGCAGATCGGTGACATTATTCGTTTAATATCGGAATCCGGTGAAGACAGTTGGCTTTGGGTAGGCAAAAAGCTGTCTGAAAACAAACCCCAGTTAGAGCGTGACCAACTGAAAGAAATCGCTAAACGGGACCCATCCATGACCGTCAACCGCTTGATCGCATTAACCGATTGCAGCATCAGTGATGCGCGTATTGTGCTTGATGAGATTGAATGGGGATAAGTGACTTATCTCCTTAGCCAATACAGTAAATCCATAACATTCTTTTTGAGAATCAAAGAGTCGATACGGGCGGTGGTTTTCAAGATAGTTGTCCCAAGCTGTTACAAGCCACTATTTTGTTAGGAATCATATTATCTAACGCTGAGTGCGGTGGTTTTCGAGATAATCGCTCAAATAACCGGCGACAATATCTCTGACCAGCATCAGTGCTGGATCTCTAACTGCATCGTAATGCCAGCATAGATCCACAGAAAATTCTGCCATTCTGATGGGGCATGGCGATAATCCCAGCTTACTGTTTTCGGCTACAGCCCGTGCGGCAAAATCTGGAATAGTGCAGAGTGCATCTGTACCTTTCAGGAGAAAAGGCACGGCTGCAAAGTGGCTGCTGGACATTTGTACAAATCTTTTCAGGTTCATCTCTTCCAGGGCATCATCTACCGCGCCGGTGAGTCCAGAGAATGAAATCAGTAGATGTTTTCGCCCGACAAACTCTTCCAAGCGAATTTTTTCGCTGTCCTGCCGGTAATCTGGATCGTACAGGCAGAGATAACCTGCTTGTCCCAATGTTTGGCGACGAATCCGATGATCTTTGATGCTGCCACCGGTAATCGCCAGATCCACCTGATGAGTCATAATGGCTTGTTCAACCCGTTCACGGTTTGTTTGTTGAAAAATGATATGAAAACCTGGGGCCTGTTGCTGAATCAGGCTTACCAGTTGGCGGCCAAAGGCGATCTCATAATCATCAGATAATCCCAAGGTGATGGTTCTAATCTGCTGGCGGATATCACTTTCCAGTCGCGTGGACAGTGACAGCTCAATTTTATCCAGCGCTTCTTGTATGACCGGACGTAGCAGTATGGCCTGGGCCGTCGGTTTCATTCCCGCCTGGGTGCGTTCAAATAATGGATCGTTGTAGACCTGGCGCAGCCGCTTTAAGGCAGCGCTTACCGCAGGTTGCCCCAGGCATAATTTTTCTGCGGCGCGAGTGACATTCTGCTCCTGATACAGCATCAGAAACACTTTCAAGAGATTCAGATCGATATTAGCTAAATTAAAATGATTAATAACTGAAACCTCTGCTATCAATTTCATTGCTTTATGTGGGCTGAGTATAGTGTTTCCAGAAAGAGAAATCAGGTTGCTCTTTTTTGAGTGTTGTAAAGACAGTTGAACATAGCAGGGGCACCTGAGCGTAATGGAATCTCCTGTAATCAACACGAGCACAAGCACAAACAGAGGAAGAGGTTATGACCAATAAGAAAAAAACGGACAAACAAAACAAGCCGTCAGATCAAGCGATTTCGGGTGCTCAAGCTAGCGCACACTCAAAACTATCTGTTACGACTCAGTTAGGGCAGGATTCTGGCTTACCAGATGATGCTCTAACTCATTCAACGAAGACTCTGACAGTGGCGGCTTTACAGCTAGGCTCGGAGTCTCAGGGCACTTTGGCTACTCTGGAGAAAATTCTCAGTTATAAAGATCAGATCCGTGATGCAGGCTGCAAACTGGTTGTGATGCCCGAAGCCTTATTGGGCGGATACCCCAAGGGACAGGATTTTGGTGCCCGCGTTGGTTATCGTACCCAGAAGGGGCGTGATGATTATCTGGAGTACTGGCAGCAGGCGATTACCACCGATGGGGTAGAGGTTAAGGCGCTGTACTCTATGGCAAAAGAAACGAGCTGTAATCTGGTGGTAGGCGTGATTGAACGGGCGGGTACGAGCTTATATTGTTCAACTTTGTATATCTCAGATCTGGGTGAACTGATCGGAAAGCACCGTAAATTGATGCCAACGGCCAGTGAACGTCTGGTTTGGGCCCAGGGGGATGGTTCAACACTGCCAGTTTTGCAGACGAGTGTGGGAAAAATCAGCGGTGCGATCTGTTGGGAAAATTATATGCCTGCTCTGCGTCAGTCGCTTTATGGGCAAGGTGTCGAGGTTTGGTGTGTCTCTACTGTTGACGATAGAGAGATTTGGCAAGCCAGCATGCGTCATATAGCTTATGAAGGACGGATGTTTTTAGTCAGTGCTTGTCAGTATCAGCCATCACCGGAAGAGCAGGGGATTAGTACCGAATGGCCGGAGCAGCAAACCTTAATAAGAGGTGGCAGTGTGATTGTGTCTCCCATGGGAGATATTTTAGCTGGGCCTCTTTATGGACAGGAAGGGCTGATCAGTGCGCAGATTGATCTAAATGAGATTGTCAAAGCCCGCTATGATCTCGATATATCGGGTCATTACGCGCGTAATGATATTTTTCAGCTGACAGTAGATGCGCGTGAAAAAACGGGTGTCTGTTTCAAGCGTGATTAACAAGAGATCTTTGCAAGGCGTGGTTATGGTCGATGCTCGGTAAAACGAATCTGGCTGTCAAATACCCATTATCATCAAAACATTGCCCGCTATTTTAGCGGGCTTTATGTGTGGTTAGGGTTTTGACAACAGCGTTTCTGACAGTTGAGTAATATGCTGATGAAGTTGTCTGGTTTTGAGCTGTTCCGCTAATGCCAAGGCTTTAGAGATATCCTGCCGAATATGTTCTTGCCGCTGACGATGATCGGGTTGACCAGATATCAGCTTGGCTCTAAGGAAGCGTATTAGGGCCTGTTCATAAGGTTGTTGCAGTATTTCGGCGTATTCCAGTGCTTGATTCAGATATTGCTCTTGCGCTTCAGCAGGACGTTCAAGATCTGAGCCCATAATCAGAAAACCGATCATTAAAGCTGGTTTTTGCCCTAAGACACTAAGATGACGTAAAGAGTCTTCCGATAAAGTGGCATGTCCGGTGGCATCAGGAGTGAAATCGGCCAATTCGGGCAGTAGGTTATTTTCATACCAGAAGGCATGGGCCAGGTCTTGTGACGGAGCCGGTGAGCGATGATTATTCAGCTGATGTAACTGTTGCTGAATCAGTTGCCTTAGTTGATCTGCGGTTAATTCTTCAGAAGCATCGTGAGTGAGTAGCTGTCGTGCTTTTGCCATATCTCCCAGGCGTAGCCACAGCTGGCTTAGCCACAATCGAACAAAACCTTGCAGTGCGGGATCTTTAGCGCTGCTAAGTAGGCGAACTAATTGCTCTTCGGCATGATCATATTCTCCTAGCAGAATCATACAAACGGCCAGGTAGGCTTTAGACCAGTGATGATTCGGATCAATTTGAGTTGAGGCTGCAAAGTAATGTCTGGCCAGAGCGGGACCGGTCAGCTGTAAGGCTTGAACTCCTCTTGCATAATCATGCATGGCGCTGGGCTTATAGTGATATTCAGGCAGTTTGACGGGCTCAGGTTCGGGTATGAGTTGTTGATAGATATGGCGGGCGATTTCAGGCATGGCTACCGCTAAATCATTGTGGTTCAAGGTGCCACTCTGTTCCGAAGCGGATTGATTGATAATTCTGTAATCCAGTACCTGTTGATCTTTTTCAAGACGAATGCGACCAATAATAAGGCTGTCTGCGCTATGTTGAGACAATATCTGTTTTAAAGTGCTGCTATCTGTCTGATATAAGTCGTCATTGTGTGCGGACGGCAAGCTGGCTAATAGACGAGCACTTTGAGCCGGGGTGTAGATCTGAAGTAAAGGAATGCTCATTAAATCCCCTGCCAGCATATCGCTCAGGCCATATTCAACCCACTGCATTGACGAGGTATGCGTGCT
Source organism: uncultured Oleiphilus sp. (assembly GCA_964342385.1). Taxonomy (GTDB): domain Bacteria; phylum Pseudomonadota; class Gammaproteobacteria; order Pseudomonadales; family Halomonadaceae; genus Oceanospirillum. The sequence continues at coordinate 17,880 of CAYFGP010000092.1, read as the reverse complement.
GTTTTCAAAGGGGAGTATTAGTACTTTTCGGCTGTCAGAAGCCTCTACACTTTTGCCCTGAGCCTGAGCCTGAGCCTGAGCCTGAGCCTGAGCCTGAGCCTGAGGTTCTGTTGAGCTGAGTTGAGGATAAAAAGTGTACGTAGCAACCAGTAAGCTCAGTGCCAGTATGACAACAGGGATCAAGAATCTGGTGTATTTGTGTTTATAGTTTGTTTGCTGGCTATGATCTGTTTGTGAGTCGTCGGTATTGGAAGAGGGGCGTCCTGAAGTATCAATGGGCTCGTCGTCACTGTTACCAGTGGTCGAAATTGGGTCTGCCGTGTTTTGAACCGGGCAAATCCACTGATAACCCTGCTGAGGAATGGTTCTAATATATTGTGGTGCAGAAGCGGAATCACCCAGTGCTTTTCTTAATTCCAGAATGCTTTGTGCCAGAGAGCGTTCCCGATACTCACCATGCTGCCAGATTTCCCGCAGCAGCTCTTCTTTGCTGACCACACGTTCCCGGTGGACCAGAAGATAACTGAGTAGCTGAATCAGTTTCTGACGTAAGTAAATCTCTTCATTCTGATAAGTGAGCCGATTAGTGTTCGGATCAAAGCAGTATTGATTAAATCGCAGCATAGCGTTTGTGATCGTTTTCGTAATAGCTTTTGTCATTCATATCATCGATCTTTTAAACATAATCGCCTAAATAAACCTTACTTTTTAAGTGGTCTAAAATCATGGCAACACACTGATTCTAAAGCGATTTGATAAAATTTGATACCAATTTGATCTCACTAAATTTGCGATATGATCGCTTTTTAACTTATTTGCATTGCTTCAAATCCGGCTGGAAACGGATGCTGTAGACAGTTCGATACCCAGGCGATCTGAATCGCAGGTATCTTTTTCTATCGGCTTAATTTTCCAGTGAGGATGAATATGAGCACTTGTTTTAAAAAATTTCTATCCGGTATGACATTAACCCTGGCGATGACAGGATCTGCCATCGCGGCTTCACCTGCATCTGAGCAAGCATCTGTATTAGCACCTAAGATGATTCTGGTTCATGGCGCACATTTCACTGCGCAATCCTGGGCAGCACTACAGCAGCGGTTGGGGGGCGATATCAGTAGCCATGCTGTCGAACTGCCTGGACGTAATGATCACTTAAAGCCTTCCGCCGTATCTCTGGATATTTCTGCAGCCTCGTTGTGTCAGTTTATGGGCACGATTTCTGGGGATAAGATGCTTGTGGCACATAGTCAAGGTGGGGCGATTGTGAATGCTTCGTTGGCATTGTGTCCGGAAGAAAATATTACCGATATCGTTTATGTTACTGCGGTTGCGCCTTTGAACAAAACTAAGGTCTTTTCTCTGTTATCTGAGAAAGACGATGAGTATTACTACTCAGGTGTGAAGTACAACGAATCATCTGATCTGCTGGAAATTTCGGATATGAGCAACTTTGCAGCTACTTTTGCGCAGGATGCCAATGCCGCTCAGAAAAAGACTCTCGCTGAGCTAGCAGTGAATGAACCAGGCCCAGTGGGAGCCAGTAAAGTGAAGCTCAATGAAGCTCGCTTTAATCAGATTGATAAATATTATGTCTATGCGAAAGAAGACAAAATCATCTCTTTTGAATCCCAGAAAGAAATTGCTGAGACGTTGGCGCTGAAGGGATCGTATGAAATCGATAGCGGGCATTTACCGATGTTGACCAAGGTCGATCAGTTGGCTGATATTCTTCGCACAATTCATGCTAAATAGTTTTGAATTTGTGGCTATATGCCTTAACTGAATAATCACCGCCCAAATTATCCTGTCACCCCGCGAAGCTGCCGTTTTGCGGGGTGATCGTGCTCAATACAGATAAGACATAATCTCTATTTTCTAAATCTGCTGCTTTCATCCTACAAAGTTATGAAAGCCAGCGCAGATATGAATAGTTAGAGGTAGCTAGGCAAATAAAGGGAGGCAGATATGGAGGGTAGAGTAACGGCGGAAGACGTTGAGATTTGCCGTTTATAAATCAATCCGATAGATTCGATCATTCGCTTTCCACTCATTTTCCTATGTGAGCCCGCAATTTTGACAAACACCGCAAAAATGCCCCTTCAGGTTACACGACCTGATCACCTAATCGACTTGGCTGTTGGTCATCCCGACCCGGATCTATTGCCGGTTGAGCTGTTTAATTCTCTTTCTTCTGAGCAGCTGTCCTTTGGATATCAAAATCTGGCGTATGGTGAACAGGCGGGTGCCGAACCCTTTCGTCAGGCCCTAGCGGCCTGGTTGACGGAAGATTATGGTCAGCCGATTAAGGCGGATGAGCTACTGGTGACAAACGGCTCGTCTAATGCGTTAGATATGATCTGTTCGTTGTTGAGTCAACCCAGTGCGACGGTACTGGTGGAAGATCCCTGTTATTTTATTGCGTTGAAGCTGTTTAAAGCCCGTGGTTTTAATGTGGTGGCTGTGCCGATGGACGAAGAAGGCATTGAGCTGCAAGCGTTGGAACAAGCCATTGAGCAATATAATCCGGCTTTTGTTTACACCATTCCCACTTTCCATAATCCGACGGGTATTACGCAATCTGATGCTCGGCGGAGAGCATTGGTAAAACTAGCTGCTGATAAGCAATGTGTGCTAGTGGCGGATGAGGTGTATCAATCGCTGTATTTTGATCAGAAATCGCCTGCGCCTTTAGCCTGTTACGACCGTGATGCGCCGGTTTTATCGATCGGTTCTTTCTCTAAGATTTTGGCCCCTGGCTTGCGCTTGGGGTGGATTCAGGCTTCTGGCGAGTTACTGCATCGATTGACCAATTCGGCGTTACTGTTTAGCGGTGGAGGATTAGCTCCGGTGACTTCGGCCTTGGTTGGAGCTTTGATTGTTAAGGGGGAATTCCAGAACAATTTAGCACATCTACGTCGGACTTATGCTGCGAGATCTGCACTGCTTTGTGATGGTTTGGTATCGATATTTGGTGATCAGATAGAGATCAACAAGCCTGACGGCGGTTACTTTTTATGGGGCAATTTTGTCGACGGTCGTGATGTGGCAGTAAAGCGTGATCAGGCGCGGGAACTGGGTGTGAACTATTTGCCCGGTAATCTTTGTTCTGCCACAGGGCAATTCCGTTCGAGTATGCGATTGTGTTTTGCTTGGTATCCAGAACAGCAGCTGATCACGGCATGTGAACGACTGGAAACAGTGTTTTCTTAATTGCTTTCTTAGGTACTATATTTAGAACTGTTTTATATATTGACTATATAAGGTTTATGTTTGGTAGTTTAAGCACTCACGCAAAAGTTTCTCTTTAGCAGATGGCTTCATCCTTCAGTCACTGGCCGAGAAATATCGAAATAATTTTGTGTAAGTGTGTTTGGCCGTTAGATATTTTTTATATCTTATTGATATATATGGGTGGCAGGTTTGGTAAGTGTGTTAAGTGCATATAAATTAAATCGTTGCTGCCTCCTCATGTTTTTATTTTGTATTTGTATTGTACATGCTTCTTTCGTTTTTGGATTAATAAATTACAGATCCTTTCATATCTAATCTGATGAAAACAATAAATCCCCAGGAATGTCATTATCATTAGAGCTTTTACTACCAGAGAGTTTTCTATGAGTATAAAGCATATAGCATATCTTTCAGGGGCTTTGTGTATTGGTTCCATTAAGGCTTGGGCTCAAGGTGCGCCGGGGAACGATTACAACTGTGATTTTGAAATACCTTCGGCGCAATATGTGCTCGATGGCGATCAGATGCTGATTCCACCTGGCAGCACGATTTGTCTGGCTCCCGGTGAAAGAGGACCCATCAGAGTTAAAAATATTTCCGGGACTGAAGATCAGCCTATTGTCATCCGTAACCGGGATGATCAGGTTTTGATAACACCCTATGAATACAGCATGGCACTGGAAAATGTTTCCTGGTTAAGAGTCACTTCCACTCCTGATCCTGTTTCGGGCGAATATGGTATTCGTTTGGGGGGAACCATTGGCGTCGGTATGCTAAGTCACCATGTTGAATTGGACAATTTGGAAATTTATCGGGCTCGTTTTGCTGGAATGCTGATCAAAACAGATCCGAATTGTAACCCAGATACTTGGGCTGAAAACTTTATCATGGAAGGCGTTTATATACATGATAATTACATCCATGATACGGAAGAAGGCGAGGGAATGTATATTGGCTATACCGCCAAAAGCAGGAATCTGGTGTGTGATGGAGAAGAGATCACTGTTTATCCTCACCAGCTGAGTGACGTAAGAATTTATAATAATACGCTTGAAAATATTGCAGCTGACGGCATTCAGATTGGCGCTATTGAGGCCGATGCTAAGGTGACCGGCAATCGTATTTACAGAACGGGTGTTAGTCCGTTTGCTCCGGTCTGGCAAAATACTGGAATTCAGGCTGGTGGTGATGATATAGAAATATCAGGTAATCAGATTATAGAAAGTGGCGGTAACGGCATGATGCTGGATGGTGATAATATCAGAGTCGTCAATAACTTGGTGTTATCGGCAGGTGAGAATGGTATTTTTGCCAGAAATGCAGCGCAGCAAGATTCAAGTCTATCCGGTGGATTACCCCATATTTATCAGAATAATACGCTGATAAAAAGCGCCCACTATGGCATCAAGTTATATGCAACAAATACATCGTCCGCTCATATTCTGGACGGCAATCTGTTTGAAACAGATGGAATCATGGATGTGAAGGGGCAATATCGTACATTGTCATATCTGAATGATGCTGTTATCAGAGAAGAAAGTAACAATAGGCATTATATCTCTACACAACCGTAAGAAACTTCGAGGGATTAGGTGCAGTAGGACATATTTATTAGTTAGGAAGTAATGAATCTGACTGCACTTAATCCGTATTAGTTGTATTAGTTCAGACCAGATCTGTTGCCCGCTACAGAGCCCGTAGTTGTCCATTGCTTTTCCGCTCACTAGGACTAAGCTTTTGATTAAAGGGCTAAGCAAGCACTTATTCCTGCTTCCTTCATTGAGCTAAGCCAGAACGGGAGAAATATCATGAGTGGTGTGACTTCTGTGTTGAAACTCTTAGGTTCTTTGTTCTCCAGATCACTATTTTTTCTACTTCTGTCTCTTACCTTGTCAACTTTGGTTGCCTCACATAGCTTGGCTCAGAGCGTTAGGTCCTATGCTTATGTTCATAAGAAGTTGGTGGAGCTGACTGCACCGCCTTGGCAATGTGTCTGTTATTCCGCATCTAGAGAATCGGCGATTATGACGCACAATTCAGCCAATCCGGTCTGGGTTGTTGAACGATATAACACTATGGCTGCAGCGATGGCTGCTCGGGATGAGTTAAATACTGGTCCAAATGTTTGTGCTTTTTGTCCTGGCAAAAGTGGCAGTCATCTTCAAATCTTTATTTTCCAGAATTGTAATTCGGGGCTCTGCGAAATTGGTGTAGCTGACGGTCGTTATTCAGAACCCGGTTGGTTTATTACATCTGCTCCGTTTAAAAGCCATCCGGATGCATGGCGTGAAGCTTGTAAAATCCATCACACAGGCAAGGCCTACGCACCAGCCATAGCCAGTGGAAAGATCAATTGCGGTAATATGATGCAACCATCGTCAGGACAATGTTATAACCTGACGAATCAGGATAAATATGGCCCTCATAATGGTCGTACCCGCTGTTGTAATGAAAAAGGTGGCAGTCGATGGTGGGGACCACATTATGGTACGAAATATTCTGATATCGGTAAATTTTACAAGAGCAGCTGTAATGCCTGGTTGGGAATCGCAGATTCATATGATCAAGAATCGTCTTCTTCTGCCGCTGCCGGTAACTCAGGCGAGCAATGTTTTAATCTAAGCCGCAACGATAAATATGGCCCTCATAATGGTAGAACCCGGTGCTGTAATGAAAAGGGCGGTAGCCGATGGTGGGGGGCACACTATGGCGCTAAATATTCCGCTTCAGGAAAATGGTATCAACGTAGTTGTGAATCTTGGTTAGGGCGTTAGCGCGGGCGATGGGTTATCTTGGAAGTTAATCCCGCCGTATTAACCTCATCTGATATGTGATATCTCGCTCAGGTGTTGATTATTTGCTAAATCCCTGAGATGCTTGGCTTATGAATACTTTATCTGCGCGTCTGTCATTTCGAATTATTTCCATCATTTCCTGGAGTGGTGGGCTTTGACGCGTATGTAGTTTTAGAACCCGCCCAAGAGGCGGGTTTTTTATTATCTGCTTCCTGGGCTTTTATGAATGCCAAGCAAGAGTGATTGCATAGGAGGCGAGATGAGAAAGGTAGCAGTATTTGGCAATGCCGGTGGTGGTAAATCAACTCTGGCTAAGCAATTAGCAGAGCAGAAAGGCCTGCCTTTATATCCATTGGATCTGATGAAGTATCGAACTGGTGGAGAAGAGGTTCCCCATGAGGACTATCTTAAGGCTCATTCCGAGCTGTTAAAGCAAGATGAGTGGTTGATAGATGGTTTTGGCTGTGTGCCGTCAGCTTGGCAGCGTTTTGCAGTTGCGGATACTTTGATATTTATCGACCTGCCGTTTTTAACCCATGTTTGGTGGGTGACCAAGCGGTTGTTCAAAGGCTTATTTGTGAATCCTGAGGGCTGGCCTGAGAATAGCCCTATCTTACGGGGTACACTCAATAGCTATCGTGTACTTTGGTTATGTCATAGCAAGTTAACTCCGAGATATCGCCAGCTGGTGTCTGAATCTGTGGAGAACAAAACCGTTTACCACCTGCGTTCCCCTAAAGAGATCAGAGCATTTCTAAATGATTTTCCTGATCAAAAAAGTATATAACCACTAATTAAGCTTTATCTTCTGAGTGCGACAAAAGTCCCAGAGAAACTTTGCTTTTGCTATGTGTATGATTTGGCTGGAATACTAAAAATAAATAAGGGCATTTTATGCAGCAAATAAAGTCACGAGCACGTTTTATCCTGGTCATGGTGATCTGGATCGTCATGGTCTGTCCTATGGCGATGTTCCTGTTTCAGGGCTTTGCTCAGGATGCTCCGCTCACATTGCAAAACTTTAGCCTGCACATTGTCTCTGCCATTATTGGTTTTGCTATCGCCAGTGCTATGTTTTCAATCAGTTATCTGGCCAATATTACCAGCTGGAAAACCAATATCTTATTGCTGTTTGCTTATCTGCTAAACGGTCTGTTGGTGGCGGGCTGGTTAGGTTTCGCTCAAAGTCCGCTGTTTAATCTGACGTTGATTATGGTGTTTTGTTCGACCTTTTTGTTTTGGCCATTTATGTTGCAAACCAAGAAGTTTGAAGAAGGTAATGGTGCTAAAGCGTAAGATCAGTACCATTGGGTAAATTTCTTAGTGATAAAATATTTCTAGCCCTTATCTGTTCCTGAAGTGTTTCTTTGCACTTTAAAAGTGTTGAGGACAATCGTATAGGTAAGGGCAGAGATAAGGGCTTAAATCCAATACGTCAGTTAACAGGTCTGTTCGCCAGGTACAGCACGTTTATCTACTGAGCTAGTTTTCAGTTTAAACGCCAGAATCATCAGCACAGTAGTGGTCAGCGTCGTTACTACTGTCCCCCAAGCTCTGGATAAGGGCTGTCTGCTAAATAGCCTACCACTCGACCCACGAGTACTAAAATCAATGCGAAAAGCCTACATAGAATGACTTTCCAAGGGTTACTGGTTAGTAATACCGTGATGATATCGTTAGGATAAAAAAGCAGGCCAGATTGATGAAGTATCAGGGAAAATGAGCATTGAGGGCGATATGTCTAACATCGATTACGTCAAATTTGAACAGATTAAGCCTGCTGAGTTTTTACCTTTGCTGAATAAAAGCTCGACACGTGAGCATCTTATTCGGCATGAGCAGTTTGATTTGGAAAGTGTAAAAGCTTGGATGCAGAGCAAGATTGAAGTTAATGCTTGTGAAGGCTGTCGGGCTAGGGCTATTACAGTCGACAAGCAGCTGGCGGGCTGGTGTGGTATACAGCGTGGGGATGAGGAATGCGAAGATGAGCAATGTGAAGTAGGGTGTTATGAGATTGCAGTTGTGATCGACGATCGCTATTGGGGCTTGGGCAAATTCATATTTCGTGATGTGATGACTTGGGCAAAAGAGCTGGGCCACAGCACGATCCTGATTCATTTTCTTCATACTCGCCCTGAATATAAATTCCTGCGTGCTATGTCCAAAAGGGTCTATGAAAGTGAGCTGATGGGCAGTAAGTTCACTACCTACGAGCTTGAAGTTAAGTAGCCTCTGGCCAAAAGTCAGTTCAAGGTCAGGTAGAAATACGGAAACATAGTTGCAGAGCCAGTTCATAGGGCAGAAATTCTGCCGAGTGGTGCCAATTTATTGTTAACACAGGATTTATGGAGTTATCAGTGATTATTAGAGAGTTGGAAGAGAAGGACCTTGAAGCTGTCAGTGCGATCTGTATGGCTGCTTTTACTCAGTCTGTTGCAGATTCTTTGTCTCAGCAGGGGATCGCCACCTTTGCAACTGTCGCAACAAGTGAAGCCTTTGGCGAAAGAATGCATGAAGACAATGTGATACTAGTGGCTGAGAGCGATGGTGAAGTACAGGGTGTGGTTGAGTTAAAAGAGGGGCGTCATGTGGCGATGCTGTTCGTTCTGCCAGGGCAACAAAAGAAGGGTATTGGCACCAAGCTCCTTTCTACTGTTTTGAAACAGGCTAGGGTAACGAGTGTAACGGTCAAAGCGTCCTTATCTTCGGTACCTGCCTATCAAAAGTATGGCTTTAAATGTACAGGTGAAGTTGGTGAAGCGGCAGGCCTGGTCTATCAGCCGATGGAGATGCAACTTAATTAGTCAGCGTCAGAGGTGGAGAAATTTTGGGGGCTGCAACATCATTTTGAAGCCCTTGATGGTCAATTATCATTGGATATTCAATTACCGGATAGTCGGTATATTGATTTAGATATGTGACTAGAAAACTAAAAAATAAGAAGAAATCTCTTTCTCAATCTGCTTAAATCTGTGTCCTGATTCAGTTTTATAAATCGAGTACAGAGAATGTCATACGAACTCACCGGAAAAATTAAAGTTATCCAAGATCCTCAAACATTCAGCAGTGGTTTCACTAAGCGTGAAATGGTCGTCACCGTTGAAGATGGTAAATACCCTCAGGATATCAATCTTGAATTTGTGCAGGATAAGGTGAGTCTGTTGGATGTGCTGCAAATTGGCCAGGAAGTGACAGTCAGTTTCAATATCCGTGGTCGCGAGCACAATGGTCGTTACTATAACAATCTGCAGGGATGGAAGATCCAGGCAGCACAAAGTGACAACAGTTCCGACTATGCCGATTATGAGCAACAGGCAGCACACAGCAATCACAACCCATTTGACCAGGACGATGTACCGTTCTAAGTCGTTTCACTAGTACTAACCGATCGAGTACTAGCCATTCCACCTGCCGCTGGATTCCATAACTAATAGGAAAACCTGCGCGGCAGGTTTTGCAGTATATCCCTTCTAATAATAAATTCGCATTAATATCTATGTAGATCCTGCAAGGCTTTCTTAGCTCAGCCATACGTATATTTGTACCTGTTTACGTATCTTGCGATGTAATGACGTCACTTTTCAGTATTGAACTATACTGAACAGAAAGCACTGATGGAGTGGCGGCTTATGTGGCGTTTAATGGTATGTCTGGTCTTATTATGGGCGGTATTTGTACGTTACGTTTCTGCAGATGACAGTGCGCCTGATAATGTGAATAGCCACACGTGGCGTGTCGCCTTGATTGATCGTTTTTACCCTCCTGTTACTCATTCTACCGAAAATAGCATCCATCACAGAGCCCTGCATGGCTTGCTGGATCTGGACAATGATGAACTGCCTGAACCCTATTATCACGGTGACTTGGTTCAGATTATTGCCAGTGATCCTCGTTTAATCTTTATTCAATATCCTATTTCTGATAACCGCCCGCCGTTAGATGAGATTCTGACACGTTTGAAGCAAATCCGAGTCAATTTTGAGCGTTTTCCAGTTGATGCTTTGCTGTTGTCCTGGGAATCATCCACTTTGGTAAGTGCGTTTGAAAAGCCATTAAAGTCAGAAAATGTAAAACTCTATAAATCATTGGTTAGAGAGTGGGGGGAGACTGATTCCATCTGGTACGCGACATCGCAGATCATTCTTCAGTTGGAATGGATGGCCAGGCAGGGCGTAACAGTATTTACCATTGCCGGTAATGGAGGTTCAGGCATGGTTAATACCTTCTCTTTTGCTGAAGGTGTTACCACTGTGGGGGCAAGTGAACCTGAGCTGAGACATTTTGTTGCTAACAATGCCTTTGTAGATTTGAAGGCTCCTGCTGCTTACCAACCCAGGCGTATGGATAGCCGGGAAGGTATTGCAATGGGTTACGACGTGAATGGTGATAACTGCGTTGATATTCCTCTGGATCAGTTGAGCAGTTTTGACGCTTTTGAGCGCAGAAGTTATTCGTCTCGTCCTTGGCCGATTTTAAAAGGCTCATCATTTGCCGCACCAGCGGCATTGAAAGCCCACCTGTTAGACGGTACGGCAACTGAATGTTTGTAAGCTTCAGAAACTTTCTAACAGTAAAAATCCAGAGACTATAGCGGGGAACAACAGTGCTGAACTGGCTAAGCAATGGCTTCAGCTGGCTTTTCTGTAGCAAAAGAATTGATTTCATCAGGCGTTAGATGACGCCATTGCCCCGTTGCAATATCCAATGAAATGGCTCCAATCTTTTCTCGATGCAATGACACGACACGATTACCGATAGCAGCGAACATACGTTTAACCTGATGATATTTGCCTTCTGTGATAGTCAGTAAGACTTCCTTCTCATTAATCACTTCTAGCTGAGCGGGTCTGGTTAATGCTTTCTCTCCCTGGAGTTGAAGGCCTTGTTCAAATCGCAGGGCTGCATCGGGAGCAATCGGGTCTCGTAAGCCAACTCGGTACACCTTCTTGCACTTCATCTGCGGACGAATGATATCGAATGACCAACGACCATCATCTGTAATTAACACCAGTCCGGTTGTATCGGCATCAAGGCGTCCCACTACATGCATATCTTCTGCTCTATCAAGATCCAGATAGTTAAAGAGAGAAGGGTAGGCTTCGTCGATATTTGAACAAATCGTAGCGGCAGGTTTATGCAGCATCACATAACGTGAGGCACGTGCTGTCAGCGCTAAACCGTCAAGTGTTATCAGGTTGTTTTCATGCACCTGTGTCGACTCTGTTGTCACTGGCTCACCATTGACACAGACAGCCCCTTGTAAAATCTTTTTAGTGGCTTCAGATCGAGATAGCTCAGTACTTTTGCAGAGAAATTTATCGAGACGCATTGGTAGAATTAAATACTCAATGGATGGATCATGAGATTGGTTTACAATTCAATGCACAAATCACTGCTCAAATTTCTACAGCGTAGTAAGCACATAGCGTGTATTATACACAGCGAAACAGAAGTATTTTGAGATACCCTGTCTTGTAGGTCAGAAAATATTCCGTTTCTGACCTCAAGACTTTCTTCGGTGTCTATTTATTTGTTTAAGACGCCGCCATCAAACTAGTGAGGTCCAGATACTTCACCCAATCCCCTTCGCGAATTTTCTGACCCGGTTCCATTACCACCAAGGCATCGGCCCATTGGCAGGAGGTTAACACCCCTGAGTTTTGATTAGGGAACAGCTCAACCCGCGTAGCTTGATTCGGTTGATCACCTGGACGGGATGGTATTCTACGTACCCGCAAATATTCACGACGAATACCCGCTTCAGCGTTAAATTCAGCTTGTGCATACTGATAAGGAACAGTTTGCAGTGTCTCGCAGCCCTGCAGCTTGGCTAGGGCAGGACGCACAACCACTAACGAGGTCAAAAAAGCGGAGACCGGGTTACCTGGCAGACCAACAAAGTAGGTATCACCCTCAGATTGAGTCTTTCTAATGGAACCAAAAGCCAATGGTTTACCGGGTTTCATGGCCATGCGCCATAAATCCAGTGCCCCCAGAGATTCTACTGCAGGCTTCACATGATCTTCTTCACCGACAGAAACACCGCCGCTGGTCACTACCAGATCCGTTTGTTCAGCGACTCGGGCCAGTGTGCTTTTTGTTTCTTCCAGAGTGTCTTGGATAATGCCTGCATCAATTACCTCACAACCCAGATTTTTAAACAGGTTGATCAGTAGATAGCGGTTGGAGTTATAGATCTGTCCCGGTTGCAGCGGCAACCCTGGTTCCACCAGCTCATTGCCAGTGCTCAATAGAGCGACAACCGGTTTTCGATAAACCACAACTTCCGGTAGGCCTATGGAGGCGATCAGTCCCAGACTGATGGGATCAAGGCGGGTACCTGCCCCAAGTAGCAGCTTGCCTTGGTTAATATCCTGGCCTTGCTTACGGATATTTTCGCCAAGACGAGTATCTTTTGGAAACTCGGCTTTATCATCGACCAGAGTCACTTTTTCCTGCATAACGACAGCATCTGCACCTTCAGGTACTTCCGCACCAGTGAAGATACGAGCACAGGTGCCGGATTGAAGTGGCTGGGGTTTATCTCCGGCGGCGATGCGTTGGCTAATTTCTAATGGGCCGCTTGCCAGGTCTGCAACACGAATGGCATAGCCATCCATAGAGCTATTATCTGCAGGAGGTACATCAACACCGGCCACGACAGGTTCTGCCAAGACAAACCCCATCGCTTTGGATAAAGAGCGGATTTCAGTGGCCACTGGTTGAATGGACTCACAGATCTGTTTGATGGCTTCATCGACCGGCATTAGGCCCGGTTGCGCACAGGCATCGTGTTTAGCGTTATGCGACATAGTTATCCTGTTGAAAATCTGATCTTTTTGGTTGGCTAATGGTAGCGGGGAGTGCTCTTAGGTACAACGTCCTTGTATTTAGCTCTTTTGGATCAGGCTATTTCGGGTAGAGCTCTCTCGAAAAAACATAGAGGCCAACTAGTGATAACTAGGCCAATAGTCAAAATACCGAGTTGAAAGGCGTTGTCAGAAAAAGCGTTGTGCAGATTGAAAACTCGATGTTTGCGATGATGCCATAGCTACCATCGCAAACAATCGTCTGTACCGAAAAGCGATTAAACGTGTGTCGCTTTACCGTGGGTCAGCAGGGCTACATAGTTGCAAGGACGGTGACGGTTATCCAGCTGATCACGGATCACCTTGTACCAACCTGTACGACAAGCACCGGTAGAACCTGGCAGGCAGAATACCAAGGTGTTGTTGGCTAAACCGCCCAGAGCACGGGACTGGATGGTAGAGGTTTTGATCTCTTCGTAAGACAGCATGCGGAACAGCTCACCAAAACCATCAATGGTTTTATCCAGCAGAGGAGCGACGGCTTCTGGAGTGCTGTCACGACCAGAGAAACCGGTACCACCGGTCGTAATGATGCAGTTTACTGTCTCATCAGCGATCCATTGGGACAAAACGGCACGCAGCTTGTAGATATCGTCTGGTGCAATGGCGTGATCTGAGACTTTATGACCCGCTTCTTCGATACAGGCTTTTAAAGTGCCGCCACTTTTGTCGGTTTCAAAGGTGCGGGTATCAGAAACGGTTAGTACTGCAATATTCAGTGGGACTTCTACTGCAGGGATGTCGTTGTTATCAACTTGTGACATAGCTTTAGCCTTTTGGGGTTAGAACGGCCCTTCCCACAGAGAGTGCAGCCTTGTCAGGCGGCCTTTGCATCGATTGGAACCTGGGGAAGGGCCGTATGCTTAGTTTATTCTTTTAACTTATTGCTTTACTTCAGTGTAGAGCACACTTCGTGCCTGTTTCATTCTGAAAATAAACCAAAACAGTCGGATAAATTCAAATCTTTGCTTTGGTTTTTTATCTTGGGTGTCGCTTTTGAGGCAAGCTGTCAGCCATAATCAGAACCAAGTTTGCTCAGGATCGGGCTTGATCAGAACCGTCACCTTGCCTTATCGCAGTCTTGGGATAACAAAAAAGCCAGCATTAAGCTGGCTTTTAAGACACGGAAGGTGTGGATGCTGTCAGGCTTAAACTTCAGTCAGCCAGCCGTGAGTATCTTCAGCGTTGCCCCACTGAATATCATTCAGTGCTTTACGCAGCTTAACGGTAGTTTCACCCACCTCACCGTTACCTACTTTATGTTCTTCGCCTTTGTAGACCATAGTTCCCACAGGAGCCAGAACCGCAGCAGTACCAGACAGTGCTGCTTCACAACCTGGCTTAGCGATACGCTCCAGCAGCTCTTCAACGCTCAGCTTACGCTCAGACACTTTCAGACCCTGATCACGAGCAATCTGCAGGATAGAATCACGGGTTACACCGTGCAGGAAGCTTTCATCCAGATCACGAGTGATCACTTCGTCACCGTCGATCAGCAGGAAGTTCGCTGCCCCAGTTTCCTGAACGTCACCACCTGGGCAGAACAGAACCTGATCTACATTGTACTTCTCTTTTGCACGCATGGTTGGCAGCAGAGAGCTGGCGTAGTTACCACCACTCTTAATCATGCCGTTGTGTGGTGCGCAACGCATACCGTCATCTTCAACCAGCAGGCGCAGAGCACGGTCACCACCAGCAAAATAATCACCTACAGGAGACAGCAGTACGTAGAAACAAGCGGTGTCAGAAGGAGCAGCTGCTTTACCAATAATCGGTTCAGTACCAATTAGAGTAGGGCGGATATACATGGAGCTAGGTGCTGCCGGAACGTCATCTTTGTACTGACGCACGATATCCATGATCATATCAGTAATAAAGGTCTCATCCAGATCAGGAAGAGCCAACAGACGACCGCTTTGTGCCATACGGGCAACGTTACGATCGATACGGAAAACTTTTACAGAACCATCGGCGTGACGGAAAGCTTTTAAGCCTTCAAAACAGGTACTGGCATAGTGTAAAACGTGAGCACCCGGATGTAATTGGATGCTGTCACTTGGGACCATCTCGGGCGCACTCCAGCTCGAACCGTCAAACCAGGTGATCGACATTTCAGGCACAAAAACGGAGCCGAAAGCAGGATTAGCCATGATACCTTCCTTTTAATTATATTTTCTGCGCCACCATAAAACTGTGAGCCTAACGGGTGGCAGGAATAAAACTTAATTATCTATACAAACTAAAGACTTATATTCTAATCCCGCAGTGGGAAAATTGGAATGATTGTATGTCTTTCGACGGAAAAGAGTTTAACCACTTCGATTTTTGGCTTTTGCAGTTACCCAAGCCCACCTTATCTCTTAATGTAGTGAGTATTGAGAGCAAATGAGTATTTCCTTGGGTAGAATTGCCCATGGCTCTGAATATCTTTTAGTGACTGTCTAGTCATGTTTTTATGGTTTTATTTTCTTTTTTCTGTGTTTTCTATGGTTTTTATTTCTGCTCTATCATTGCTTTTGTTTTTAAATCAGCTGCTTGTGATGATGGTATTATAGACTGAGACACTGGGCCAGGTAGTCAAATACCACACGTATTCTTCGGCTATTACGAAGATCTTTATGGGCCACGAGCCAGCATTCAACCTGTAATGGATCAAGATCAGGTAGAACACGTACCACCTCTGCTTCATTATCTCCTGTTTCGATTGGCATAATGCCAATACCTAAACCCTGTTTTACCAACTGCCATTGCACGAGGTGATTGGCGCAGATGATGGGGAAGTTTGCATGGCTGACCAAAATACCGTGCTGGTTCAGTATATTGATAAATTCATCACTGTGATCAAAGCCAATAAAGGTTAGCAGAGAGAGGTCTGAGTTCCTGTTTAGCTGGGCATAGGAGAGATTGCGTCGTATTAGATGAGGAAAGCGCTGCAGGTAGCTGGGCGCAGCATAGAAAGCGGCTTTCACATCTCGGATGCGTTTAGCGATCAGGTCCGGTTGAAGTGGGCGAAAAGTGCGTATCGCGATATCTGCCTCATGGCGTCTCAGGTCGCTGGCTTCATTGGTGGCAATAATCTCCAGAGTAATACCCGGATATTTATCTCTAAGGGGCTGGATTAATTCTGGTAGCACAAAAGCCGCAGTGGCTTCTGAAGCAGTAATCACCACATTACCTTCAATGGATTCGCTTTGTCCCGAGGCGGCCAGTGAAAATTGGTTTGCGGCTTCACTCATGGTTTTAACATAATCCACCAGTCTTAAACCTGCGGGTGTGAGTTCAAGACCTCTGCCATAACGCTCAAACAGGGCTATACCAAGGGATTCCTCTAAGGCGTTGACCTGACGGCTCAATGTGGGTTGTGTGGTGCCTAGTGCTCTTGCTGCAGCCGATAATGAACCTTCTTCGGCAGTTACAAGAAACGCTTTGGCATGGTTCCAGTCAAAATTAATTGATCTCCAGTCCATTTTTCTCTCTATTGTTCTTATTGCTGTCTATCTGTTTCAGTCCTGTTCTATACAGAATTGTATATCTGAAATGCTTTTCTAGGGAGTGTTCAATACATTTGTGTATGTCTACTATTGCAGATTCAGATATCAGGGTAGATGAGAAGAGAGAAAAGATGGCTTACAGCACAAGCTTTTGGAATCTGATTGCCAATCACTATTCAAAACAGCCTATCGCAGATCAAAGCAGTTATGAGAAAAAACTGGCAGTTACTCAGGAGTATTTCACCCCAGAAAGCCGAGTGCTTGAGTTTGGCTGCGGTACAGGATCAACAGCACTGATTCACGCACCCTATGTTGAACGATATTTAGCCATTGATATCTCTGCCAAGATGCTAGAAATTGCCCATGGGAAAGTTGAAGACTCTGAATTCTCCAAATTATCCAATCTCAGTTTTATGCAAACCGATCTGCATCACTTAAATAGTGAAGATGAAAGCTGGGATATGGTTATGGGGATGAGTATTTTGCACTTACTGCCTGATCTGGAGCAGACACTGCAGCGGATTCATCAGTTACTAAAGCCCGGTGGGGTATTTATCTCCAGCACAATCTGTATTGGTGACAGTGGTATGGGTTTCAAACTGCTTGCGCCGCTGTTTCGTTGGATGCCGATCATGCCTTCGGTATGGGTATTTTCCCAACAGGAGCTGATAACCATGATGGAGCAGGTGGGCTTTGAGGTGGAGTATCAATGGTGCCCTGGTACAAACAAAGCGGTGTTTATCATAGCTCGTAAGCCTAACCCGTAAGCTTAGTTGTAAAGTGACAGTATTCGACAGTTATGAATAAGCCTTCTCAGTCAAGGCGATAACCACTACCGTGCACCGTTTGAATTATTCTGGCTGCGCCTAGTTTCTTCTCCAGTTTATTACGCAACGTAGAGATAAACTGATCCAAGGCCCGGCTTTCGGGGATATAGTCGTGCCCCCAGCAATGATTCAGGATCTGGTCTTTTGCCAGTACCTGTCCATCACTGGATAGTAGAAGCTGCAAGAACTTTAGCTCTCTAGTTGTGAGAGAGACTTGTTCGGTTTTATAGTGAGCCTCCATATGGCCGGGTTTAATAGTAATCTCACCCAGTATAAAGTCAGAGTTGTTTTGCTTTAGCTGGTTCTCTGCATATTGAGAGCGGCGATAGAGCGCATTCACTCTTGCCAGTAATGTCTCTGGGTGAAACGGTTTGGCCAGGTAATCATCCGCGCCAATATTCAAGCCAAGTACCTGTACCTCAGGGCTATCAAAGGCAGTGAGCAACAGAATAGGTTGATAGTGCTCTCTGGCCCTTAGCTCCATACACAGTTGAGTGCCGTCCATATGGGGCATCATAATGTCCAGTACATAAAGATCAGCCTGGAAACTTTGTGCCAGTTTCAGAGCTTCTCTGCCATCAGCCGCCATATAGCAGTCATAACCCTGCTTTTTAAATAACGTGGCTCACTGCTGTCCGGTTTAAAAAAACGGAAGGGGCTGGAG
>CAYFGP010000091.1:0-28306 GCA_964342385.1 uncultured Oleiphilus sp. | reverse complement strand
GTTTAGACTGGATATGCGCAGTTCATTGAAATCAGAACTACGCACTGTCTAGTTAAAATGATTAACTTTAAAGACACCCCGTGATGAGTAATACAACTTCTTTCCAGCAAGTAATCAAGCTGATTGATCAAGCGAATAGCGACGACCC
This sequence comes from uncultured Oleiphilus sp., assembly GCA_964342385.1. Lineage (GTDB taxonomy): Bacteria > Pseudomonadota > Gammaproteobacteria > Pseudomonadales > Halomonadaceae > Oceanospirillum. Next base: position 28,158 of record CAYFGP010000091.1, on the reverse strand, counting down.
AAATACCGAACAGTGGCAGGGCCAGAGTTATCCTAAAGAGCAGCTCTATGCTCAACGTATGTCGACTCAGATGGATAAGTTTGCACCACAAGCGAGCGAGCTGCTCCAAATTGCAGCACGAGCCCAACATATTCAACGCTGGACCATCCAACGTGCGGATTATCCTGAAGGGCGTGTGGGCTATAAACACTGGCGTACAGAACTAGGTAAGTTTCATGGCGAGTTGACCGGAAAACTGATGCTACAAGCAGGCTACGCACAAGACGATGCAGACAGAGTCGCTTTCCTGCTGCAGAAAAAACAGCTTAAACATGATGCAGAAGTACAAACCCTGGAAGATGTGATCTGTCTGGTTTTTCTGGAATATTATCTGGATGCTTTTGCCGAAAAACACAGTGAAGAAAAGATCATCAGTATCATCCAGAAAACGTGGAAAAAGATGTCAGAGCAAGGGCATGCTGCAGCCTTGCAAATTGCTTATTCCGACACCATGTTAACGTTAATCAAAAAGGCGCTGGGCTAAACTAAGTTGCTGCTCAATACACACTTACATAAAAGTGTTTCGATATTCTTCGGCCGCGGGCTGAAGAATGAAGCCATCTGCTAAAGAGAAACTTTTGTGTGAGTGCTTAATGCAGGCAACCAACCCCCGGTCCAAGTTTTAGTCAGTCAGATTTAAGGTATTCAACAATGGAACAGCAGATCCGTGCAGAGATGCAGGTATTACCCGAGATTGATGCGGATTTTGAGATCCGCCGTCGGGTTGATTTTATCAAACGTAAATTAAAACAGTCGGGTTGCAAATCTCTGGTTCTGGGTATCAGCGGTGGTATTGATTCCACTACCTGCGGCCGTTTGGCCCAGCTGGCCATTGATGAATTAAACGCAGAAACACACACCACTGACTTCCAATTTATCGCCGTTCGCCTGCCTTATCAGGAACAGAAAGATGAAGATGAAGCACAGCTGGCACTCAGCTTTATTCAGCCTAGCCATTCCGTTAGTGTGAATATTCATTCCGGGGTAGATGGTCTTCATGCCAGCACTCTGGATGCTTTGGCAGATACAGGCTTAATCCCTGAGAATCCAGGCACTATCGATTTTGTTAAAGGTAACGTCAAAGCCCGCGCCCGTATGGTGGCTCAATATGAGATTGCGGGTTTAACCGGTGGCCTTGTGCTAGGTACCGATCATTCCGCTGAAAATATTACTGGTTTTTATACCAAATACGGCGATGGTGCTTGTGATCTTGCACCTCTGTTTGGTTTGAGCAAACGCCAGGTACGTAAGTTAGCTCAGGCTTTAGGTGCACCCGAGCTACTGGTACACAAAACACCAACTGCAGACCTGGAAGAGCTTGCACCACAAAAAGCTGACGAAGACGCCTTAGCGCTGACCTATGAGCAGATTGATGACTTCCTGGAAGGAAAACCTGTATCTCAGGAGGTGAGCGAGCGTTTGATCTATATCTATAATGCCACTCAACACAAACGTCAGCCCATTCCAACGATTTACGACGAAGAATAACGAACCTCTCTTCCCCCCGTGGTCGATGCCTGATCACGGGGATTTTTCCTTTGCCCCAATACACCTCTATATATCTTCCTGCCTCAAATACTGATCTCATACCAAAGCTAAAGTGGTTGCTACTTCGACCTTATATCAATGATAAGAATTCCCATTTTTATTGACACCGTCAATGACCAGACAGATAATAGGAATAATTATCATTAAATGAGCAACCCCTTATGATAAAAGAAGTTTTTAGTGGCATCGATAACTTTACTCTCTATGATCTAATCCAGAATCAGAGGTTTGGAGTAGAGTATCAACCCATCATTGAACTGAATTCCGGTGATATTATGGCCTGGGAAGGGTTAGCTCGTTTTTATGATCCAGAGGGCCAAACCCTGCGCCCGGATATTGTCTTTGAAGCCTTACACACTGATGAGCTGAGCCTATTCAATATCGAATATCAGATGAAGTGGCTGCAGCTGACCTCAGCACCTATTGGCGATAATCTCTTCCTGAATATCGACCCTCATGCTTTTGCCCTGTTTGGCGGCGATGAAAGAAACCCTTTGCTGGAGCTTCTCAAGGGTAAGTCCCATCTTGTTGTAGAGATTATTGAGAACACCGATGCCAGTGATGCTATTTATAGCAGTGGTATGGGTAAGGCCTATCGAGATCACGGCCTTAAGATCGCTTTAGATGATATCGGAGCCCCAAACAGCATGCTGTCATTCGATATTTTGCTGAGCGTAGACTATCTGAAGCTGGATCGATCCTGGATCAAAAATCAACGTAAAGAAAACTACGAACACTTACTAAGAGCACTCTGTAACTTTGCTAAAGCGAGTAATAAGAAGTTGATTTTAGAAGGTGTTGAAAACGAAGATGACCTCAAATTCGCCCATCACCTTGGTGTCGACTATGTGCAAGGCTTTATCTACAAAGAACTCTTTCGAACAGAGAGACATTAGCCGCTGACTATCAAACAAATAATTTTTTAGTGGTCAACTAAGCCCGCACGAGTAGCAGTAGAACATCAGAAACGTCACTGCAGTCCTCAATGTAGCGGGTATTTTCGGCAAAGCTAATATCTTGGTAAAGCTAGCCTCAAGAGCCTCAGCCCCTAAAACGGATCCCAACCGTCTCCAAGAAAGCTGATGGCTCTTTTCAGCCCACATCATCCCCACATGTAAAAGAGCTACTCCTCTTTCTCAGTTGCATCTACGCTTAATATCAGGAGTGCTTTTGCTCTAACTCAAGTCCAGAACAGAAGAGCTCATCAGACTCTAATTGTCTTCACGTTTTTTTGTTAAAAATCTGGACCCATCTTGAAAAGATTTTATACTGAGAAAGCATTTAAAAATTAAGGACCTAGCCCGATGCCAAGATTGGAAGTCACTCGGATTATCTTCGCGGCGTTATTTTCTCTTTGCAGCGCAATAAGTTTCGCAGCTGAAAAAGTATCGGTTCAGCTACATTGGACCCATCAGTTTGAGTTTGCGGGTTTCTATGCCGCCTTAGAGAAAGGTTTCTATCAACAAGAAGGGCTAGAGATTGAAATTAAAGCAGGAGGGCCAGGTGTTACCGCTCTCAGTGAGGTTTTGTCAGGAAATGCTCAATTTGGGGTCAGCGGCTCAGAACTCCTCTTAGCCAGAGTTAGCGGACAACCCGTGGTCGCATTAGGGGTGATTTTTCAGCACTCTGCCGCTGGCATCGTAACATTATCTGACTCAGGCATCTTTACCCCACAAGATTTCTCAGGTCGTCGTCTGGAAATAGGAGAGCTCTCATCTGATGCAGAAGCCTATGCTGTATTACAAGCAGAAGGCATCACCTCCCGGCAATATGAGCATATTCCCAGCACCTTTAATATGCAGAAACTGATCAGTAAACAAGTCGACGCCACTTCTGTTTCTATCACCAACCAACCCTTCTATCTGGAACAACAGAACCTGCTTTACCGGCTGATCCTGCCTCGCTCTTACGGCATCGATTTTTATGGGGATACCGTTTTTACCAGTGAAGCCTTATTGAAAGAGCGTCCAGAGTTGGCCAAAGCTTTTATGCGTGCAACCCTTAGAGGTTGGAAATATGCCTTTGACCGTCCCGATGAAATCATAGATCTGATCCTGGATAAATACAGTGACTTCCCCTTTGCCCATAGCCGTAAACACCTGGAATATGAATACCAGCAAATGAAAGAGCTGGTATTACCCGATCTGGTTGAGCTGGGACATATGAACCTGACTCGCTGGCGTCATATGGCCAATACCTTTGTATCATTAGGTTTGCTACAGCCCGATTATTCCCTTGACGGTTTTATGTGGCATCCAAATCAGCCTGCTAATAATCTTCAGCAACATTATTTTAAAATCGGTCTGATTCTGGCTATTAGTATCGGCTTTATGCTGTTGCTACTGTTCTTCTATAACCGAAGATTACAGGAGCAGATTAAGCTTAGAACTCAGGCAGAATCGAAACTGAGCATTACAGAACAGAAACAGCAGATGGCCCTTTGGGCCGCTCAGTTAGGTTATTGGCACTGGAACCGTGTTGAAAACACCCTATTTCTCGATCAAAATGGAACGACCTTTCTTGGCGGACAACATGAGGCCAAGATATTCTCACTACAAGATGCGTCATCCGAATCCAGCATGGTATCGGTACGCAACTTTTTTAGTCTATTTAGCGACCAGATCCGTCAACAAACAGAGCGCTTTGAACTAGAAGTTGAACTGAATGATGAAGATAATCAGCCTCGCTGGATTATCTGTCGAGGCGAAATCTTAGAAAGCAATACAGAAGGGGGCTTAAAAATAGCCCACGGAGTACTGCTGGATGCCACCGAACAACGCAAAACCCAACAACAACTGGAACAATTAGCCATTACAGATACCATGACCGGCTGTCTGAATCGGCGCTACTTTATGAGCCGACTCAGTGCCTTTATGCAAAGAGTGAAGTTTGGCGAAGGTCATTTTGCTGTGGCTCTGATTGACATCGATATGATGGAAAATATCAACGCAGAATACGGTGAACATACCGGCGATCATGTTATCGAAACGCTGGCAGATATTATCCAGCAACAGGTCCGCCCTATGGACCTGGTAGCACGCTTCGGCGGTCAGGTATATGCCGTACTTATGCCCAATACCGACACTGCAGATGCAGTAAAAGCCTGCGATCGTATCAGTAATTACATTGCCCACTACCGCTTTGATACCAGTAATAACAGCTTCTTTGTCACCGTAACCGGAGGCATTGTCGATACCGAAGAGTTCAGCTTAACCGAACTGAATAGTAAACAACTGCTGTTCCTAGCTGAAGAACGGGTCAAAGAAGGTAAAAGCCAAGGCAGAAATCGCCTTGTTACCGGCCACAACACATTGATTTAATCTGTACCACTCAATCTATGCCAAAATCGATTCTTATTACAGGATGCTCCACAGGCATCGGCTACCATGCTGCCCACGAATTGAACAAACTGGGCTACCGAGTTTTTGCGACTGCACGTAAAACGGAAGATGTCGAACGACTGAAGCAGGAAGGACTGAAAGATGTTTACCCACTGGATCTGGACTGTAGCCAATCCATTCGACAAGCGGTCAATTGGGTTCTCACAGAAACAGATGGCACACTGGATGCTCTATTTAACAACGGAGCCTACGGCATTCCTGGGGCCGTCGAAGATTTAAGTCGAGATAGTCTACGCCAGCAACTGGAAACCAATGTCCTGGGTTGGCACGAACTGACTTGCTTAGTTCTACCCATTATGCGTAAACAGGGCCATGGCCGTATTATTCAAAACAGCTCTGTTCTGGGGCTGATCACTTTAAAGTATCGCGGTGCCTACAATACATCCAAGTTTGCCTTAGAGGGACTAACCGATACCCTACGCCAGGAACTGAATGGTACCAATATCCATGTCAGCCTGATTGAACCAGGACCCATTACCAGTAAATTCAGGGATAACGCTTATCAGAACTTTAAGCAGCATATTGACCCGAATAACAGTGCTCATAAAGCTGTCTATGAAGCGGTAGAGCGCCGTTTGGCAAAATCTGATGGCAAACAAAATGATCCCTTCACTTTAGGGCCTGAAGCAGTGACCAAATGCTTACTGCATGCCATAGAAAGTAAACGTCCCAAACCTCGCTACTATGTCACCTTCCCCACCTACCTGTTTGGTTGGTTACGCCGCTTCCTTTCTACACGCATGCTGGACCGGGTCCTACTCAGGGTTTCCAGTGATGAGAATAAGTAAGGCCTGACCACAGAAACCTTATCCGACTTTGCAAGATGAGGTTTCTGTTTCTGTTTCTGTTTCTGTTCCTGTTCCTGTTCCTGTTCCTGTTCCTGTTCCTGTTCCTGTTCCTGTTCCTGTTCCTGTTCCTGTTCCTGTTCCTGTTCCTGTTCCTGTTCCTGTTTCCAAAAAGACTGACTTATTTTTTAACACCTGTCTCATTGTTAAACACTGCGTCTAAAACTGCCCCACATACCAAAAACAAATAAAAGTCTTTATTTATCAAAAAGATAAGTATCAAAAGCCTGCTCTGGCATACCCCTTGCCCCTATCCATTACGAACCTAGCTATTTCGAATTAACCATTACTACGCTTCTAAAAATCTCAGATAACTGAGTCTGAGGCTTTGCTAAGCCAAGAAGCGATTCATTACACAACACATAAAACACAAGACAAACAACAATAAAAAGGTTGCCATATGAGCATATTAGAATCCCAAGTGAATATTTCTGAAGCCGCACAAGCTTTTATTCAACACCAGCATAAATTCCTGGTAGGTGAGCAGTGGCTGGAGGCATCAGATGGCCGCACATTAGATGTCTACAACCCATCTAACGGTGAAAAAATCGCTTCTGTGCCAAGTGGTAATAAGGCCGATATCGATAAAGCAGTGGCAGCGGCACGCCAGGCATTTGACGACTCGGATTGGAGCCGTATCAAACCAGTGGATCGTCAGAAACTACTATGGAACTTTGCGGATCTGATAGAGCAAAATGCCCCTCTTTTGGCTGAGATTGAGTCTATCGATAATGGCAAAAGCGTAGTGATTGCCGAGCATGTCGATATTCGCCTGGCTGTGGATTTCCTGCGTTATATGGCCGGCTTTGCCACAAAAATCGAAGGTCGCACCGTTGATGTTTCTGTGCCCTTTATGCCAGATGCTCAATTTCACGGCTACACCCGTCGTGAAGCGGTTGGTGTAGTGGGTGCCATTGTCGCTTGGAACTTCCCTCTGCTATTAGCATGCTGGAAGCTGGGTCCAGCACTAGCGACAGGCTGTACCGTAGTACTGAAGCCTGCAGAAGAGACACCTCTGACAGCACTGAAGCTTGCAGAATTGGCATTGGAAGCAGGTTATCCAGCCGGTGTGGTTAATGTGGTTACTGGTATTGGTCATGAAGCCGGAGCGGCACTGTCTCATCACCCCGACGTTGATAAACTGACCTTTACCGGTTCTACCGAGGTTGGCAAGTTGATCGGTAAAGCTGCGATGGATTCTATGACTCGCGTCACTCTGGAACTGGGCGGCAAATCGCCTACGATCGTACTGGATGATGCCGACATCCAAACCGCCGCACAAGGTGCTGCCAATGCGATCTTCTTTAACCAGGGTCAGGTATGCTGCGCAGGTTCCCGCCTCTATGTTCACAAAAAGCACTTTGATAATGTAGTTGCCGATATTTCCAGTATCGCTTCAGGTATGACGCTGGGCTCAGGATTGGATCCTAATGCTCAGATGGGCCCTCTGGTCTCCGCTCGTCAGCAAGAACGGGTCTGTAACTATATCGAACAGGGTATCCAGGGCGGTGCCACAATCACAACCGGTGGTGGTGTAATGGAAGGCCCTGGCTTCTATGTGAAACCAACAGTGATGGTCGATGTGGATCATAATGCCGTCGTCACCAGAGAAGAGATCTTTGGTCCGGTACTGGTCGCTATGCCATTCGATGATATCGATGAAGCAGTGCGTATTGCCAACGACAGCCAGTATGGTCTGGGGGCTAGCATCTGGTCCAACAACCTATCTCAGGTACATCGTATGGTGCCGCGCATTAAGTCCGGTTCAGTATGGGTGAATTGTCATACAGCTCTTGATCCAGCATTGCCATTCGGAGGCTTTAAACAATCAGGCCTGGGACGTGAGATGGGTTCAGATGTCATTGAACACTACACAGAAGTGAAATCGGTCCTGATGAGTATCTAATTAGCCTAGTGGCATCACTTAATAACTAGGTGTGGTTACTTAATAATTAGGTGTAGCCACTTGGTATCCGAAACCACGAAGTGAAAAAGAGTAAGGGCAGATTCCGTTTCAAGATAGGACTTTTTGAAGCTAGGAATCTGCTCATTAATCCATTGATTTATAACTTGAATAACACTTTAGCTCTAACACCAAAATGGCTCAGGAAAACTACTGGGCTTGAGCCATTATCCTGGCAAAGCTACCATCCGCTTTCATATCCGCCAAAGCATCTGAAAATATCTTCGCATATTCATAGCCTTTATCGGTGTTCTGAAAAGCAAAATAAACGTCCTGTTGTGATAACGGGTGCCGAGAATCATAACTAATATCTGATACACCGCTGAGTTTAAGTGCTTTAATACCGGACTTCTCCTCCACCAGAAAAACATCCAGTCTACTTAGATCCAATTTACGGATATTACTGACATCATCATGAGCAAAGATAAACTGTGCCTGTACATTTATCAGATCATCAGAATAAGCGTAGCCTTGGGTCAAACCAACCTTCATGCCCCTGAGTTCAGAAATCTTTTTCGGTAACGGAGAACCCGTCCTAACAAATGCAAAATCCTGTTTGATATAGATAGGCGTGCTGCGCTGGATCTCTTTTTGCACCATCACATCTAATGCGGGGAAAAAACCATCCACACGACTTTTATGAAAATAATTCAGAGTTCTATTGGCAGGATAAACCGTCAAATCAATCGTGTGAGGAATACGGCTTTCAATCTCTTTAACCAATTCAACAAATACACCCTTATCTCTACTTTCCACCATCAATGGAATGTAAAAACTGCTTAGGCGAATGTCATCAGCTAAAACAAAAGGTGAGGTCCATACACCAATACCTGCGATGATCCAGCGGCCAGCCGCTTTCCAATGACCGCAGAAAACGCAACGAAGAGCTCTTTTACGCCACATACCGTAAAGCCCCCTTTTTAGACCTCTTGCACGAATACGGTAAAATAGCGCCGCATACATACAAAAAAGCATAAACAAGACAAAATATTTTCAAGACAAAGATCATCTGCCTTGGGGAGTCAGTAAGCTTATTTTTCGAGAGATTATCCCAAAAAATAATTACTTCGCTCCTTAATTTCAGGCTATCACAGCAAAGCTGTATTTAGCAGTTACCATTAACAAGGAAGTTCACTAACCATGCCTTGGGTCAAAAAAATAATTGTCGTGTTCTTAGCCTTTCTGCTAACCGCTTGCAGCACCCTGGGGTCTCTTGGTTATCTCTGGCAAAAGCAGGGTTATAGGGTGGCGAATCCAAAGTACCCTACCAGTAGTTTTCCTATTGCGGAATCTGACTTCAATCTCCCCAAATCCAGTGTCAAACAGATTAATGGCCTCTATAGTTTACTCGTATTACAGCAAGGGCAACTGCGCTACGAATGGTATCGGGAAGGTTTCCATCAAGAGTCAGCCTTTAACGTTAAATCACTCTCCAAAAGTATTTTATCGGTACTAACGGGCATTGCTCTGGAGAGAGGTGATATTCGCAGCTTACAGCAACCCATCGCAGAGTTATTGCCTGAGCAATACCGACATTACGACTCAGCCCAACAGATTCGTTTACAGGATCTGCTTACCATGTCAGCGGGTTTTAACTATCGGGAGAACGGCAATAACTGGGTTTATGCTACAGATAACTGGACTGACTCTATTCTGCAACTACCTATGGAAGCCGAGCCTGGAGAACGCTTCCGATACGGTACACCGCAAAGTCATCTACTGTCTCATATTCTGACCTATAGCAGTGGTACAGATATCCTGACTTACGCCCAACAACAGCTGTTTGATCCTATGCAGATCAGTTTACGTGGTTGGGATAAATCACCTGACGGCGTCTATTTTGGTGGCAGTGAACTCTATATGACCACACGAGATATTGCGGCTTTTGGTCAGCTAGTTTTAAACAGAGGGCGCTACCCTGTTAAGTCTCTTACAGGGTATACAGCCCAACAACAGGTCAGTTCAGAATGGCTAAAGCAATCTACACTGATCCGCTTTACCGACGTAGAAAACAACTGGGATTATGGCTACTACTGGTGGCTAGGTGACATTGAGATAGAACGAGTAATAGATCAGGATCAACAAACAGATCAAACCAAAACTATCGAGAACCGTATCAATAGGGGTACCACCGGAATAGAGAGCTTAGCCATTATCGCCGCGCGTGGTTATGGTGAACAAAACCTGATTATCGTTCCCGAACTGGATACTGTGATTGTCACTACCGCCAGCACACCTTTGTTTTATAACAGCCGTAAGCGTTATCAGGCAGTACATCAGCTGTTTAAACAGATCTTGCAACAGATTAGTGACTCTGCCGCCGAGGCCAGCTGAGTCTAAAGCGTGCTCCTCCTAAAGGGCTATCGCTTACCTCAACTTGGCCCTGATGACGCAGCATAATCTGCTTTACAATCGCCAGCCCCAGACCAAAACCACCAGTCTGTTTAGAACGGCTTTTATCTGCCCGAACAAAAGGATCAAACAGGGTGGTTCGATTCTGTTCAGGAATACCAGGACCATCGTCATCAACCAGTATAGAAACAGTATCGCCCAGTACTTCAAACGAAATCTGAACCTGACGTTCCGCGTAGCGGCTGGCATTCAGCACCAGGTTATCCAAAGCACGTTTAATGGAAGAAGGATGGAACTCTACTTCCACGCTTTGAGATATTTGAGGAGCTTGAGCTTTGTGTAGCTCCGTCTGAACCAACGTAGCAGCCTGACTTGATAGCCCCAAGGAATCAGAGAGATCAGAAGTCAGCGTTAAAGTGATATTGTCTTGCGGTAGTTTTATCTGCTGGGACCATTGTTGCAACCAACAATCCAGCACTTGAGATTCATAATCCAGCTGTAAACCTGAACGCTCAAAACGTGCATAAGTTAACGCTTCTGAAACCAGATCCTCCAGCTCGTTGATATCTTCAGCGATACTGTTCAACGATGCCTGTAGTTCCTGCACATCATCCAGATCTTGCGCATAATCCAGCTCAAACTTAATTCTGGAGATAGGGGTTCTTAACTCATGGGATACCGCATTACTGAGATGTTTATGACTTTCAATCAGCTGCTGAATACGCTCAGCCATAGTATTAAAGTTATGATTCAGATCACTCACTCTTAAATGACCTGCTTCACTGGCCCGAATGGTTAGCTCCCCTTGCCCCAGTTTTTGCGTAGCCCGAGTCAGATGCCGAATTCGGCGTTGTACCGTCAAGGTCCATAACACGACACAGATGACCAGAACCCCACTGCCCCCAAAAAAGGTCAGAAAAACACTGTCATCATAAAGCTCAGTCGTATCAATAGGACCAACTTGAATCAACTGATCTGAGCCAAATGCCTTTAAAGCGATATCCGCCTCCAGATCCGCAATCCAGATTCTTCCTTGTTGTAAGGTACGCACACCCTCTTCGGATAACGCAAATGCCTGCGGAGAAACCAACTGTACCGGGATATTCGCGGAAGACATCTTGCGTAACTGCTCAGGCCACTGCGCCTGAGGTGTTAAACGCAGAACCTCCTCAATCATATAAAACGCACCGGACAGATCGCCCACGGTATCATCAACCATTGCTTCCGGGGCCGTCATTATCAGCAATCTTTCGAACAGGGTTTCCGAGTAAAAACTAAAAACAAACAGTAAAAGATAAAGAGGTAGGAAGATTCGTAACATAGCAGTAGAGGTCCCACTGTTTGACGGCTGATTTCAAGATCAGAGCCCAAAATTAGAACAAACAACCACAGCCTAAACCAGTAGCCTGAAAGCAGATACAGGCCAATTGTTATGGAATGTTATGACGTTGCGAACATAACCCAAAGGAGCTCAGAAAGCCCTAGCAAGGACAAGCAAGAAGATAGATTACGATCTGACTTCTAGACCCTAGCCCCTAACTCCTAGCCCCAGGCATCAGGGACGAACAGATAGCCCTTGGCCCGTACGGTAATAATCTTTCTCGGTTGCGATAGATTATCGGCCAGTTTTTTGCGTAACGCCGAGACCTTAACATCCACTGAGCGATCAAAACCGTCGTATTCGATCCCTCTCAAGGTTTTCAGAATCTCATCCCGACTTACGACCTGTTCTGCTTGATTGGCCAATAGTAACAAAACATCAAACTCTGAAGGTGTCAGGATGATATCATCACCCGCCAGAGTAACAGCACGTTGTATCGGGTGGATCTGCAACTGACCAAAAGTCAGCCATTTCGTCTGCTCGGCAGCAAGGGTCTCAGGACTCACAGCAACATGAGGAGCCACCGTATCTACATCAGGATTAATGGCAAACGTCCCGCCAGTACTTGTATCTACACGGACTGTACCTGAAGAAATAGCAGGCTGATGGTTACGTTCTAATAAACGCAGATGAGCCAGTAAAACCCTGGGATGAATCGGTTTAATCAGATAGCCATCAGCACCTAATTCCAAACCTGCAACCTGATCCATATCGTCTTCACTGGCAGTCAGCATCAGAATCTGGCCAGGAAACTCTGCACGCACTTCACGACAGACCTGAAAACCATCAGCACCCGGTAACATCAGATCCAGAATCACAATATCTGGCTGCAGATTTATAATCTGATCAATCGCCTCCAGACCATCCATCACCCGATCAACCTGATAACCGTATTTTTCCAGAAAACGCTGAACCTGATCCCCAAGCTTCTGATCATCTTCCGCCAGTAGGATACGACCGTTTTGAATCTGTGCGGACATACACCCTCTCAATCCTGTTTTAGTGATTGCTTCCCAGCCCTGTTACAAGAGCACACCAATAACGCCTGTCATGACTGCAATGTAATTTCCATCATTACAAAGCATAACTTTTGCCTGTAAGACCCTAACGTCCCACCCTGATTACACTGGCTCCAACATTATGGCGAAGCACTCGCCAGGGATATGATCCAGCGGAGATTGATTATGCAAAAGTTTTTGGGTGTTCATTTTATCGCGGCCTGTGTGCTGCTGTCAGGCTGTAATGGCGATGATGACAATACAAATACCAGCACCATCAATAGTGAGCAATATACCGGCACCTGGGTTGCTCCAGCTTACGGCGCAGCCATGGTAGTAGAGAAAGATCGCTTGTATGAATATCAGTACACCAGCAGTTACTGTATACAATCTGACTCTGAAAGTGGTTCTGACGCGAATCTTGCCAAACAACTCTGGCAATTATCCGAAGATCAGCAAAGCATGCGTCAAATCCTGAATCGACACGGTGTAGAGCAACGCGGTGCGATATACATCAAGACAGACTCCTTACCAGATAGTTGTCTGCACAATTTAGTTAAAGTAAGAGGTGAAAGTGGCTATCAAGCCGATGCTAACCGAGATTTTGAAATGTTCTGGCAAACCTTCAATGAGTACTACCCCACTTTTGAAAAACTGGGCCTTGATTGGACAAACCAGAGAAACCAACTGACTGTTAGCCTAACCAGTGATAGCAGCGACGAAAGCCTGTTCTATGCACTGGCAGAGATGATAGCACCGCTAGAAGATAGCCATGTTGAAGTCAGGGCCGTTGATTCAGATTCAGGTGTAAACTTCACCCGAGGCGTAACCCTGCAAGACCGTATTGCCGTGGAGTATATCGCTGCCAATGGTACTATCGACAATGATCAGCAGTACATCCAGTACCTGAGTTACCTAGAAGAGCAGATTAACCGCATTAACCAGATCCGCGCCTCTTACGCAGCAGATAGCAATCAGATCAAACACGCAGCCAATGGCCAGCTAGTATGGTTTACCACAGTAGATCAGATCGGCTATCTAAGTATTGAGAATATGGCCTTCTTTGCAGGCGATAACTTGGATGAGCTCGATTTTGTCGAGGAACTGGATGCCCTGAAACCTGCCATTGAGCAAGCCATGTCTGAACTTGCCACTACCAATGGCCTGATGGTCGACATCCGACAAAACCCTGGTGGTTTTGATGCGGCCAGTCAAATGATAGCAAAGCACTTTCTGGATACAGAACGTCATCTGTACAGTAAACAAGCACGTCTCGGTGATAGCCGAAACGAACTGGAAACCTATCGCTTAGCTCCAGTGGCCAGTCCTTATCTGAAGCCGGTTGTATTACTGACCAGTACAGCCAGCACCAGTGCCGCCGAGGTCTTTACCCTGATGCTGCGAGAACTACCCCATGTCACCCTTGTGGGTGAAACAACTCAGGGCGCAATCTCTGATGTGCTGGAAAAAACACTCCCGAATGGTTTTGAAGTTGATCTGGTTAACGAATATTACTTAACGCCTGCCAGCGAATGGTTTGAAGGTGAAGGGATTCCCGTTGACTATAACGTTGAATTTGGCACCCAAAACCAGCGTCAAGCCGGTACCGATGAAGGTATTAATCAGGCTTTGAGCTTACTGACAAATTAAACCGGTTCCCCTACACTTTTCAGCCTCTGAGCTCTAATCAGAGGCTGAAATACACCGAAAAACACGTCATATAGCCCCTCACGCTCTCCCTCCAGTCATATTGATCAAACGAACAAAAAAACTTTTTTGACTAAAAAGTGAGCAAGAACAGAACTTAGATCAAGATTTGTAATCAAATACATCTACATGTAACACAATGTAATGGCGATACCCGATATAGCTGCTACGTTTTATTAATCGGACATTTTTGTCATTTAACGAATGACGACTGCCTTAGCCAACCGCTATCGCGACAGCATAAGGACTCTTATTCACGCTTTAAAGGAGTCATTTTTGGGGAAACAGGGTACTAAATACCCGAGCAGAGGGTGGTTCGTCAGGCCTGTAGCCAAAAGCCACAGGATTGGAATAGCGACATTATCTATACGGAGCGAAGATTATGAAAAAACATGCCGTTAACAGAATCATGGGAAAAGCCATTGCTACTTACGCATGTGGTGAGAATCAGCAGGATATCCTATATACCGCCTATGATACTCACGATGATGTTCAAAAGCGCTCCAGCCTGATCCGTCAACTATTCTCTAGCCAGACTCCAGCCAAACAAAACAAAGAGCTGTTTTATCTGCAGATTGATAGCTAATCGAATCAATTCAGGGACAAACCCAACCTAGATGCCATTTGTAGATTAAAATCTCCAAGTGGCATCTCTGCTAATCCCCCCAAGGAGATCAGTTTCACACTGAAACTCTACACAACGCCATAGGCATATGTATCGATCGTCTGCCTAACCAATTTTAAAGCATCTTGCAGTTTATCCCGCTCAATTGATCCTAAGGCCAAACGAATGGCATGAGGTATATGCTCCGTTGTTGCAAAGGGTTCTGCGCTGGAAACAGAGATATTTTGCTGCATCAAAGCCATCACCACTTGATCCGCACGCACCTCTTCAGGCAGGGGCAGCCAGATAAAATAAGATGTGGGATGACCTATTGTTACGAATTCTTGAAATGCCTCTTTGGCAATCTCTTGTCTCTGCCTGGCATCCGTCCTCTTCTCCATTTCCAGACGATCAACAGTGCCATCTTCTATCCATTGACATGCTAATGCAGTAACCAAGGCCGGAGTATTCCAGATCGTAGCCCTTATGCTGCGCTCCAGTTGAGCGATCCAAGAAGAGGGCGCAGCAATAAACCCCATACGAAACCCGGTGGCTACACTTTTGGAAAGCCCGGAAATATAGACGGTAATATCAGGGGCGAGAGCCGCCAGTGGCGGGGGTGGATTTTCAGCCAAAAAAGCATAAGCCGCATCTTCAATAATGATCAGGTTATGGCGACGAGCAATGGCGATCAGGCGTTTTCTCTGTGCCAAAGTCATCACCCAAGCCAAAGGATTATGCAGAGTAGGCATCGCATAAACGGCCCGTACAGGACGTGTCTGACATAACTGTTCCAAGGCATCTAAATCAGGCCCCACAGACACTGACGTTTGTTGAGTATCAGCAATGATCTGCTGAGAGGACGCCAGTGTTTGATGAGTATCAGCAATGATCTGCTGAGAGGACGCCAGTGTTTGATGAGTAGAATCAGAGACTTGTTGAGAAATAGAAATCGGGGCCAACTGTAACGATTGAGCAGCAGCTAATATCTTAAACCCTGGATAGATTAGAGCATCAACGGCGACCACATCCCCAGGTTTCAGTAACGACATTACAGTGCACGCTAAACCGTGCTGAGCGCCATTAACCAGTAAAACCTGCTCACCATTAACTTTCAGGCCACGTTGTTCAAGATGACGAGCAACAATAGCCCTTTCATGCTTGCGTCCCCCATGAGGTTGATAATGCAATAAGGCTTCGATATCACCAGAAGAGGCTAGCTGGCGTAGCCCCTGTCTTAACAATTCGGCCTGTTCTGGCAGGGCAGGCGAGTTAAAATTCAGATCTAACATGCCCTCTTTGGTACTGGTTTGATCAATACCGTGTCCTGCCGGTAACTCAGTTTCCCGCACAAAAGTGCCCCGACCAGTCTCACCACTGACTAACCCCATCGCCTCTAATTCGGCATACACCCGAGATGCAGTGACCAAGGCAATGCCCTGCTCCGCAGCTAGCTGTCGATGGGTGGGTAAACGTGTACCAGGGACTAACGTTCCACTACGAATATCTGTAGCAAACTGATCGACCAGATGTTTATAACGTGCTCGTGCCATCGTCAAATGTATCCATGACAATAATTTTATTGTCATGATTTTGCTCGATACACTGCGGCCCAGCAAGTAATAACAAAGGGCAAAACCCTATGCCCTTCAACTGAGGCCAAAACTATGCATATCTCAATTCTGACTTTTGACGGTTTTAATGAACTGGATTCCCTGATCGCTCTGGGGATTCTTAACCGTATAAAACAACCGGATTGGCGTGTCACTCTTGCCAGCCCAACACCAGAAGTCACCTCTATGAACGGAGTAACCCTGCAACGGCATATTACTCTGCGAGAAGCCTGTCAGGCGGATGCCGTACTGATCAGCAGTGGTATGAAAACCCGAGAGGTTGTAGCCGATCACAGGATCATTGAGCAGTTACAACTTGACCCATCACGCCAGCTGATAGGTGCTCAATGTTCCGGAGCCTTGATACTGGAAAAGCTGGGACTACTGCAAAATATACCCGCTTGTACCGACCTAACGACGACACCCTGGCTGCAGGACACAGGTGTTGAAGTATTAAATCAGGCCTTTTTTGCCAACGAGAACATCGCAAGTTCAGGCGGGTGTTTAGCCTCTCAATATCTCGCGGCCTGGGTGATTGCGCGTCTAGTGGGCATTGAAGCGGCCAAAGAAGCGATTCACTACGTCGCACCTGTTGGAGAAAAAGAGCTCTATGTTCGGCGAACCCTAAGCAATATTGCCTCTTTTCTACCGAATGAAGTACGTTGAACAACAAGGTTTTTCAAACCATAAAAAACGGCTGGCATAAGCCAGCCGGAAATGGATATACAATAGGAGACTTACAATCTGTATATCCAGAGATTGTTCACTATAAAAAGTGACAAGAGGTATTCACTAAAAATTACAGTGACAATGGTGTAATTGAAAGAGGATTCTGTGCCCCCTATATTACAAGTATCAGTGATCAGGCCCTACCTTCAGCCTTATTGGAGTAAAGTCCACCGATATCATCCCCCTTTGGCTCTGTTTCTGCTTTAGTTACATTATCCATAACTAGATGCGCAGAAGATGCTGCCAGCTGCTGGGGTTGCGACTCAAGCTCGGGGTAATCCTCTTTCAACCAACGGTATAAAGAGGCCATCGCAAGACACATCAGTAGAATTAAAGGTAAACCAACCACTAGACTTGCAGTCTTAAGGGGCTCCAGGCCACCAATAGACATCACGACAATCCCCGTAGATCCCAGAGCCATCGCCCAGAACATACGGTTATAGGTAGAAGGCTCTTGATCCTCATGTATCTTCTTAGATGCAATTGATGATAAAACATAAGCGGCAGAGTCCACGGTAGTACCTGAGTAAACAAAGCCCACCAGAATAAAGAGCGGTAAGATAATCCACTCCAATGGCAACTGCATCAACACCCCAAGAATCGCTGCGGATGGGCTCTCGTTATTCATGGTTTCTAGAAATGGATACCCCCCATTCATCTCGGCAAACATGGCGTTATTACCAAAAACCATAAAGAACAGCATACAACCCGCACTACCTGATAGCATTACGGTCACACCGATATCACGGAAGGTACGTCCTTTGGAAATACGCGCGATAAAGATACCCATATAAGGACCATAGGCTACCCACCATGCCCAGTAGAAGATGGTCCACCATTGAGGGAATTTACTCTGACTGATCGGATCCGTATAAAAGGTCATACGGAAAAACTCTGACAGCATCAAACCAAAACTATCCGTAAACTGATTGATCAAATAGAAAGTAGGCCCACCAATAAATACCAAAGCACACAATACAGAGACGGCAATCAGGTTAATATCACTCAGAACTTTAATACCTTTCTTCAGTCCTAGCGTTACCGAAGTCACGAAGATTCCCGTCCAGATCACAACCACTGCAACATCAACGGTAAAGGTGTGTTCAATACCAAGAAATTGACTGATCGCCTCAGCTAACATAGGGGTGCCGGATGCCAAAGCGGTCCCTGTTCCACCGACTAAACCAAAGATCACCACAATATCAATGATTTTACCCATTAATCCCTTGGCATTTTTTTCACCAATAACCCCCTCACAGGCGGTGCTTAAACGCAGACCTGATTTGTGGCGATTATAGTAGGCATAACCAATAGGAAATGCCGCTAAGCAGTAAAATGCCCAGGCAATAAAGCCATTGTGAAACAAACCATACATGGCCGCATAATCTGCAGCGAGCGGGCTTTTAGCTTCCAAACCAAACGGAGGAGATGTGTAGTAATAGCTCCACTCAATAGAAGACCAGTAGATCAGCGAAGTACCAATACCAGAACAGAAAAACATCGCAATCCAGCTGATCCGGCTGAACTCCGGTCGCGCATCTTCACCGCCCATACGTACGTGGCTATATTTACCAAAAGATAACCAGATCATCGCGCCCAGGAAAAGAGCACCGGCCCAAATATAAGCAAAGCCCAACTGATTGGTAACAAAGTTAAACATTGCTTTAACAAGACTTAAGGCCTCTTCTTCAAATATCACCATAGCGATTAAGATAGAAACTACCGTTATGAAGGCGGGCCAGAATATCTGTTTATCGATCTCAGCATCAGGATTATCGCTGACACCTTCTCTGCTGTTTTTCATAGGGATTTTTCCTGTTTTATTTTTTTAATAAAGAAAAAGTTGTGTGAGTTCTGTGTAATATCAGCTGCCTGCCAAATAAAAAACGGGTGCCTTTATACTGAATGTTATTATTCAGACCTGTTTTGATTATCAGCGGTTACTTCACAGAGTGTTAACGATAAAACTGTGCAATCAGCCTTCAACTTCTAAAGGCCCTAATCACCATTGATAAGCCAGTTGAATATCATCGTTGTGTTATTCAATCTAAAGTGATCCGCTTTATTTTCAATTTCGCAACAGCCACTTTTTTTTAAGCTCAGCCTTCGCTAGAAAGCATAACCTCAGCTTGATAAGTGGGGCCGCAAGGACCTAAACGTACACCACTACGTAAATGTTGATAAGCCAAACCCTTTAGCTGACAAGGATGGGCCCCAGGAGAAGCGACTTGAAGAATTCTGCTGGCAATGGGTTCAAAATCAGCACGAAAATGCACCGTGCTTTTCAGTACAACCAAACCGTAGTCTTCGACACTCACCCCTAAGTGTTCAAATACACCACGATCCACACACTGGAAACGATCCTGACTGACCACCACGGTAATATCAGCATTTGAATCGACTAAACGTAATAATGCTAATCCGCCCACATCCGCCATCGCACCACGATACATCTCTCCTGAACAGGCAAAACGACCATCAGACACTTTTTCCACCCGCCAGAGAGCTTCTAGAGGGTATTTGTCATAACCATAATGATTGCCTATTGCGGTATAGAGCTCTGCACCTTCACCCTGCTCTTGGCACAAAGTAACAAGTTTCGGATCACACAGAGCTGCCACTAACCCCTGTTTCACCCCTTCAGCGATCATGGCAGCTAAAATACCTGTGGTATCACTCGTGGCCCCTGCACCAGAATTGTCTTGTACGTCGGCCAAAATCACTGGCTTGTGTTCTGTATTCTGCTCTCCCTCATTTATATTACCCGCTAACTTAATCGCTTCTGTTGGTGACAAGAGAGCATCCTTGTAGATTTTTTCTGCAGCCAAAGCTGCACTATAGAGCTGCTGAACACTCTCTTTCAGCATAGCTTCATCACTACCATAGGCGACAATGGCTGGACCGGCATCATGGATATCAGAAGGCGGGAAACCCAACGCTAACTCAACACCGAGCCCTTGTGTGCTATCCCATTGCTCAAGACTATTAAAAAGTTGTTTATTGGGGGTTTCATCGGTGCATTGTGCCGATAAAGGAATCAGATAAGGGATTTGTTGCAAACACTTAAAGCGTAAACCACCCTCCATCCAGGTTTGCAGATAGCGATAAACTCGCTCACCGGTTTCCGCCATATCAATATGAGGGTAAGTGCGGTAAACACTGATTAAATCGGACAACTCAACCATGGCAGGGGAAATATTGGCATGAAAATCCAGGCTCACCGCAATGGGGATATCTTTACTCAGGACCTTTCTCACCCGTGCCAATAACTCACCTTCAGCATCGTCATAGCTTTCCGTCACCATCGCTCCATGCAGCTCTAAATAGACCGCATCGATATCCGGTGTATCCGATATCTGCTGGCAAATGGCCTGACTGATCCGTTCAAAAGCAGCATCCCGAACAGCCCCGCAGGGCTCCGCAGAACACCAAAGCACAGGGATTAATTCATGATCATCTTCTCTAGCCGATTGCATAAATCCCGTACTGGGTAGATTCATGCCCTCTAAAACGTAAAACATCTCCGTACCAGTCAGCATCTTCGGCCAAAGGTCGGGTTTAACAAAATCCTCGTAAAGGGCAGGAATGGGAGAAAAGGTATTGGTTTCATGCTGTAAACTAGCCATTAAAATTTTCATAACATACTCCTAAGAACGATACTGAAGAGAGTGAGCCCCAAGCGTCGAATACAACAATTCACAAGAGGATTGTTATCCAGGGGCCGCCATGCTTAAGTAAAATAAGACTACGCGCTTGTAAGAGAGCGCTTCAATTTCGCGAGTAAGGTATAAAAAAGCCGATGTTAA
This sequence comes from uncultured Oleiphilus sp., assembly GCA_964342385.1. Classification (GTDB taxonomy): domain Bacteria; phylum Pseudomonadota; class Gammaproteobacteria; order Pseudomonadales; family Halomonadaceae; genus Oceanospirillum. The sequence continues at coordinate 7,172 of CAYFGP010000091.1, read as the reverse complement.
ACGCCGATAGCATAAGAAAGCATAAAATCGCTTCAGACGATGCCTCTGCTAAGGGGCCTACGGACCTAGCTGAAAATATGCGTTATCTATGTAATCAAAAAGCGTCTATATCTGAAGTGTGTCGAGACTTAGAGATCAACCGGCAGCAGTTCAATAAATACCTTAGCGGTGTCTCTCGACCATCTGGTGCCAATCTCAGCAAGATCTGCCGTTACTTTCACTGTGAAGAAAGCACGATCTGTTTACCCCATGAACAATTTATTCAACATATAGCCCGAGCTTCCCAACAAGAAAGCCCCTCCTACCCACCTCAATTGATGCAGTTACTGGAAGTCGCTTATCCCAAGGTGGATGAAGAGCTGATGCGCTATCAGGGTTTCTACCATGTGTACTGCCACTCTATTGGCTTTCCTGGCTATATCGTCAAATCTCTGGCGCATTTTTATATCAAAGATGAACGGATGTTCTGCAAAACGATAGAGCGGATGACAAAAGTAGAAGAAGAGAAAGGTCCCGGTTTTACCTTCAAGTATTTTGGTAGCGTTTCGCTATTATCAGATCGAATCTACTTGACGGAGATAGAATCCCTACTGAAAAAGAACCTGTTTATGGCAGTGCTATATCCGGCTTATCAGCCCAAGTTTCAGTTTATTAACGGTATCAGCACAGGTGTAGCCAGTACCCATGGTCGAGATTCCGCATCTCGTTATATCACTTATGAGTTTCTGGGTAAGCGCATCAATATTCGTCAAGCATTAAAAGCCTGCGGTTTATTCAAATCCGACAGTGATGCGATTAGTGATGAAGTGAAACAACGACTGACGCCCCGAGAATCACCAGACCCCGATATCTTTTTTGGCAATAATCATATCTAGGTACCTCTGAAGCATGAGCTGGAAAATAGTTCTTCAGAAACACTCTAACTCATGCCTCGTATATTGCTGGGTTTAGCACCAAGCACCTCTATGACAGCTACAGATAACAAATCAAGTAAGCCTACGTAAGCTCAAGTAAGCCTTGGTCATACCTACTTTCTTTTACTCACAAAACTGATATCTTGAGTTTTTACGTCAGAAAATACGAAAGCATTTGACGGCAAAGAATTAATTAACAATCCCTTATATTTCTTAATTACTGAGATTATCCAATGTCTGATGATACTTTTATTGTGCAGCGCGGTATTGTAGGAAAAGGTGAGGGCAATGATATTTATGTTTTCTCCTCAAATCTTATTGATGCTAACGCTAGCATTACCATTAGCGACACTCAGGGAAATAATAGCCTGCAGCTTATTGGCGGCCTAAGCATCACAGACTCTATTATTGCCTCCGATACTATGCAATTAACCCTGAACAATGGCGCAACAGTGACCGTATTAAATGCTGGTAGCATGGAGTACATCATCGGTGGTGATCCTGTGGCAGGCGTAACAGGAAGTACTAAAAGTTTTAGTGGTTTCGCTACGGATATCCTCAGTGCCAGCGTTCCTTCTACCGGAACCGCCACAGGAGGAATGGCCAGTATTAACTCTGACGGCACAGCAAATACAACGCCTCCCGATGATGAAGGCAGCAGCTCAAGCGTATTAGCTCAGGCCCAGGCAAAATCCAGCAGCAACACAGGCATGGGAACTGCCCCTACTATTGAAGATATGCCCGCACTGGATTCAGGTTATCACTGGAGCGAAAATACCCTCACTTATTCATATAACGATACCAAGCCTGAAGACTACGCAGATCGAGATTATAGTGGCTTTATCACCTTTCCAGAGCCTGCAAAAACAAGTGCCAAAACAGCTTTTGCAGACATTTCCACGTTTACCCCATTAACGTTCAATGAAATAGCGGTTGATGGTGATATTGAACTGAACTCCATTGAGCAGCCTCAAAACTGGTTGGCTTTTGCTTTTGAACCGGGTACAGGTATTGGTGGCGATGTATTTCTCAATAATGACTACACCACATCAGAACAATTTGCAGAAGGTGGCATATATCACTCCACAGTGGTGCATGAACTGGGCCATGCACTGGGACTTAAGCATCCATTTTCAGGTGACAGCACTCTACCAAGCAATGAAGACAATACGGCCTATACGCTTATGTCGTATACCAATCTACATGAGCGCTCTCTGACCTTTTCAATTGATGGAGATTCAATTGATGTTCAACAGGTATCAGATCGAAATCCGTCTGAATTTACTTTATACGATGTGATCGCCCTTCAAGCCATCTATGGCGTCAACACCACGCACAACAACACAGACACCACCTATACCGTTAAATTTGGTACAACCGTTCGTGAAGTTATCTGGGATGCCGGTGGTACAGATCTGATTGATGCCTCGAGTGCAACAGGAAGCTGCACCGTAGACCTAAGGGAACAGAAATTCTCATCTATTGATGTCAAAGATAATGCTACCCAGGCTGCAGAAAAAATTGCAGAAATGGGCATTACCAAGCAAAGCTTTATCGACTTTATTAATGAAACCTACGCCGACGTCGATCTTAAGGATGATCTCTACACAGGAGAGATGAATCTTGCGATTACAAAAGGCGCAATCATAGAAAACGTCACTACAGGTAGTGCTAATGATAGTGTACAGGATAACTCTGTAGACAATGTCATCAGTACTGGAGCCGGAGACGACACTATTATTCTATCGGAAGGTGGCTTTGATACTGTCGATGGAGGAACCGGTACGGATACCGTACAGCTGAATATCGCATCATCTGCAGCCCAAGTTGAAAAACAAACCGATGGCAGCTACATCGTTTTAGCTGATAATTTCGCAGCTGAATTGATCGGTGTGGAAAATCTGCAGTTTACCGATACAACAACGGTCCTGGCCTGATTTTCCTAAACTCACGTTCTTAATGATGAATATCTGCTCTTGATAAAAAGAGTACCTGCTTTTAGTAGCAAGGTGTCTGCCCCTGATATTTGATATGAAATAATGGGAGCAGACACTCTGCATCGCTTTCCGAAGATACAGACCTGCCTGCTTCACTTCTTTAAAAACTGCTTTTTACGCAAGCTTATGTGGATATAGCCTTAGGCTCATGTAGATACAGCCTTAAGCTTAGGCCCAAGGATTTCCGCTCCATGCTGAGCAGATAGTTCTGTCAGCGCTTCCATAGATGCTCCCTGCTGCTGAGCTTCAGGTACATTCAGAATAAAACCATCGTGTACACCGGGGGTTAGTACACTGATCAGTTGGCCATTCTCTTCCTGGCCTTCATACAGAAAACAGTGCGGCATACCTTTAGGAATATGCACGGTAAAGCCAGGAGTACCGATCACCTCTTGATCACCCGCACGAAAACGGAAAGCGCCTTTAACCACATGAAAAGTTTCTGCCTGATCCACATGTTTATGCAAAGGTGTACCTTCACCCGGTGCAATCTCCTGCACACGTAGAGACAGTTGCTGACCAGTTTCAGCGCCTAACAAGGCAACATTATGGCGTGCTTTAGTCTCTTCTATTTCGGTAATCACAATAGTATCGGTCATGGCGCTATCTCCAGGGACTTGATGCAATGAATAAGTGATCAACAAGATGCAGGTAAAGACTTGTTGAGCTGATAGAGACAGCTTAAATTCCATACCCAATATAAACAATTAGAGTAAAAATAACTTCAAACAATACTATTAGTATCGAATCAATAAGCCTATGATTTGAAAAAGGAACAGATCTAATGAGAAGCCAATCACAGGTGTGCTATGGATAAATTCAGAGATATGCAACTAGTTGCAACCGTGGTCGAGCAAGGTAATTTTGCTCAGGCGGCAAAAACCATTGGCCTGACACCTGCCATGGTAGGACGACGTATTGCTGCAATCGAAGAAGAGTTGGGTTTTATGCTGTTCAACCGCACGACCCGGCGAATGGAGCTTACCCCCGGCGGCCAGACCTATTACGAAGGCTGTCTGCGTATCCTGGCCGAGGTACAAGAGTTGGAAAACTCAGTCACCAGTGCTCACCAGACTAACCCCAAGGGAATGATTCGACTGACCGCTCCCGATGGTCTGGGCAGTCCTTTTCTGATCAATGCTATTAAAGCCTTTCGTCAGCAGCATCCTGAAGTGCAGTTTGATCTGGATCTTAGTAGCCAACCCAAAGATCTGATTAAAGATAAGATCGATCTGTCGATACGACTGACCTTTGAACTGGAAGACTCTTCCATTGTCGCCACCAAGCTCGGCCAGTGTACTTTTGGTTTGTACGCCTCAAAACAGTATCTGGCACAACGAGGCACGCCGACCAGCCTTGAGGATCTCAAGGATCATGATTGTCTGCATATGGGTTCCAGCCGCTACGGTGATTACTGGAACGTGATTGTGGACGGTAAGGTGGTGAGCTTCCGCCAGCCTTGGACGTTGGTATTACCCAACTCGGAATGCCTGATGCACGCGGTAGAGGAAGGCATGGGCATCGCACTGACACCCGATCTGTTTGCCCGCCCCTATATTGAAAGTAATAAGCTGGTGGCTCTGGAAGGCATCGCCGAATTTCCACAAATCACCATCTACGCCATGTACCCAACACGCAAACACCTGCCCTATCGGGTCCATCTGTTTTTGGACTTTTTAAAGCAGTGGGGACCGGTTCAATTAGGGGCTAAATCCTAGTAGAGATATAAGTTCTAGTAGAGAGAAGGGAGACCTCACGCCCTCTGAATAATAAACATCGCCAAAATAACCAGTGCGATACCAGGCAAGACCGCCAGTTCCAATACGCCAACCCCAAACAAAATACTCAGTAACAGGGCAAACGCGGGGGTTAGAAAGCTATAGGCCACCGCATTGGTCGCGCCGATTTTGACGATCCCCATCTGCTGTAAAAAGAAGGTCACCAGCGTTGAGAAAAAGGACAGATACAAGATCCACAGATAGACTTCGCTCTCAATACTCTGCCACTCAATGGTGAAAATCTGCCCCCAGGATGCCAGCAGTAACCAACCAGCACCAGACACCAGCACCCAGAAGGTCATCAGCTCCATAGGTTCTCCGGCATAAAGTTTTTTCACCAGAAAGTTATACCCGGCCATCACCAAACAACCGATAAAAAAGACCAGATCACCGTAGTTAAAATCCAGTGCCATTGCCGCTTGATAATCACCTCTGAACACAATCCAAACCGCACCCAAGGTACCCAGTATCAGCCCCAGAGTACGCACCTTACCCGTTGTCTCCCGGTTAACCAGCAACATATAAAGCGCCGTTATCCCCGGCACCATGGTGTATAACGCGCTGGTATTCAGGGCACTGGTGTATTTCAAACTCTCAAACATACACCAGAAAAAAGTCGCTAACGGCAGACTGATCAAAGAGTATTGCAACAACCTTTTGCCAGAAGGCAGGGATAGGGTGTTCTTGAACATCACATAAGGCAGAAACAAAAGGGCGGCACAGACAAAGCGCAGCAACATAATCACCGAGGGAGACAAGCTACCTGCGATAACAGCGCCCACGGGAAAAGAACTGGCAACCAATACCGTCGCGAATATCATCAGCGAATGATAGTACTTCTGGCTCGCAATCATTAAAAAGCCCTCTTTCGAATATCGTTCACGTTGTTACAAAATCCAGAGCTACAAAATCTAGAGCTACAAAACTCAGAGCTACAAAACTCAGAGCTACAAAATCCAGAACAACGTCTGGGTACTGCACACTCTACTTTTCTATTAATCCTCGAAAAACAGCACTTCTTTGAATATATTGTTCTCTATTAAAGAACAATGGTGCGAGAAATGGACCGATGAGCGACAAACTGTTAGAGATGGAAACCTTTGTCCGGGTGGTAGAAGCGGGCTCTATTTCAGCCGCAGCCGAACAGATGTCAGTGGCAAAATCTGCCGTCAGTAAACGTCTGTCCGATCTGGAAGCACGCCTTGGGGTTCAACTACTGGCACGTACTACCCGACGTCTTAACCTAACGGATTCAGGGCGAGCTTTTTTAGCGCAAAGCAAAGAGATTTTAGCCGCAGTGGATATCGCCGAGTCGACAGCGACGGGCTCCAGAGGGTTGATCCAAGGTAAACTCAGAATCACCTCACCGCTTACCTTTGGTTTGATGCATCTCAACCCAGCCATTCGCGAGTTTATGGCTTTACACCCTGATGTCAGCATCGATATAGACTTCTCTGACCATCAGCGAGATCTGGTACACGGCGGTTATGATTTGGGGTTACGGATTGCAAATTTAGGTGATAGCCAACTGGCTGCCCGGCCACTGACTCGAATCCGTCGAGCGGTTGTTGCCAGTCCAAACTACTTCAAAGACAAAGCCCTGCCAAAAACACCGAAAGACCTGCTTGAACTGGACTGCCTGCACTTCAGCGGTGCCACTGATCCCCGTTGGGGATACATCTCCCCAGACGGACAAAAAGGTTCCATTGAACCCATTACTCGAATCAATGCCAATAACGGTGCTTTTTTAAGAGATATGGCCATTGCCGGAAGCGGTATTATCAATCAACCGACATTTGTCCTCTATCAAGCTCTCTGCTCAGGTGAGCTGATCACACTCTTAGACGACTACTGCTGGCAGGAGTTAACCGCCTGTATCGTGTACCCTAAAACTCACTATCTGCCCTTAAGGGTCAGGGCCTTTATCGATTTCCTGACCGAATACTTTGATCGTGATGAACCCTATTGGGAACGGGAGATAGCACAGGCGGTAAAACAGCAAAGATAAACCAATCGAAAGCTTTACCGCCTGAATATTCTGTAGAGCCACTTTTACAATGCCCCAACTGTTCCAGTTAACTCTGTTCAGCCGGGCATCGAAAACAGCACCGGCATGACAAAAACAATCATCAAACCGGCAAAGACCACGTGCATCCTCTGCTTACCTGCTGGAGTATGAATCAAACGCCCCAATAGCAGGCCAAATAGCAACCAGCTGAATGTCACGATCACTGTGGCCACAAAAGCGACAGATTCCAGTAACAATACGGATGACAGCTGGCTGCTCATCGGCGGCATAAACTGACTGATCAGTAGCATAAAAACCGCATAGGCTTTTGGGCTGAGAATATTCATCAACACACCGGAGCGGAAGCCAAACTGAGCGCATGCCCCTTGGGCTGCCTCACCTTGCATAGCTTCGCCCTGCTCACCTTCCACCGGTTGGCGCAACATACGCAGCGCCATAACCAGAATAAAAACGC
>CAYFGP010000090.1:16479-28329 GCA_964342385.1 uncultured Oleiphilus sp. | reverse complement strand
GCTATTTTGTGGGCAGCTGCCTGATATCTTTGGTCAGGCAGCTGAATAGTTACCCGATACCTAGCATTACAGCGATATAGACCACGAAGGTCATACCGACAATTGCGTTTGCTTCTACCATGTTTTGTTACCTTTAATGTGCAGGTTCTCTAGTTATTCTGATGGGCGTTTTTATGTTGTTCCTACCTGGTCTAAGCCGAATTGCAGGACAATACCCAAGGGCTGTGTACCCGTTGAAATAGAGGGGTTCTATTTGGGGTATGCAAATCTGTTTGGGATATGCAAAGTAAAGTGTTGGCGGTTGTCGTACAAAATCGTGTCATCAGACACCATCCTGTTTGCTCGGCATCCATCTGGAGTAATGCCAATCACTTACGGTTTTGATCTATACCTTGCCTATCTGGCTAAGGCAGAAGAGGGACTGTATAAAGTTGCGTTGTAAGGGGTTTGCAAAAAGCTGGGTGATTTTTGCAAAAAACTCTGTAACAGCGTTGTTGTTAGGACTTTGTCTTTATTGAGCTGATGTTAGTGTTTACGACGAACCTGGCTCGGTGTGGTTTGAAAATGCTTTTTAAAGGCGTTTGTTAAGGCGCTTTGACTGGTAAAACCGACCTGAGCTGCAATATCGTTGATACTCATAGCGGAACCGTGTAGCAAGTTTTGGGCTTCTGTCAGACGGGCTTGAATCAGGTATTGATGAGGAGTTAGGCCCACGGCATTGCGAAACTGAATATGAAAATGGCTTTCGCTCATGCAGGCGATATTGGCCAATTGAGCCACTGAAATTTTCTCTGCCAGATTGTTGGCGATAAATTGATCAATGCGAGTCATATTCAGGCTGACTCTATCTGCTTGTTTTAAACAAGGCTGAGTTGCAGATTGAAATTGGCGCTCGTGTAGGCGATGCATAAAAGCAAAGGTGAGGAAGTCTGCCGTGCCCTGATTGCCAGCAAAGGTTTCCAGCTCCTTGATCATAAAAGAGAGAAACAGCTTCAGGTTATTATCGATATTAAAGTAGCTCGGCGTTTCAAACAGACGGTTTAGCTCTGTCATCTCTTTGCTTAGCAAAGGGTGCTGATGAGGCAGATCGATGATCAAGTGGTTATTACTGCCGATACCTTCGTAAAAATGCAGGTGTTCTGTCGGTACCAGGCAACCTTGTACTGGACTAACCTGGCCGCAGTTACCCGCGATTTCAAACTCAGAGGTACCCGTTAAACCGATCACGACCTGATGATAGTTATGGTCATGGCTTAGGCAGCTGTTAGGCAAATGATCGACCCGAATAGCGGCATTGGCGGTGCTGGTGCTCATGGCTGAATCTCTATCATCACGGAACTGTAGGAATGCTTGTCTCTACCACTAGGAAGGTGGTGAATAGAAGGGCGCACATTCTACTGTTTTACTCGTATGGGTAAAGCGTTTAATTGTAAAAAGTTCTCATTTAGAAGGGGCGAATGTAACGTGGCTGTGTTACATATGCATTGGCGCGTCAGAGTTTCTTCTAACGCAAAGTGAAAGTGCTTCGATTATTCTTCGGGCAAAGGCAGGGGGAGTGAAGCGTTTTGTGATAGAGACGCTTTTATGCGAGAGCCTATCACTTGTTTGAATGATTGGATTCGTTAGTAACATCTTGCTGCAGTGTTTGCAGAACTCGCTCCAGTTTTTTTACTCCTTCCTGAGAAAACATACCGTCGGGTTTGCCCAGATAAGTGGGGTGACCCAGATAGTATTGTTCTTCTATCTCAACACAGTGCTGCCTTAGTGTCTCAAGTTCAGGGTCATGACGTATGGGTAGGTGCATAACACTGCTCCACTGATCGTAATCTGCCTGCCCGGTTAATACGGCCTGTAGTAGCTCTCGGTAATCCTGGCGAGAGTGATGAAATTTGGGAGCATGGCGAAAGCTGGCCAGCCACAAACTGATCATGATAATCGCGATACTTAGTGTCGCGGTGACTAAAAACAATGTCATCTTAATTCCCCTGTTAATGGGTTATCTGAAGCCTCTCAGCGGCTGTCTATGCCAGGCTTTTGGGACTATTTTCACAACGCTTGTCTGATCTGTTTCCCTACAGCCTCTATCAGGCTAATTATCCCGCTAATTTTATAGGGCCTTATTTTATCGGGCCTTCGCGACGATATGGTCATATTTGAGACGCACTTATCACTTTGACAGGTAAGCCAATGATCTGTTGCAGATAAATCTGAGTAGAAAAATTTAAACCAGCATTTGACAGCTGTGTAGTTCGACTATGCTGTAAGTGTGACCCGAGTTATTTGAGACCGCTGTTCAGATAAGCACCTCGGTTGTCACGGCTGTATTGTCAGGAGGCCGTTATGAGCATTTTTAGTCATGTACAAAACCGTTTTGACCGGGTTCAGCAGGAGGAATATAGCCTGCAAGAGTATCTCGACATCTGCAAAAATGACCCAATGGCCTACGCCTCTGCTTCAGAACGTATGTTGATGGCGATAGGTGAACCAGAAGTTATTGATACTGCAAAAGACTCGCGTTTAAGCCGGATCTTCTCTAATAAAGTGATCCGTCGCTACCCCGCTTTTTCTGAGTTTTATGGCATGGAAGAAGCTATAGAACAGATTGTGTCCTACTTTCGACATTCCGCCCAGGGACTGGAAGAAAGCAAACAGATTCTGTATCTGCTTGGTCCAGTTGGTGGGGGTAAATCCTCTCTGGCGGAACGATTAAAGGCCTTGATGGAAAGAGTTCCTTTTTATGCCATTAAGGGATCACCGGTATTTGAATCGCCACTGGGGCTGTTCGATCCGGATGAAGACGCCGAAATTCTAGAACAGGAGTACGGTATACCACGGCGTTATATGGGATCTGTTATGTCTCCGTGGGCGGTGAAGCGCCTGAAGGAATTCGGTGGCGATATCTCTAAATTCCGTGTGGTGAAACTGTATCCATCCCGCTTGGATCAGATTGCTGTAGCAAAAACGGAACCAGGGGATGATAACAACCAGGATATCAGTGCCTTGGTGGGTAAAGTGGACATTCGCATGCTGGAGGAATTTGCGCAAAATGATCCCGATGCCTATAGCTTCTCCGGTGGTCTTTGCCGGGCGAATCAGGGCTTAATGGAGTTTGTAGAGATGTTTAAAGCGCCCATTAAGGTGCTACACCCTCTGCTGACCGCGACCCAGGAAGGTAATTATAACAGTACCGAAGGTATGTCAGCGATCCCGTTTGCCGGGGTTATTCTGGCACACTCTAATGAATCTGAGTGGAAAACCTTCAAAAACAATAAGAGCAACGAGGCGTTTCTGGATCGGGTTTATATCGTTAAAGTGCCTTATTGTATGCGCGTATCTGAAGAAATGCGTATCTACGAAAAACTCTTAGAGAATAGTTCTTTGCACAGTGCTCACTGTGCGCCGGATACACTGAAAATGCTGGCTCAGTTCTCTACGCTGTCGCGTATGAAAGAACCTGAAAACTCCAGCGTCTATTCCAAAATGCGGGTCTATGACGGTGAAAACCTGAAAGATACCGATCCTAAAGCTAAGTCCATTCAGGAATACCGTGATGGCGCCGGTGTTGATGAAGGTATGGAAGGTCTGTCGACCCGTTTTGCCTTCAAGATCCTGTCCAAAGTCTTTAACTTTGATGCCACTGAAGTCGCAGCTAACCCAGTACACCTGCTCTATGTGCTGGAGAACCAGATTGAGCAGGAACAGTTTGCCGCTGATGTGCGCGAACGCTATCTGCGCTTTATTAAGGAGTGGTTAGCTCCACGTTACGTGGACTTTATCGGTAAAGAGATTCAGACCGCTTATCTAGAATCCTACAGTGAGTATGGTCAGAACATCTTTGATCGTTATGTCACTTATGCTGATTTCTGGATTCAGGATCAGGAATTCCGCGACCCTGAAACCGGTGAGCTGTTTGATCGTCAGTCCCTGAATGAAGAGCTGGAGAAAATTGAGAAACCAGCAGGTATTAGTAATCCAAAAGACTTCCGCAATGAGGTCGTGAATTTTGTTTTACGGGCCAGAGCACAAAACAATGGTCAAAACCCAGCCTGGTACAGTTATGAAAAACTGAAAACCGTTATTGAGCATAAGATGTTTGCCAATACTGAAGAGTTGCTGCCGGTTATCTCCTTTAATGCCAAGGCATCATCTCAGGAGCAGAGCAAGCATGAAGACTTTGTGGCCCGTATGAAACAACGGGGTTACACAGAGAAACAGGTGCGCTTGTTGTCGGAATGGTATCTGCGGGTGCGTAAATCCCAGTAAGGGCAACACCAACCACCAATATGCTATCTGGACGGTATGTTTTGTAAGCATACCGCCCCGGTGGCGAGTGGGAGTGTGTTTGTCGATGCAGAAGGAGATTCCGCATGAGCTTTGTAATAGACCGACGCCTGAACGGCAAAAATAAGAGCGCGGTAAACCGGCAGCGCTTTCTGCGTCGTTATCGTGAACATATCAAAAAAGCGGTAACCGATGCGGTTAACCGTCGCAGTATTACCGACCTTGAGCATGGGGAAAAAATTAATATTCCCACCAAGGATATCAGTGAACCCGTTTTTCAGCAGGGACAGGGCGGCAATAGAGAGATGGTCAGCCCTGGCAATAAAGAGTTTCAGCAAGGTGATCGCTTTCGCAGACCTCAGGGTGGCGGAGGCGGAGGCGGCTCCGGTGAGGGTAATGCCAGTAATCAGGGTGAGGGTGAAGACGACTTTTCTTTCTCTATCACCAAAGATGAGTTCCTGGAGTTTATGTTTGATGGCCTGGAACTGCCTAATCTGGTGCGCAAAGAATTTAAGGATATGGAGGCTACTAAGCTGGTACGTGCCGGTATCGTAAAAGACGGTACTCCGGCGAAGATGAATATTGTCCGCTCCATGCGTAATGCTCACGCCAGACGTCGGGCGATGACCGGTAAAAGCCGTCGTCGTTTAAAAGAGTTGCTGGCAGAGTTAGAAGAGGAGCAAGGTAAAGATGATCTGCTGCGTAATCCTGTGCGCATCAGTGAGCTGGAACAGGATATTGAGCTGCTGAGACATAAGATCGATAAGGTCCCTTTTCTGGATACTTATGATCTGAGATACAACAACTTTAAACAGGAACCTCAGCCCAGTAACCAGGCGGTAATGTTCTGTCTGATGGACGTGTCCGGCTCCATGACACAGGCCCATAAAGATATGGCTAAGCGTTTCTTTATTTTGCTGTATCTGTTTTTGGAGCGTAACTATCAGAAAATTGAAGTGGTGTTTATTCGTCACCATACCAGTGCCAAAGAGGTGGATGAGGAAGAGTTTTTCTACTCCAGAGAGACCGGTGGCACCATCGTTTCCAGTGCCATACGTTTAGCTCAGGAGGTGATTGAAAAACGTTTCCCGACCAATGAGTGGAATATCTATATCGCTCAGGCGTCCGATGGTGATAACTGGGATGATGACTCCACCAATTGCAGCCAGATTCTGGTGAAGGAACTGATGCCGTTGGTACAGTACTTTGCCTATGTTGAGATTACACCCCACGCCCACCAGGCGCTGTGGGAGGAATACACTGGGGTACAGGCCCGTTATCCGGATAATTTTGCCATGGAGCAGATTGTCAGTGAGGCGGATATCTACCCGGTATTCCGTGAACTGTTCAGGAGGAAAGAAGCATGACTGATAAAGAATCTAAGCTGCTTTCCACAGGCTCTGAGTGGAGCTTTGAGTTACTGGAAGATTATGACCGAGAGATCGCGCGTATCGCCAAGAGCTTTAAGCTGGACACTTATCCTAACCAGATTGAGGTGATTACCTCAGAGCAGATGATGGATGCCTACTCTTCCGTAGGCATGCCTTTGGGCTATAACCATTGGTCGTTTGGTAAACAGTTCCTGTCTGTTGAGCAGGGCTATAAACGCGGTCAGATGGGCTTGGCTTATGAGTTGGTGATCAACTCAGATCCCTGTATCGCCTATCTGATGGAAGAGAACACTATGACCATGCAAGCGTTGGTGATTGCTCATGCTTGCTATGGCCACAACTCCTTCTTTAAAGGCAACTACCTGTTTAAAACCTGGACCGATGCTCGGGCGATTATCGACTATCTGTTGTTTGCCAAAAAATACATTACTCAGTGTGAAGAGCGCCACGGTGTTGAGGAGGTCGAAGCCCTGTTGGATGCTTGCCATGCACTGCAAAATTACGGTGTGGATCGTTATAAGCGTCCTGCACCAATTTCGGCTGAAGAGGAGCAGCGACGTCAGCAGGAGCGTGAAGAGTATCTGCAACAGCAGGTCAATCGCTTGTGGAGCACCATTCCGTTTAAAAAAGACAGTGATGATGATGAGGCGGGTAAGCATTTCCGTTATCCCTCAGAGCCTCAGGAGAATATTCTTTATTTTGTCGAGAAAAATGCCCCTTTGCTGGAGCCTTGGCAACGTGAAATTGTCCGGATTGTGCGTAAGGTCGCACAGTATTTTTATCCACAACGTCAAACTCAGGTGATGAACGAAGGTTGGGCAACCTTCTGGCACTACACCATCATGAATACTTTGTATGATGAAGGCCTGGTAACCGAAGGTTTTATCCTGGAGTTCCTGCAGTCTCATACCAGTGTGGTGTATCAACCGCCTTATGACAGCCCCTATTACAACGGTATTAACCCTTACGCGTTAGGTTTTGCTATCTATACCGACCTGAAACGTATTTGTGAGGAGCCAACCGAGGAGGATTACAAATGGTTCCCGGATATAGCGGGTAAGGATTGGTTGGAAACTCTGCACTTTGCCATGCAGAACTTTAAAGATGAGAGTTTTATCCTACAGTATCTGTCACCCAAGGTGATGCGGGATCTGAAACTGTTCTCTATCGTTGATGATGATAGGGATTCTGAGTTGGAGATCTCGGGTATTCACAATGAAGACGGTTATCGTCATGTTCGCGAGGCATTAGCGGCTCAATACAACTTAGGTAATCGTGAACCTAATATTCAGGTGGTGGAAGCCGATGTGCGGGGTGATCGTTCATTAACTCTGCACCATTACGCTTATAATCGCCGGCCGCTGGATGATCATACCGAAGCAGTGCTGCGTTATCTGCATCAACTCTGGGGCTTCCCGGTGCATCTGCATACCATTATGGAGGGGAAAACCAAAAACAGTTATCACTGGCCGTCTTTGGATGGACAGGAAAAGTCCGATACAACCACGCCGGTATCAACCAGTATTATCTGATCAGCATTGATACGCTTTACGGGTACAGCTTGTCTCGCTGTACCTGTCCAATCCCATAAAGATACTCTTAGCCTCTGATGGCAGTCTCTCGGACTGCCTTCAGTGCACAGTTATTTGAACTGATGACTTTATGAGCTATGAGCAGAAAAGCGTCTAGCAGTATGCTGATTTTTACACTAAGTGCCTTTGGGCAATAGGTGTTTTCACAAGGCATATCTTTTTTTACAAAGAAGCTTAGCGAGATTGCCATTGATCGCACCAACCCTGAGGATTCACGCTGTTTCTGGGGAATGTGGGGCAACCAAAATCGATCGGGTTGAAGCGTTTGCAATTCCGGCAGTTTTGTCCAGAGCGGTAGTGAGGATGTGTCGTTCTTAAGGCATTGCTGCGGTAATACCTGAACTTAGCTTCATTTGAGCGTTCAAGGAGTGGTGGAAAGGCTGCTTGAGCCTGCTGTTGAGTGAAAGGAATTAAAGGTAGTGTACATGCCCAGAGCAGTAGTCTTCTTCTGTTGTTATCCACAGTGACGCCCTTTCTCTTTTCCTAAAACGACAAAAGGTCCGACACCAGGTCAGACCTTTTGTTGCATCGCTCTTAAGAAAAAGACTTACAGAGAGCTATAGTATGCTGCTAGGTTAGCGATATCAGCATCGCTCAGAGGGGCTGCCATGCCAGTCATAATTGCAGACTGACCACCCTTACGCAGGCCTGCTTTATAAGCTTTCAGAGAGCTTTCCAGATACGCCGCATTCTGGCCTGCCAGATTTGGATAAATTGGTGCTGTTGCTTTACCATTCATACCGTGACAAGCGGCACATACTGCAGCTTTAGCTTTGCCTGCAGCAGCATCACCTGCCAGAGCAGAACCGGATGCCATCATGGCCACTACACCTGCGATTGCAAAAACTTTTTTCATGGATTCACCTTACTTTATGATTTTGGTTTTTTATCTCATTTATCAAGCTGGTTGGGTGTCGTAAATGCACCCTTGTATTTTTGTTATAGGGATAATACGCAAATCTGGTTTTTTACCACATTGGCTTAAATCATCTTTTTTATAAGAATACTGTGTTTCAGACAGAAAAAAAGCGACAGTTAGTCGCACTTTTTCTTTGAGGGAGGTTATTGACTCGCTTCTCCCGATTCAATGGTTTGTCCCAGCCTTGTTGAATCTTGTATCTGAATGTCTAATGTATCGGCGGTGGTCTCAAGTTTTCCTGTCGGCTCAGACATTACTTCTTGCGGTTGTGTCTGACCCAAAGCATTCAGTTGGTAGTTCTTTATACCACCTGGGCTTAAATCGTGGCGCAGTAGGGCATTGTTATCCAGATTATATTCTTCGAGAAAATAGACTGCTTTTATATTGATGCTATCGTAAGGAATTAAGCGATAAGGGTTTACGATCTGGCCGTTACTGTCTACCAGTAGTTGATCGGTCATGCTATCGCGATATTCTTTTCGCAGTTGGATAATACTGGTCAGGTTATTGGCTTCCTGCTGATCGCTCAGATAGCGAATAGCAAGTGCGGCAGCGGGTTCATCGATAAACAGGGTTTGGAAGTTTTCTGCCAGAAAAGGGGCAGATTCCGGGCGGACACTGATATGGCTGACACCGCTCATATCTGGAGAAACGCTGTAATGGAATTGGCCAAAATACATCTGATAGCGATCACTGGTGGCCTCGAAGTTGATTAAGACTTCTTTGACTTCCGTGCCTGGTAGTGTACGCAGTACAAAGCTACTGTCCTGAGCGTTATCGACAGTTTCAGAAAATAGCGGGCGGAAAACCAGTTCTTCAGGACCTGTTACGTAGGCGCGTACTAACAGAGACTCACCATCGCCAAGAGGATTAAAAACGCGTTCGATAGTGGCGCGATTTGGATTGAGTTGTTCGTTGAGTAACAGACGGAAGCTTTTTAAAGGATCTTGCTGATTGTCAGAGGAATCCTGCACAAAAAGCTCTTGAGCCGCCGCGGTCAGAGGCCATAAAAACAGAAAGGTGACGAGATAGATTAAGCGTTGCATGGCGTGAGACTTTCGGATGAATTTTCCCCATTGACTCTACCCGTATTATCGGCGCTAAGCTAGCAAATATTAGCCCTTGAATGATTTTTTTGTTAATGAATTAGTCTCAATAGGCTTTTTGGTCAGATGCTTGAGTCTTTGCTGTGCATAGGCTCATTGTCAGCGAGGAGAGAGTGATGAAAATTCAATTCCTGGGTGCAGCCGGCGAGGTAACAGGCTCCTGTCATCTGATAGAAGTTGGGCATTACCGTATTCTACTGGATTGCGGTTTGATACAGGGCAGTTTTAAAGATGAGCTGCGTAATGCTGAAGATTTTGCGTTTGATGTGCGTCGGATTGATGCGGTGGTGTTAAGCCATTCGCATCTGGATCATTGTGGCCGTATTCCCTTGCTGGTAAAGCGGGGTTTTAAAGGACCTATCTATACCCAGAAAGTGTGTCGCGAGATGTGTCATGTCATGTTTAAGGATGCGGCGAATATCTATCAGCATGATGCGGAAACACTGAATCGAAAACGGGCAAGAAAACATCTGCCTGCGGTTGACCCGCTTTATACGCAGCAGGACGCTGATTTGGCTCTAAAGCGCTTTTATGGTCTGGAATATGGTGTGGAGGAGGAGATTCTGCCAGGGATTCGGATACGTTTAAACGATGCCGGCCATATCATAGGTTCCTCGATTGTGGAGTTATGGTTGGAAGAAGGTCATCATCGTAGAAAGGTGGTATTTTCTGGTGACCTGGGTCATGGGCAGGCTCCTATTCTGCGTCAGCCCAGTATGATCAAACAGGCCGATTTAGTTGTGATGGAAAGCACTTATGGTGCTCGTTGCCATAAGCCGTGGCAACAAAGTATGCAGGAGATGGGGGCTCTTCTGAACGAAGCCGCTCAGTCTAAGGGGAATATCCTGATTCCCTCTTTTGCAGTGGGACGCACGCAGGAGTTGCTTTATCTGTTCCGTCAATATTTTGATGAGTGGAATCTGGGGCATTGGCGGATCTTTCTCGACAGTCCGATGGCAATAGAAGCCACTGAAATCTACAGTCGACATAGCGAACTTTATAACAAAGAAGCTAAACGGCAGGCTTTAAGTCAGCACAAGCTGGATGGCTTGCCCAATTTAAGGCTGACCCGTTTACCAGAAGAGTCCATGGCGCTGAATCGTATCAGCTCAGGGGCCATTATTATCGCTGGTAGTGGCATGTGTGAAGGTGGCCGTATCCGTCATCATCTGAAAAATCATGCCTGGCGCAGAGACTGCCACATTCTTATGGTCGGATTTCAGGCAAAGGGTACTTTGGGGCGCCAACTGGTTGATGGCGCTGTGCAGGGTGGTGTATCTAATGTACGCATCTGGCATGAAACCATTCGGGTTGCAGCGCAGGTGCATACGGTGGGCGGTTTTTCTGCCCATGCAGATCAACAGGGGTTGATTCAGTGGTTAAGTCACTTTAAGCCAAGTGCTAAGGTGGTTTTAGTGCACGGTGAATCCGTTGGGCAGCAGATATTGCAGCAAGAGATTAAAACGCAATTAGAGCGTGATGCAGAGATTGCTCAGTCAGGACAAGAGATTGATCTTATTGAGCTTTAGAGTGTGATGAGATCGTAAGTGGGGAAATAAGGGAAGGTAGCAGGACGTTATGCGGTTTATTTTCTTAGCACTGGTTGTATTGTTAGGTAGCGGATGGTTGTGGTTAGAACAAACCGCCAGAGATGCGTTGATCTACAAAGGAATGCCTGAGCGGGTGGAAACCGGTTGGCAGTATTGGTACCGGGTGTTAAGAAATGACGGTTTTATACTGGGCTATTCTGATTACCGCTTAAATCCGGTATGGGTGAGCTACGAATTGAAGCCTTTGACAAAGCAACAAAAGCGTCAGGGCTATACAAGGCCAAAGCGCTTTGATAAGGATTGGCGTTCAATCTGGCCGGTGACTCATAACGATTACACTAAAACCGGTTTTGATCGTGGCCACCTGGCACCTAATTATGCGATCTCTCGCTTATATGGCCGTAATGCTCAGCTGGATACTTTTTTGATGACCAATATTACGCCGCAAAAGCCGAATCTGAATCGCAAGGTTTGGCAGCGTTTAGAAGAGGCCGCGGTGGATCATTTCACTCATCAGTTCAGTCGTATTCAGGTGATTACGGGGCCTATCTTTACTACCGATGCAGGCCGTTTAGAGAGTCTGGTGCAAATACCTGATAGTTTTTATAAAGTTTTTGTCGGTATTAATGAACAGAATCAGGCCGAGAGTATGTTGGCTTTTGTGATGCCTCAATCAGTGAAGGGGAGTGAACCGCTGACCAAGTTTGTTGTTTCCGTTGATAAAGTGGAGCAATTAACCGGTTATGACTTCTTTAGTGAGTTGAATGATAGTTTGGAAAATAAACTGGAAGGTACAATTGATGATCGACCATGGAAGCTAAGGCAGGTCGCAAGAAACTCAGCACGATATTAAATTTTAGATTCAAGACAATCAGGGAGGGAATAAAATAAGTAACAATTCGAGGACAAGTAGAAGGTTTTAATGAAATATTAGTACGAAAAGGGAGTTAAAAGCACTTGAATAAGCAAAGAAAGTATTGGTGCCCAGAAGAGGACTTGAACCTCCACGGC
>CAYFGP010000090.1:0-16379 GCA_964342385.1 uncultured Oleiphilus sp. | reverse complement strand
CATACGGCCACTAGCACCTGAAGCTAGCGTGTCTACCAATTCCACCACCTGGGCATAACGCACAGGCAAAAAATCAAATTTGCAAGTGTTACAATCTATTGCTGAGACTGATTGGTGCCCAGAAGAGGACTTGAACCTCCACGGCCATACGGCCACTAGCACCTGAAGCTAGCGTGTCTACCAATTCCACCACCTGGGCAGCTCAGCAATGGAGGCGTATTATACGTAGGGCTTTTGACAATGCAACTGTTTTCTCAAAGAAAAATGCAAAAAAGGGCAAATTTGTTTTCCATGCCGTATAATCACGGCCAATCATGCGCCATAGAAGCGAGATGGTTCTAAGGCTTTAGCAGTTAATTTAATTTTTAAGGCGAATGTTATGAAACGCTGGTCAGTGAAGCAGGACCCTCATGCCGACCGTGAAGCCAATAAATATAACAACCCGGTACCGAGCCGTGAGTTTATTATGGATTGGCTGAAAAATTACGGTCGTCCGCTGACCCATATGCAGTTATGTGAGCGCATGGGCCTGGTGGATGACAATGATATCGAAGCTCTGCGTCGTCGTTTAAAAGCGATGGAACGTGATGGACAGTTACTGAGCAACCGTAAGGGCGCTTATGGTCTGGTTAGCAAAATGCAGCTGGTCAAAGGCCGTATTGAAGCCCACCCGGATGGTTTTGGTTTTCTGATCCCGGAAGATGGCTCTGACGACCTGTTTTTAACCAATGCTCAGATGCGCAAGGTGTTTCATGAAGATATCGCCCTGGCCCGTGTCGTGGGTGTCGATCGTAAAAATCGCCGTGAAGGCGCTCTGGTTGAAGTGCTGCAGCATAATACTCATCAGCTGGTGGGACGCTATATTGAAGAGAATGGCATCTTCTATGTCCGCCCGGACAATCCCAAATTGCACCATGATGTACTGATTCCACCGGGTCAGTGTCAGGATGCAGAGCCCGGTCAGGTGGTCAGTGTTGAGCTGACACAGCAACCGGCTCGTCGTATGCATGTGCAGGGTAAGGTGATTGAGATTCTGGGTGATGAGATGGCACCGGGTATGGAGATCGATATCGCCATCCGCAAGCATAATATCCCTCATGAGTTTCCACAGGATGTCCTGCAGCAGATTGAGCAGATGTCTGATCAGGTTGCAGAATCGGATAAAGAGAAGCGGATTGATCTGCGCCATCTGCCGTTCGTGACTATTGATGGCGAAGATGCGAAAGATTTTGACGATGCGGTGTATTGTGAGAAAAAGCCGTGGGGCAGTTGCAAGCTCTATGTGGCTATTGCCGATGTCTCTCATTATGTCGCGGTCAATTCTGCACTGGATCAGGAAGCTCATGTGCGCGGTAACTCGGTTTACTTCCCGGGGCAGGTGGTCCCTATGCTGCCTGAGTTGTTGTCCAATGGCTTGTGTTCCCTGAATCCTCATGTGGATCGTTTGGTGATGGTGTGCGAAATGAGCATCAGCGCCAAAGGTCAGATCAGTCGTTACCGTTTTTGCGAAGCGGTAATTCGTTCCCATGCCCGACTCACCTATACCCAGGTGGGAGCACTGTTGGAATCGGCAGATCACCCGGATGCAGCGATCTTTAAGGATCAATATCCTGAGTTAGTAAAACCGATCGAAAGCCTGTACGGCCTATATAAAATTCTGCGTGCCGCTCGTAGTGTACGCGGTGCCATCGATTTTGAAACCGTCGAAACCCGTATCGAATTTGATGATCAGCGCAAAATCGAGCGTATTGTACCTGTGGTACGTAACGAGGCTCATAAGCTGATTGAAGAATGTATGCTGTGTGCCAACGTAGCCTCGGCGCGCTTCCTGGAGAAATACAAACTGCCGGGTGTGTTCCGTGTGCACCAAGGGCCAAAAACCGAGCGTCTGGAAAAACTGAAAACCTATCTGGGTGAGCTGGGCCTGACCCTGGGTGGCGGTGATGAACCGACACCGATTGATTATCAGAATATCTTGCTGGAGATCGAAGGCCGACCAGATGCGGAAAGTATTCAAACCTTCCTGTTGCAGTCTCTGTCTCAGGCTGTTTATACACCGGATAATCAGGGCCACTTTGGTCTGCACTATAAAGCCTACACTCACTTTACCTCTCCGATTCGTCGTTACCCGGATCTACTGACCCACAGAGCAATCCGCTCTATGTTACGCAGTGAGCTGGAAAGCAATCATCTCTTAAGGGCGGATGATACTGAGGTCGAGCCAAAGCAGCGCTGGTTGCCATACTCCATGGAGCAGATGCTGGAGTTGGGTGAACACTGTTCTATGACTGAGCGTCGTGCCGATGATGCGACTTACGATGTGTTGGCATGGTTGAAGTGTGAATATACCGCGGCTCATATTGGTGACAGCTTTGCCGGTACGGTCACGGGTGTGACCGGTTTTGGTTTGTTTGTGCGTCTGGATGAGATCTATGTCGATGGTTTGGTGCATGTCACCGGTCTACCATCGGACTATTATCACTTTGATGCCGCGACACAGCGCCTGAAAGGTGAGCGCAGCGGTCGTCGCTATAGTCTGGGCGATAAACTGAATGTGATTGTGGCTCGGGTGGATCTGGATGAGCGTAAGATCGACTTTGAGTTGGATCAGGCCGTTGAGGTTAAACCCGGTAAAAAGCGCAAGCCAAGTAAACGTAAAATCTCTGCCGAAGAAATGTCATTGGCCAAGAGCATTGCCGACGACGTGGCTAAGGAAGAGAAGAAAAAATCACCTAAGAAAGGCAAAAAGGATGGTAAACGCAAGAAGCTGAAGCCAGCAGAAAAGGGGCGTTCAGGAACGGATAGTAAAGGTGGTAAAAAAGGCACAGGTGCTAAAAAGAAAGTCGGCAAAAAGCGCCCCGGTAAAAATGCCCGTGCTAAAACCAAGAAAACCACAAGCTAATTGGGTCCTTTGAGATTCGGAAGCGGCTTAAATCGAGTTGAAATAACAAAAGCCTGTTCAGAGTGAGCAGGTTTTTGCTTTTATTTTCTTATGTACACTTACACAAAGTGTTTCTGAAGTGCTTTGCTATAGAGAAGTCTTTGTGTGAGTGCTAACTTGCTTTTACTTTTATAAATAGTTGGAAAACAGCGTGAAGCAACGTAACGATCAGGGCCGTCAGCGGCGAAAAAATCAAGGCCGTCAGGGCAATACTGAGCGCCGTGTCGGTAAGCCGCAGCGTAAGTCATCGGTTGAGGCCGTATTTGGTATCCATGCAGTGACCAGTCTGTTGAATCGTCAGCCTGAACAGATTATCGAGCTGAAGCTAGTTGAAAGCCGTGACGATGACAAGATTCAGCGTATTCAGCAACAGGCTGAAAAACTGGGCCTGCGTCTGACGCTGGTTGAGCGTGATGCCCTGGATGATCTGTTGGGTGATGTGGTGCATCAGGGCGTTGTCGCCGTGTGCAAACCGCTGAAAACCTATACCGATGCCTGGCTGATGGAGCAGTTGGCTAATCAGGATAAGCCGCTGTTACTGGTATTGGATGGCGTCACTGATCCTCATAATCTGGGCGCATGCTTGCGTACTGCTGATGCGGCGGGTGCTCACGCAGTGATCGTACCAAAAGATAAGTCGGCGACGCTGAACGCCACGGTACGAAAAGTAGCCTGTGGTGCCGCAGAGGTAATGCCGCTGGTGGCCGTTACCAACCTATCCCGTACTTTGAATGAATTGAAAGACGCCGGTGTCTGGGTGATCGGTACCGCCGGTGAGGCAGAGCAGAGTCTGTACCAGGTGGATCTATCCGGTCCGGTGGCTCTGGTAATGGGCGCAGAAGGCAAAGGCATGCGTCGTCTGACCCGTGAACAGTGTGATCAGTTGGTGAACCTACCGATGGCTGGCGAAGTGAGCAGTCTGAATGTCTCTGTAGCGACTGGTGTCTGCTTATATGAAGCGGTACGTCAGCGTCAGGGATAAAGTCGCGAAAAAAGCAACTTTTTTCTTGCCTCTATAGGCTAAGCTCTATAGAATCTCGCGGTTCTTTGAAGAACGATTCTTTCCACTCCTTGCTTTTCCGGGAATTTACCCTTTGGAGAAGCTGTAAAACCGTAAGGAGCTATAATGCGTCATTACGAAGTTGTGTTCATGGTTCACCCGGACCAGAGCGAACAGGTTCCAGCTATGATCGAGCGTTACACCAGCCTGGTACAGGAAAATGGTGGTGCAGTTCATCGTCTGGAAGATTGGGGTCGTCGTCACCTGGCATACCCAATTAACAAAATCCACAAAGCACACTATGTTCTGATGAACATTGAATCTACTAGCGAAGTAGTAGATGAGCTGACTGGTATTTTCCGTTACAACGATGCGATCATCCGTAATCTGGTTGTTCGTACTAAAGACGCTGTAACTGAAGCATCTCCAGTTAAAGCTGAAGCCTCTCGCGAAGATCGTCGTGACGAGCGTAAAGCTGAGCGTGCTCCAGAAGCTGTTGAATCTAACGAAGAAGTAGCTGACGAAGCTGCAGATTCTGAAGAGTAATCATTAAGAGACTTTTGGGGAGTATATCCATGGCACGTTTTTTCCGTCGTCGCAAGTTCTGCCGTTTCACCGCTGAAGGTGTAGATCAGATCGATTATAAAGACATCGAAACTCTGAAAAGCTACATCACTGAAACTGGCAAGATCGTTCCAAGCCGTATCACTGGTACTAAAGCACGTTATCAGCGTCAGCTGGCTACCGCTATCAAGCGCGCCCGCTACCTGGCTCTGCTGCCGTACACTGACGGCCACCAGTAAGACTGAAACGATATAAGGCAAGTGCATGCGCTTTATCGCGAAATATGCACTGACATCGCGAACTAACGCGATTATAGCTACGGCAGTCAGTGCAGCAATACCGATGTTTTTTTGGATTGCTGCCGCCGTAGTAGGCTTGGTAACCCTGAGAAGGGGAAGCCGGGAAGGCAGTCAGGTGATGCTTTGGGGCTCGCTGCCTGCTTTATTCTGGTTAAGCCAGGGTGATCCAATTCCAGCGGCAGTGATCTTGGGCGTTATGCTGATGGCACTGGTGCTGAGAGCAACAGTAGACTGGTCTAAACCTTTATTAGCCGGTGCTGTTCTTGGAGCTGCGTTGAGTAGCTTTTGGCCGCCTCAATTGGTGGCTGAGATTGTTAATGTTTTGCACTCGATTATGGCCTCGGCCACAGAAGGTGCATCATCTATAAACAGTCAGCAAGAACAGTTTTTGACCGTTGTGGTGATGGGAGCTATCTCTGCTTTTTATACCGTCGCGGTATCAGGCAGTTTAGTTTTAGCTCGCTGGTGGCAGGCTGTGGAATTTAATCCCGGTGGCTTTCAGAAGGAGTTCCATCGGTTCCGGTTGCCGCTGATACCGGCGTTGATACTGGGACCTGTTGTTTTCTTTGGCGCTGAGATTGATGTCGAAGCGTTAAAGTGGATACCTGCATTATCCGTACCTCTGGTGTTTGCCTGTATCGCATTGGTTCATGGTGTTGTAGCGATCAAACAACTGAGTTCGATCTGGTTAACAGTATTTTATGTTTTGCTGTTTATTATGGGTCACTCACTGTACGTATTTATGATTTTTATGGCTTTTTTGGATGCCGCTCTGGACTTTCGCGGTCGTATGACCAGCCAGAAGCCGTCGCAATAAGCCATAAAATATAGAGAGGTTTACGAGATGGAAGTTATTCTGCTCGAGAAAGTAGGCAAACTGGGTGGCTTAGGCGACCAAGTAACCGTTAAGGCTGGTTTTGGCCGTAACTTCCTGCTGCCTTACGGTAAAGCTGTAATGGCAACAGAAGCTAATATTGCTGAATTTGAAGCACGTCGTGCTGAACTGGAAGCGCAAGCTGCAGAAATCAAAGCTGCTGCTGAAGCACGTGCTGCTGATCTGGAAGAGATCGAGCTGTCTATCGCAGCTAAAGCGGGTGACGAAGGCAAACTGTTCGGTTCTATCGGTACTCGCGATCTGGCAGAAGCAATCAGCTCTGCTGGCATCGATGTAGCGAAGAGCGAAGTTCGTCTGCCAGAAGGTCCTATCCGTACTGTTGGCGAATTCGACGTTGCTATCCAGCTGCACAGCGATGTGACTACTTCTGTTCACGTAATCGTGACTGCAGAAGACTAAGATCAGATTTTCTGATTTTGAAAAAGGCATCTGGCTTTAGCCAGGTGCCTTTTTTTATTCTTCAATACTTTACCTCAACATTCTTTTTCTTGGTGTGTTATTCCGGTTTGTTTTGTTCTCTGTAGTAAAACAGCCCAAGCCATTTATCCTGTCTGATATCTGGTCTAAAATCCCCCTCCGTTTCAGTAACCCTGTTGCATCTGAGTTACACTAAACATCAATCCGTACAATTCAGGAGAAGTCGATCCCATGTCTGACAGAGACGTTGCCGATCAGCAAGCCGATGCGTTAAAGGTACCGCCACATTCGTTGGAAGCCGAGCGTTCGGTATTGGGTGGACTTTTGCTGGATAATGAAGCTTGGGACGGTGTATCTGAGCGCATTGTGCCGAATGATTTTTATCGTCGTGATCACCAGATGATTTTTGAGGCGATGACGGAACTGGCTGAGAAAGCGACACCTTTTGACCTGGTGACCATTTCTGAAGTGCTGGATCAAAAAAATGAGCTGGAACAGATTGGTGGGCTGGCTTATCTGGCTGAAGTGGCGCGTAATACACCGTCGGCCAGCAATATTGTGGCTTATGCGGAGATTGTGCGTGAGCGTTCAACGCTACGTCAGCTGATCAAGGCCTCCAATAAGATTGCTGAGAATTCCTACGATACCGAGGGCCGCACCTCAGACGAGCTGTTGAATGAAGCGGAGCGTCTGGTGTTTGAGATTGCGGAATCCCGGCCTAAGTTTGGTGGCCCGGAAGGTATGGTTACCATTCTGAAAAAGACCGTTGAGAAGATCGACGAGTTGTATAAGCTGGACTCCACGATGACGGGGATCAGTACCGGCTTTAAAGATCTGGATGGTATGACTTCCGGCCTGCAACCGTCGGATCTGGTTATTGTCGCAGGGCGTCCGTCCATGGGGAAAACGACCTTCGCCATGAATGTGGTGGAGAACGTGACTCTATCGCAGGATAACACCGTGGTGGTATTCAGTATGGAGATGCCGAATGAATCTCTGATGCTGCGTATGTTGTCCTCTCTGGGACGTATTGATCAGACCAAGGTGCGTACCGGTAAGCTAGGCGATGAAGATTGGCCACGCTTAATGTCGGCGGTTAACCTGCTGCAGGAGCGTAAGATGTTTATCGATGATACGCCTGCCTTGACGCCAAACGAGATGCGTTCCCGTGTGCGTCGTATCTACCGTGAAAGCGGTGATATTGGTTTGGTGATGATCGACTACCTTCAGTTGATGCGTGTGCCGGGTCTGTCCGATAACCGTACCGCAGAGATCTCGGAGATCTCCCGTTCCTTAAAAGCGATGGCGAAAGAGTTTAACTGCCCGGTAATTGCGTTATCGCAGCTGAACCGTAGTTTGGAGCAGCGACCTAATAAACGTCCTGTAATGTCGGATCTGCGTGAGTCTGGAGCGATTGAGCAGGATGCGGATGTGATCGCCTTTATCTACCGTGATGAGGTGTATAACAAGGAAGATGAAAACAATAAGGGTCTAGCTGAGGTAATTATCGGTAAGCAGCGTAACGGCCCTATTGGTACGGTGCACCTGGCCTTTAGGGGGCAGTTTACCCGTTTTGAGGATCTGGCTCCTGAGCACTACAGTGAATATGCGGCCAACTCGGGTGGTGGCGAGTAATCAAATAACGACCACTTTCCTGGCATATTTGTCACGCGAATACTGTTCTCGAACGCTATACTAGCAGGGCTGTCTATGTTTGTGGCAGTCCATCTCTTGATTACTCGGTCTTTACTGGAGTGATCGCTAAAAAGAAAAACTTAATGCGCAAAAACAAGCAGGTATCACTTGTCTCGTGCTGAATAAGCCCTATAATCCCCTGCCTTTGTTTTTGCCGATGACCTTTGATTGAGTGAGGAGTTTTCATGGCTGGTAAATTCCGCCCCGGAGCGCGCCGTACCCGTACCCCTAAGCTGCAGGGTAAGGGCACCTTAGAATCTGTCGCCACAGAAGGGCCTTTCCAGGAATGGCTGGGCATGCCTGAATTGTACCGTCATAGTCTGATGGTGGATGGTACGGAATACTCCTACCAGACAGAAGAGCCTGAGCTGTCCGTTTCTGTTGGTGATATTGTCGTGTTTCGCTATAAGGAAACCGCTAAAGGTAGCTGGATTGACCGTAACTCCTTAGGCGTATGGATCGATCCGGCGACTTACAATCAGTGATCTACTGATTATTTTTGAGTGTCGTTTTAGTGCTTCAAGTTGAGAATTTCGACGTCAGCGGATCAAGTTGAATGGCTGATGCTTTGTAGGCTTGAATGGCACAATAAAAAATAACCCGCTTGCTTCCGGCAAGCGGGTTATTTTTTGCAGCCAATATTTATGATCTTGAGCTTGGAAAACCATGTAAATTCTAAGTCCAAGGCCATAAACGTCTGGCCCGTTGTTAGGCTGAGCTAGGATAACGCTCCACCTTGCTGACGCCATTGATGTGGCTTATAAGTCCCAAGAATACGAATATCCTGAGCAAAAAATGACAGCTCTTCCAAGGCGTTAATCATGCCTGGTTCCGATTGGTGGGCTTCTACGTCCATATAGAAAGAGGTGGCCTGGAAGCTACCTGTGTCCATATAGCTTTCCAGTTTCACCATATTAATCCCATTTGTGGCAAACCCTCCCATCGCTTTATACAGGGCTGCAGGCAGGTTGCGTACCCGAAACATCAGTGAGGTCAGATACTGTTGGCCCTGATGGTAATCGGGTAGTTCTGCTTCTCGTGACAGGATAATAAAACGGGTAGTGTTGCCGTCATGATCCTGAAAGTTCTCGCGCAGAATCTCCATGTCGTATAGTTCGGCCGCCAGTGAAGAGGCGATGGCTGCTCGACTTTTATCTTGTAGCTGCATGATCTCATGGGCTGCTCCGGCAGTATCAGATTTAACATCCGTCTTCAGGCCCAGTTTCATAATATTGTTATCACACTGTGCTAAAGCTTGTGGGTGGGAGCAGGCTGTACGGATATCAGTCAAAGTACTGCCCTTCAGTCCGATCAAACAGTGGTTGATACTTTCAAAATGCTCGCCAATGATGGATAGCTGAGTTTTTGGTAGTTGGCGGTATATCTCTTCCACCCGGCCTGCGGTCGAATTTTCAATAGGAATCATTGCCAGGCCTGCTTGACCTAGCTCGACCATTTGCATCGCTTCGGTAAAGGTTCCGCAAGGTACGGGTTCCAGCCGAGGGCGGGCTTTGCGGCAAGCTAGGTGAGAATAGGCTCCAGGGTGGCCCTGGAAGGCGATAATCTGCTCAGGATTAGCAGAGGAAACTTTGATCTCTGACACGGAAATTGTCCTATTAAGGCCGTAGGTTACACCAGGCATACAAACTGAAGTGTATTCGTACTTCTTTTTATGCTGTTCTAGGTAAGAATACCTGAACTTTAAAGATTCATATCAAATAAATGTAAAAATGCCGGTGACTTTTTGATCAGAACGGTCTAAAACAAATACCGGAATAATTAAAAAAATTGCGCTAAATCAAGAAATAGTTAGGCGGAGAAAATAATGAGTCAGTCTTCCCCAGGAACCTCTATACAAACCAAAATTACGGTTGCCCTTCTCCTGGTGTTTGTTCTTGTTCTTGTTGTCTCCATGGTGTTCAGTGTACGTAATGAGCGTGCGATGGTTGAAGAGGTAATTCTGCAGCATACCCAAGATACTGCAGACTCTTACTTTGATGCTGTGAATATCATGATGATTACCGGAACCCTGGCAAACCGAGATATTTTACGTAAAAAAGTGATGAGCCAGCCGGATGTGGTTGATGCTCGTATCATTCGTGGTGAAGAGATCAATAAACTGTTTGGTCCTGGATTTGCAGAGGAGCAGGTAAGGGATGACTTGGATCGCAGGGCTTTGAGCGGGGAAAAGATCACTGAGATATCTGAAGAGGATAGTGGCCGTGTTCTTACGGTATTAAACCCGATTCGTGCCAGTAAAGACTATCGAGGTACCGATTGTCTAATGTGTCACGTGGTGCCAGAAGGTACTGTGTTGGGAGCGGTAAGGGTGAGTTACTCTCTGGCAACTCTGGATGACCATATCAGTGATAACCTGATGCGTTTGGGTTTGACCCAAATGGTACTGTTTATTGCAGGCTTTTTAGTCATTCTTTATCTATTGCGTCGCTTGATTGTTAGCCCGCTGAAGAGAGTGCGCGAAGTGTTGGTTCAAGTGGAGCGCAATTCTGATCTGTCTGCGGAAGTGAAGGATATCAAGAGCAATGATGAGATTGGTGCTGTTGCATCTGCGCTCAATAATATGCTGGGTCGCTTTCGTGGCAGTATGCAGCAGGTGTCGGGTATGACTCATCAGCTGAAAGGGGCGGCAGAAAGTATTTCCCAGGTGGCTGAGAGTACAGTGTCTGCGGTGCATAGCCAGCAGAGAGGTACAGATACTGTAGTGTCTGCCATGCAGCAGGTAGAAACCAATGCTTATGAAGTGAAATCCTATGCTGAAGGCGCCTCAGAAGCATCTTCTAGTGCGGATCGCCAGGCGCAACTCGGTACGCAAATGACAGAATCAGCCATTCAAGCGATCAGCCGTTTAACCGGTGAGATCGAGCAGGCATCCAGTGTTATCTCCAAAGTGGGTAGTTACAGTACAGAGGTTGGTACTGTCTTGGATGTGATTACCTCTATTGCGGAACAGACTAATCTGCTGGCACTTAACGCTGCTATTGAAGCCGCTCGCGCAGGTGAAGCGGGTCGAGGTTTTGCTGTGGTAGCGGATGAGGTTCGTTCACTGGCAAATCGAACCCATGAATCTACCTTGGAAGTCCATAAAACCATTGAACAGCTACAGCAGGAGGTGGCAGAGGCGATTCAGGTGATGGAAGGGGCACAAAGTAGCACTCAGTCCAGTGTAGAAGAGGTTGAAAAAGTATCTTCAGCATTACAGGAGATTGCGGAAGCTGTCTCGGGTATTAATACTTTGAATGGACAGATGACTATCTCAGCCCAGCAGCAGGAGCAGGCCTCTGGAGAAGTAAATCGCAGTGTGCAGGAGATAGGGGCTATTGCTGAGCAGACTTCAAGAGAAGCCAGTCAGGGGGTTGCTGTGAGTGAAACCTTGGTTGATCTAGCCGTGCAGCTAGAGAAAATGGTGGATCAATTCAAGCTTAAATAGCTTTCTATCTTTAAATGCTGAGTCGGTATAAAAAAGCGGTAGCCTCATGATGAGGTTACCGCTTTTAGGTTGTGATCGTAGAGTGATGCTGGTGTTATTCGTTATCGGCTTGTTCTGCTAGTGCGGCCAGTTTCTTTTTACCTGGTTTGATATCCTTCGCTTTAATAACACCGGGGCCGCCGCCCGCACGTTTTGTGCGTACGATGACCCGACGTGGTGCTTTCTGCACCTGAGCTTCTTCACTTTGATCTGGTTGAGCTTCAGGATATTTTGTCCGGTCAATCTCATTACCTACCAGAAAATCTGCACAAGCATAGAGATCTGAAGAGATAAAGCGGAACACATCCATACCGCCAAACTGCTGATACAAGCGTTTTTTATAGGAGGCGTAATGTTTGGCTATGGTGTTGGGTAGCTGCTCTGCAAATAAGATGTTTGAGGAGTTAATGCCATTGCCCTGTAAACCACATTTGGGTGCCTGGATAAACATCAGCTCAATGGGGAAGCCATCGAAGGTCTTTTGCGCACCGTTGTGTTTGCTGAGTACCGTTTCTGTGTTTTTAACTAAGTTATCTCGAAGAGCTTTACTGATATGTTTATAGAGTTCGGTTGGATTTTCTAGCGGAATATCTCGTCCTTTAACACTGCGGGACCACTCTCCACGATAGTTGACTTCAATTTTACCGTATAGGGTGCGGCTATTGATCAAGGTCAGGCCGTAAGTGTGCAATACCGCATGATCAACGGTAATTTGACGATCGTACACTTCCACCTGAAGGTTATTGATAATGATGATGTCGCCGCTATCTTCAAAGGCTTTTCTGAGTCGGCTGGCGGCATCGGCGCAATTTTCTTCGGCGCGGCTGTCTGATTCTGGTCGAAATTTGTACTCGGATAAAATCATGGTGGTGTGCTCGAAATAACGTTATTACTGTAATTATAGTCAGATCAGTATTCACTTGAGTAGTGGTAGTTTATCGGCAGCTTTGGCGTTTACTGAACATCTGGCGGGAAAAGATGCTGTAAAGATAAACAGATGTTAGACTGCTACAAAATTTATTATTGATAAGATAACGGACAGATCTGAGCCGATGAGTGCACAAATCAATCATGAGGGTGTTGAACAGATATCCCTGAAGCAATACACCGAGAAAGCCTATCTGGACTATTCCATGTACGTTATTTTGGACCGGGCGCTGCCTCATATTGGCGACGGTCTGAAACCGGTACAACGGCGAATCGTCTATGCCATGTCAGAGCTGGGTTTAAAAGCCAGCGCCAAACATAAAAAGTCGGCCAGGACCGTGGGTGATGTACTGGGTAAGTTTCACCCTCATGGCGATAGTGCCTGTTATGAAGCTATGGTGCTGATGGCACAGCCATTCTCTTATCGCTACCCATTGATTGATGGCCAGGGTAACTGGGGCTCTGCGGATGACCCTAAGTCCTTTGCCGCTATGCGTTATACCGAAGCCAAGTTGGCTAAGTTCTCTGAGTTACTGTTGGCTGAACTCGGCCAGGGCACGGTGGATTGGCTACCTAACTTTGATGGTACCCTGTCTGAGCCAGCGGTCCTGCCTTCCCGTGTACCTCACGTGTTATTGAACGGTTCTACCGGTATTGCCGTGGGTATGGCAACGGATATTCCGCCTCATAACCTACAGGAAGTGACACAGGCCTGTATTCACTTGTTGAATCACCCTGAGGCAGGTATTGCTGACCTGATGCGCTTTGTGAAAGCGCCGGATTACCCGACCGATGCGGAAATTATCACGCCAACGGCTGAGATCGAAAAGATCTATCAGACCGGTCGTGGCGGTATCCGTATGCGTGCGGTGTATCAGATTGAAGATGGTGATGTCGTCATTACCGCGCTACCGCATCAGGTTTCCGGTGCCAAAATCCTGGAGCAGATTGCCGCACAGATGCAGGCGAAAAAACTGCCGATGGTCGTAGATCTGCGTGATGAGTCGGATCATGAAAATCCAACCCGTTTGGTGATTGTACCCCGTTCCAATCGTGTTGATATCGAAGCGATGATGGCGCATCTGTTTGCCACTACTGATCTGGAAAAAAGCTATCGTGTTAACCTGAATATGATCGGTACCGATGGTCGGCCTCAGGTTAAAGGTCTGGTGCAGATTCTGAATGAGTGGTTAAGCTTCCGTCGTGATACGGTAACCCGGCGTTTAGAACACCGCCTGCAGAAGGTGGCGGATCGTCTGCATATCCTGGCGGGCTTGCTGATCGCTTATCTCAATATTGACGAAGTGATTGAGATTATTCGCACGGAAGATGAGCCTAAGCAGGCATTGATTCAGCGTTTTGATCTCAGTGAGCGTCAGTCCGAAGCAATTCTGGAACTGAAACTGCGTCAGTTGGCCAAACTGGAAGAAGTTAAAATCCGTGGTGAGCAGGACGAGTTGGAAGAAGAGCGTAAGAAGCTTGAGCATCTGCTGTCCTCCGGCAAGGCACTGAGTCAGCTGATTGAAGATGAGCTATCGGATGATGCCGTCAAGTTTGGTGATATTCGTCGTTCCCCTATTGTTCAGCGTGGAGAAGCAAAAGCGTTGGATGAAACAGCGCTGGTCAGCTCTGATCCAGTGACGGTAGTGCTGTCTAAGCAAGGTTGGGTGCGTGCGGCGAAAGGTCATGATATTGATCCGGAAGGTCTGAACTATAAGTCCGGTGATAGTTATCACCTGATGTGTCGTGGTCGTTCCAATCAGCAAGTGGTGTTTGTTGATAGTAGTGGGCGTAGCTACTCGTTGCCTGCTCATACCTTACCTTCGGCTCGTGGTCAGGGCGAACCGCTAACCGGGCGTATTAATCCACCGTCCGGTGCTACCTTCCAGGGGCTGGTGGTTGCTGAAGAGAAGCAACGTTTCCTGATGGCCAGTGATGCGGGTTATGGCTTTGTGGTTGATTCCTCCGATATGCTGGCGACGAAAAAGGCTGGTAAAGCCCTATTGACCGTGCCTAAGGGTTGCGAAGTATTAGCGCCAACCGTGATTCCGGCTAATGATGAGGATGCAAAAGTCGCGGTCGTTTCGACGGAAGGTCGCCTGCTGGTATTTAAGCTGGAGCAATTGCCGGTGCTGAGTAAAGGCAAAGGTAATAAGATGATTGATATTCCGACGGCTAAGTCGGCGGGTCGTGAAGAGTTTGTCCGTGATCTGGTGGTATTGGCAAAAGATGATGCTTTGACAATCTATGCCGGTAAGCGTCATTTGGTACTGAAAGCTTCCGATCTGGAGCATTATCAGGGTGAGCGTGGTCGTCGAGGTAATAAGCTACCGCGTGGTTTCCAGAAGGTGGATGCTATCTCCGTAAAAGATGAGGAATAACTCCCTTTTTGTTATGCCGATGTGATTGGCTTGATCTTGAGTAGAGCAATCAGCACCGCCAAATAAAAAAGACTAAAGCCATGCTAAGCAAATCTCTGGTGAAGTGATTTGTTGGCATGGCTTTTCTGTTTTCTGAGGCGGAGAATAAAACTCCGTCATCGTTTTTTCATTATCCACGAGCTATCTTGCCCCTCATTAAGCGCTGCTCTGGTATACTTAGCGCTCCTTTTTAACCTCAATTAGCTCATAAGGCGTAACAGGCAGGTACATGAAAGAAGTCATCCTGATTAATATTTCTGGTGTTGATAAACCGGGTTTAACCTCATCTATTACTGAGATTCTGGCCGGTTATGGGGTCAATATTCTCGATATCGGTCAGGCAGTGATTCATGACACGCTGTCTTTAGGCATTCTGATCCATATTCCTGAGGAAGCGGAATCTTCCCCTGTGCTGCGTGACGTGTTGTTTAAAGCGCATGAGTTGGGTGTGAATATCCGTTTTACTCCTGTAGATGAAGAGAGTTACGAGCACTGGGTTGAAGGTCAGGGTAAAAACCGTTTTATCGTAACCCTATTAGCACGTCGTATTACCGCAGAGCATATCGCCAAGGTGACAGGTGTTGTAGCCAGTCACGATCTGAATATTGACCGTATCAACCGTCTGTCGGGTCGTATTCCCCTGCGTCAGCTGTCTGAACAAGGTCGCTCCTGTGTTGAGTTCTCTGTTCGTGGTAATCCAGAGAATCTGGATCAGATCCGTGAGCAGTTCCTGAGTTTGGCCAACGAACTGGCTGTGGATATCTCATTCCAGGTGGATGATGTGTTCCGTCGTAACCGTCGTCTGGTGGTATTTGATATGGATTCCACGCTGATTGAAGCCGAAGTAATTGATGAGCTGGCTAAAGCGGCTGGAGTAGGTGATCAGGTTGCCGAAATTACCGAAAGTGCTATGCGCGGAGAGATTGATTTCACCGAGAGCTTTAAGCGTCGCGTTGCATTACTGAAGGGTCTGGATGAATCCGTATTAAGTGGTATTGCTGAAAATCTGCTTGTGACAGAAGGTGCTGAGAAACTGATCTCTAACCTGAATGCGCTGGGTTATACCACGGCCATCCTGTCTGGTGGCTTTACTTACTTCGGCCATTACCTGCAGAAGAAGCTGGGCATCGACTATGTGCATGCTAATGAGTTGGAAATAGAAGATGGTAAGGTGACCGGCAATGTTACTGGCGTTGTAGTGGATGGTGAGCGTAAGAAAGAGTTATTAAAGCAGATTGCAGAACAGGAAGGTGTGCGTCTTGAGCAAACCATCGCTGTCGGTGATGGTGCAAACGATCTACCGATGCTGGGTACTGCTGGTCTGGGTATTGCTTTCCGCGCCAAGCCAATCGTAAAAGAAAGTGCGGAGCATTCGCTGTCCACTCTGGGGCTGGACGCTATCTTGTATCTGATTGGTTATAGTGATCGTGATCTCGATGAATAACGGATGTAGAGCTGTATCAATATAGCTTTGCTGTTAGCAGAGCTTGATTCAAACAACGCCGACATTCCGTCGGCGTTGTACTTTCTGCTTTAAACATATTTCTCTTTGCTCACGAGCCTGTTCTTCTTTGCTTTTACCTTGCAGTGCTGCTAGTCATTCATGAGAGCGAAGTATCTGTGAGTATCTTCTGATTTTGCTGTTCTGAAATTTTTTTACAAAAAAGTGAAAATAGGGATTGTGCTTTGGTCTCGCCTGCGTATAATACGCCCTCGCTGTCACGGGGTGAGACC
>CAYFGP010000089.1:0-28812 GCA_964342385.1 uncultured Oleiphilus sp. | reverse complement strand
ACCAAAGCACAACCCCTATTTTCACTTTCTTGTAAAAAAGTTTCAGGACGGCTAAAAAGCGCTTTGAAAGACGGGAAATCAGGTTTGTAGAGCTTATATGGCTTGTATAAATAGATAAGGGGTCAGGGAGGCAAGATAATCTGATCAGCAGTAACGCTTGCGAAACTCTTTCGGCGTTAATCGAGTATGGCGCTGAAAAGCACGATAGTAAGCAGAAGCCGAACCAAAGCCAGAACCAAAAGCAATTTCCAGACTGACCATCTTTTCATCTTTAGGCAAGGCTTTAATCAGCTGTTTGGCCTGCTCAATACGGTAGTGATTTAACAGCTCATAGAAACTGAAATTAAAACCACTATTGATTACCTGAGACATATGATTAGTCGATAACCCTAAACGCTCAGCTAATTCAGGTAACGTCAGATCATTCTCCAGATATAACTTCTCCTGCTGCATCACCTGATTAACCAAACCACAATAGTGTTGAATCTCCTGCTCCGTTATACCTGATTTCTGATATTGGCTTTGAAGGATAGGCGAGGGAGAAGATGAAGATTGGGGTGAATCTATGTTGAGATAATCTTGTTGAGTCGATGTTTGCGGAGACTGTTGTGGCTGTTGAGAAGTTAAGAAAGGAGCCAGATCAAAATAGACATGGGCGGAGACCAATTTACCACTGTCATAACTGAGGTAATCCAGACCACATAAAGAGTTCAATTGAGGTAAACCGATTTGAGGACAGAGTTGAGCCAGATTATGTCCCCGAGCTCCCCATTGCACGACACCACTACCATTGCCCACAGCACCACCATCTAATAGCTCAAACTCAGCATCCGGGCACAGGGTAAAAATGCGCTCGACATAATCACCAACACCAGAGCCTGAGACCTGACACTGCAGACCGGAATCTATATAGGTCACATCTCGGGTAAAAAAACTTAATACCCGATCTGGATCATGACTGTTCCAAGCATTCAGATAGCGCTGAGCAAAAGATACTTTAGGCATTCCAAGATACCCCGCCACGTTTAAACAAACCAAGCCTGCTTAGAGCCAAGTTACACAAGGCAATTGCGGTCGCATAACCATCGCTCTGGTATTTTGAGTTTAGCGAACTTATCTGCCTGACGTCAGCAGCAAACTCACCCTTTTATCATCGATTTCAACAATAGAGTTATCCACGTACAAGCAAAAAAGCCCGTCGCGGAGGAGCAGACGGGCAGAGCACAACAATGTAGCAAAAGTCGCTTAGCGCATAAGATATGAGCATCCCACACCTATCCCGCTACTAAGCTTTACAACGACCTGTAAAGCAAGATAGCCAGCGAAACAACGCCCTTCTGAGCACGCTATGCCTACCTTTCTGACAACTCGGGACAGAAATATAGGAATAATGTTGTTTCGCTGTTTATGACTTCACAAGAAAGTCATAGTCGGAGAGCTAGCAAGAAGGACCTATCCTGATAGCGCCCCAAACACTTAAACAAAAGTGTCCCGACAGCTAAGCGCTGTATTCTCCAGCCGTAGCTAAAGAATTTCGAAATACTTCTGTTTAAGAGGTATTACTCATCCCCAGGGACGCCATAAGATTCGGAGTTAGCCGGATCCACAGCACGAGTAATATAAGCTTGCATCTGCGGCTGATAGTTCTTCCAAACCATACGCAGCTCTGTAATTGGCTCGATATGCCAATCTACACGCAGATCCACCACCGGCCATTGAGGTTCGGCACACATCAATAGACCTGCAGAATGTACAGGTCCCAACTCACCACCGGCAGCAAGACCAGCTTCCAACGCCTGCAACAGACGCTCAGCCAGATGACCTGAACTCTTTTCGAAAGCATCAACCATTGCTTGGGGCACATCCGTATTCGCCAACAGATTCCCCATCGCAATGCAGTTACTGCCTTCTGCGGTAGCAAACAGACCCAACGCCTGTTCGCCACTAAAGGTAGTACCTTCACCCTGGGCATTTAATACACCCAGCTGACGCCATTGAACATCCGTATCCACCTCAGCCAGAGACGTCATCACCTGTTTGGGAGATTGGCCTTCGGCCAAGAGGTTCAGGGCCAGAGGACCAAGATCGGGATTAGTAATGTTCTGGGTTAAGGCCACACCGCTACCGCTGTGCACAAAGGCGCAACGACTGGCAACACAGATACTGGAAGAGGTAATGGCACAACCCATCATGCCGGTATCGGGGCAGACACCTGCGACTGAAAAAGTCATGACTTACTCCTCACCTTCTGGAATAACAGCGATCACATCGATCTCCATCAACCATTCCGGCTGTGCCAGTGCCTGTACCACCAGACCTGTAGAAATCGGAAAGACACCTTTTAACCACTTACCTGTTTCCCGGTATACCGCTTCACGGAAACGCGGGTCGGTAATATAAGTCGTAGTTTTCACGATATGGCTCATATCAGAGCCAGATTCTTCCAACAGCTGTTTGACGTTTTTCATCGCCTGCTCGGTTTGGGCACGAGGATCGCCCAGACCAACCAGATTACCGTCAAAGTCGGTACCCACCTGACCACGGACATAAACCGTATTACCCGCGCGTACGGCCTGACAAAGATCATTATCCAAAGTCTGATTAGGATAAGTCTCTTTGGTATTAAACATGCGGATTCGTGTATGCGTCGGCATCAAATCACTCCAATTTCTCGCACTGCGTTATCCATTGATGTGAGGCCTATAAACACTCGACAATATAAAACTCGACATCGACTCAAAACACAGCAATAAACGTTAACCAAGCGGGATGGGCCAAAAATAGAATCCCCATCCCCAAAAGCACTCACACAAAAGTTTCTCTTTAGTAAATGACTTCAGCCATTGGCCAAAAATATCAAAACACTTTTGTGTAAGTGTGTACTTTCTTACCAGCTTGTAACCAAAAGGCCTTTAAGCCACCGTTTCTTCCTGCGGCTGCTCATCCACCTGACGCTGAGTTGCATCCTGATAAGCCGCATACTTACGCTGAGTCGAGATATGATCGGCGATGTGTTTTGCATCGTGCCATACACCCCAGATAAAGGTGGAACCACGACGGGACAGCCAAGGCAAACCCACAAAGTAAACGCCGGGCTCGGTGGATACACCGCGCTGGTGAGCAGGCTTACCCGCATCATCAAAGGCATTCACTTGCAGCCAGTTGTAATCCACACCAAAACCGGTCGCCCAGATAATCGTGGTGATACCGGCTTCGGCCAGATTCAGCTCACGAATCGGATTGATCATGCACTCAGGCTCCGGCAGCTTATTACGGGCTTCCGGCTCTTCCGGCAGATCCAGACCGTTACGCTCGATATAAGCATCCGCCGCATCCAATAGAGAGTTGTAGTTGTCATCGCCGCGATTGACGTTATCCACCAGATCGCCTTTAAAGCTGACACTGCCATTGCTGAAAGCTTCGGTCAGACCGACCAGCGTAATGCCTTGATGCGCCAGCGCACGGAAATCCACCGTACCGTTACCGCCGTGGGCACCGCTTACTGCGATCGTCACGTGCTCAGTCCCTGGCTTCATCGCTTCCGCGTCCCACTCACCCAGTACACCTAACCACCATACAAAATCACGGTTACGGTAAGAGCGTGGCGGACGATCATGAGCACCGACAGACAGATAAACGTCTTTACCGGCACGCTGCAGTTCATCAGCAATCTGAACACCGGAGGAACCACCACCCACTACCAGCACACCACCTTCCGGCAGTTGCTCAGGGTTGTGATACTGTGCGGAGTGAATCTGTGTCAGCGCATCATCTTTTGGCGCAATCGCCGGAATCACAGGCTTCTGGAAAGGACCGGTTGCCGCAACAACACGATTGGCTTCGATCGTGCCCTCAGAGGTTTCAACGGTGAAACCCGGACGGTCATCGTTACGTACGACACTTTTTACTTCGACACCGGTACGAATCGGCGCATTAAATTTCTTGGCATAATCTTCGAAGTAATCAGCAATGCGTTCTTTAGCTACAAACGCGTCTGGATCACAATCTTCAAACTCCAGACCTGGGAAACGGTCGTGCCAGGCCGGACCATTGGCCACCAGAGAATCCCAACGCTCACTGCGCCAGCGCTCTGCAATACGGCTGCGCTCCAGTACCAGGTGAGGTACGCCCAGCTTGCCCAGATGTTCGCTCATAGCTACACCGGCCTGACCGGCGCCAACAACAAGGGTGTCTATTTTTTCAACTGTGCCGTTAGCCATTCTTGTTCTCTCCGAAGTTAGCTTTTCGATATTGTTCTGATCATTCATCAGGTAAAGTCAAGTACAGGACTCACGCTTGGGCGCAGCGTTTAAACAAGCGCGTTTTAACAAGCGGCCTGTGCCTGGAAACATTTCGTTCAGAGAGTCAACAAGGTGGTGCTTTGCTTGACTCCCGAAGTGTTGAGTCAAGCCTATTGGATGGTCTTGGATTGTTAAAATATTATTAATCTAACGATAAGATAAAAAAAACAAATACAAGAATTGAGTAAGAGTAAAACCTTGATAGAACAATGGGCTAACAGTAACCAAGCATTCACTATTAAGAGAAGAAAATCGATTTTCCTCTCTTAATAGTGTCATTTACTAACGATCAAACTCCTCATCCGGGATACCCTCAATAAGATAGCGGGGGCCATTACCGTGAGAAGCGATATGATCATTGGCGTTAAACAGCGAACAGCTTTTCATCGACAGACAACCGCAGCCAATACAACCGGATAGATTGGCACGCAAACGCTGCATCTGCAAAATACGCTCATCCAACTGCTTACCCCACTTAGTCGATAACCGTTCCCAATCCCGTTTGGTGGGCGTACGGTTATCCGGCAAGCTAGACAGCGCATTTTCAATCTCTTCCAGAGTAAGACCCAGGTTTTGCGCAGCTTTAATAACAGAGATCTTACGCAACATCGAAGGATGATAGCGTCGTTGATTCCCCCCTGTGCGAATGGATTGAATCAAACCTCGCTGCTCATAAAACCTTAATGCCGATGCACTGATATCACAGCGCTCCGCCGCCTCACCTATAGTAAAAAAACGTGTTTGCTTTGCCATAGCACAGCATCCCCCAAACAGAAGAAAAACAACCTTGACTTAAAGCTAAGTTTAAGTTGTAAACTCGGCAACCTCTAATTTTCAGGAGGTTTTTATGCAGGTTCAGCAAGCCAGCTGGTCAGAGTTGATGTCCGGTCGAAATGCCGCTTTAGTCCTGGCCCTATCCGTCGGTGTGACCTTACACGCCATTAATATCTATATCTCAACCACCATTTTGCCGACCGTCGTTGCCGATATTGGTGGCCTGCATCTTTATGCCTGGAACACCACACTGTTTGTAGTTGCCTCCATTATTGGTGCTGCCGTATCAACCCGGCTGCTACAAAAATACGGTGCAAAAATGGCCTATGCACTGGCCTCAGCCCTGGTCTTTATCGGTAGTTTACTGGCCGCACTGGCACCGGATATGTCCGTTATGCTGATCGGTCGTACCCTGCAAGGAGCCGGGGGCGGTGTTTTATTATCTCTGGGTTATGCTGTTGTTGCTCAGGTCTTTGACCAATCCCTGTGGTCCCGGGCCTTTGCTTTAATATCCGGTATGTGGGGTATGGCGACATTATTTGGTCCGGCAGTGGGCGGTATCTTTGCGGAACTGGGTATCTGGCGTGGGGCCTTTGCTTTTGTCCTGCCGGTCACTTTGATTTATATGCTCTTTACCAGCTGGATATTACCGGGCAAAAGCAACATTAAAACTGAGCAGAAAAAGATCAACCTCCCTATCACTCAGCTGGTGTTATTAGCCGCGGCCGTGCTTGTCATCTCAATAGCCAGCACCTCACCTGAAGCCATCTGGAATATATCAGGCGTTGTGGCCGCTCTAATCCTGATCGCCCTTTTAGTGTGGCGGGAGAAAACATCAACCACTCGTTTATTGCCTGCTGATAGCTTTAAGAGTAACAGCTGCTTATTTGCCATTTTAGCGACGATGTTTTTGTTACTGCTGGCTGTAGGCTGCGAAATCTATATGCCTTATTTCTTGCAAACACTGCATGGGCAATCACCGCTGTTTGCCGGTTATATCGCCTCCTTAATGGCCGCAGGCTGGGCGATGTCGGAGTTACTCAGCGCCCGCTTATCAGGAACAGGGGCGCAAAAAGCCATTATTGGCGGACCGATTGCAGTACTAATCGGCATGGTTGCACTCTCGATTCTGGTACCTGTCGAGAGCAGCCTGAAAGGGGATAACCTTGGTTTGCTATTATCTGTATCAGCAGGTTTAACCCTGGTGGGTTTCGGTTTGGGTGTGGGCTGGCCTCATCTCTCCACTTTGGTATTTCAAACCACCTCAGGTCACGATCAGGAGATCGCAGCATCAGCCATGACTACGGTTCAGATGTTTGCGGCTGCATTAGGTGCCGCTCTGGCAGGCATGATCGCTAATCTGACCGGGTTTGCTCAGGGTGCAGAAACGACAATGAGCAACACAGAATTATCCAATACCGCTTCCTGGTTATTTATCTTGTTTGCCCTGACTTCCGTACCTGCAGTTTTCAGTGCAATTAAAGTGGTGCAAAGAAGTCCTCAACCAGAGAATCAGGTGCTATCAAAATCCTCACCGGCACTCTCGGAACCCTCACAGGTACTCTCGGAGTCCTCATCGGAAGTCCAGATAACCGAACAATAAAGCCCCATGTAATATTAGTAAGACAAGACAGCGTTAAACCCAATCACAGCAATTTGGATGTAGCCTAAGCTTACACTTCCCGGGTTTAACGCTGCGCTCTGATCACATCTTCCGGTAAACGATTGCCATCAGCCAGGACACCACGGGCAATCAGATCCTGGTAGCTTGCCATCAAATTATTCATCACCTGATTGGCATTGGATATCTTATGTTTGTTGAGATGAAAATAGAGTGGGACACGAGTCAATGTGGATAACTTAATCTCCCTGGCAGGGCGACCTAGCTCTTCACTCCCTTGAGTAAAGTTCACATCGTACAACAGCGCATAATCCACACGCTGGTTTTCCAATAATCGTATCACACTGGAAAAGCTATCCAGTTCATAAACGTTGAGGTTATTGTATTCACTGTCCAGCCAACGCTTTAAACCACCGTAACCATAACCGCGCATGACCGCAATCGAGTGGCCTCTCAGCTGCTCTTTATGCTGAATAGCAGGCTTATTTTGATGGGAATAGATATTGAGGATCAGTTCAGACACATGAGTCGGACTGGTAATCATCACTTCAGAATTTTCCAACAGCGGATTTTTCACCAGAATACTGCTGTCATATTGACCGCGAACCAAGCCACGCATCACCCGGCGAGCTGGAATAATAGACCCCTGCCAATGATAACCCGCATTTTCCACAATCATGCTATATAGACGAACCAACTCACCAGCAGGTTGACCGTCAGCATCATGATAGTAATAAGGGGCAAAATCGGGGCCTGCCATATGCAGTTTAATGGGCTCTGCTGCTTGAGCAGCCCATGATACAAACACGAGCGGAAAGATACTTAACGCACTTGCGAAGAATAGTGACCGATACTTGCTGGACATCCTTATCAACAAAGGCCTTCACCTTAATCACTGAAGTCAATGATTGCACTATAAAGGGGCCATTCAATCTGCACCAGCTAATATTGTGACTCGATTGCCCTAATTTATAACGCTCATCACTTGATATCCCACACACATAAATCAGTCACCCGATAAAATACACACCTGATTTAAACCCAGTGTCTATACTTCTATATCGCATCAAGGGTACAAATGGGACTGCATATGGCGCATCACGATTACCGACAGATTCATGTCCCCAAAGATATGCAACAGGACTGGCAGTCTATTGTCGACTATATAGCCCAAATTGCTCAAATTCCTGCAGCACTGGTCATGCGTGTCAGTGACGACAAAATTTCGGTATTTACCAGCAGCCAGTCTCAGGGAAATCCTTACCGGGTGGGAGACTCTGAAGGCCTACACGATGAGCTCTACTGCGAAACAGTAATCAAACAGCAAACAGAGCTCTTAGTCCCCAATGCATTAACCGATCCTGAATGGGATCAT
Organism: uncultured Oleiphilus sp.; assembly: GCA_964342385.1. GTDB lineage: Bacteria > Pseudomonadota > Gammaproteobacteria > Pseudomonadales > Halomonadaceae > Oceanospirillum. The sequence goes on along the minus strand of CAYFGP010000089.1, from coordinate 20,741 downwards.
AACCCAGATATCAAACTGGGCATGATCTCCTACTGTGGCTTACCGGTGAACTGGCCCACAGGCATGCCCTTTGGCACTATTTGCATGTTAGATAGTCAGAAGAACAGTTACACAGAGATGCAGCGTCAGCTACTGAATCTGTTTAAGAAAATGCTGGAAAACAGTCTGGCAATTCTTTACCAACAACATTCTCTGGAACGAAAAGTCGAAGAAAGAACCTCTCAGCTGGAACAGTTGAATAAGCAACTCACCCATGCTATCGATCAACACGCTGCGGCAGAAGAGTTGATCGAATTGCAGAAAAACTACGATGAACTCACAGGCCTACCGAATCTGCATCAACTCCAGCAACACTTTCAGAAAAAGTGCCAACAGAAATATAAAACCATCGCGATTATTCAACTTCGCCTAGTGAACTTTAAGGCGATCAACGAAAGTTTTGGTTTCATTGCCAGTCGTAACCTGTCACTGCAGATTAGCCAACACTTGCAGCAAGTCATCACCGAACACTGCTATCTGGCCTGCCTCGCTCCAGATGAGTATTGCCTTCTGTTTTACCCTAAAGAGGATAATTACATTGAAGAAAGTGCTAATTTCGCAGAGAAACTGGCCTTTCGCTGCAATCAGAGCTTTTGCGTAGCAGATGAAGCCATAAGCGTGGTAACAAGTCAGGGCATTTCTATTTACCCCGATGATAGCCAGGATTTTGTTGATCTAATGCGCCAGGCCAGCGCCGCAGCATCAGAGTGCTACATCCAAAGAGCGAAGTTTCAGTTTTTTAACCCAGAAATAGAATCCAGCCTAGTCAGCCATTTACAGATAGAAGCCCATCTGGCCGATGCCCTACACAACCAGGAACTTCATCTTTTTTATCAGCCACTGATCTCTGTCAGCACAGGAGAGGTCATCGGAGCTGAAGTCCTGCTGCGCTGGAAAAGCCATCTCTTAGGCCATGTGCCGCCAGAACGTTTTATTCCTATCGCAGAGCAGTCCGGCCTGATTATTGAGATCGGTTATTTTGTGCTCAGAAGCGCCATTCAACAACTGGCCCGTTGGAAAAGTCAGTACCATAAGGACTTCTTCCTCGCCATCAACCTGTCCCCTATCCAGCTAAAAGATAAAACCCTGGTACAAAAACTAGCAGGCATGCTGCAGCTTTATCAGTTGGATGCATCAGCTCTGGAACTCGAATTGACCGAAAATATCTTTTTTGGCGCAGAGGAACATTCACTGGAAGTGCTGCACCAGTTAACCGACTTAGGAATTCGCCTGTCACTGGATGACTTTGGTACAGGCTACTCTTCGCTAAGCTATCTACACAAATACCCTTTCAGCACAGTAAAAATTGATCGCAGTTTTATCTCTGAAGTCACTCACTCCCAACGCAGCCGCTATATGGTCGAAGCGATTATATCTATGACCAAAAGCCTGGATCTCACCATCGTTGCAGAAGGCATAGAAACACAGGAACAAGCTGACTTTGTACAACAATGTGGTGGTGATATTTGGCAGGGCTTCTTTTTTGGCTTGCCAACCGATCATCACCAGTTTCTCCTCACTTATCTGGATGGTATGAAGCTGAGTTAATGCTTCGAATATAGAGGCAGCCCGCTGTGTCAGCGATAGTTGTCCAATAAACCTGAAGTGGTCTAATAATTCCGGAAACCAATTGAGAATGGAGTTCATATCTTTTCTCCTATTATCTCTCCCCCCTATACCGTACCGTCCATAACAACGGTCGCGACAATAAGGCAACGCCACGACACAGCTCGATTTAAGCTGAAATTTACCTCGGCGAGAGGCAAAACCTTAGGGTAAACTTACACTTACTATAGGGTCTGTATAGATACGATCTATATGGATACGGTCTGTATGGACGCCAGTGGCAAACCTTTAGATTCAAGAGCCCAGTGATCAACCCCGGTAAAAGCGAACCCATCATGTCTTCAACAAGCCAGCCCACAGAAAAAATTGCCTGCCATTGCTGTGATCTGGTATTGGAATTAACCGAACTGGCTCCCAGACAAAAAGCCCACTGTCCGAGATGCGGTCACCTGATTTCAACGGGAGTACCTAACGCCTACAACCGGGCCAGTGCTTATGCCCTAACCTCACTGGTATTTCTATTGCTCTCGCTACCTTTTCCCTTTATGTCCTTTCAATCTCAAGGAAGGGAACAGGAAGCGTCATTACTGCAAAGCGGCTTTGATCTTATCGTACAGGGCTTTCCACTGCTGGCCCTGTTATTGAGCCTGTTTATCCTACTGATTCCCGCTCTAATCTTATGTGGTTACCTTTTGATTCTCTTGCCGTTAAAAGCAGGTTACTGTTTTTTCTGGATGTATAGCATGGCAAGGGCCTTGTTTATTCTCCACCCCTGGGGAATGGCGGAAGTCTTTCTCATTGGCGTACTGGTCAGCCTGGTCAAGATTGCAGGTATGGCAGATCTGGTAATTGGCATCTCCTTCTGGGCCTATGTGCTGTTTGCCCTGTTCTTGATTTTGACGATCACCTCGGTTGATCGTATGCAGCTCTGGCAAGCTATGGATCGTACCCGGCAGATCTGCCGCCTTAAGCCTAAAACCAAACCTAACGGGGCTTTATTGCAAGGTTTACAAAGCTGCCATCACTGCAGTCTGCTCACCTCTTTAGAACAGGAATACTGTGCTCGCTGCGGGACTAAACTACACCCTAGAACCCCCAATAGCCTGCAGAAAACCTGGGCCTACTTGCTCACATCCATCATGCTGTATTTCCCGGCCAACCTTTACCCCATCATGCATACCACCTTACTGGGTTCCGATGAACCCAGCACAATTCTCGGTGGTGTCTTGACCCTATGGCAACACGGTTCTTACCCTATTGCGCTGGTGGTTTTTGTCGCGAGCGTACTGATTCCCGTCGCTAAGATGTTGGTATTATTCTGGTTGGTCATCAGTGTACAAGCAGGCCATGAGCACAGAGTCGAAGAGCGAATATGGATGTATCGTATGACAGAGCTGATTGGACGCTGGTCCATGATTGATGTCTTTGTAGTCGCCGTACTGGTTGCCTTGGTTCAACTGGGCGGCCTGGTCAGTATTCAACCCGGTATTGCCACAGTGGCTTTTGCCGGAGTCGTTATTTTGACTATGCTATCGGCTTTGAGTTTTGATCCCCGCTTAATATGGGATAACCTGAGGCCCAATGAACGTGCTGCCATTAATCAAGGGCAGGAACCCCTGAATGATCTCTTGGATTAAACTGATCAGTTATGCCGAACAACACGCCAGATAACAATTCTAACAATAATCCTGTCACCAGTAGTGACAGCAGCTTTACTCAGCCTTCTCCACGGCCCGTGGTCAGTGCCAGACGCTCTATCTCTACTATCTGGCTACTGCCCTTAATCGCTTTAGCGATCAGCGGCTGGATGGTGTATCACGATTGGGCCAATCGGGGGCAACTGATCAGTATCCACTTTGTCACTGCAGAAGGTATCGAAGTCGGTAAAACCAAGATCAAAGTACGTAATGTTGAAATTGGTCGAGTCGAATCGTTATCACTCAACTACCCCAGTAATGACGTGATCATTAATGCCCGTATTGAGCCGGAGTCTATTGAATTACTCCACGGTGACAGCGAGTTTTGGGTGGTTCGGCCTCGAATAGGTGCCTCAGGCATCAGTGGCTTAGGCACCCTGTTATCCGGTGCCTATATTGAAATGAATCCAGGCCAACACGGCGAGCCACCGGCTCAGTACTACGGTCTGGAATCCCCACCGGTAGCCTCTGCTTCTGAGCCTGGTTTACGCCTGAAACTTGCCAGCAGCGAAGGCTTTTCTCTTAATGTCGGTGACAAGGTATTGTTCCGTGGTTTTCCCGTGGGTCGTATCGAGCGTATCCAGTTTGATACCAAAGACCGGGAGGCCCTTTACGGCATCTTTATTCAGGCGCCTTATGATCGCTTGGTCAACAGTGAAAGCCGCTTTTGGAACATCAGTGGTGTGAATCTGAACCTGTCGTCAGAAGGGGTTAACTTTCATGCCGGTTCTCTGGACACCCTGATCTCAGGCGGTATCGCCTTTGACCAACTGACGGAACATGATTCCGACGATGCCAGCATTGAACCCGCAAAACCTGGCCAACGCTACCGCTTACACCCTGACTTTAACAGTGTGCGTGAAGCGCCTTTTGATCACTACAACGAATATCTATTGATGTTTGATGAGTCTGTCCGTGGTCTTCTACCCGGTGCTCCTGTTGAATTCCGGGGCGTAAAACTGGGCTCCGTTGAGCGTATATCCTTCCGCCGTGATGAGCTGAACTATGAGACAGATCCACGTATTCCCGTGATCATCCGCATGGAACCCGGCCGCTTAGGTTTCCCCGACAGCGAAGAAGTCTTAATGCAAAGTCATCTGCAGATGTTGTATTGGGTTAATCGTGGCATGCGAGCCAGTCTAAAACCGGGGAACTTACTTACGGGCAGTCTATTTGTAGATTTGGATCTCTATCCCGATGCGAAAGCCGCTCATGTAGAGCGAATGGGCGATTACCGGGTATTACCTACGGTCTCCAGTGGCTTCGCTCGAATTGAGGCCAAACTGCTTTCTATCTTAAATAAGATGGAACAGCTACAGATCGAACCTGTACTGGCCCAAGCCCAGCAAACCTTGCATCAGGCTCAGAGCAGCCTGCATACCGGAGAGCTGGCCATCAAACAGATGGAAAATACACTCAAGCAGATTGAGAACCTCACGACCAATCCGCAGGTACAAGCTGTACCGGAAGAGATAAATGCGACCCTGAAAGAGATACGTCTTACCGCACAAGGGCTGTCACCAGATAGCCGCCTCTACCAAGAGATGAATCGTTCCCTACGCACCCTGCAACAAACCATGGAACAGCTGCAACCGGTACTGCAAGCTCTGGATCAAAAGTCCAACGCCCTAATATTTGAAGCCCCGAAAGGGCCAGATATTATCCCTGGCCAATCAGATAAGGAGTCACGCTAATGCCGTTTGCTTTCTTCCAATCTGCAGTTAAATCAGGCAGTTGGCGTACAATGAAAAAAGCCTCTCTGCCAATCTGTACAGCACTAACATTCGGCTTGCTTAGTGCCTGCACAACACCGCCAGAACAAGCCACTCACTACTACCTGCTGAATAGTGATAGTGGTGTGATATACAAGCAACATACCCAGCATGTCATCGGTATCACGCCAGTCGCCGTTGCCGACTATATCAACAACTCAGGCATTGCCGTACTGACTCAAAATAACCGTGTTCAGCTGGCCAATTTCCACCTTTGGGCAGAACAGCCTGATCGGGCGATTACACGCGTGTTATACGGTGAACTCAATCGTCTGCTGGAAGACAGTCGAGTCGATAACGGCATGTTAGGTCGGGATGATGATTGGCAATACACCCTGACCACTCAGGTGGATCAGTTCCATGGCACCGAGCAAGGCTCAGCAACATTTAGTGGCTACTGGCAGTTACGCAGCGAAGGCAAGGTCCTGCTTAATCATCGTTTTAATCTACAAACGGGTATTGATAGTCCGGGTTATGAAGCCCTGGTTGAGGCTCTTCGCAATCTAATTAGTCAATTGGCTGATGATCAGGCCAGGCAGATCCAACAGGTGATTCAGGTTAAATCTTAATCAACCATCTGATTGCGCTGTAATCAAATATTACCCAAATAACTGACACTCAGTTTTATCGCTAAACAGCGGTTCCTGCTCCAAGAAAACAAAGAGAAGATAAAGGGGAGACAACGATGACGGATTATATTTTGTCCATTGATCAGGGCACCACCAGCTCCCGAGCTATTCTGTTTAGCCGAGAGGGCCACGTGCACGGCGTGGCTCAACAGGAGTTTACTCAACATTTCCCTCAGGACGGCTGGGTGGAACATAAACCTGACGATCTATGGCAAACAGTATTCAATACCTGTCAGCAGGTGTTACGAGAACAGAATGTATCTCCCGAACAAGTGATTACTATCGGCATTACCAACCAGCGGGAAACCACTCTGGTTTGGGATAGAACCACAGGTGAACCGGTATATAACGCCATTGTTTGGCAGGATCGTCGTACAGCGGACTATTGTCAGCATCTGAACGATCACAATCATGAGAGCATGGTCACCGATAAAACCGGCTTGCTGATTGATCCCTATTTTTCTGCCACTAAGCTGCGCTGGATTTTAGAGCAAGTCCCTGGAGCACGTGAGAAAGCAGAACGAGGGGAATTGGCCTTTGGCACCGTGGATTGCTATCTCTTATGGAAGCTGACTGGCGGACAAGTGCACCGCACAGATGCCACAAATGCGTCCCGTACCCTACTGTTTAATATCCACCAACAGTGCTGGGATCAGGAGCTATTGCAGCTGTTTGATATCCCTGAATCCCTGCTGCCAGAAGTGATGGACTCCGCTGCTGACTTTGGCCATACCAGCCCAGAGCTGTTTGGTAGCAGTATTCCCATTCAGGGGATCGCAGGGGATCAACAAGCCGCCCTGTTTGGCCAAACCTGCTTTCAGACCGGTATGGCCAAAAGCACCTATGGCACCGGTTGTTTTCTGATTCTCAATACCGGAGATCAGGCACTGAAATCAGAAAATCGCCTCCTCACCACTGTTGCCTATCGCCTCAATGGCCAACCTACTTATGCACTGGAAGGCAGTATCTTTATTGCCGGTGCAGCGATTCAGTGGATTCGTGACGGCCTGCAATTGATCAATCATGCCGGAGAAACAGAGTCTCTAGCGGAGCAAACCCCGGAAGATCACGGCGTGTTTATGGTGCCGGCTTTTACGGGTCTTGGAGCACCTTACTGGAACCCCAATGCGCGTGGTGCCATCTTTGGTCTGACACGGGATACCGGTATTAAAGAGATTGTTACTGCCGGTTTGCAATCCGTGTGCTACCAGACCAAGGATCTACAAAAGGCAATGGAAAAGGACGGTGTCCGTCCAACGACGCTGCGAGTGGATGGTGGCATGGTCGCCAATAACTGGGTACTGAACTTCTTATCCGATATCTTAGGAGCCCCGGTAGATCGCCCCCAAGTGATCGAAACCACCGCTTTGGGTGTGGCTTATCTGGCAGGTTTACAGGCTGGTATCTATCAATCGTTAGCAGAGCTGGAACAACTCTGGCACTGCGATAAACGCTTTAGCCCGACCATGAGTAAGGAACGTCGCGATAACCTCTATGGTCAGTGGCAAGATGCGGTACATCGCATTCATACCTGATATTGATTCACCGACCAATTCGTTCCCACATCGCACTGTGGGAACGATCTCAGTCAAATAGTGGCAACATGACCTCTCCTATCGCATCTCCTATTAATGAATGATTGAAAGATCGTCTCCATCCTCTGCCCGGTGTATCGCCCTTAGACAAACGATAATCACTGGATCACCATTATTATCCATTACACCCAAAGCCAGATTCGCCGGTTGTTTCTCGCCCTCTTTGTGCCGGATGGCAAGATTAATACCTTCGTGTGCCTGATAACTCTTTTTCACAAGATCTTGTTTAGAAGTGACACAACAGCTTTCACGCAAGCGGGTAAAGTCAGCAAAATGTTCCTCAGACAACAGATCGCCAACGCTCATTTTCTTTAATTTACGCAGACTAAAGCCTGTCAGAGCTACGGCAATTTTATTGGTTTTAATAATAGAGCCTTGCTGGGATAGCAATAGAATGGCATCAGGGGAATGTTCAAACAGTTTCGTGTAAAAGCGCTTGGTCTCTCTACTTTTCTTATAGATCTGATCGAGCTTAAACGGCCCTACAGCACCAAACACACCTAAGAAGATCAGCACAGGAAGGATATAAATCAGTCGATAAACCGCCGCAAGGGTGTTACTCATCGAGTGGCTGATATGCATCTCCTGCTGCTCACTTCTATACACCATCGCCTGAGATAACACACCAAACGCTTTAATAGCACGGGTATCATCTACCTTTACCAGATGATCAACCGCTTCTGCCGAATACTCTCCCGTTATGGCATAGGAATCAATCAACTGTACCACCTTGCCCAGCTTCAACTCATACTCAGTCAGCACCTTTCTGATCTCGTGCAGAGCTGCTTTCTCATCGGGTCCAATATTGAAGCTTTCATACCGGTTCAGCAGGTAAAAGGCTCGATCAACCTTGTCATAAGCAGTGAGATATTTGCCTTTGTCCTTACGCAAAACAGCATTTTTGAAGTCATGAATAAAACCGCCATAACCCAGGATTGCTCTCAGCTGTCTCAGCGTAATCTCAATCTTTTTCTGTTTTTCGGTATATTCCGACCAGTTTATCTGGGTTTGACTCAGCTCCTTCACTGCACCAACAGAAAAGTATCCCACCGAGAGTGAGACCAAAACAGCGCAGATCAACATCCACACTAAGGGGTTTTGCTTCTTTTTCATATCTATCTCAGGAGCACACCATCCACAGAAACTACGGGGATAGCAAAAATACCAGGCCAGAAATTGCCAGCTCCTTTGACACGGCTACCACTTAGAACGATTAAAGTTTGCTTTGCAGAGAGATCGACGGAAAATACAGCAAGCCAAAAGCAGGCAAGAATGCTTCGCCAAAATGTGTAACAAAATGAAACTTCTCGTAACAACGCTAGCATAAGGGATCGACATAAAAGAGTAAATTACATATATACATAGGTTTTATAGGGATTTATAGAGACCACATTACGCAGCCATACTCTGGACCAATAGACCCACCAAGATTACTCCAACTCTTTCTCAACCCCTCTCTCAAATTTCCTCTATTCCAATTAATCTCTCAAATCTTCCCCGCCTCCTAAACATACTTGAAACAAATCTCAAACCTGCAAAATAAAGAATAAGCACTCACACAAAAGTTTCTCTTTAGCAGATGGTCGAAAAACATCGAAATACTTTGATGTAAGAATGTATAAACAAGCACAGACAGAACTTAATTACTGGAAACATTTTTATTGATTTAACAATAAAAAAATAGAGATGCACTCTTATCGATCACAAATAAACCGCTCGCACCTTATTAAAGCAAACTGCAAATAAAAATTGCATCAAAACCGTGCACAATACTAAAAAACCAACCAAAACCGCACCAATACAAAACACAAAAAACTGGACCAAAAAGCGCAAAAAAACTGGCCCTAACCACCCCGTACCCCTCGGTATTTAAATGAAAACCAGAGATAAGGCACGGCACAGCAGCACACAGCCTGCAGACGCTATCTGGCGTGTATATTGCACTGGCTATTTGTAAATAAGAAAAGCGCAAACAAAAAATGCGTAAACAAGAAATACGTTTTACAAGTAGTACCGGTTAGCCAGAACAGCTTTTAGTTTTATAAAAATGAAAAATGCCTACAAGAAATAGGCATGAACAAATATAAAACCAACAAGCATAAAAGCATTAAGTATAAAAACAGGAAACGGGCAATTGTGTGCTGAGATTTTAAATGTGCTGAACACTATTTAATAAAGATAAAACACTTAATTATCGATAGTATTCAGGAGTACTGAAGATGATGCTGAAAAAACTGGCTGTAAAACCTCTGGCAATTGCTGCAGGTCTGGTGTTGTCCGCTAACGTTATGGCGGCAAACTTTAAGATGTCTGTGGGTGATGGCGAAGGCTCGGCACAACAGGTGATGGGGCAGAAGTTTGCAGAGCTGCTGGCAGAAAAAACCAATAACAAACACAAAGCTAAGCTGTTCCTGAATGGTCAGTTAGGTTCCGAGCAGGATACGGTCAACGATGCCGCTATCGGCACGTTGGATTTCTCCGTACTCGCCAGCAATAACCTGGCACCATTTTCGCCAACCGTCGGCATGCTGTCCCTGCCGTATATCTTTGAAAACCTGGATCAGGCCGCTCAAACCGTGCAAGGTCCTGTGGGTCAGGAACTGACCGAAAACACCCTGCGTGACGCCGGTGTACGTATTCTGGGTTGGACCTTCAGCGGTTTCCGGGTTCTGAGTAACTCGAAAAAGCCGGTGACTCAGCTGTCTGATCTGAAAGGTATGGTGATTCGTGTCCCTAAAAACGAAATCATGATCGATACCTACAAGTCCTGGGGCATCAACCCAACACCAATGGCCTGGACCGAAACCTTTACCGCTCTGCAGCAGCGTGTTGTTGATGGCCAGGACACCCCTTACACCACCATCTACTCCATGAAGTTTGGTGAGGTACAGAAATATATCACCGATCTGCACTACCTGTTCCTTCTGGAGCCTCTGATTGTTTCCGAGGCCGTGTTCCAGGATCAGAACAAGAAAACCCAGCAAGCGATGTTGGCTGCCGGTCAAGAAGCCACCTCTTACAGTCTGGATTGGCTGAAGAAGAAAGAGAGCCAGGTGAAACAGGAACTGGTGAGCAAATATGGCATGGAACTGAACACTCTGAGCGACGAAGCCGCCTGGGCTTCAGCCGCACAGAAAGAAGTGTGGCCTAAGTTCTACGACAGTGTCGGTGGTAAAGAGAAGATCAACGCCCTGCTGAAATCTCTGGGTCGCGATCAAATCTAATTGGCTCGCTCCAGCTAAAAGCCAATCGTGCAAAAAGATTACCCCCTGCGTTAAACCTCCAGACTTACAGTCACGCTGTAGGTCTGGCTTTTTCCTTTTTTCATAAACCTCTGTTCCAAGCGATGAAAACAAGGGCTGACAACGATCCTGACACAGGGGAGGAGATTCCATTATGGGCCGTAAAGTGCTTTATTTTCTGGACAATATCGAGAGTTATATCTGTCGCTTTTTACTCGCGGCCTTTGTCACTCTACTGTTTGCCCAGATCATTTCCCGACAGTTATTTGATTACTCCTTCTCCTGGAGTGAAGAACTGTCAGTCTATATGTTTGTCTGGTTTGTCTTCTTTGGTGCCAGTTATGCAGCCAAGATGGCAGCACATAACCGGGTCACCTTCCAATACAAATTAATGCCCGCCTGGCTACCGCCCATTCTTGAAGTGGTGACCGATCTGATCTGGGTGTGTTTTAACGCCTACTTTGTCTATCTGGCCTATGACTTTGTCTTTAACCGCATGAATATGTTCTGGAAATCCCAAACCCTGGGCATTCCCATGAAGTATATCTATCTGGTACTGCCCATCGCCTTCACCCTGATGACCTTCCGTATCCTGCAGGTGAACTACAACAAGCTAGTGAAGGGCAAAACCGTGCATGCACCGGATGACATCGAGCTGGATGAGACACTGGAATACGCGCCAGCGACTGACTCAACCCAAACTGCAGCGACGAATTCAACAACGACAACCCGTAGCGCTAACACAGCAGACACGACAGTCACTACAGATTCAACTGAAAAACAAGCGGAGGTGCCTCGTGGATGAGTCCAGCATTGTAATGATCCTCTTTGGCTCCTTCCTGCTGCTACTGGTGATGGGCGCTCCTGTTACCGTAGCACTGGGTGTGGCTGCTATGGCTTCTTTTATCTCTCTGGAAGAGAACCCGATAAAACTGGTTCAGATCGCCTTTACCTCAGTGGGCTCCTTCCCTTTAATGGCTCTACCCGCCTTTATTCTGGCAGGGGCTTTAATGGAAGCCGCCGGTATATCCAAACGCCTGGTCGCACTGGCCGAAAGCTTTGCCGGACCCTTTACCGGTGGTATTTCTGCGGCGGCGGTACTGGCGTGTATGTTCTTTGGTGCCATCTCAGGTTCCGGCCCTGCAACCACTGCCGCAGTAGGTATGTTGATGATTCCCGCCATGGTGAAACGAGGCTACGAGAAAGGTTACGCCTCTGCCATTACCGCCTCCTCCGGTGGCCTGGGCATTATTATCCCGCCTTCGATCCCTATGGTGATTTTTGGTATCTCAGCCATCGGTCTTGCAGTACCACCGGAAGCCATCGAGCAACACGGTGAGTTCCAAAGCGTCTCCATCACCAAGTTGTTTGTTGCCGGTGTAATTCCGGGCCTTGTGGTGTCCTGCTCCCTGCTACTGCTGAACTATATTCGCTGTAAAAAAGCCGGTTATCTGGGTACAGAAGGTGGTTGGGATTTTGATCAGATCGGTCATGCCTTTAAAAACGGTTTCTGGTCGATTCTAGCCCCACTGGTCATTCTGGGTGGTATCTACTCCGGTTTCTTTACGCCAACCGAATCCGCCATTGTGGCCATCTTCTACACTCTGTTTGTCGGTGTATTTATCCACAGGGAGTTAAGTTGGGACGATATCTTCCGCTCGCTGGAAACCACCACCTGGCTGTCAGGTCGTGTCCTGCTGATCCTGTTTACCGCGACGGTGTTTGGTCGCTTGCTGGTGGAAAACCAGATCCCGGCAATTGTGGCAGAGTCCATGCTCAGCCTGACCGATAACCTCTATCTGATATGGGTACTGATCATCGGCTTCCTGCTGTTTGTCGGTATGTTTATGGAGACACTAGCAGCAATTATGATCCTGACTCCGGTACTGCTGCCAGTGACCTATAGCCTGGGAATCGACCCGGTGCACTTCGGTATTGTGATGGTGTGCAGCCTATCGATCGGCTTCTCTACACCTCCATTGGGCGAGAATCTGTTTGTCGCCTCGGGTATCTCTAATGTCTCGCTGGAAGAAGTGACAGTAAAAGCTCTGCCGTTTGCCCTGATGTCCGCCATCGCGGTATTTGTGATCGCCTTCTTCCCATACCTTACGCTGTTTTTACCGTCATTTTTGGGTTACTGACCATGATCAATAACCCAAAAATAACCAAAAAGCGATGAGATAAAACAGTTTGAATTCAGCCCGTTAGATTCAAACCGCTTGGATAAAACCATAAGCCCATTTCTTTTTACGACTTGCCGGTGTTTGTGTTGAGAGACCGCATCGGCCAGGTCAGAACACTCAGGATATCAACCTATGTTGCCGGAAATTCGCAAGATCCTGTACAGCACCGATCTGTCTACCGGTTCCTATGCCGCATTAGAACAGGCACTGTATATCGCCAAAAAAACCGGAGCCGAAATCACCATTTTACACCTGGTGGAAAAGCTATCCGATGATGCCCGTTTTACCCTGCAGACCTACCTCACCGACTCCAGCAGTCGCTACGAGATACTGCGTCAGCGTATTAAAAATGCGCAACAGCGTTTGGAAGCCAGTCAGGAAACCTTCTGGCAGAAACACCCAGATGAACAGGAAGCGCGTCAGCAAATTAAAGCGATCCATATCGCTGAGGCTTACCCCGCTGAAGCGATCCTGAAAGTCTCACAGGATAAAGAGGTCGATCTGATCGTGATGGGCACCCATGAGAAAGGTGTCATGCACACGTTTCTGGGTAGTGTGGCAAAGAATGTTTTAAGCCGCTCCCAGATTCCTATGCTGGTTGTGCCTTTACCAATGGAAGATATTTAACAGGCTTATCGTCCATACCATAGGCTGATAGTGTTTTCTTAACTCTACTCACTCGTTATATCTTTCTACTTGATATTAGAGAGCTTTTCATCTGGTACCATTAACATTCAATCTACTGGTACCAGATGGAGCCAACGCCTGGTACTAACACTTCGTAGCCGCTAGCTTTAGTTTTAGCTCATCAAGCTTTTACAGCACGACAACAATAAATATTCTGAGTTCTGTCTTGCCCATGCGACGACAAACGACGGAGTGACGACATGCTGAACCACCTCTTTCACCTATCCCCGGACAGTGACTCCAGTCTGCAGCAACAGATTCGCGAGCAGATTAGTAAAGCCATTATCGACGGCCATATTCCACCGGATATCCCGCTGCCTTCGACCCGCAAGCTGGCAGAGATGCTGGGGGTATCACGTAATACGGTGATTCTGGCCTATGAACATCTGACCTTTGATGGTTATCTGGTCTCCCGCGAACGCGCAGGCTTCTACGTCAACGATGAGATACTGAAAAGCTCGGTGAAGGATAAGGGTGAAGATGCAGTTCAGATCGAACAGGGCACCAAACCCAATTGGGATGAGTGTCTGAAGATGCGGCCCAGTGAGCGTAAGCTCAATAAGGTCAATCGCTGGCAGGATTATCCCTATCCTTTTATTTATGGCCAGCTGGACCCTAAGCTGTTTCCCACCAATCACTGGCGTGAGTGCTGTAAAGAATCTGTCTCGGTACAAGCGATCAGCGAATGGTCCGGTGATCGTTACGATGATGACGATGCCCTGCTGATCGAACAGATCCACTCCCGCCTACTACCTCGTCGGGGCGTCTGGGCTGATCCCGATGAGATTCTGATTACCGTCGGCGCGCAGCATGCACTCTATATGATTCTGCGGGTGCTGCTGAATAAAGATACCTGTTTTGGTCTGGAAGACCCCGGTTATCCTGATCTGACTCATATGGCAGACTGTACCGGCACCCGCATCAAAAGCCTGACCGTGGATAACGATGGTTTGATTATGGGTGAGCAACTGAGTGACTGTGATCTGATTTTTACCACCCCCAGTCATCAATTTCCCACTACGGTCACCATGCCCATGGAGCGGCGTAAGACACTGTTAGAACGGGCGTCGCGGGATAATTTTCTGATTATCGAAGATGACTACGAGTGCGAAACTACCTTTGCCAATAACCCTACCCCGGCCCTGAAAAGCCTGGATGAAAATGACCGGGTGATCTATATCGGCAGCCTGTCCAAAACGCTGTCGCCGGGTCTGCGTATGGGCTATATGGTCGGCCCCAAGGAACTGATTCGAGAGATCCGTGAATTCCGCCGTATGATGCTGCGCCACCCGCCAATGAATAACCAAAGGGCAGTGGGCCTGTTTCTATCACGGGGTTATCACGACTCTCTGGTGCGTACACTGGTTCAGGTCTACGAAGAGCGCTGGAAAGCGGTCGGTGATGCTCTGCATCAGTGTTTACCTGAGTCTGCCAACCCACCTGTCTTTGGCGGCTCCGCCTACTGGGTAAAAGGCCCGGATAATCTTGATGCCCGCGAACTGAAACGTCTGGCACGGGAGCGAGGTGTAGTGATCGAATCCGGCGATATCTATTTCCAACGCCAAGACCCGCCACTGAACTTCTTCCGCTTGGGTTACTCCTCTATCGCCACAGAGCGGATCTTGCCCGGTATTGATCGCTTAACCGGCATTATCCGGCAACTGACCTGATGCCTTTGGCTAAGCTCTGATTATTTAGCTTTTTTCAAAAAGCAGGCTTTTTCAGAGCTATCGTTTTCCAGTGCTACCGATCTCAAAGGCCCGCGCTCTCAAGGGCTAGGTTCAGTTTTTTCTCTTCATTATTTTTCTGCCCCAGATCGGGGCAGGTAGATCACTTTTATCTGATATTCACGTTTTATCGCCGTCTACACGCGCACCACTCTGGTTCATCGCAACCTCATGCCATTCGGGATGTTGCGTGATTTGTCGCTGGAACCACAACTCTGGTTCCAGTTGGTCCTAACTGGAGCTATGACACGAAATTTATATTGGAATCACCCGCAGGGCACAACGGCCATCAAGAGAATACGGCCCACACCCTGCAGTGACAGGGCTGCATGCCAATGTTTACTGGACCTGCTTACGGCAGATCAGATAAGCGCCAGACCTGTGCGACAACAATAACGATACCGCGACAATAACAAGATCAGAGGTCATCATCATGACATCCAAAGCAACAATAAAAACGAGCATTAAATCCCTTCTTTCAACCTGTGCGCTGTCTGCGGCACTGGCTCTGCCTACGATGCAGTCAGCACAAGCAGCAGAAGAGCTGATGCTGGGCCACGCCTACCCTTCGGACCATATCTTCCACCTGACTTCTACCACCTTTATGGATGAGCTGAAGAAAAAGGGGGCTGATATTGAAGTGGACTACCACCCTGGCGGCTCTCTGGGTGACTGGGCATCGATCTTCGAGCAAAGCATGGACGGCGTCGTACCGATGACCATGAGCTTTGGTGCTTCTGAATATGATCCACGTCTGGATCTGTCCTGGTTGAGCTATGTGGTCGACGATTGGAAAGAAGCCCGCGAAGTGTACGGCCCTAACGGCAAAATGACCGACGTCTATAACGAGATCCTGAACGATCTGGATCTTACTGTACTGGGTATTATCCCGACCGGTTTTGGCTCTATCGCCACCCGTAAAGGTATCGAAGCCGTACCAACCAACTTCCCAGCCGATGGTGCGGGTATCAAAATCCGTGTACCGCCAATCCCAATTGGTATCGAGCGTTTCAAAAGCTTTGGTTTCACCCCAGTACCTATGCCTTTCTCTGAGCTGTACACCGCACTTCAGCTAGGCACTATCGACGCCCGTGGTACTGCACCTTCTGTAGAAATCTGGCAGATGCGTGATGTGATCGAAGCCTACATTCTGACCAAAGACTACTTCGAGCACGCCTTCTGGGTGGTGAACAAATCCTGGCTGGAAGACCTGCCAGCGGATGAGCGCAAGAAACTGTTGGCCGCTTCTGAAGCCACTATGGCAAAGATCTGGGATGAAGCGCAATCCATCGATGAAGGCTTCCTGCAGAAAGTCCGTGATGCCGGTGTAAAAGTGGTTGAGCTGAGCCCATCCGATATGGCGCAAGCGAAGAAAACTCTGTACGCCAAAGAGTGGCCATTTATGGAGAAAACCGTCGGTCCTGAGATCATGGGCATGATGCGCAAGATCGCCGGTATCAACTGATCCTTAATCCTTTGAAATTCAACCGGAAGGAGCCCGTTTTAGCAGGCTCCTTCCACTGAATTTTCATTAAAGAAACCGCTCGGGTTTCCCCTGTCTTACCTAGATAGTATCTGAACAGTGTCTAGACAGTATCTGGGCAACATCTAAGCAGTATCTGAGCCATACCGGAGTGTTAAAAGCGCGGCACGATGGTTCAGAACACGAAATAGAGATAGCACAGGGGAACCTTCCGGAGATTTTAACCAGGATCAGTACGATGTCTTATGAAAAACACGCCAATGGCCACGACGCCAGTCAGCATCCCAAACGCTCCTCTGCCTCATCTGTAGGCAATGCCAAGATCTACGATTACGATCCTGACCTGAGCTCACACCCTATTCCACCCCATATGCACGCGGTACCCGATCAAGCCGAAACCAAGCTGGATCGCTACCTGATGGGTTTTGAAAAGCTACTGAACAAAGTCTTCCGCGCCATGATGCTGATGATCTGCCTGGGTTTAGCCGGGCTGATGTTTGCTCAGGTGATTATGCGTTACGTGCTGGAATCGCCGTTTACCGGCATCGAAGAGATGTCCATCCTGCTGGCGGTATGGGTCTATTTTCTCGGCATGGGTTACGCCACCCGTGAGCGCGAACATATCCACGGGGGTATCGTCAGTTTAGTCGTGAAAGACCAACAGAAGGTCGCCTTT
The DNA here is from genome assembly GCA_964342385.1 of uncultured Oleiphilus sp. Taxonomy (GTDB): domain Bacteria; phylum Pseudomonadota; class Gammaproteobacteria; order Pseudomonadales; family Halomonadaceae; genus Oceanospirillum. The sequence continues at coordinate 3,445 of CAYFGP010000089.1, read as the reverse complement.
ATCCGTTTTATCGGTTCGTTGATCTGTATGTTAGCCGCCTGTGTCTTTGGCTACTTCGCCTACAAATATGCGCTGAAAGAGATCACCCGAGGCCGGGTCAGTACCAATATGCGTTGGCCACGGGGTTTATGGAGCGCCAGCATGATTGTCGGCTTTGCCATGATGGTGGGCTACTTCCTGCTGGAGACCATTCAGGAATATCGCGGCCTGGTCAAAAACGCCCGCTTGCGTCGTCAAAGCGCAGATATCAGTACGAATAAAAGCACTGATACCAGCACTCGTGCTATTGCCAATAAAAGCGCAGAGAAAACCCTACAACCGGACAGTCAGGAGGTATAAGCCATGACACTGTTTTTACTGTCAATGCTGGTGGTGATCATCCTGATCCTGATCGAAATCCCCGTCGCCTTTGCCTTTGGTATCGGCGCGGTGATGTTTGCCTTTACCACGGGCAATAATATCTCGTTTTTGATACCTCACGGCTTTAAAACCGCCAGTGGCTTTGCCCTGTTGGCACTGCCGCTATTTATCTTTGCTGGACTCTTGATGGCCGAAGGCGGTATCTCGGAACGGCTACTGAACTTTGTGAACTCCATTGTTGGTCGTATCAAAGGCGGTCTGGGTGCAGTCACCGTACTGACCTGTGCGCTGTTTGGTGCCATCTCTGGTAGCTCTTCTGCGGCTATTGCGGCGGTAGGGCAGATTATGATCCCGCGTATGATTCGCGAGGGTTATCCAGAAGGTCATGCCACAGCACTGGTGGCGTGCTCCTCAGTACTGGCGCTGCTGATTCCACCCAGTATCCCGATGATTGTATTTTCCATCACCGGGGGTATCTCAGTCGGCGCAGCATTTCTGTCCACTATTATTCCGGGCATTATGCTGACGGTAATCTACTGTCTGCTGAATATCTGGTTCCTGCGTAACGACACTCAGATCAAGGTAGATAAACCGTTACCGTTTAAAGAAGCGGCAAAAGGCGTGGTATCCACCGGTTATAACGCCGCCTTTGCTCTGCTGATGCCACTGATCATTCTGGGTGCAATTTACTCAGGTATCGCCACACCGACTGAAGCGGCAGCCATTGCTGTGGTTTATGCGATTCCGGTAGGCCTGTTTATCTACAAGGGTATGAGTCTGCGGAGTTTAAGTGCAGTAACCGTACGCGCGGTAACCATGACCGGCTCCATTATGGCAGTGCTGTTCTTCCTGTTTATTATGAGTCGCGCCATGATTCTGGAGCAGGTGCCTCGTGATATGGCGCAAGCCCTGCTGCAGATTTCTGAGAACAAGTACGTACTGCTGCTCTTAATCAACCTGCTACTGCTGCTGATTGGCATGATTGTGGACGACATCTCCGGCAGTGTTCTGGCCGCGATTATCTTCCTGCCGATTATCAATCAGCTGGGTATTGATCCCATTCACTTTGCGGCGGTTGTCGGTGTAAACCTAGGCCTGGGTAATGTGTCACCACCCTGTGCGCCCATGCTCTATATGGCAGGCGGGGTGAGTAAGCTCTCGCTCGACAGGTATATCACCCCAACGCTGAAGTTCCTGTGTTTTGGTCATCTACCGATGGTATTCCTAGTGACCTTTGTACCTGAACTATCCCTGTTCCTACCACGACTGTTGATGGGGTATTAATCCACTAAAACGCTCTATTTAAAACGCCGATAACCAGAAGCTGATACGCAGTTTCTGGCTATCACCACTCCAAATGCTCTTTGCTTGTAAAAGCTTCCTGCTAGCCGCAGTTCGTCTGCTACGGCACCCTTTGCCCCTGCACCCAGGGGCTTTCTTTTTCGGGATTCAACCAAGCCGACTAATGATCAATGCCCAATCTTAGACAACATCTCAGGTCGCATAAAACGATCCACCAGCAACATAAACAGTACCGATGGTACTAACAGAATCAGCGCGGTAATCGAAGCGATCTGATAGTTACCTTCCATACTGGCGGTATAAAGCAGCAGTGGCAGTGTTGTGATCTCAGGTGCACCCACAAAGAAGGTGCCGGTAAACTCATCCAGTGATTCCAGAAACACAAAGATGCAACCAGCTAGAATACCTGGCATCGCCTGCGGCAGGCTCACGGTGAAGAAGGTCCGTATTGGACCTGCGCCCAGATTTCTGGCTGCTCTTTCCTGTAGTGGGTCTGTAGCTGAAAAAGCAGCCACTGTGATCCAGACCGAGAACATCAGGCCATGCACTGTATGCACCATAACAACCCCGGTAATGGTGCCGTTTAGTCCCAGATCATAAAAGATACGCGCGACGTTCATATATACCGCCAGGTTTGGAAACGCCTGCGGCAATAAAAACAGCAGCATCACCAGCGCCCGAAGTGGCAGACTACGTCGTGCCAGCGCATACCCCGCCGGTACTGATACCAGTACACAAAGCAGTACTGTTAATAAAGCGATTCCAACACTGGTCAGCAAAGAGCCAGAGGTATCACTGTAGGGGCTAAACACCTGCCCCCAGTATTTAAGACCCCATTCTACCGGCAGCTTATGGGGAAAATACCAGACTTCCGCCACCGTCCATAACAGCAGGTTCAGTACCGGACCAAAAATCAGTAGTGCCAGTACCAGCAGAAATAAGCCCTGTAGCCAGAAGCTGTAGCGGCTATTTTTCAAATACTGCTGCAAGCGAGTGATCAAGCCTGTCGGTTTATCAGAGATCTGACTTATTGGAGATTGAGAGACAGGTTCCATCATGCGGGTTTACCTCCATTGGCCAGACCTTGCTTCAGATAGAACCAGGCCAGTATTGCGGTGATGCTATAGGAGATCAGACCCAGCGCATTGGCTACGCCATAATCACCATAGGAATTGATTCGGAATGCCATATCGGCGGTCAGCATGGTCGGTGTGCCGGTACCTATCATCAGCGGTACTGACAATACGGACATAATGGTCACTGTGGATAAAATAAGTGCCACACCCAGACTGGGCAGGATTTGAGGAATCATAATTTCAAACAGAATACGCACACGTCCTGCGCCCAGATTACGGGCCGCCTGAATCTGATTACGCTCCAGCGCTGCCATAGCGCCACTGACCAGCAGAGTAGCAAAGGCCAGCTGTTTCCAGACGAAGGTAAATACAATTCCGCTCCAGCCCAGAAAAGAAACGGTATCCAAAGGCTCCATTAAGCCACTGGCGACAAAGGTGTTATTCATCAGGCCGTTTTTAGCCAGAAAGGTCCGCATCATCTGTGCCGCGACAATAAAAGGAATAAACAGCGGCATGCGATACAACAGACCCAGAATAGACACCATACGCTGATACGGCGATAGGGTAATCAGGCCAGCAATGGTCAGGGACAGTACGGCGATCAGGGCGACGGATAACGCCACGATAACCAGGCTGAACAGAATATCCTGACTCACTGCTGTCCGGTTTAAAAAAACGGAAGGGGCTGGAGAGCTTAACCTCTGGGT
>CAYFGP010000088.1:0-28994 GCA_964342385.1 uncultured Oleiphilus sp. | reverse complement strand
GCCCGGATAGCTCAGTCGGTAGAGCAGGGGATTGAAAATCCCCGTGTCGGCAGTTCGATTCTGTCTCCGGGCACCATTGAATTCTAAAGTAAAACAAAAAGTGTTTTGCTTTGATAACAGTGGGCTCAAGTGTTAAGTCCAGTGTTATTAAAAGTTTTAGGTTTATACCTAAGCGCCCGGATAGCTCAGTCGGTAGAGCAGGGGATTGAAAATCCCCGTGTCGGCAGTTCGATTCTGTCTCCGGGCACCATCTATAAAAGCCCGCAACGTTTGTTGCGGGCTTTTTTCGTTGTACAGCGGTATTTTCACAATCTGTATTTTAGCGGTTATGGATTGCAGCACTCCCTCAGAACAGGCATAATCCGGCGTCACAGGTGTTTAGGGATGCCTGCCCGCCAAGAGGATCTCACCCTTTTATTCATGATGTTCGCTTTAATGGCTGACTTATTTGATTCTGAATCTTTGTTTGCGGGGACAAAAGTGACTTAGGATTAAATGATGATAACGCCAATTGAAGAGCTGAAAATCCGCGCGAAAAAACTCCTTAAAGCTTCTCCTGTGCCTGAAGGTTTGCAAAAACTTTGTCAGGGCAAACATACTTCTTCTCAACCGTTACAACTGAAACATTGCCAGCGCTATATCGCCCGTCTGTATGGCTTTACCGACTGGGAACATGCTCGCCAAGTCCTGAGCTGTGATACTAATTTGCACCCTAGGGGATGTGGAGAATTCTGGTATCACCCAAAATGCACCATGTTGTTAAACCATTGGTGCCGGGATTATCAGGAAGCCCAGCAGGTATTAACCGAACAGGGTGGTTATCTGCTGCCCTACAAAAAGCAGTTTGTGGTTGTGCAAAAGGCGTACATAGAAGCGCTGGGGCTGGATGCTGATGATCCATTATGGGCAAAGCTTGATAATAACTGGTGTCAGGGTGATCAAGAGGTTCGACTGCAGCTGGCGTTGAAGAGGATTCAAGCAGGGTAGACAAGCAAAACGTAAAAGATGTTGATCATCAGAGTCTGGCATCGCTTGGTGGTGAGCTGGAGTATTTATTGCTCTGGCCCACTATTCTGGTTGTTTCTGTTCCAAGTTGATCCGGCTTTGCTAGGGTTTCTATATTTGAAACTCAAGGAGGAGCTCCGATGAGTGGGAAAGATACACCTCATGATCATAGCTACAAGCGGCTCTTTTCTCATGTAGAGATGGTGTCTCAGCTTTTGCAGACCTACGTGCAGGAGGATTGGGTACAAGAACTGGAGTTTGATACCCTGGAAAAAGTGAACTCCAGTTTTGTCAGTAAAGAGTTCAGCGAACGTGAAGATGATATTATCTGGAAGGTTCGTTTTCATGGGCGTTGGCTCTATCTGTATATTTTGTTGGAGTTTCAAAGCTCAGTCGACAAAATGATGGCTGTACGTATGATGGGCTACCTGGCTTTGCTCTATCAGGATCTGGAAACTCAAAAACAACTGACTCCAGAGGGACAGTTACCACCAGTAATTCCATTGGTACTCTATAATGGTGAGCAACGTTGGAATGCTGCGACAGATATGTCTGAGTTGATGGAAGCTGATGTACCTGAGTCTCTTAAGCTGTACAGCCCAAGGCTTCACTACCTGTTGTTGGATGAAGGGGATATCGTGAATAATGCTCGGTATCCGCAGCCGGTACAAAACTTTGTTTCTGCACTGTTCCAGATGGAGCATATCAAGACAGAGAAGGAATGGTTTGAGGTTTACTCTCATTTTGCCAAACAGCTGGATCAGGATGCTCCAGATAGTTTAAAGCAAGATTTTGCAAGCTGGCTGTACAAAAGTTTTATTCGAAAGCGACGACCAGTAATTGAGTTGCCAGATATCAACGATTTTTATGAGGTGCATGCTGTGTTAGAGAATCGTGTAGCAGAGTGGGATAAAGCTCATTTTGATCGAGGTGTTGAGAGGGGGTGGCTTCAAGCCGAACAGCAGATGCTTATGCGTCAGCTTAGTCGCAAGTTTGAAGATCTGCCTGCTTGGGTGCAGGATAAAGTGAATTCGGCAGCCACGGAACAACTTGAGCAATGGCTGGATAATATTCTTTTTGCTGAAGAGCTGACTGACGTCTTTCAGGACAAGAGTGACTAGTCGTATTTTCCAATTCTTCATCCTGTCCTGAAATAGAAAGGCAGCTTCTTTAGAAGCTGCCTTTTCATATCAAATTCTGATTGCCAGAATTTTCTTAACCGCGCTTTTTGCTCACTGGCCTGGCTTTTTTACCTGCCGGTTTGCGATTACTGTTGTTATTGCTATTGGCTGACGCCGCCTTTTTCGTAGAAGGCTTAGCGCCTTTCTTACCTGCAGGCTTTTTACCTGCCGGTTTCATACCAGTACCCGACTTATTCAGCTTAGGCCGGTTGGTGGTGTGTGATGCACCGGTTTGCTGACCCGGACGTGCCTTACGTGGGCTACGTGGATTAATCGGATCTTTGTCTTCACCGGGCACCAGCTTGTTTTTACCGTCGCCAATCAAATCGGCACGGCCCATATCGCGCAGCGTCTGACGCAGCGCTGGCCAGTTCTTCGGATCGTGATAACGCAGGAAGCCCTTCTGGGTGCGGCGCTGATCATAATCCTTGGCGGTGTACAGCTTTTCACTCTTATAGGTCACCTGCTTGAGCGGGTTCTTATCTGAGTGATACATTGCTGTTGCCAGAGACATCGGTGATGGGTAGAAGGTCTGAACCTGATCCGGACGGAAGTCATTCTGCTTCAGCCACAGCGCCAGATTCATCATATCTTCATCTTCGCAACCTGGGTGGGCGGCGATAAAGTATGGAATCAGATACTGTTTCTTACCGGCTTCTTTCGAGTACTTATCGAACATACGCTTAAAGTTGTCATATGTGCCCATGCCCGGTTTCATCATCTTGCTCAGGGTACCCATTTCGGAGTGCTCTGGCGCAATCTTCAGATAACCGCCAACATGGTAGGTCACCAGCTCTTTTACGTACTCAGGATCTTCTACTGCCAGGTCATAACGTAGACCCGAGGCAATAGATACCGTATGCACACCGTCAATAGCACGGGTTTTACGATACAGTTCAGTCGTCGGGCTGTGATTGGTATTCAGGTTGACACAGATATCCGGATAAACACAGGACAGCTTACGACAGGACGCCTGAATCTCAGGGTCTTTACAGTTCAGGTGGTACATGTTGGAGGTTGGACCACCCAGATCAGAGATATGACCGGTAAAGGCCGGTAGCTTCTCTTTGATATCTTCGATCTCATTCAGTACCGACTCATGGGAGCGGCTCTGAATAATACGGCCTTCGTGTTCGGTAATGGAGCAGAAGGTACAGCCACCAAAACAACCGCGCATAATATTGATCGAGAAGCGGATCATATCGTAGGCAGGGATCTTGGCATCACCGTATTTTGGGTGTGGCACACGCTGATAGGCGAAACCAAATACACCATCCATCTCCTCTGTTTCCAGCGGGATTGGCGGTGGATTAACCCAGATCTCTTTTTTGCCATGCTTTTGAATCAGTGCACGGGCGTTATGGGGATTTGACTCCAGATGCAGCACACGAGAGGCGTGGGCATAAAGCACAGGATCTTTGTGTACTTTGTCAAAGGAAGGCAGACGGATATAAGTCTTTTCCTGCTCCAGCTTGCCGTATTTACCTTTCAGTGGTGCTGGAATCACACGGATCGGCATTACATCAGGATCTTCCTCTTCATCATCCTGACATTTACCTTCTGGGATATACTCGTAAGGGCTTGGGATCTGGTCGATCTTACCGGGCCAGTCCACACGGCTGGAATCAATCTCAGTATAACCACCCGGAGCCGCATCACGCACAATGGTGGTACCACGAATATCCTGCAGATCTTCCAGTTTTTCACCGGCTGCTAGTTTCTGAGTCAATTCGATGATGGCGCGCTCGGCGTTACCGTAGAGCAGAATATCCGCAGTGGAGTCGATTAATACCGAACGGCGTACCTCATTACTCCAGTAATCGTACTGAGCGATACGACGCAGACTGGCTTCAATACCACCGATTACCACAGGCACATCGGAGTAGGCCTGCTTACAGCGCTGGGAGTAGACAATCACTGCACGGTCCGGGCGTTTACCGCCTTCACCGTGAGGAGTATAGGCATCGTCGTTACGTACCTTCAGATCCGCCGTATAACGGTTGATCAGAGAATCCATATTGCCTGCCGTAATACCGAAATAGAAATTCGGCTTACCCAGACGCATAAAGTCGTCAGGGTTACGCCAGTCCGGCTGATCGATGATACCAACCCGGAAGCCCTGAGCCTCCAGCAGACGGCCCATTACCGCCATACCAAAACTTGGGTGATCCACATAAGCATCACCGGTGACAATAATCACATCGCAGCTATCCCAGCCCAGCTGATCCATCTCCTCGCGAGTGGTCGGCAGGAAAGGGGCTGTACCAAAACACTCCGCCCAATATAGAGGGTAAGAGAACAGGTTCGGGGCTGTTTTATGTTTACTGGTTATTGCGCTCATCAGGTATCGGTATCTATCAGCTAATCGGCAGGAAGGGACAGGCGTGCATTATAGCCTGTCCCTTAAAAGCGCGCATTGTCCCAGAAAAACAGTCAGGAATACAGAGCTGAAGTAGAAAGTTTATCTCCCATGGCAGAAATCCTGGGCGGTGTTTCTCTAATTTAATAATTTGCTTAATTTTAATCCGCTTTGTCAGCAAATTTGAATGTTATGACCTAGGCTTTTCATAGCTCAAAAGGAAAAGGACTAAGGTGCTTTTCTAAGCAGCGAAACAAAAGCTTTTGTAGCATAAGCACTCACACACAAGTTTCTCTTTAGCCAATGGCTTCATTCTTCAGTCATTGGCCAAAAATATCGAAACACTTTTGTGTAAGTGTGTATGACTCCATATTTCTGGTGTACTTAGCAGGAACTAACGAGTTTTTTTGTTTCGCTGTGTATGGCTTAACTGAGTGTCATTCCATTAAGGACATAGCAGATGAAAAAATTAGCGACTTACGCGTTGATTGGCCTGGCTGCGACTTCACTAGTAGCCTGTATTGATGACGACGATGATGACGATAACAGCAGCTCAACCGCGACGAGCACTACGCTTGAGGGGACCGCGGCAACCGGTGCGGCGATTAGCAATGAGCAGATTACTGCAAAATGTGCCGATGGCTCGGGTTTCTTAAGTACTGTAACTACGGACTCCAGCGGCGAGTGGTCGGGGCAGGTCGCCAGTGGGGTTTTGCCTTGCGCACTGCAAATCAATAGTACCGCCCTGGGCAGTATGATCTATAGCTTTGCTGAGACATCTGGGACGGTCAATATCACTCCTTTGACCAATATGGTGGTTGCTCGTGCGGTCTCTATGTCACCAGAGGATTGGTTTGGCGGTGCTAGTATTGTTATCGATACAGCAGCATTTAATGATGCTAAAACCAGTTTGGTGGATTCTCTGACTGCGGCGGGCTTTACTCTGCCAAGTGGTGATCTGGTTACCACGGATTTTGATATTGGTGATGATTGGGATCAGGTATTGGATGATCTATCTGCTTCTATCAATGGCAGTAGTGCTTTTTCCAATTATGCTCAGTTATTGACCACTTTCCTGGAGGGAAATAGCGTTCTGCCAACCTTTGTTGATGCCAGTGGTGGAACGGGTGGTATGGATACCGGCGGAGGCACCGATAGTGGTACTGGTGGCGATACGGATAGTGGCACGGACAGCGGTACTGATACTGGTGGTAGTACCGATAGCGGAAGTGATGGCTCAGGGAATTATGATCTACAGCTGAGCGTTACTGTGAGTAACCTGGGTTCGCCTGTTGTAACCACGCTTGAAAACGTAGCTAAGCCTGCAAATCAGGATCAGTTCTGTTCTGTTGAGCAATATGAGCAGTTCCAGAATACCGGTGATGGCGGTACTTATACCTGGGAGATCGTTAGCTGTTCCTTCAGTGGAAACGAGGGCAATATTCAGGCTAAGGCGACCATTAGTGTTTCCGGCTTTGACTCAACTCTGGATTATTCTGTCAACTACCTTTATACCCCTAAATAGTGCCCGGCACTAATTGGCGTACTTCTGCAAAGCTGTCTTCTGGTCTGGCGATAAGCTAGTCTCTTGTAGGCAGCTTTTTTGTTTTTCTATTTTGTCAGCTGCTGCTGTAACACTTTTATTACTCTGTTTTAATTGATTATTTAGAGACATCAATATGAGATTTCCCCGTTTAGGGCTGCCGGTTCTGATTGTTTTATGGGTGTTGATTTTGCTGTTCGCTAATGCGGTGAGCCCCAGCTATCTGGTGGAGGGTGCCCGTAATACGTTGGGCTTTAGCTTTCCTTCAAAAGAGGTGTATGTCTTTGTTGTGAGGTTTGTGCACGGCTTGTACTACATCACATTTGCTTTATTGATTCTTTTGACTTGGGAGCAAATCAAGACGCTGTTTAAGCGTTAGGAGGGCAAAAGCTGAATAACATGGATTAATGCTAGTTAAGCCCAAGCCCTCCTGTTAGATCAATACTTAGCGAGTGGTGACATACTTCAGTACTTCAACCACTTGCTCTGGGGTTTTAGCCCAAGCCATGGCAGCGGCATCCACTTCTTTCAGTGGGTGAACAATCTCTTCGTCGTGCAGGGTGATATAAGGTTTGCCCAGTGCGGCCAGATAGCCGGCATCAAACGCCGCGTTCCATTGCTTGTATTTGTTGCCAAAGCGCACCACGGCAATATCACATTTTTCGATCTGGTTTTTAGTGCGAATCGCATTCACTTTGGCAGACTGATGATCACGCCAGAAGTTATCTTCCTGAGCACCTAATACATCACCTGCGGCATCGCTGGCATCATGATCTGTTACTGCAGAGGTAAAGGTTACGGGCAGATCCAGTGCTTTCGCACCTTGTTCAATCTGTTCACGCCAGTCGGTGTGGATCTCGCCGGAAAGGTAAACGGTCCAGATCATGATATCTCCTCGTTGTTCTATTTAGCTAAAATCAAATCGGTTTATTGAGCCTGTGGCTTCTGTTGTTGTGGCTGCATTACGGGTTGCTTTACACAACCAAAAGAGGTGGCTGAGTTAATCATTAGCAGCTCTGCGGGTACATCTCTGTGGCGACGGTACATGCCGGTCTGTACTTTGCTCATGGCATCAACCACTTCCATACCCTGGACAACTTTACCAAATACCGCATAACCCCAGCTGTTGGCACCACGGGCACCAAAGTCCAGGCCTGGGTTGTTGACGGTATTGATAAAGAACTGAGACGTCGCGGAATGAGGTGCTGAGGTACGGGCCATTGCGATGGTGCCGCGCAGGTTCTTCATGCCGTTGTTGGATTCATTGCTGATCGGTTTGTCGGTCTCTTTTTCGTCGAAAGATTGATCAAAACCACCGCCTTGAACCATAAAACCGTCAATCACGCGGTGAAAAATAGTACCGTCGTAAAACTTATCGTTAACGTAACCCAGAAAGTTTTCACTGGTCTGAGGGGCTGCATGGCGGTCCAATACCAGTAGGATATCACCCTTAGTCGTGCTGAGCTTGACACAGGTTTCGGGTTGATTAACGGCAGGTACAACCGGTTTTGTTTGAGGATTACTTTGTGGCAGATTCTGGGCAAAAGCTGTACTGCTTAATCCGGTGGCTAGGCCCAGGCAGGCCAACCACTTAAAACCTTGATTCATGATGCTTCCTTAAAACAGAGATTATCGATTGCTGCTGGCTAGCCCGATACCGGCACTGATAAAGCCGCCGCCAATCAATTGGTTGATGCGTTGTCTTATTTTGGCCTTGGCAAACAGTGCGACTAATTTGTGGCCTATCATCCCATAGAGCATAAAACAGATAAATGCGATAACAGAACAAAGGCTGATCAGAATGCTCGATTGCACTAAGTAATTGATATTGGGATCAATAAACTGTGGGAATACCGCGGTGAAGAAGATGATCGCTTTTGGATTGCCTGCGGTGATCAAGGCGGACTGAAGGAACAGTTTGGTGTTGCTTGTTGCGGTTGTAGCCTGTTCTGTATCCGGTAGGGTTAAGCTTTCTTTTTTGGCCAGTAAAAGACTGATACCGATATAGATCAGATAGGCAGCACCGGCCCATTTGATCAACTGAAAAAACAGTTCGGAAGAAGCGAGGATTGCCCCAAGCCCAGCCATAGAGATAACGGCTTGCAGGATGGTGACACTGACATTACCCGCCGCTGAGATCAGGGTTTTGCTTAAACCGTGTTGCATACCGTGGGATAGGGCCAACAGCATGCTAGGACCCGGAATAATGGATACCGAGAATACGGTCGCGGCAAAAATAAGTAAAAAGCTAAGTGACATACAGGTCCTTCTGGAATCTTGAACTAGTCGTATTTACCACGAAACGGTTGATAGAAGGCTTGAATCTCTTGCAGATCTTTTGGGTAATCCCCTGAGGTCTGGTAAAGAGGGCCAATGCCGCCACGTTTTTGTTTGTAATCGATATAGGCCAGCACAATAGGAACATTGGCCCCATTGGCCATATGGTAAAAACCACTCTTCCACTCTTGAACCTGAGAGCGGGTACCTTCCGGTGCCATCATAATCAGCAGATTGTCATGCTGATCAAATAACTCAACAATGCTATCCACCATATTTGTGGAGCGGGATCTTTCTACCGGGATGCCGCCCATCCAGCGCATTAAGGGGCCAAAGGGAAACTTAAAAATGGCCTTTTTGCCCAACCAGTAGACCGGCAGACGCAGCTTAAACGCCATCATTAAACTGAATGGCATATCCCAGTTTGTAGTATGGGGTGCAGCGATCAGCACAGCTTTTTTGACATCCGCAGAAAGCTGGCCTTCAACCTTCCAGCCAGTGAGTTTCAGTACCAGGGTAGAAAAAAGACAAAGAAGGTCGCTTACTACCGGCGTATTAAACATGGTTCGGCGCATTGGAATTATAAATCCTATTGAAAACAGTCCGGTATTGTACATAAAGTCTAGGTCAACCGATATTAAGCGCTACAAAGGATGTATTGTTTAAAACGGAAAACCTGATTAGCATGCTAGGTTATTACGTTAAATATCTAATAAAATCAGTTTGTAACGCTTTTGTTACAACGCTTGGGGCTTAGGCTGGCTTCAGGTACACTCGGTATCTGTCTGACTGGACCATATACAATAACAATGATAATACGCGGCTAAGCACAGGGCTGTGTTGAGTGGTAACCATGAGCAACGATATCACTAACTTACGTAAGTTTGTCTCACCAGAGATTATCTTTGGTGCGGGTGCGAGAAAATCTGTCGGTAATTACGCTAAAACCTTCGGTGCCAAGAAGGTGTTTCTGGTTTCTGATCCTGGGGTTGTCGAAGCCGGGTGGTTAGCAGATATTGCCGGTTGTCTGGAAGAGGAAGGCATTGAATATGTGACCTTTACTCAGGTCTCGCCTAATCCACGTTCCGAAGAAGTTATGCTGGGCGCACAGCTGTACCAGGAGCATCAATGTAACGTCATTGTCGCTGTGGGCGGTGGTAGTCCTATGGACTGTGCCAAGGGTGTGGGCATTGTCTCCGCCAATGGCAAAAATATTCTCGATTATGAAGGCATCGATACGATCGATTTGCCAATTCCTCCTCTGATTTTTATCCCTACCACTGCGGGTACTTCGGCAGATGTCTCTCAATTTGCCATCATTTCCGATCAAGTGGATAAGGTGAAAATCTCAATTGTCAGTAAGGCGGTTGTGCCGGATGTGGCACTGATCGACCCTGAAACGACATTAACCATGGATCCCTTCCTGTCTGCTTGTACCGGTGTGGATGCCTTGGTGCATGCAGTAGAAGCCTTTGTTTCGACAGGGGCGGGCCCCTTAACGGATATGCATGCTTTAGACGGTATGCGTCTGATTAATGAAAACCTGGTGGCACTGGTCGCGAACCCCGCTGATCTGCAATTAAGAGAACAGGTGATGCTGGGCTCTATGAAGGCGGGTTTGGCTTTCTCTAATGCGATCCTGGGGGCGGTACATGCCATGTCCCATAGTCTGGGCGGCTATCTGGATCTGCCCCATGGTCTATGTAATGCCATGTTGCTAGAGCATGTGATCAACTTTAACTACCGCGATGCAGAAGATCGATTTAAGGTTGTGGCGCAAACGCTGGGTATCGATATTCGAGGCATGACCAGTAATCAGGTCAGGGAACGTTTGGTGCGTCAGGTTGTCGATTTAAAACAGCAAGTGGGTCTGAGCCAGAAGCTGGCGGCAAGCGGTGTCAGTGTGACGGATATTCCGATGTTGTCGGAGCACGCCATCTCTGATCCCTGTATTTTGACCAACCCCAGACGTTCCAGTAAACGCGATGTAGAAGTGGTGTATGAAGAAGCACTCTGATCACACTCAGGGCTCTGATGATGATGCGGTTGCCAGCCTAATAGGTTTGGGTAACCAATCCACGCGGAAAAGTTATTATCCTGAACTCAGTGCCAAGCTGGATGAGTTGGAAGAAGAGCGTACCCGCTATAAAAAACTCAATGAGGAACTGGAACAGAGAGTTGCAGAGCGGACCTCTGAGCTGGTCACGCTGAATGAGCAGTTGCGTCAGGAAATTTTAGAAAGAGAGCAAATTGAGCAGCAGCTTAAACTAGCCAAAGAAGCGGCAGAAGAGGCTAATCGTAATAAAGATAAGTATTTTGCCGCTGCCAGTCATGATCTTTTACAACCGATGAATGCCGCACGCTTGCTGGTGGCGGCGTTAAGAGAGCGGGCATTAGCCAATGATGATGCCCATCTGGTTGAGCGTGTCCATCTGGCGTTGGAAAATGCTGAAGATCTGATTACCGATCTGTTAGATATCTCCAAGCTGGATCAGAAAGCTGTTAAACCGGATATCAGTGAATTTAATCTGCAGCAGCTATTAACTTCCATGGAAGGTGAGTTCCAACCGGTTGCTCATAGCAAAGGATTGCAGCTTAAAGCGGTATCCAGCTCCCTCTCTGTACGCAGTGATTCCCGCCTATTGATGCGTATTATCCGCAACCTGATCAGCAATGCGATTCGTTATACCCAGGATGGCCGGGTGCTCATCGGTTGTCGTCGTCAGGGGGATATTGTCAGTATCCAGGTCTGGGATACCGGTGATGGCATTCCTGTTGATCAGCAGGAATATATCTTTAAAGAATTCCGTCAGATGGCCCGTCATAAGGGGAAGAATCGCCAGGGGCTTGGACTGGGGTTAGCCATTGTTGAGCGTATCTCCCGTATGTTGGAACATCCGGTTCTATTAAGTTCTGTTGAAGGCCGGGGTTCTATGTTCTCTGTGCAGGTGCCTCTGGCTGAACAAGTGGCTCCGCTTCGACCCAGTGTGACATATTTTGTACCACCTCCCGATCGGTTGCAGGGTTTGACTATTCTGGTGATTGATAACGAAGAGAGCATTCTGGTGAGTATGGATGCGCTGTTATCTCAGTGGGGGTGTCAGGTGATTACTGCAGCCAGTGAAGAGGAAGCCAGTGAACTATGTCTGGATGAAGAGCTGGTGCCTGATGCGATTTTGGCCGATTTCCATCTTCACGATGATAAGCTGGGCACGGATGCGGTTCAGAACTTACGGGAGACGTTTGGTCAGGAAATTCCTGCCGTTATTCTGACGGCAGATCGTAGTAGCGAATGTCGTCACTTATTTAGTCAGCTGCGTTTGCCTGTACTTAATAAGCCGGTTAAACCCGGTAAGTTAAGGGCATTGTTAACGCATCTTTTGGAAGAATAGAGCTCTTTTGAAAGGAAAAGCTGGCGATCACAGCTGCCAGCTTTGCATGCTAACTGGCTAATTAAAGACACTCTCTTTGGTAAAGCCCATCCATATAATGAATAACCTGATTTAACGCACTTTGAAATTGATTGGCGTTCAGGCTGTTATAGGCTTGGCTCAGATCACCTACGGCATTGGTTAATCGAGGTGTATTCTCGGCCTCTGCGACCAGAACCATCGCATCCACCACTTCACCCAGTGCTTTATCCAATTCGTCGCCTTGTTTGATTTCACCGATCAGCTTAAAAGCTTCAGCGACGGTGTTTAAATTGCTGCTCATACCAGCCAGGCCACTGCACTCTTCTTTAACGGGCGCGGCAGCGGCATTCATGCTGGCACTGAAGAGAAGGGCTGTTAGCAAGTAGCGAATTTTTTTCATCTGGTACGATTCCTTGTGTTTAACTCTTTGAGCATTGTATGTTTTTTTACAGCGCAGTGCATGTCGCAGTTTATGTGAATCAGGCTAAGACATTAGGCTAAATACACTCAATATGGTGTTGAGTGTGGTGCTGCCCGCTGACCATATATCTGATCCAGACATCAGTTTTCAGGAATCTACTGCATTAACTTAGGCTTAACACTGTTTTTCCTGGGCTATTTCTGTTTTTCCTCGTGCTTTGTAGTACTTTATACCCACTTAAACGAAAGTATTTCGGTATTTTTCGACCTGTAAGTGAAGAATGCAGGGCTTTATTGAAGAGAAACGTTTGTTTGAGTGCTTATTTCTTCTTTCCCTCTGTTTTCTAATGCTTTTTCCTGTTTTCTCTGCTGCGAAAGTATGGATTATTGAAAATCTCGCAGATGCAAAAGAAGCATTTACTTTTTTGTCGCTTTCGACGAAAGTATAGAGCTTAATAGGTAAGACCTATTTTTGCCTGATCTCATAAGTGATTCTGAAGGATTTGTGAGGCAAGTTGCGGTGCATGCGGCAAAGCTGCCTTGGCAAATAAAATGATTCAGAGCTGATGCTATGGGACTGTCTGTTGCTTGTTATTGGCGTTTTTCGTCGTCACGCAACCTGGCGGCCAGTCCCATATCATTAAGAAGGTAATCAGGCGATGGAAAACATTTTAATCATAGGAGGCGGCGCAGGCGGTCTTGAATTAGCAACACAACTTGGCCATAAATATGGCCGAAAAAATAAAGCTCAGATCACTCTGGTGGATCGTAATCGTACGCATATCTGGAAACCTCTGTTGCACGAAGTAGCAACGGGATCTCTGGATACCAGTACGGATGGTGTGGTGTATCACGCTCACGCGGCGAAACATCACTATAATTTCCAGCTGGGTGAGTTTTTTCATCTGGATGCAGAGAATAAAACCGTTACGCTGGCTCCTTCTTTTGATAGTGAAGGTGAACAGGTACTGCCTGAGCGTAAGCTGAGTTATGACAAGCTGGTGTTGGCTATCGGTAGTGTCAGTAATGATTTTGGCACCCCAGGTGTTTCAGAACATTGCTATTTTCTTGATTCTCACCAACAAGCAGAGCGTTTCCACCACGGTTTGCTGAACAACTTTATCCGTATTAACCAGCAGGGTGCATCGGAAGAGCTGCATATCGCCATTGTGGGTGGTGGGGCAACCGGCGTTGAGCTATCTGCTGAGCTGTACCATGTTGCGGATTTATTGAAGTCCTACGGCATGCCGAATATGACAGCCAATCAGCTGAAGATCAGTCTGATTGAAGCAGGCCCTCGTATTTTGCCAGCGCTGCCTGATCGTATCTCGTACTCGGCCAGAAAAGAGTTGGTTCGTTTGGGCGTTGAAGTCAGACAGTCCGTACGGGTGGCTTCAGCTACTAAAGAAGGTTTTATCACGGCGGATGATGAGCTAATCCAGGCCGATATGATGATCTGGGCTGCGGGTGTTAAAGCGCCAGATTTTGTATCTCGTTTGGGCGTTTTTGAAACCAATCGCAATAACCAAATTTTGGTCGAACCAAGTTTACAGGCGAAAGGTCATCCCGATATCTGGGTGATTGGTGATTGCTGCGCTTGTGAGCAAGCAGATGGTAGTTGGGTTCCACCTCGGGCACAATCCGCCCACCAGATGGCTGAACAGGTGAAAGAGAATCTGGCTCGTTTGCTAAAAGGTGAGCAACCTAAGCCTTATATCTATAAGGATCACGGCTCACTGGTTAATCTGAGTCGCTACAGTACTGTGGGGAGTCTGATGGGTAACCTGACCTCCAACAGTATGTTTATTGAAGGACGTATTGCCCGTGCGGTGTATATCTCGCTTTATCGTATGCACCAAGTGGCGATTCATGGCTGGCCCAAGGCGATGATGGTGATTGTTGCTGAGAAGCTGGGTAAGGTCGTGCGACCTAAGATGAAACTGCATTGATCTAATTTGGCTATTTAGATTAGAGCAGTTGATATTGCGTGGCTCATTCCGATTCTGAGCTACAGTCGCTTTGATGCTAAGTGTTGTTTCAAATGTGGAAAAGCCTCCCGTTTCCAGGAAACCGGAGGCTTTCTCTTTTGGGCCTATTTCATATAGGTCATCTTTCTAAACGTTATTATCTAAAAGCCCTTTTTGTGCAAGCGTGAGCTTTTCTTAGCACTTTGATAAAAGCGACCCAGCGCTCTGTCTTTACTGCGTTTTTCTGCCAGACTCTCACTGTTTCTGGCTTGTTCTGCCATTAACTTGTGATAGTTCTCCAGCTGACGGCTGTCTAGCTTTCCTTGCTCAACCGCTTCTATTACCTTACAGCCCGGCTCTCCTTGATGCTGGCAATCCTGAAAACGGCACTGTTCGGCCAGTTGTTCAATTTCAGAGAAGGTTTGCCGGATACCCGTTTCACTATCCACCAGTTGTAGCTCACGCATGCCCGGTGTATCCAATAACACACCACCATCTGCCAACCAGTGTAGCGAACGGCTGGTTGTGGTATGACGCCCCTTGCTATCAGCTTCCCGAATCCCTTGAGTTAACTGGTCTTGCTGACCCATCAAGCTATTCGTCAGCGTGGACTTACCTACCCCGGAAGAGCCGACTAACGCCAGGCTTTGGCCGTTGCCACACCACAGGCGTAGAGCGTCGAGTTGTTTAGGGTCCGTTGCATTGACCGTTTCCACTACCAGATGGGGGTGGCTGTGATACAGCTGTTGGCTAAAGTTCTCGGCTTGTTCAGTGAGATCGGCTTTGGTCAGTACGACAACGGGGTGTATCTCAGCCTCAGCGGCTAAAGCCAAATAGCGCTCAACTCTATTGATACTGAACTCTTCATTACAGGAGGTGACAATCAAGAGTGTATCGATATTAGCGGCAATCAGTTGAATCTCAGAGCTAATACCCACCCGCATCCGTTTAATCAGGCTTTTACGCTCTAATCGCTGCATAGGCTGTGAGAGGAACTGTGAAACCTGTTCATCGATTAATGAGTGCCGATCAATCAGTAACCAGTCACCAACGGTAGGGCGTTGTTCCGGTGTTTGTTCGCGCCAAAAGTGCAGCGGTAGTTCCAGTTTTTGCAGGCCTTCTAAGCCAAAGCCTAAACATTCCAGTTGGCTACGATGTACCTGACTGACGCGAAAGGGTAAGCAAGATTCCAGTTGTTCAAAGCTTAGTTGTTGCTGAAAAAAATGATTCCAACCCAAAGATTGAAGGGAGAAAGAAGACATTGTAATGATCCCATATACAAAGCAAAAGCAGCGTAACAAAAGGGTTTATAAAACAAGATAGAACCACTTTTATTTCGCTATTTAACAGGTCGATACTCCATATTCAGGCCTGTACCAAAGGGCACTAGGCAGGAAGTATCTACTCGATGGGATTTTTGATAGGCATACCAAAATCCCGGCTTTAACGGGCCGGGCAGAATGTAGAAGGTGTCGAGAGAGCGTTGGGCTGCTTTAGCTCAATCTGGCTAAAGTGGTTTTAGAGCTATTAGACCACCTCAAGCATCACCCTGTGACCAACAACCTGCCTGGCTATGCTTTGCTACTATCATCAAAATTCCTCTTCTCTATGTATGGGTTAGTACTAAGTAATTTAGTAACGACACTATAAGGCTTTTTTGCTGGAAAAGCGACTTGGTGTAAATGCTAGTATTAAGGCGATCAGTCTGTGCTAAGAGCAGTTTAAGCACAGACTGATATTTACCTGTGTAATCCTGCTGACTGGCGTTGAGTCCGCAGGATTACCAATCAGTATCAAGCTTCTGCGGTAAACAGGCTACCTACCGGGCTATCCATCTGATAATCCTGTAGGGTTTCGATCAGAGCAGAGAAGTCGATCCTTCCATCATCATCTTTTAAACCTGAGACAGTATCTTCACCCAGTAGCTCGACCAGATTAGCTTCAAAGTTAGCCTTCTGTTCATCACTTGGCGGTGGTGGAGGTGGCATACCGCCTTCACCATGAGGTGGTGGCCCGCCCTGAGGTTTGTTATTGGCAAACAGCTCGGTTAGCGCTTCTGTATCAACAGTACCGTCTTCGGACACGATATCGGCAGCGGCATCACCAAAATCATTAGTCAGACGTTCCTGAAGTTCATTAACGTCAATCTTGCCATCTTCGATACCCTGCATAATACGGTTAGTACGGTCCTCAGCGCTTGGCGGTGGTCCCATTCTCATTGGACCTTGTTGAAAACCAGATTGCTGTGCTCCAGAGATATTCATTGTGTAACTCCTTTTTGTCATTCAACACCCAAACAAGGCAGGTTCTACGGTGGGGTTTCTATCCATGATAAGTGGTTTAGAAAGCGTAGAACCCTGTTGCAGGGCACTTGTTGTGCAATGTAAAAAAGTGCGTAAGCACATCTCTTAGAGCAAAGCTTATTCCTTTGTTGGGCCCTTTACAGAGCCTTTACTTTGTATTTTCATCCTCTTTACATGATCTTTACAGAAGTCTTTGCAAACAGCTTAACTACCTGTTGAATAAGGGTTTTCTTATGATTGTTTTGTAGCTGGAGCGGCAAATGGATGCCGCTTTTTAGGCAAGTTGTTTCCTGTAGCTGATAAAGCGGAAGTTTTGAGGTCTGTATTCTCAAGGCTCGTCTTGCCAGTGAAATATTTACAGAGTTTCTAGCGGGAATGAGAGCAGCGTTACTGGCTATAGATAAACAGGCCTAATTCTGCCTGATAATTTAGATCAGCCAGTTTTGATAGGTCTGGGTTTATCTGGTGGCATTGGCAGTAGCTCTGCCAAAGAGGTTGATCGGTCGGAGGGAAGCTAGGTTTATGGTTAAGCTCCATTGCCAGGAAATTTTTCAACGCCATCAACAGTTGCTGTCCACTAAAACGGCTCTCACCCTGAATTAGCAGTAACAAGCCAGGTTGCTGATGCAGTTCCTGATAGCCTAAATGCACGATATAACCGAGCTTTTTGTCCAGACGTAGGCTTTGATAAGCGCGTTGTTGTAACTGCCAGATATAGGCATGACACAGTTGTTTGTTGATCAAACGGTTATCGTCTTCAGCTCCTAAAGCGGCAGCTGGTAACCAGATCAACGCGCTTTGATTGTAACGATCGGTATTTTTAACGCTTAGCGTTTGCCCAAGTTGCTGTACACAGGCCTCTTCCGATAATTGAGTCAGGGTCATATGTAGCTGCCGGTAAGGCATCACAACAGCCGTTTGCTCAACTTGAATAGGTGTTGAGAAGGCATAGTTGCATTGATAGCCTGTTGGGAAATACAGCGTTTCTTCAGTACTATCTTTAATACTACATTGAATCAGCGTAAGCCGGGGCGGGCGCCTCAGTTGTTTGGCCAGGGAGGTGCTGAGAATATCCCCTTCTACAATAGGTAGCTTATAGTGATGGTATAGGCCTCTTTGCACAGCCTGCTGTAGTGCAGGGGTGGTACTATGGCTGCTGAACTCCAGCTGTTCACAGAGATTAGTTAGTTGCAGCTGCATATCTTCAGGGCTTAGCTGATCTTCAACACCGTAATGAATGGATAGTATTAATTGCTCTGGGTCTAACATTCGTAGACGATGCTGAAAGCCAGCGGGTAAGCTTAATTGGTTAATGGCTGGCAGTAAAAGGCTCGGTAAACGCCAGCACCATTCATAACCTGGCTGACTACTGGCTATGGCCACAAGGTTGTCTGACTCAGGCCATGTCTGTGTTGGGTCATTGAGTGGTGGCAGTTCAAACTGGATACTGCGATCACAGGGCAGAATCGCTTCGGCATGAATGGACTGGGCCTGCAGAAAATGCTCATTAAGGGTCAGTGGCAGACTGTTTTCAATTAGTCCATGTAGCTCTTCCGGGGCTTCAACCCAGAGTGTTAGGTTCTCAGGTCGATAGTAGTGCTGATAGAAGCGGCGCAGGATGCACAATAGTTCAGGATCATTGTGAGCCAGAGTACTTTTGTTGCCTGCACAAAATCTATGATAGGAATGTCCCGGTGAGCTGAGTAGCTGTATTACAGCTTGTACCTGCTGTTCCCCTTCTCCACATCGAGCCTGATATTCTGCTTCGATAATATCCAATTCACCGATCACATCATCGGCTTTAAAGCTAGGGCAGAACAGGAGCTGGCTAAGTAGCTCTATAGCGCGGGAAAGCTGTGATTCCGGGCATTCCAGCATATAGCTGGTATGAAAAAACTGAGTACTGGCATTGATCATACCGCCCATCTGTAGCAATTGTGCCTGAATCTCACCGGCCTGAAAGCTGTGGTGATCTGACTGCGAACCCAGAAATAGGCTATGTTCCAGCAGATGAGCTAAGCCAGGCCAGCTGTCAGGTTCATGAGCACTGCCGCAGTTAAGTGTCGCTACCAAGCGACAGCGGCCATCACTACTGTTACTGAGTGCAATCGGTATCTGATGTGCTTGAGGCGCTGGGCTAAACATCGGGCAGAATCCCCTGTGACTGATAAAACGCCAGTTCCGTCTCTAATTGATGCAGACGATTAGCAAATTGCCGGAAACCATGGGCCTCATCATCATAAATAAAGCTTTCGCAGTGATGACCTAGACTTTGGTAATGTTTGGCAAAGTGTTTCATTTGATCGGCCGGTACAACTCTGTCTTTAGCACCCTGGAATAACATCAGTGCGGGCAGTTTGGTTTGTTTGCTTAAACTGAACAGGGGGGAGCGTAGCTGATAGGTCATGCTATCCCGGTTGGGATCACCAATCAGCCAGTGCAGATAATGGGATTCAAATTTATGAGTGCTTTTGGTCAAACGCTGCAGATCGCTAATGCCGTACAGACTTACTGCTGCTGTAAAATAGCCCAGAGTGGCAGCCCGTAAAGCACTATATCCTCCGGCACTCTGGCCACGAATTACCACTTTATTGCCATCAATACGGGCTTGTTTTTCCAGCCAGTGGACCATCAGACGCGCATCTTCCAGATCCGCTTCACCCCATTGCCGGAATAAAGCTTCCCGGTAGTTACGGCCATAACCGGTACTGCCTCTATGGTTTAAGTCCAATACGCTAAAGCCCTGTTGTAGCCAGAATTGAATTGGCAGTTGTAAGCCCGGAAAAGCACAGGAGGTCGGCCCGCCATGGACATTAATTAACAGAGGGGCTTGAGAGTTGTTTGGATTGGGATAAAACAAACTATGGACATCATGTGCCGGAAGTTTCAGGTGAATCGCTTCAGGGGTAATGGCATCAGCGATGCGATAACCATTATCCAGGTACTGA
This sequence comes from uncultured Oleiphilus sp., assembly GCA_964342385.1. Classification (GTDB taxonomy): domain Bacteria; phylum Pseudomonadota; class Gammaproteobacteria; order Pseudomonadales; family Halomonadaceae; genus Oceanospirillum. The sequence goes on along the minus strand of CAYFGP010000088.1, from coordinate 9,578 downwards.
AATAACACGCTCTCTATGGCGTTCTTAGGGTTAAAACTGGCTTCAACGATAGATAGTGCCTGTTGTTCCGAAGCGACTTGAACGAGCAATTTGTACTCATTACTGTCTTGGTTTGGAATAAGGCTGAGTTGTGCGAAATGGCAGTAGTCATCAAAATGGTTTAAAACCTGCTTATCGCATCGTGCCAAGGGCTTTCCTTCCGGAGCCGTTAAATGATGTAGCTGCCAGCGGCCGTTTTGGCTGACACAGATACTCAGCCATTGGCTATTATCTTCTAGAGTGCGGTACTGGTAATGCTGATTACCAAATTGCCAGGGAGCAGACCCGCAGTCGGCTTGAATTTCGTACAGGCAGCTGATTTCTTGCTGATGATCGGATCTGTACAAATTCCAATAGCCCTGATGATCGCTAATAAACAGCAGTTGCCCCTGAGCATCAAAACTAGGTTGCTGAACTGAGGCAATATGGGTTTTAAATCTGGGAAAGATCTGTTGGCTGTTCAGTACTACTGCTGATGAATCATCAGGTGACTTATGTACCGTTTTTTCAGATTGCCCTGCCTGTTGATGGAGTTGGTGGAATAGAGATGTTTCCGGCCATTTTGCTTGTTTTAACCGGGTACTGGTCCAGGGTTGATCTGGGTGACTCCATTCGATCCAGGCGATCTGTTGTCCAGTTTGATCAAAGCAGGGACTTGAATAAAAGTCAGCGCCTTCAACCAGTAGATATCTTTGTTTGTTGGTCAGGTCAAAAACCACTAAGCGATTGATCACTTGATGGGCTTTAGCGGGATGGTTTGCCGGATGCTCCTCTTCGATAGCGATAAGATAAGGCTGAGTAGGGTGCCGTACTGGTTCGCCATAACGGCAGTGGTTTCTGTCACTGATCTGTTGCAGCTGATTAAGATCTAGCTGAATAGCCGATGTTTCGTCATTTGAGTCTTGTTGCTTTGAGTTTTGCAGTTGTGAGATCTGTAACTCTGAGTCTTGTAGCTGGGAGCCTTGTTGCCAGGGCGCAAACATCAGTTGTTGGCTATCTTCATCTACCCAGTAGATACCGGAATTCGTTACCGTATAAGGCACTCCACCGTACTCATGCACCTTAGAGTGTACACCCATATCATTGGGTAGCAGCGAAGTGATGGCGCCATTTTGGCTGGTTAGTAGTAGGGTAAGTGGATTCTTTTCTGGGTCATGTTTGAGCCAGAAACTGCCCCGCAGATGACTGCGGGGGAAGCTAACCTGAGCTTGGGCCTGTACCACTTGCTCGGGTTTTAAGCGTTGGGAAGTTCGCTGTGATTCTTTTTTGGCTGTCTGAGTGTTATGTATTTGAGTGCTAAGCGTCTGAGTGTTAGCCGTTTGGGCTTCATCCGACTCAACTGAAAATGACACAGCTTCTGTTTTTATCATGGGTATATCGCCCTCATTTTTCATAATCACAGTCGATTTTTATATTCAACCGACAGCAATCAGCTTTTGAGAGTTTTTACGGTTGCGATAGATCATAGGTTCTTTTGCAGGTTGATCGGTATCCGCATTATCACGGGCATCGGTAATCAGATGATGATGAGGTGATTTGGCACACACCGGATCGGCATTATTAGCATCGCCGGTCAGCAGGAAGGCCTGACAGCGACAGCCGCCAAAGTCTTTCTCTTTCTCATCGCAGGAACGACACGGTTCCTTCATCCACTCGTAGCCACGGAAATGGTTAAAGCCGTTGGAGCGATACCAGATATTCTCGACGGTCTCATCAACCACATTAGGGAATTCGATAGGTAGCTCTCGGGCACTATGGCACGGTAGAGCGGTGCCGTCCGGTGTAATCGTCAAAAACAGATTACCCCAGCCGTTCATGCACCCCTTAGGGCGCTCTTCGTAATAATCGGGCACTACAAAGATCAGTTTGGTGCGGTTTTTACCCTTGATCTGTTCACGATAACGATTGGTGGTTGCTTCTGCCGCTTCCAGCTGTGCCTTTGATGGCAGCAGATGATCGCGATTTTTTAGCGCCCAGCCGTAATATTGAGAAGTAGCCAGTTCGACATAATCAGATTCCAACTCAATAGATAGCTCGATAATTTTGTCGATCTGATCAATATTTTCTCGATGAATCACACAGTTAAACACCATGGGATAACCCAATTGTTTCACAGTGCGAGCGACTTCCAGTTTTTCTTTGAAAGAACGTTTATTACCGGATAGGTAGTCATTCATCTCGGCATCACTGGCCTGGAAGCTGACCTGAATATGATCCAGTCCGGCTTCTTTAAAGGCTTGCATACGCTCAAAGGTCAGTCCCATACCTGAAGTGATCAGGTTGGTGTAATAGCCCATATCCCGTGCGGCTTTGATCAGTTCTTCCAGATCATCACGTAATAAGGGTTCGCCACCGGAAAAGCCCAGCTGGGCTGCTCCTAAAGCGCGGGATTGACGGAACACTTCGATCCACTGCTCGGTGGTCAGCTCATCTTTTTGCTGATCATAATTTAACGGATTGGAGCAGTAGGGACATTGCAGGGGGCAACGGTAGGTGAGTTCAGCCAGCAACCATAACGGCTGGCCGATGCCTTCAGGCAAATTCGATCCAATGCAGTTCATGGTGAGCCTCGGTAAAAAAGTCGATCACATCCTGATCCAGGCTATCGTCTGCTTCAGGAAATTGTTGTTTCAGTTGGCTGATAATCTCGGCGATGGTTTTTGTGCCATCCACATGGGTGAGAATCGCACCAGCACTTTCATTCAGTTGCACCATGCCTTCAGGATAAAGCAGTACGTGGCAGTTGGAGCTGGCTTCCCATTGAAAACGAAACAGGCGATTAATCTCAGGCACCTGCTGGAGTAGCTGCTCCTCAGTCTTAGCCTTGGCCTGGTTTTCAGTTTTTTCTGTTACGACAGCGTTCATAGTGACCTCTTAACCTGTTTTCCCTTGGCCTTTGCTTTTCGGATATAGCAGATATGGCTAGAGAGATTGATTTACCTTGGACAGTGAAAGGTATCCTCGTGTTGGAATACCTTTCACGCTCTGTCTTTTAAAATCGGTTTTGTTAAACCAGACGGCTGTGATAAGTCGGCTGGTCGGTCACGGTATGGAACGGAGGTCGATTCAGTTCATGAGCCATAGATAGGCCATCCAGTAAGCTCCAGAGTACATCCAGTTTAAATTGCAGGATATTCAGGGCTCTTTCCTGTTCCGCACGAGTGGTGAAGTGATCCAGTGTGATCTGGATGCCGTGTACAACGTCACGACGGGCTTCACTTAGACGGTTGCGGAAATATTGCAGGCCTTCCTGCTCAATCCACGGATAGTTATCGGGCCATGTATCCAGACGAGACTGGTGGATAGTCGGAGCGAACATCTCAGTCAGAGAGGAACATGCCGCTTCCTGCCAGGTGGCTTTGCGGGCAAAGTTGACATAAGCGTCTACGGCAAAACGTACGGTTGGCAGTACATGGCGGTGATCCAGCAGCTCTTCCCGACTCAGGCCTACGGCTTCGCCCAAGCGCAGCCAGGCTTCGATACCGCCTTCGGAGCCTTCACGGCCATCGTGATCGATAATGCGCTGAATCCAGTGACGACGCACTTCCTGATCATGGCAGTTGGCCATGATTGCGGCATCTTTTACCGGAATGCTCACTTGATAGTAGAAGCGGTTTGCAACCCAGGCGCGGATCTGCTCTGGTGTGCACTCACCCTTATGCATGGCGATATGATACGGGTGATGAATATGGTACAGATCGCCTTTGGCGCGCAGGCGTGTTTCGAATTCTTCACGGCTCCAAGGCATAACTTCTGTGGCTTGTTGGTGGCTCATAATCGGGCTCCATTATTGTTTTTGTAAGCGAATGGTCGTTAGCGGACCGAAAGTAGTTTGTAGCTGATGTTGAGCGCTATCCTGAATAGGTTTCTAATCAGGAGCTTTCGGCAGAACCCGATCCCCTCCAGAAGCGGGCACTGCCGATAAATCAGTGCATTCAGCTCTGCAAATAGAGCTGTTGTTCTTACTAGTACTGCATTTAGGCGCAATACTTACATCTGTTCTTACAGATGTATGTCCATACCATCGAAGGCTACTTCGATGCCGGCGGCATCCAGCTGGCCCCGTTCTGGTGAGTCCTCGACCAGAATCGGATTAGTGTTGTTTATATGAATCAGTACGCGGCGTTTATCAGGATATTGAGACAGAAAATCGATCATGCCGGGTACGTCATTCTCAGGATCGCCCATCTGTGGCAGGTGGCCGATATCACTACCGCGCTTATCTGCACCCATCAGTTCGATCAGTTCATCGTCCTGCCATAGGGTGCCGTCGACCAGTAGGCAATCCGCTTGGTCTATCAGTGGTAATAGATGCTCTTCGATCTCTCCCAGGCCAGGGGCATAAAACAGTTTGCCGCCAGTATTGGTATCTGTGATCAGTACGCCAATATTGTCACCAGGGTGAGGATCATGGCGGTGTGGTGAATAAGGTGGTGCTTTACTGCTTAGAGAAACCGCTTGCAGGCGAATGCCCGGTACTTCTGGCACATAAAAATGTTCGCCATATAGAGGAATCGGACGACGCTGTAAACCGCCATTCCAGGCTTCCAGCATAGGGAAGATAGGGAAGCCTTTGGTCAGGTCCTGAAACACCATGTCGGTGCAATAAACCGTGTGTGGGCAGCCTTCCCGTAGCATTAGCAGGCCTGTGGTGTGGTCAATCTGACTATCGATCAGCAGTACCGCTGATACGCCGGTGTCTCTGACTTTACGGTTTGGCTGCAAAGGGCCAAAAGAATCCAGCTGGGCTCGGATATCTGGAGAAGCGTTAAACAGCAGCCAGTTTTCGCCATCAGCGCTGATGGCAATTGAAGATTGGGTACGGGCTGTCGCATTAATGGTACCCTGACGTAAACCGGTACAGTTTGGGCAGTTACAGTTCCATTGTGGAAAGCCGCCACCGGCTGCTGAACCTAAAACTCGAATATGCATGGTGAGGCTCCGAAGTGATGTTGAGTGGTCACTGTATAAGAATGATCTGGTCTAAAACGCAAAAGCGCCTGACGGATCAGACGCTTCTGGAAAACCTCTGATCGTCAGAGAATTCCGGGCTTAGCGGTGGCTGAAGTACATAGTTACTTCAAAGCCAATGCGCAGATCTTTATAGCTTGGTTTTTTCCACATAGTCGGTACCTCGAATGATTTTACATTGTTGTTGTTAATGGCCTGTATCGAGACGTGTTGAACATCCCTCAGGCATGAACAATGGTAGGCAGCAGAGGTGGTATGCCAATATAGTACTTCGGGACTATATCTAACCACTTATGGTCGTAGTAAAAAGGTGTATCGAATTTTGTCGCTAAAACTGCATCATAGGGAGGTAATGAATTGCACTTTTTGAACAATGGTGACCGAGCGTGACAAAGACTATAAAAACAGCTCTGTATGGCCATTCCGCATCAGTAAGCAATCCGGACTCTGTTTTGGACTATGCCGACCCGTTAACTGGGGGCACTGAACAAACAGGGGGACTTGGATTGGAGCGCGTAAGCGGACAAGGAGCTACCATGTTTCAGGCGCAAGCCGCCCTTTCAGATCCTATGGATCTCTCTTCTTATAGCAGTGGTGCTGTTGATAGCAGTGGTGAAATAAATAATAGCGCCGTGTTAACCGCTGTCTCTCAGTTAAAAGATGCTGAGGCCTGTGCCAGGGAGCTGGCCGAGCAGTTACGCCATGATGATCTTGGCTGGGTACTGTTTTTCTGTTCCGCACAGCAGGATATCAATCGCTTTGCCCAGGCGTTGGAGCAGCAGCTACCCGACCAGGATATTGTCGGTTGCACCACCGCAGGTGAAATCTCCCCCTTGGGCTATCTGCAGGGCAGTGTCTGTGCAGTAGGGTTCACCCGTTCAGGTTTTGCTGTTGAAACGGCGCTGATTGAAGATCTGGATAGCTTTAGTTTTAATTCGGCGCAGCAGCTGATGAACAGTATGATGCAGCGCTGTCAGCAGCATCAAAAAGCACCCATGAAGGGGCATACCTTTGTACTGGCGCTGCTGGATGGTATGTCAGAGCATGAAGAGATTGTGCTCAATACCCTAAATGCGGCGTTTGGCAGTATTCCTCTATTGGGTGGTTCTGCGGGCGATGATCTGGATTTTGCCAATACTCAAGTGGTGTATGAAGGTTGCTGTTATCCCAATGCCGCCGTACTGATGATGGTGAATACTGCTTTTCCCTTTATGGTGTTTTCGCAGAAACATGTGGAAGAGAGCGATGAGGTGTTTGTAGCTACTGAGGTCGATAGCGAACATCGCAGGGTTTACGAGCTGAATGCTGAACCTGCTGCAGAGGTGTATGCTAGGGCCATCGGTTGTCGCCCAGATCAGCTCACTCCTTCACTGTGTGCTCAACATACGCTGAGTGTCAGAATTGCTGGTGAAGGTTTTGTCCGAGCGGTGCAAAGAGCCAATGATGATGGCAGTTTAACCTTCTACTGTGCGGTAGAGCGGGGCATAGTGTTGCGCAAGAATCGTCACCTGGATATCGGTGTTGAACTGAAAAAGCTGCTGGATCAGATCGAATATGAGCTTGGCGATCAGCAGTTGATCCTGGGCTTTGACTGTATCTTCCGTCTACTGGAAAGTAATGCACGTCAGCAATTGGCTAATGTCTCTGATATGTTGGCGGGCTATCCCCTGGTAGGTTTTAATACCTACGGTGAGCATGTGAACGGTATCCACCTTAATGCCACTTTTACTGGTGTCGCCATAGGTCAAAAGCGGCGCTAGTTTTTTTACCCGATATTTGGGTTTTCGCCAGGCATTTTGCTTTAGCGTAGCGATGTGTGCTTTGCCTGGCGTTTTAGCCTTTGATAGCTGCAAGACAATTCGATCAAATAAATCACTGGGGTGATTATGAACTCTGTTACCGATAATGAACTCGTGTTGCAGCAGAAAATTGAGGCGCTGGAGCTGGAAAATCAGCGCCTGAAAAAGATTAACAGTGCTTTGATTGATCGGGTAGAGGCTGCACCAGATGTAGGTGGGCGAGCTTATGCCGCCTTTGAAAACTCTGCTTTATTGGCAGAGCAAGTGCGTGAGCGTACAGCTGCGTTGAATCAGGCACTGGCGGAGTTAAGAGATAGCAACCAGGCTTTGAAGCAGGCGCATATTGAGATTGAAACCTTGCACCATCGTTTGGTGGATGCCATCGAAGGCATGAACGATGCCTTTGTCATGTTTGATAGTCAGCGTCGACTGGTACTGAGTAACAGTCGTTACCGGGAAATTTTGCAAAAATACGGTTGTACCGTGCAGCCCGGCATGAGCCAGCAGGATATTAACACCTTTGCTCGGATGTCGGTGTTGGATGAGCAAGCAGCCCACGACGAGTTAGTGTTATATCAACAAACCTACGGTCAGGTGATACGGCTAAAAGATAGTCGCTGGATACAGGTGAACGAAAGGGAAACCGAAAACGGTGATCTGACAGTACTTTACACCGATATTACCGAACTGAAAGCCTTTGAAACAGAACGTCGAGAAGCAGCTCTGGCAGAAAAGTCTCGTATTCTACGCAGTACCTTAGAAAATTTATCCCAAGGGGTGGTGCTGGTCAGTGATCACGGTGTCCCTGAGGTGTGGAATAGCCGTTTATGTCAGCTGACCGGCTTAAGTGCCCGTGATGTCGAGCAAAGTGCTGATTTCTTTGATCTACTGCAGAAGAGTTTTGGCCAGTCTCATTGGCCGCTGACCACCTGTCCTCAATCCAATTTGGCTACTAATTATGAGGTTGCTTTACCTGATGGCCGGGTGCTTGAGCTACGCCAGAAAGCTCGTCAGGAAGGTGGTTGTGTAATTACACTCACCGATATCACCGAGCGGAGTCTTTATGCTCGTGCTTTGCGCGAGAGTGAACAGAAAATGCGTCTGATCACAGATGCTCTGCCTGCGATGATCGGTTTTGTTAACGCCAATCTGGAATTTGAATTTACCAACCGAGCCTATCAGCAATGGGTCGGTATGGATCGGGATGAGTTGCAGGGGCGATCGATTAAAGAGGTCTACTCTCATCAGCAGTTAGCCCGTCTACAGACCTATGTTGAGCAGGTGCTGGATGGCGACACGGTTGGCTTTGAACTGGAAGAAGCCAATCACGAAGGTGAAGCCCGTTATGTGCATAAATCCTATGTCCCGCGGGTGGATTCTCAGGGCAAAACCGCAGGTTTTTTTGTTCTGACTCAGGATATTACCGAACGCCGTTTGACCGCCGAAGCGCTGAAAAATGCCAATGCTTTGTTGGAGCAAAGGGTTGAGGAGCGCACCGCTGAGCTGACCACGCTGAACGAACAACTGAAACAGGAGATTCTGGAGCGGCGCAGTATTCAGGATCGTCTGCTGGAAGCGAAAAAGCAGGCGGAAGAAGCCAATTTATCGAAAACTAAATTCCTGGCAGCGATCAGCCATGATCTATTGCAACCGATGAACGCCGCTCGCTTGTTTAATAGTGCTTTGGGCGAATACCCGCTGGATAAATCAGCACGTCAGTTGGTGACCTCTACAGCCTCATCATTGACCGATGTAGAGGCCTTACTGGGAGCGCTGGTTGATATCTCTAAACTGGATGCAGGTGTGGTCGAGCCGGAAGTCAGTGTCTTCTCCGTTGATAGCCTGCTCAGCAATCTGATCAATGAATACCGCGAGGTGTGTCATAGCCAACAGCAAAGATTCAGAGCTCGTGTATCTTCCTATGGCGTGCGTTCTGATTCTCAATTATTGGCGCGGATACTGCGTAACTTCCTGACCAATGCCTGTCGTTATACCGAACCAGGTGGCCAGGTCTTACTGGCGACCCGTAAGCGAGGTGATCAGTTAAGAATTGAAGTTTGGGATACCGGTGAAGGTATCGAGCAGGAAAAACTAACCGAGATCTTTCGCGAGTTTAGTCGCTTAAAGCGTAACCCATCACCCAATGACCGTGGTTTGGGACTGGGACTGGCGATCGTTGATAAGATCTCCCGTGTGCTCAATCACACCATTCATGTACACTCAGTACCGGGTAAAGGCTCAGTTTTTGCGGTAGAGGTACCACTGTCGGAAAATCTACCTGTACCTGAGGTGCAGGCTGTTATTGATCATGGTTCAAGCGATCCTTTGGCCAATCGCCCAGTGTTAGTGATTGATAACGATCCGGCTATTTGTGCCGGTATGGAGCACCTACTGGATGGTTGGGAGATGGATGTGATGACGGCCATGAGTGCTGAAGAGGCATTAGAGTTGGTCAACGATGGCTTCCTGCCTGATCTGATGTTAGTGGATTATCATCTGGATAACGGCGAAACGGGTATTGATGCGGCTCAGTTAATTAATGAAGCCTTGCCTCAAAATGTGCCTGTGCTGATGATTACCGCGAACTATTCCAAAGAACTGAACGCCTTGATTGAAGCGATTCAGTACCGTTTGATCAATAAGCCAGTGAAACCACTAAAACTGAGAATGATGATGGCCAGTATGTTGGCGCAAAGCTGATACACACTGACACAAAAGTGTTTCGATATTTTCCGGTCAATGGCTGAAGCATGAAACCTTTGACCAAGG
>CAYFGP010000087.1:0-29340 GCA_964342385.1 uncultured Oleiphilus sp. | reverse complement strand
CTAGAGAGGCGTCAAGCTTATGCTTCCTCTATCGAGAACTTCGCACTGTCCAGTAATTGGTATTACTAATATCTTTGTGAGCTTCCTCAAGCGTTTTTTTGCTAAAAGGCTTGGTCGATACGATCAATAATTGAGTATCACTACTTGTACTGTCGCTATTCCTATATGTATTGAGTCGCCATATCAATTTTTTGAGACTTGTGACTGACGTGAACTCGATGAAAGTTGGAGAATTGAAATTATCGAAGCCTTCAGGCGCGAAGGCGTCAAAAAATAATGAGCGATCATTAGACTCATCTATCAGAGTCTTTCCCTGAGATTCAATATGAATTCTAAATAGATTTATAAAGAAGGCTTCGGTCATATAGCGACCTCGACTACCTGCATCATTCAATCTATTTAATAGGTCTTCAAACTCCATATTAATAATCTCTCATTATTCTTGGTAACTTGGGCATCTAACATTTTCATTTCAGGCATGCTCAATTTGCCTATTTTAATATCTTCTTAGGCATCTTCTAATACTTTGATAAGAAAGGGATATATCTAAAAGCGGTTATATTTTCCCTTTCCTGAAAGCGAGCATGTGGATTTTCTCAAATCAACGCGGTCCTGTTATTTGTTACAACTCCGCTGTAACACGTTGATTTCACTTAATTCGGAGAATCGTACACCAACCAAACAGGCAAAACCATTGAAAATACGAGCAAAATCATCCTGTTTCGGCTCACCTTTCTCCCGCAATTTGTCAGGTTCGGTTCAAGTTAACCGGGTATAATGTGGGCTTGTGAAGTTACCTGGACGAAAATGCGTCCATATATGTCGGAACAATATCCTGTAGCAGAATCAGTAGGACTGCAGAATTTGATCACACGTTTTGTAAAACCGTTTCTCTTAGTCACTATGCTGTCGATGCCACTTTCTGTGTTGGTAGAGCAGGCCTATGCCGATGGAAAAGGAACCTTGGCTGAGTCTGTTGTTCAGCAGGAATCTCGGGGCAAGGACAGCGAGAAGCGGGACAACAAAAAGAATGAAGAGACCAGCAATAAGGTTGAGCGTATGGTTTGGCCTTTTACCCGCTGGATCGAGAAGAAGGTGCAGGATACCCCTCTGGTTCATATTCCGAAAAATGGCAGTAAATCTCCGACAAAGCCCAAGACTGGTGTGATTGATTTAAGAACAGCCATCCAACGCGCAACGACTGTTTATCCCGGTACCGTGCTCAATGCAGAAAAGAAAACTCAAAACGGTGATGTGACCTATCAGATTCGCATTATTTCAGATAAGGGCGTAGTAAAGACGATCCCAGTGGACGGCAATTAAATGGATGGCGAGGCTAAGTAGATGAAGATTTTAATTATTGAAGACGACAAGGAATTACAACGCCAGCTGGCCGATACGCTGTTAGCAGAAAACTATGAGGTGGATACCAGCTCTGATGGCGATGATGGTCTCTTTATGGCCCGTGAGTATGAATACGATCTGGCGATTATTGATATCGGTCTGCCGAAGATATCCGGTATTGATGTGATTAAGAGCCTGCGTGCTGAAAACAATACGCTGCCTATTCTGATCCTGACCGCCCGCAGTAGCTGGAAGGATAAGGTGCACGGTTTAAAGGCCGGTGCTGATGACTATTTGGTTAAGCCTTTTGAGATTGAGGAACTGTTGGCCCGTCTTGAGGCTCTGTTACGTCGCGCTTCTGGTTATAGCAGCCATGTGATTCAGCAAGGACCAATCAAGCTGGATACGCAAACACAGGAGTTATGGGTGGATGATCTGGAGGTGGATCTGACGGCATTTGAATACAAGCTGCTGGAATATTTCCTGCGTCACCCGAAGCGAATTGTCTCTAAGTCAGCATTGATGGATTATCTATACGATGAGGAAAGTGACCGGGACGTTAATGTATTGGAGGTCTTGATCGGTCGCCTGCGGCGCAAGCTGGACCCGGACAATAATATCAAGCCCATTGAAACCCTGCGTGGTCGGGGCTATCGCTTTGCGATTAAAGCATCTTAAACATTGAGTGAAGATGGCAACCAGCAGATGATATATGGCTAAGCAATGACGGTTCAGACCTCTCTTCGTCGACGATTTTTTGTTAACAGCGCCCTGACTCTGTTGGTGGTGATGTGCATCAGTTTGATTGTCGCGGATTATAGTTATCGCTCTGAGCTGGAAAAGTCGGCAGATCAGCGTCTACGCCTGCATATTTTTAATCTGTTGTCGGTGACTGAGAAAACCAAACAATCCATTGAGCTACCGCCTATTTTGCGTAACCCCAGATTTAATACCTTAAATTCTGGTTTATGGGCATTGGTGTTGGATGATAGTGGCGACTCACTCTGGCAGTCGCTCTCTTTACAGCAGTCACCTGAGCTTACTCTTGAGACTCAAGATGTCGGCAGCTGGTTAAGGGGTAAGCACGGCTATCAAGGCCAAAGCTATCTGACCATGAGCTATAAAATTGCCTGGGAAACGAACAGCGGACAGGAACAATATCTCTTTGTCGTGGCCGAAGATCAGCAGATTATCGATCAAGATGTAGGCCGTTTTCGTTGGTGGCTGGGGGTCTGCTTTGCCACGCTGACCTGTGCCTTGCTGTTAGGCCAACATTTGGTACTCAGAACCTCATTCAGGCCGATTCTTGAACTGGAAAAAGAGATCTCTGATCTGGAAAAAGGTGAGCAGCAGAAGGTAGAAAAGACCTACCCCATTGAACTGCGCGGCGTGACAGAGAATCTAAACGCGCTGATCCATAAAGAACACGCCCAGCGAGAGAAATACCGTGCCAGTATGGCTGATCTGGCCCATAGCTTAAAAACGCCACTGGCTATCGTAAAAGGTGAGCTCCAGTCCGCAGCCAATCAGAACGATGTGCTGCAAAAAGCGATGGTGAGAATCGATCAAAGCATTGAGTATCAACTGCGTCGGGCGGTGATCTCGGGCCATAGTTTGCTGGAACAGGGTACAGCGGTCAGCGAAGTGTTAGACGATCTGATCGAGGTGCTGAACCATGCCCACCGTGATAGCCAGGTGGATGTGCTGATCGAAATTGCACCCGAGCTACAGTTCTACGGTGATGAAAACGATCTGATGGAAGTGTTGGGCAACCTGCTTGATAATGCCTTCCGTTATGCTCAGCAGCAGATTCGGGTTAGTGCAGAACAAACAAAGCAGCAACTCATCCTGGTGATTGAGGATGACGGTATCGGTTTTACCGATGAAGAAGCCGCTCAGATCTTTAAACGAGGCGAACGTTTGGATCGGCAGGATTTTGGTCAGGGCATCGGTTTGTCCGTGGTGTACGACATTATAAACAGTTATCAAGGGTGTATTACGGCTGGCCGCTCCTCTTTGGGCGGGGCCTGTTTTACCCTGGTTTTCCCAAGTAAATTGCAATTGGAGTCCACATGAAAGGGAGATATCTCAACAAACTGCTGATCGTGGTGTTGGCCACAGTGCTCAGCGCCTGTTCTTCCGTGACATTACGCACGGATGGTGCAGAGAAAACAAAAACCAACCCGGACTTCCAGCAAAGTTATGATTATTGGTGGTGGGGCCTGGATGGCAAACATTCCATCAATGTGCGTGAAGTATGTCAGGGACGCAAGGTTAAGCAGATGCAATCTGTGACGACACTACCGAACCTGTTTGTCAGCATCTTCACTTTAGGCATCTATCAGCCGCGCACCGCGCGAGTATGGTGTGAGGGAAGTAACCATGGCTAAACTGACACGTTTAATATTAATTCTGGCATCAATTCAGTTGATAACCGCCTGTAGCAGTATGACGTTTGTTAACGGCCCTAAGCTGGAAAATACCGTTGAAAGGGAGAAATGGCACCATATTGGTTTCAACGGTACCGTTGAGTACAGCCCTCCGGTGGATTTGGAGTATAACTGCGCTAATCAACAATGGGACAGCGCTACGGTTGAGCTGTCATTCTTTAATGCTATCGCTTCGGTATCACCTTGGGTTCCACTGTCGCTATATAACCCCTGGACAGTGATTTATGAGTGTCGGGAACCGATTGATTAATCGTGAATAAGACCTGCTTTAAACAGCGTTAGACCTTTAAGTGAAAATCACCGGTCTGACGCTGTTGAATACTGTTTTTACCACAGCTCACTGGCTGCTAATAGCTTCCTGTTTATCGAGACCCTTATCACCCATCAATCTACACATCATCTATCAACCCGTCAGGGATAGATTGACCAGATAAAGTCCTGCGGCCACCAAACTCCCCATCACAATCCAACCCAGATCACCCAGCTTGGCTTTTTCAGGGCGAACCATATTCCAACTACTCTGGCGTAGCTGATTAAAAAAGCGTTGCCCGTGCTCATTTTGTGTCGATAAATGTGTGGGCCATTGAATCTGATCTTGCGACAAAGGTTTAGGTAGATTTGACGCTACAGCTGAGACGCCGTTCTGTGTGGCTTCTCTGTTTACCTGTCCCCGGTTTTCCTGTCCCCGGTTTTCCTGGCCTGAATTTTCCTGAGCCTGCACGCAGATGCTTTCCGGTACACACGCCTGCAGTTTAACCTTACTGGACTTCACCACTTCCAACAGCTGTTCAAACCAGGCTTTGTCGCATACAGCAACGTTTACACCCTCTTGCTCAGGTTCAATGTCTTTACCGGTATAGTGAATCTGTACCTGATCGATATCTTGCGCTAACTGCTCTTCAACCAGAACCGGCACTAACTGCTGAGCATTACGTTTTACCGCTTGGGGCACTTCAACGTTATGAAAACTCAACACTTCCTGAGGTAGCAACAGATATAGGCTAAACAACTGCTTCTGCTGAGCCAACCAGCCATCAAAGTCCTCCAGATTGCCGGTGTGGTGCTGACTATCGTGAGTGATCACTTGCCATTGCAAGGCCGAATCAGAATTCAACTGAATGGATAAAATAATGGCGGCATTCATGATTGCTCCTCCTCCAGTTTGAGAATGGCCTTGTTAAAAGGTAAAAAATTGCGTTGCAACACCATAATGGCACCATCATCCTGCTGCCTGTAAACAATGCTCGTGATATAGGCCAATTGTCCGGAAATATTCACTCGAATACGAATACGAAAATACTCACTGCGAGTCGTCAGTAAACTCTCTAACTGCTCATCAAGATTGTTCTTGGTGAGAAACTCTTTAACATTTGTGATCGGTGTAAACTCCAGTCCCACCAACCATTGCTCCGCCTGTCCGGGAGAACTCTTAGTCACTAAAGCCAAAATTTCAGGCTTAGCCCAGTTTAAGTTCACTTTGGTCACAGTAGGCAAAACAACCATATCCTGCTCCAGCTTAGCCTGAAGCTCAGGTGTTACCTCAACCTTGTCCAATAAGGCCAACTCACTGAGATTAACCATTCTCTGATCAGCGGTGCGATAAGCTGGGCTTTTTAGCAGGTAATTATTATCTTCAGCCCCCAATAAAGAGTTGGTCGTATTATCAATATCCATCCAGTCGATAGTTAAGTCAGCTACTTCAGTAGGTATCTGCTGATTAACCAGAATCTGCCTAAAGATATTCACCTGAGCGGGATCTATTTCGCCCTTATCGTTAATGATATTGCCCAGATTAAATAATCCGTTTAACGGCTCAACCCTAAGCAAAATTTCGCCTTCGCTTTCCCCGCTGGCTTCGTTTTCAAATTCATCCAGTGGAAAACGTTTCAGTTGCGCCCAACTATCCTGCGGATGGTCAAAGGCCGCTGGCCCTTGCTGGTTATCCTTATCCCAGTCATCTTTTAGCAGGGCGATAACATAAGACTCAACGCCTTGAGCATAAGTCATCACTCGCTGCTGCTGAAGATACACACTGGCTTGTTCGACCTGTACCGCACCATTGGTCATCATGCGCGCCGCCAGAGCTGCTGCTATGGCAAAGATCAGCATAACGCTGATCAAGGCAACGCCTTGCTGACGATGTAAACCTGTCGGGGCATAGGCAACTGCATCAGCTGGCTTTACAACATTAGACGGCTTTAAAGCTGGCAAAATAAGCTTTTTCATCACAGCACCTATAAGCCATCTCGGGTGATCAAACGCTGAATCAAGCCGTATTTTTGTGTCTGTATCTTAATATCTACCGCACGAGGGATACTAAACAGATCAATAAAGCCCTGATTGTCTTCCACCGGCCAGGTTGTTTGCCAACCGGTGTCCTGTCCAAGCGCTCGAATCTCCAACCCAGATACTTCGTTTAACAGAATCTGCACCTGAGGTTCACTATCTTCTGCCCTGTCTAGCACCGGCCAAATCAAACGTTGTAACTGTCTATCTTCAACACGATAGGCAATGCGTGTCAGATCAGAGTGTTGATCTTCAGGGAAGCGCCATCGTCCCGCACGGGTAAACTCAATGGGTAGCCCTCCCTGATAATCCATACTGAAAGCAGGTGTTGGATCGCCTAAACCATCCCGTACACCTCGGGCAACCATATGACGAACATCTTGTTCTAATACCACCATAGTTTTCTGCAACAGACTAAACTCGTCACTGCGGCTGGAGGTTTGTTGGTAGGTATTTACTACGCTGTTCAGCATGCGATAACCCGCCAGACCAATAAGGCCAAAAATGGCGACCGCGATGAGTAACTCTAATAGGGTAAAACCGGATTGCGGCTTTTTTAAACCAGCCTGGGTTATAGATAGACCAGGAGTTCGCGCAGTCATCGCTCACTCCTTAAAAACGCAGTCAGCTGAGATAACACAGCGCCTTTGTCACCATCATCGGCACGACGGACTTCAATTTCTATACGTTTCAAATGTGCAGAAGCAGTATCAACCACCTGAGCAGAGAGCAACCACTCACGCCCAGCCATATTGGCCTCTGCCTTAACTTCATCAGAATCAGGTGCGGTTTCAGCCAAACGCAATTCGTTTAACCAGTTATCCGCTACCCAGGCAGCAATGACTTTATCTTCAACCTTTTGACTTTGTTTCAGGTAACCACCAGCGGCAGTGATCAAACCTGCCGATGCCACCGACAAGATCGCCAATGCCACCATCACTTCCAGTAGCGTAAAACCCTGCTGTCGAGATCTTAAACCCAGCCATTCTTTGGACTTACCACGGGTCTTAACACTGGCTTTACCACTGCTCTTACCATCGGGCTGGCCAACGAATTGACCAACTTTCCTAACCGTAAGCCTGGATAGGATCTTGGTCATGGCTGCATTCAATAGAGCAATCATGGGGAATATCAGAGCGATGCCTGATAGGTCATTTGAATCTGACGGTTTGCCTGCTGCACCTGATGATTCAGGATTTTGGCCCTGCGAGCAATCTGTTGCATAAAGTCGCTGGCTTTACGCTGATCTGCATAGCGGAAGATCAATGTGGATTTTTTACCATCCTGATGCTGATGACTGACCACACTGATACGGTAGGTTTTTAATTGGCTTTTTATCCAATCAGGGAAAGACTCTGCGGCAATCGCACCAAACTGATTAATACGCTCGTAGTTTCTGAGCTGAGCTTTTTCTAAGCGCTGTTGCTGGCGGTTTTCTTTTGCTTCCTGCAGGGCAATCTGCTCATGCACAGGTAACCAAACCAACTTAAAGCCACCTGCTAGAACTAAAAACAGAGTCAGAACTTTCACCGCCAACTGATCACGGCTGGACTGCTGAGACCACCACAGACGAACGCCCGCTGGCACAAGCTTATGCCAAGGGATATCAACTGAATTCAGGGATGAAAATAACGATGCCACAGATTATTCCTTGTTCAACGATTCACTATCTCTAGCGATGTCTCTAATGATGTACTCAATAAATTAACACCATGTACAACGGGATGACTAAGACGATGACCTGACCAAATAACACTATTGCCTGGTAGCTTAATCATCGTCCTGATCAACCAATTCGATGGCTAAAGCTGAGAAACCATCCGTTGTCAGCAACGCATCCTGCTCCCAATCTTCCAGGCTGATGCGGATCTCTGCAGGTGTCAGTAAACCATCTGGATAGATCATAAAAATTTTATCCTTTGATGACAGTTTGACCTTAAAAGTCATCGGCCATTCGGGCTGATAATCCCGTAAGTTCCCTTGCTCTGGGAGTTGCCATTCACCTTTCAGGCTAAAATCCGGCTCTTCGCCAGGTAAGAGCGTTTTCTGCTCTGTTTCAATTAGCTGCCAGAACTCGAAAGCATAACCTTTTTCGTTAAACACTAAACGAGCCGGTAAACCTTGCTGAATGGCTTGCTGCTGGGCCACCGTCAGCAGATGGTTAACTCGCTGGGCTTCGGCCAACAGATAACGATGCTGCTGACCACCACCTCTTAGGGCAACCACTGCCGTCAACATCACTCCGATAATGACCACGACCACCATAATCTCAATCAGGGTAAAGCCCTGTTGAGATTGTCTGGCCGGGCTGCGGGGCTGCATCCGCTGTACTGGGCTCATCACCCGCTTCACGTTGTCTTGGTTACCCCAGTTTTAGTTATCCCAGTTACCGATATCGGCATCAACACCTTCGCCGCCTTCCTGACCATCAGCACCCAGAGAGTACAGATCGAAGTGACGGCTCTTGGTACCAGGGCGAACATAGATATAGTCATTACCCCATGGATCTTGCGGCATAGCATCCAGATAGCCGTCAGGATTCCAGTTTTTTGCACTGCCCGTTTTCTCAACCAGTGCATTCAGGCCTTCAGATTGAGTCGGATATTTAAAGTTATCCAGTTTATACATATCCAGAGCATTGCTGATCTGGCGGATATCATTTTTAGCCACAGTGACACGGGCTTCATCCGGGCGACCTAAAATGGATGGTGCCACCAAAGCACCCAGTACACCCAGAATAACGACCACGACCATAATTTCGATCAGGGTAAAACCCTTTTGCTTTTGTTTATTAAGCTTTTTTGGCTGATTGTTCATATTCTCTTGCTCGCCTGCTATCTCTAATTTGCTTGCTGCTAGTGTAATGTTTTCTAAACGGTCCATGTGTGACTTGTTTAACTGTTGCACGAAAATCTCCCTGAAAATCGGCTTATAATCTATCTAAAGCTTCTAGCTTAAATACAGTCCAAAGAACCTCAACAAATCAGCATGTTAGCGAAAAACAATTGAAACTACTGTTTTATTTCGCAATTTAACCAATCAGCTGATTCATATTCATAATTGGCAGCAAAATGGCCAGAACGATGGTCATTACAACGCCACCCATCACAATCAAAACTACAGGTTCAAACAACCCCACGACGGTCGCCATTAAAGCTTCCAGGGATTGCTGTTGCTGTTTTGCTGCACGGTTTAACATGGAATCCAGCTCACCACTGCGTTCACCACTGGCGATCATATAGAGCATCATGGGTGGAAAACGGCCTATAGATTCCAGAGCAGAAAACAAGGAAGTCCCTTCTTTTACTTTCTGCGCCACCTGAGTGATCTGATCACGCAGGTAATAATTTGGCATCACACTGCCCGCGATGGCCAAGCCATCCACTAAGGGCACGCCACTACGGGATAAAATACTTAGGGTGCCAGCGAAACGGGCGGCA
Source organism: uncultured Oleiphilus sp. (assembly GCA_964342385.1). GTDB lineage: Bacteria > Pseudomonadota > Gammaproteobacteria > Pseudomonadales > Halomonadaceae > Oceanospirillum. Next base: position 19,820 of record CAYFGP010000087.1, on the reverse strand, counting down.
TTCAGACCCCGACTGATCTTACGGCTTAATGGGAAATCAACGATCCAATGGTCAACACTGCGACGAAAACCTGGCTTTCGATAAGCGGATGAAAACAAGAGAAAACCACAACACAGCAACAACACCAGATAAAGGCCAAACTGATTCAGAAAATCACTCACTGCGATCAAGCCTGCCGTCAACGGTGGCAATTCGTTACCAGTGCGAACAAAAACCTTCACCACATCCGGTACAACAACCGCTAAGAGAAAACTGACAATACCGATAGAAGCTACCGTTAACAGGCCCGGATAGAGTAATGCTAGCTGGATCTTCTGACGGGATTGCTCTTTATTCTCGGTGTAGTCGGCCAGTTCATTCAGTACTAAGCCCAAATGCCCCGCATGTTCACCCGCAGCAACCGTAGCGCGATACATCTCAGGAAAAGCATTAGGAAATTCCGCCATGCTATCCGCCAGAGTATGCCCCTCTAACACTTTAGAGCGTACAGCAAGCAGCAGACTTTTTACTTTGGCTTTTTCACTTTGGGCTGCAACCGCCTGCAACACCTCTTCCAACGGCATCGCTGCTTGCACCAGAGTAGCCATCTGGCGAGTAAACAGAGTCAGTTCCTTACTGGACATCCCTGGACCGCCCAGGAAACCACTGACCTTTTTCTCTTTCTCTGAGACCTGCTCTACGGAGGTGGCAATCAAGCCCTGATCACGCAGTAACTGACGGGCCTGGCGACTGCTATCCGCTTCCACCACACCCTTTTTCTTTTTGCCCGCTGAGGTCAGTGCCTGATATTCAAATGCTGCCATATTAATCTTCCCGCGTTACCCGCAGCACTTCTTCCAGCGTAGTTTCACCGGCCAGCACCAAGCGCATACCATCCTGTCGGATACTGGTATGAATAGTGGCCTTATTGGGATCAGGACGTAGATAGCGTTCAATGCTCTGCTCACCTTCCTGGCGATGGATCAGGCTGCGAATCTCATCATCGACGGTCAGTAACTCATAGATACCGGTTCGACCGCGATATCCCTGCTGGTTACAATGCTCACAACCCGCAGCATGATAGATATGCATATCATCATGGGGACCGATACCCAACAGCTCACGCTCGGAAGCGTCCGGCTGATAAGGCACTTTACAGTCATGACACAATACCCGTACCAGACGCTGAGCTAACACCCCTAACAGACTGGAGGCCAATAGGAAGGGTTCAATGCCCATATCCTGCATCCGAGTAACCGCACCTGCTGCGGTATTGGTGTGTAACGTTGAAAGCACTAAGTGACCGGTCAAGCTGGCCTGCACCGCGATCTCAGCGGTTTCCAGATCCCGGATCTCACCCACCATTACTACATCAGGATCCTGACGCAGCATGGCACGCAAGCCTCGGGCAAAGGTCATATCGACCTTGGAATTTACCTGAGTCTGACCTATACCTTCCAGGTTATATTCGATAGGATCTTCTACGGTAAGAATATTCCGACAAGCATCGTTTAACTCAGTTAACGAGGCATAAAGCGTGGTGGTTTTACCGGAACCTGTGGGACCAGTCACCAGAAAAATACCATGAGGTTTATACAGTAACTGCTTTAAACCAGATAACAGCGCAGGGGACATGCCTAACTGAGCCAGATCCATCCGACCAGCATTTTTATCCAGAATACGCAGTACCACACGCTCGCCATTACTGGACGGCATAGTTGATACCCGCACATCCACTTCACGACCACCTAAACGCAGCGAGATACGACCATCCTGAGGGATACGTTTCTCAGCGATATCCAGCTTGGCCATTACCTTGATACGAGAGATTAGCAGAGGCGCTAACTCACGTTTGGGTTCTACAACTGGACGCAATACCCCATCAACACGGAAACGCACCACTAAGCGTTTCTCGAAGGTCTCGATATGAATATCCGACACGGCTTCACGAATCGCTTCCTGCAACAGACCGTTAATCAAACGGATAATCGGCGCATCATCCTGTTGATCCAAGAGATCTTCCGTTTCAGATACCGAGTCGGCCAGACTGGCCAGATCCATCTGATCACCAATACCCTGCACCATCTGCATGGTTTCCGAAGAATCGGACTGATAACTCAGTGTCAGCTGTTGCTCAAACTCGGCATCGGAAATGGTCTCTACCCGACTGATAGCCCCCATCAAGCGCTGCATCTCACCCACTGCCGCCCAGTTAACGGGCTCACGGGCGATGCACACTATATGGTCCTGCTCAAAACGGGGTAAAACCCCCTGATTTTTAGCAAAGGTAAAAGGTAGCTGATTCAGTCTGGCAATGACCGGTAGTTCTGAGCTCATGGTCCTTCCCTGTGACGGCCATTAAACAGCGTATCGATATCGGCTTTGCCTTTATTCTCTTTCACAGAAACATCGCCGTCTTTACCTTCCAGGCTATAGATACCCTGATACTTACTATCAGTCAGCTGCTTAAGACGTTCATTATCACTGATGATTTTAGGACGCAGGAACACTAACAGGTTGCGCTTAACCTTGTTAACGGAATCACTACGGAATAGGGAGCCCAGTAACGGCAGATCACCTAACAGAGGTACCTTTTGTACCGTTTCGGTTTCATCATCCTGAATCAAACCACCCAGCACAATCGTCTCACCATCCTGTACCAGAATCGTAGTATCGATAGAACGCTTGTTAGTAATCAGATCCGCAGAATCCAGCGAGTTATCAGAAGCCGCCAGAGAGGAAACTTCCTGATACACCTCAAGACGCACACTATTGTCATCGTTGATCTGAGGTTTCACACGCAGAGTGATACCCACATCTTCACGTTTGATTGTGGTAAAAGGATTCGTAGTATCCGAGGTACTATTACTACTGCCAGTAATAAAGGGCACATTCTGACCCACAATAAACTCGGCTTCTTCATTATCCAGAGTCATCACACTCGGCGTGGACAGCAGATTCGAGTTACTGGTTGAGGCCAATGCCTGCAAGATAATACCTAAATCCAGATTGCCGACTTTATCTGAACCACCAATCAAAGCACCACGTACCGTGCCGATGGATGTAGTCGTACCTGAAACAACCGCACTCACCACATTTTGCGTTGAAGTGCCGACATTATTAAAGCTGGTACCGGCAACAGGGCCATCGGCAAAGTCACCCACCAACCACTGAACGCCCAGCTCTTCACCGTTATTTCCGGTGACTTCAACAATAACGGCTTCAATTAATACCTGAGCACGACGTACATCTAATTGATTGATCAAACCACGCACTTCTGACATCACTGAAGGCTCAGCCCGCACAACCAGGGCATTCAATGCTTCATCAGCCTGGAACTGATTGGATGTTTGGGCAGTTTTCTGCTCCTTGGATTTTGTCGGCTCATCAATCAGCTTGGATAACAGCTCAGCGACCTTAGCGGCCTCAGCATAATTTAACGGGATAACCTGAGTGATACCTTTATTTTCAAACGGTTGATCCAAACGTTTAACCAGCTCTTTGATCTTGGCGCGATCCTTTAGTGAGCCTTTGACAATCAGACGATTGGAGCGCTCATCTGCGACAATTGATAGCTGACCAGTTTTTTTCTTGCTGTTTTTGCCTACTTCAGGCACCAGTTTCTCCAGCAACTCGGCCAGGTCACCTACCCAGGCATGTTCAAGCGGGATCACATCAATCTGCTCATCCTGACTATTATCCAGATTACGGATCAAAGCCTTTAAACGAGAGATATTTGACGCATGATCAGAAATAATCAATGCATTGGATGACTGTACACCCGCCAGATGACCATACTGTGGTACCAATGGGCGCAACACAGGCACCAACTCAGAAACAGCCGCGTTTTTAAGCACGATCACTTCAGTAATAAAGTTATCGCCCTTTTTAACGCGGTTACTACTGCCTTCCTGCTTACTGGTTGCACTCGGAATGATCTTTACTGTTCCATCGCCAGAATCAATGGCGACATAGCCGTGCACATTTAATACCGACAGGAAAAGTTCGTACACCGAATCAGCAGGCATCCCCTCTTGAGAGATGATGGTGACTTTACCCTTAACCCTTGGGTCAACAATAAAGCTTTTACCCGTAATATTGGCCACCATGCTGATAAAGGCATCAATCTCTGTATTTTTGATATTGATGCTGCCTGCCTGATTAGCCCCCTGCACACTCAGTGACAGTGTAAGCAGACACGCGGCGATGATTTTAGGGTATCCCAAGCTAATCTTAGGACTCGCCGCTAATACTCTTTTAAACAACCTAAACTCCATATTGGCTCCGGTAACTATCTCTCTCGCTTAGCGACGACCAATCGGCACAGAGACCATAAACTGTCTGCTGCCTCGTTGAATTTCTACATCTACTTCTTTCTGATTTGCCAGACTGCCCATTAGCTGGGCATCCTGACTCGTATTTCCCAACACCTGTCCATTGATAGACAGCACCACATCACCTACCTTAAGGCCTGCGGAGGTCAGGAAAGAAGAATACTGACTCTGACCGATACGATACCCCACGCCCGATGGCGCGACACTGATACCGGCTTCATCCAAAACCTGTTGAGGATTATCCTCTAACAGAGCCTGATACTTAGTCATAAATGCTTTGGGATTTAGACGCTGAATATCGCGCCCTAAGCTCGTCTTGGGCAGAGATTTTAGTGCTTTATTTGTCGCAGTCCGTGACTGAGTGCGTTGCTTGATTTTCTGTGCTGGTACAGCAGCCGAACGATTATTCTGAACTAATGAAGAACGAGCAATGGTGTCTTGCTTAGGAAAAAACAGAGATTCACGCTCACCGCCCCGCTCTATCACCACATAATCAGCAAGCACCTCGACCAACGTAATACCAGACTTAAGTGAAGCTCCGACAGAAAAATACTCAGTGCGCTGACCATGCACTGCGATAATAGCACCAGATGGTCGATCATCAGTGGAGACAAAAACCGCCTTTAACACCATATTCAGAGCGGTCTTCGGTGCAACGACCGGTTTCGGTTTTGGCCTAACCACAGGTTTATTAGTAAATAGATTACTGGCAATAAAACGCCTATCAATCGACGAAGGTTCGGCCCCCGCCAGCATCCATTGTTCCATTTTTTTATTAGATAACACGACTGGATTGTCTGGGCTGGAGATATGCCAGATCAGTTGAGACAGTTGCCAGGCGATGACTGCAACAATGATAATTTTAATCACACCCGATAGTCGGGATAAGAGCTGATTGAGTAGGTTAGTGCTTCTATTTTCCATAGCCTCTGTCCTCACCAAACCTTCTCTTTATATTTAAACAGTGTCTCATCTGCAGACCGACGAGGGACAGGTAATTTAGGTACGCTTTGCTTCAGACGACCATAAACCTTGGCACTTAACCAACCATCATTTTGTAAAGACACTTCAGCCAGTGCCTGATCATTTTGTTGTGTTGTCAAATACCCGGTGGCGCCTGCGTCAGAACTATTTAAACGCAGCGCCAAAGCTGGATAGGGAATCAGAACAGGATCTCGTTTACCGAGAAAATAAGTGTCGCCACCTTGCCAGGTCACCGCACCTTGAGCGACCACTTTTTTGTCAAACTGGTAAGCCAAGTGGACATTACGGAAATCGATCTGCCCCTCAATCCAGGCTTTATTTTGTTTCAGGAAGGGGTTTAACAATAGAGGATGCAGCTTACCCTGCACTTTAGCCTGTATACCAGAAAAGCCATCAGGTCCAGCTAACAGTTTTAGATCAGTACCGGGGTGTTTTACCGTCACCAAAGCGGGCAACCCCTGCTGCCAATACAGCAAAGGGCTAATGTGCCAGCTAAGTTTAAATTCCAGGGGAGCCTTTGACGTCAGCCGGTGACTCACCAAAGCTTCGCCCTGCCAGACAGAACCATTCAATTGCTCTATCTGCCAGGCCTTAGGCATTTTGATCTGCTCGTTAATCAATGGCCAAGCTAAACGGGCGGGGAAGTGCACCAGTAAGCCAATAAATAACACCAGTGCAAATAGCAGAAATAACCGACGTTTTGTTTTTGCCTGAGTCATGGCCATGGTTGTTCCTTAACCTTGCAGCTGTTTCCATAAGCCATCAATGGCTTCAATTTTCTCAATGTGTCGGCTTATCTCATCCTCTGAGGCAGCAACGACAGGTAAAGCGGTACGACCTGCCGGTAAACGGCGTATCGTTTGTACGCTACCTTCACCACCATTGCCCTCTTCACCTTCTGCAGCCAGATTTAAGGCAGTCTGGCCACCGGTCATCATCAGGTAGACATCCGCCAAAATCTCAGAGTCCAATAAAGCGCCGTGCAGCTCACGATGAGAGTTATCAATGGCGTATTTTTTACACAGAGCATCCAGTGAGTGCCTGGACCCTGGATGCATTTTACGAGAAAGTACTAGAGTATCAAGTACTTGGCAATAATCAGCCACCTCACCATAGTTAATACCGTGGGAGTCGTTCAGCAGACGGAATTCGTGGTTGATAAAGCCTACATCAAAGGGGGCGTTGTGAATGACCAGCTGACCGCCACGGATAAATTCAAAGAATTCCGCAGCAATTTGATTAAACTCAGGCTTATCGGCCAGAAACTCGTTGGTAATACCGTGAACTTCTACGGCTTCAGCATCAATTTCACGGTTAGGCTTAATGTATTGGTGGTATGTACGACCGGTAAATTTTCGATTAATCAGTTCAACACAACCGATTTCAATAATTCGGTGGCCTTGGGAAGGCTCAAGACCAGTAGTCTCTGTATCCAGTACAATCTGTCTCATGGAAAAAGCTATCTCATTAAATTCTATCTTATGGCAACGGCTATGCTGCTATCAATCAAGGGCTAAACGCTATCCATCAAAGGCTAAATACGATCAATCAAGATCTAAACGCTATTAAGTAAGAATCAGCATTATCAATAACGAGTTAAGGTTAACCCCATACTCGGAACAAGTGCGCCCTACTTCTTTGCCAATAACTCATCCATAGCGATATTAGCAAGCTCATCGGCTCTTTCGTTTTCGGGGTGCCCTGCATGTCCCTTCACCCATTTCCATTTCACCTGATGCTTTTGCACTTGTTCATCCAAAGCCATCCACAGCTCTTTATTTTTAACAGGCTTTTTATCAGCGGTTTTCCAGCCTCGCTTTTTCCAATTATGAATCCACTGAGTAATGCCTTGACGCAGATACTGAGAGTCCGTGGTCAGCTCCACCTCACAAGGACGTTTCAGTAGGCTTAACGCTTCAATTGCAGCGGTCATTTCCATTCGATTATTGGTCGTTTCGGGATCTGAACCATAGATCTCTTTTTCTGCATCGCCATAACGCAGAATAGCGCCCCAACCGCCAGGGCCGGGATTACCTTTACAACCACCATCGGTAAATATCTGAACGACGATATTACTCAAAACTGCCACCTAAAAAACACCTACAAAAACACATTAAATCTCTCACTACCCAATCTTAAGCCACACCTAAATTAAGCTAGACACTCAAACAAACATTTTTCTTCAATAAAGCGCTGTATTCTCCAGCCACTGATTTAAGAATATCGAAATACTTTTGTTTAAGTGTGTATATCCTGCTTTTTTCTGTGCATAGCAACACACAAATCACAACACACTAATGCCTAGCTGTGAAAGGAACTGTTTCTCATCTTCGTCGTTTTATTGGCTCACTACGAGTCCGAGATAAACCTTTCGTTGACGGCGTTGGCACCACACCTGGAATAAATTGATTTTGTTGCCATTTTCTTCGAATAGGGGTTGCACAGCCTACCTGTTTTTTCGCCCAAACGATATAGGCGGCACCAAAATGCCCACCTCCTCGAGGAGACTCCAGCCAACGTGTACGCTGTAACCAGCGACTGCTCTTAATGGGAGGGCGTAACATCACGGTTTCGACATCTTCAATACGATAATCCAGTAATGTTAACCAGTCATTAAGTCGCTTAAGACCGATAAAACGAGCACTCCAGGGCACTGTTTTTTTCCAACGCAGATAACGACACGCCCCCCAACTGCTCATAGGGTTAAAGCCCACTATAATCAGATGGCCTTTGTGCTGAGTAATTCTCGCCGCCTCTCTGAGCACAACATGAGGAGAGTCAACAAAATCCAACAGGTGATGAATTAAAACCACATCGACACTATCATCAGGAATAGGTAACGCGTGGGCATCTGAAACAAGTAAGGACTCTCCCGCATCCTTAAGCCACTTTGGACTCCACACCATAGGATGACTAATCTGGCTCAAGTGAGTCAAAGAAACGTAAGGTGACACCCCTAACTGTAAAAAATGATAGCCAAAGGTTTTTGCTAAAAAGGGTTCCAGTCGTTTTTGCTCCGCATCTAACAGAGCACGTCCCAGTGGCTGCCGCCACCAGTATTCCAATTCATCCTGAAACGCCTCAAGAAAACGTTTATCTTTCCTGAAACCTTTGAATTTCACACACACTCCTATACTTTCAGTCAAAATGATCAGACTGAGTAAACTTAATTACACATTCCTAATAACCTAGCATACCTAAACACGAACCTTATCAGCAGCCTACTTTAACGGTTTCACTAACGAGAGCTGTTTAACTAACGAGCTAGCGGCTGCACAGGTACTTTTTCCGACATAATTCCAACATAAAAAACCTAAGAGATTGGCCGATATCCGGAGAATATCTAATTTTTTGTGTGTAGGTATGTATAATCATGCCCTGATCAATTTTTATCCGTAATCAGGTGGTCACCGCTATGTTAGAGATTAAACCGATTAAAGCGTTCAATGATAATTATATCTGGTTGATTACTCAGGCAGATTCCAATCAGGCCTGGGTGGTTGACCCTGGCGACGCTGAGCCGGTTAAACGCACACTGACCGACAATAACCTGCAACTGGCAGGCATCCTGATCACTCATCACCACGCTGATCATACCGGTGGTGTTAATGAACTCAAGCAAGCTTATCAGGTTCAAGCCTATGGTGCTGATGTTTCAAATTGCACCGACGTGGTGTGTCAGCAAGATGATACCGTTGAAGTGTTGGGCTACAACTTTAACGTAATCTCAGTACCGGGCCATACCTTGGACCATGTCGCCTTCTATAACTCAGATGAACATGTTCTGTTCTGTGGCGACACCCTATTCCTGGCAGGTTGTGGCCGCCTCTTTGAAGGCACCGCCGAACAGATGCATGATTCCCTGAACAAGTTGGCGGCATTACCTGATGAAACCCGTATTTACTGCACCCATGAATACAGCCAGGCCAATCTAAAGTTTGCTGAAGCCGTTGAACCGAACAACCACTACGTGACAGCAGCGGTTAGGAAAGTGACTCAACTGCGCGAGCAAGATCAACCGTCACTACCCACGACAATGGCTGACGAAAAATGCCATAATCCTTTCCTGCGCAGCCACCAACCGGCAGTAATTGGAGCCGCCACAGAGCAAACAGGCTTTTTGGTCGCAGCTCCTGCAGAGGTTTTTGCCTCCATCCGAAAATGGAAAGATAACTTTTAACTTACTGTGTTTCAGGGATAATATTGGCCCTTCGCACAGATTGATAAGCAGCGAAAAATGTATTCAGGGTAAACAACGACAGCTTTAACTGACGCCCTGATACCAGCAATATGCACTCACACAAACGCTTATGTTTAGCAGATGGTTTTATTCTTCAATTGCTGGACGAAGAATATTGAGACACTTTTGTGTCAGTGTGTATTGAAATAGCTTTGTTTTGCTGTGTACAAACAAGATAATACGGAAACGCCTGATCAGCACTACTGGTCAGGCAAAGAAGGCAACGAAAACCTATGCTTACAGCTCTATCCCTTTTTAAAAGTCAGCCGACTTTTAGCAAGCGTTTTACCCACCGCATGGGTTCAAAAAAGCTATCCCTTATTCTACCAATTTCTCTGGTAGCCACGCTGAGCGGTTGTATCACTCAACAAACACAACCACAAAACAGCGAAAGCGACAGCTCGCCTGCCATCATCGAAGAAGCCGTAACTCAACAGGCTGAAGACAATCAAACTCAGTCGACGGAAAGTGCCCAGGATCGCTTGCAGAAACTTCAGGCCTTACAGGCATTGGACAAGCAAGATTTGGCTCAACAGGGTTTAGTGAAGCACTCCGTCGCTAAAAGCGGCAGCCATCTGCATAGCACTCAGCCTGCGGTGATTCCTCACTATGATTTGTGGAATCGCATGCTGCAGAATTTCCAACTGGATCTCGACGTTAATAATCCGCGAATCCAGGCGCAGCTGAACTGGTTCAAACGTAATCCCAAATACCTGGAGCGAGTATTCGCTCGCTCTGAGCGCTATCTTTACCACGTGATTGAGCAGATCGAAGCAAAAGGGCTACCGGGTGAACTGGCATTACTGCCTATTGTAGAAAGTGCTTACGATCCCTTTGCCTATTCTCACGGTCGAGCATCTGGCATGTGGCAGTTTATTCCCTCTACTGCCCGTTACTTCGGTTTGAAGAATGATTGGTGGTACGACGGTCGTCGTGATGTGATCGACTCAACCGACAAGGCATTAAACTATCTACAAAAGCTCAACAATCGCTTCAAAGGTGATTGGCTACACGCTTTAGCGGCTTATAACGCAGGCGGTGGTAACGTAAACCGGTCGATCCGTAAAAACCGAGAAGCCGGCAAAGCCACTGACTTCTGGTCATTACGTTTACCCAAAGAAACCCTGGCCTATGTACCTAAACTGATCGCACTGGCCAAATTGGTAAAAGATGCGGATCACTACGGGCTTAATTTCAAAACGATCCCCAATAAACCTTACTTTGCTACAGTGGATACCAAGGCCCAGATCGATCTGGCGCAAGCGGCAAAACTGGCCGAGATCAGTATCGATGAGCTGTATCTGCTAAACCCGGGCTTTAGTCAGTGGGCAACCTCTCCGGACGGCCCTCACCGCTTACTGGTTCCTGTTGAAAAGGCTGAAACCTTTAAGAAAAATCTGGCAAAAATGCCGCCGTCTCAGCGCATGGGCTGGCAACGTTATAAGGTTAAATCCGGCGATAGCCTGATTCGTATTGCAAAGAAGTTTAATACCTCTCCGCAGATGATTCGCAGCGCCAACCAGATTAAAGGCAACTCCATTCGGGCCGGAAGCAAACTATTAATCCCTATCCCGAAAGCCAATGCGAAACACTATGCACTGAGTGCCAATCAACGTTTGAAGTACAAACAGAACTATGATCGCAGCCACACTGGAGGCAAACGTGTCGAGTACAAGGTGCGATCAGGTGACAGCTTCTGGACTATTTCTCGCAAACATAAAGTCGGCATGCGTGAGCTAGCTCGATGGAATGGCATGGCCCCTACTGATCCTCTGAAACCGGGTCAAAAACTGGTCATCTGGTCAAAGAAAAGCGCCAGTAGCTCTGCTTCAAGCTCAGATCAACGTAAGGTTATCCGCAAGGTAGGTTACAAGGTACGCAGAGGTGATTCTCTGGCACGTATCGCTGATAAGTTTAACGTGCGTGTAAAAGATATTGTCTATTGGAACAAAATTTCCAAGAAAAAATATCTGCAACCAGGACAACATCTGACGCTTTATGTCGATGTGACCCGCAGCCGTTAAGCAACCAACCCAAGTGCCATTAACGCATTACTCACAATAATGCTTTAGGCACTTAATACGGATTAATCTATTTAGAACTATCCTGATAGAAATCAGTCATAAAAAAGGGTGCTTATACAGCGCCCTTTTTTGTAGGTAACTTTTCTTCAGATGCTTTTCTCTTATGCTATGGTGTAAAAGACAAGTATCGTAGTATATTGATCAATAAAGAAAAATTAGAGCAGGAGCCTTATCAATGCCGCTTAAGCAAACGATCAAAAAAGTGCTCGGCCACGGCAGCCTATTTGTACTTCTGTCTGCATCCGTTTCTGGCCTGAGTCATGCCGCCAGTCCGCAACACGGCATCGCCATGCATGGTGACCTGAAATACCCCGCTGACTTTGCCCATTTTGATTATGTCAATCCCAACGCGCCTAAAGGCGGCGTATTGAAACGCTCCAGTCTGGGCAGTTTTGATTCTTTAAATCCCTTTATCATTAAAGGTGTGCCTGCCGCAGGTATTGGCCTGATCTACGATACCCTGCTGGAAGCCTCTTCCGATGAAGCCTTCTCCAAATATGGCCTGCTGGCCAAAAGTGTCACCCGTGCTGATGACAATAGCTGGGTGGAGTTTGAGCTAAACCCGAAAGCAAAATTCCATGATGGTCACCCGGTGACTGCGGAAGATGTGATCTTCTCTTTTACGACCCTAATGCGTGACGGCCGTCCTCTTTACCGCGCTTATTATGCGGATATTGCTGAGATCAATCAGGATGGTGATCACAAGGTTCGCTTTAACTTTAAAACTACCAAAAACGGTGAATTGCCACTGATTATTGGTCAAATACCCATTTTGCCAAAACACTATTGGCAGGATAAAGACTTCAAGAAAACCACTCTTGAGGCACCCGTAGGTTCAGGCCCCTATAAAGTCGGCAAGATCGATAATGGCCGCTCTATCACCTATCAGCGCAATGAAAACTACTGGGCAAAAGATTTACCGCTAAATGTTGGCCGTTATAATTTTGATCAGATCGTTTACGAGTACTATCGTGACGGCACAGTCGCTCTGGAAGCCTTTAAAGCGGGTAACCTGAATTTCCGTCGTGAGAATGTTTCAAAGTTCTGGGCCACGGCCTATGACACGCCGGCAGTGAAAGATGGTCGTATCGTTAAAGAAGAGATCAAACACCAGAATCCAACCGGTATGCAAGCCTTCGCCTTTAACCTGCGTCGAGACAAATTTAAAAACAAACAGGTGCGTGAAGCACTCAATCTGGCCTTTGACTTTGAATGGACCAATAAAAACCTGTTTTATGGTGCCTATACCCGTACCAGCAGTTACTTCTCCAACTCAGAGTTAGCCTCTAGTGGCCTGCCATCCGAAGCAGAATTGGCCCTGCTGAATCCATTTAAAGATCAACTGGACCCGGCCATCTTTACCACACCATTTAAGCTAACGGTCACCAAAGGCGATGGCCGCAACCGTATGGAACTGCGCCAGGCTTCCCGCCTGCTGACTAAAGCCGGTTGGCCTATTGTGGATGGCAAACGGGTGGATGAAAACGGCAAACCAGTTGAAATCGAGATGCTGCTGTACGACACCGCTTTTGAGCGTATCGTGCACCCTTTTAAGAAAAACCTTGAGCGTCTTGGTATTGATCTGAATATCCGTATCGTGGATACCACTCAGTATATCAATCGGGTACGTAGTTTTGACTTCGATATGATTGTGCATAGTGTTGGTCAATCCAACTCACCGGGCAATGAACAACGGGAGTACTGGCATTCTGAATACGCTAATAAGGCAGACTCCAGCAATATTATTGGTATCAGCCACCCAGTTGTAGACGCCTTGGTCGAAGAGATGATTACCGCTAAGGATCGTCAGGCACTGATTACTGCCACCCGTGCTTTGGACCGTGTACTGTTATCCGGCCACTATGTAATTCCTCATTGGGGCATTACCGCTTTCCGCGTGGCTTACTGGAACAATCTGAAGCATCCGGAAAAGATGCCTCCGTATGATTTGGCGATGGATGCCTGGTGGTCTGAGGAGTAATCACCTGTTATGTGGAGCTATATTGTCCGACGTCTGCTGCTGATGATACCGACTCTGTTCGGTATCATGCTGCTGAACTTTGTGATTGTTCAGGCCGCCCCTGGTGGCCCGGTGGAACAGGTGCTGGCCCAGCTGGATGGTCTCGATAGCCAGTCCAGCACCCGCTTGGGGGCCTCTGAACAAAGCGAACTGCAATCCTCCGGTGAAAGTGAATATCGAGGTGCACAGGGTATCGATCCAGAACTGATTGCCGAAATCGAACGCCAGTTTGGTTTTGATAAGCCAGCCCATGAACGTTTCTTCCAGATGATCGGCAACTATATGACCTTTGATTTCGGTGATAGCTTCTTCCGGGATCAAAGCGTGTTGGATCTGATTTTGGAGAAGATGCCGGTCTCTATCTCTCTAGGTTTATGGACCACATTGATTGTTTACGCGGTCTCCATTCCTCTAGGCATTCGCAAAGCGGTACAGCATGGCTCCCAGTTTGATATCTGGTCCTCCAGTGTCATTATCGTCGGCTATGCCATCCCTAACTTCCTGTTTGCCATTATGTTGATCGTGGTTTTTGCCGGTGGCAGCTACTTTGATTGGTTCCCACTACGGGGACTGACCTCAGAAAACTTTGATCAGATGAGCTTCCCAGAGCAAGTGGCTGACTATCTCTGGCATATCACTTTACCAGTACTGGCGTCCGTAATATCAAGCTTTGCCACACTCACCATGCTGACTAAAAACAGCTTCCTGGATGAGATCAACAAGCAGTATGTGATGACGGCTCGTGCTAAAGGCGCGTCTGAACATCGCGTGTTATACGGCCATGTTTTCCGCAACGCCATGCTGTTGATTATCGCCGGTATGCCTGCGGCACTGATTGGTATCTTCTTCTCCAGCTCTTTGCTGATTGAAGTAATCTTCTCCCTGGATGGACTGGGGCTATTAGGTTTTGAAGCCGTGATGCAACGGGATTACCCAGTGATCTTTGGCACTCTATATATCTTTACCCTGATCGGCCTGATTCTGAAACTCATCAGCGATATCACTTATATCCTGGTCGATCCAAGAATCAGTTTTGAGGCGCAGAATCAATAAGATGGCCCAATCGTCTATGAATTCAAAATCATCTATTACCTCTACCTCTCAGGCTACCGATGATCAGTCGGGCAATGGCACTTTGAGTCAAAAACAAAAAAGTGCCTTATCGCCGATTACTCAGCGCAGACTGGCTAGCTTTGTGGCTAGCAAACGCAGCTTTTACTCCTTTGTACTGTTTTTAACCCTGTTTGTGTTGAGCCTGTTTGCTGAACTGATCGCTAACGACAAACCCATTCTGATTCAATATAAAAGCGACTATTACAGCCCGGTCTTTACCGTATATCCAGAGACCACCTTTGGTGGTGATTTTGCTACTGAAGCGGAATACACCGACCCTTATCTGTTAGAGTTGATCGAAGCAGAAGGCGGCTGGATGTTATGGCCAATGATTCGCTTTAGCTATGACAGTATCAACTATGAGCTGGATAGGCCTGCACCTAGCCCTCCAACAACGGATAATCTGTTAGGTACCGACGATCAAGGCCGGGATGTACTGGCTCGGGTTATCTATGGTTTTCGTGTCTCCATGTTATTTGCTATTGCTTTGACTATCGGCAGTACCCTAGTAGGCGTAGCCGTTGGTGCCATTCAGGGCTTTTTTGGCGGTAAAATCGATCTACTGGGTCAACGCTTTATCGAGATCTGGTCTGGCCTGCCGACACTGTTCATTCTGATTATTCTCTCCAGCGTCATTGAACCCAATTTCTGGTGGTTACTGGGCATTATGCTGCTATTTAGCTGGATGGCTCTGGTGGATGTGGTAAGGGCTGAGTTCCTTCGCTGTCGCAACCTGGAATATGTCACCGCGGCTAAAGCCTTGGGTGTTCCGAGTCACCTGATTATGTGGCGACATATGCTACCTAATGCCATGGTTGCAACGATGACCTTTATGCCATTTATCTTTACCGGTGGCGTTACTACTTTGACTGCACTGGATTTCCTAGGCTTTGGTCTACCTCCAGGTTCTGCTTCTTTAGGCGAATTGGTCGCTCAGGGTAAAGCCAATCTGCACGCGCCTTGGTTAGGCCTGAGTGCCTTTGCAGTACTATCCATCATGCTGACCCTATTGGTATTTATTGGTGAAGGTGTACGTGATGCCTTTGACCCTCAACATATTTCGGAGCGTCAGGCATGACAGAGCAGCAATCACATATGGCAGAACAAGCCAATACAGCGGACAGCAAATTCGATAACGCGCCACTGCTGCAAGTTAATGATCTAAGTATCGCCTTTTATAATCAGCCCCCTGTGGTTAAAGGCGTGAGCTTTGAACTCCATAAAGGGGAAACTTTGGCCTTAGTGGGTGAAAGTGGTTCAGGTAAATCCCTAAGCGCATTATCTATTCCTTCATTGCTACCCAGTAGTGCCAACGTCCTATCGGGCGAAATTACATTCTCAGGCAACAACCTAGCAGATAGAACACCAAAACAACTGCAAGGGATTCGTGGTAACGAGATCGGCATCATCTTCCAGGAGCCGATGACCTCGTTAAACCCACTGCAATCCATCGGCAAACAGATCTCAGAGATTATTCAGCTGCACCGTCCGGTTGCCGGTCAGGCACTGATGGATGAAGTGGTACAACGCTTAGATGAAGTGGGTATAGAAAATGCGGCAGAACGCTTTAGCGCCCTGCCTCACCAGCTGTCAGGTGGTCAGCGCCAGCGGGTGATGATCGCTATGGCGATTGCCAACAATCCTAAACTACTGATTGCTGATGAACCGACTACCGCACTGGACACCCATATTCAGCGCCAGATTCTGGATCTTATTCAAGATCTGCAACAGAAATATCAACTGGCGGTGCTGCTGATCACCCATGATCTGAATATCGTTCGCGACTACGCCCAGCGTGTCTGCGTGATGCAGTACGGCCATATTATTGAACAGGGTGATACCGAGCAGATCTTTGACGAACCCAAAGAAGACTACACCCATATGCTGATTCACTCAGCACCTGAGGGTGAACCTGTACCACTGCAAAGTGACGCTAATGAAATCTTACGGGTCGATAACCTCAATGTCTGGTACCCCATTCGAAAAGGCGTGTTTAAACGCATTGCGGGTTATATCAAGGCGGTGACCGAAGCCAACTTCAGCCTGAAGCAAGGTGAATGCATTGGCTTTTTGGGCGCCAGCGGCTCCGGTAAAACCTCACTGGGTATGGCGATTTTGCGTCTGATCCAAAGTGAAGGCCAGATCCTGTTTGATAATCAACCGCTGCATCAATTAAATGGCAAAGCACTGCGCGAGATCCGCAAAGACCTGCAAGTCGTACTGCAAGATCCCTTCGGTAGCCTCAGCCCTCGCATGACCGTCGGCGATATTATTGCCGAAGGCCTAAAGGTGCACTTCCAGCTCACTCTGAAAGAGATTGAACACAAGGTATGTGAGGTGATGCAGGAGGTCGGACTGGATCTCGACAGCCGTCATCGCTATCCCCACGAGTTTTCTGGTGGTCAGCGCCAGCGTATTTCGATTGCCCGCGCTTTGATCCTAAAACCTAAGCTAATCGTGCTGGACGAACCCACTTCCGCACTGGATAAGAGCATCCAGAAACAGGTGGTTGCACTACTGAAATCTCTGCAGGAGAAACATCAGATCAGCTATATCCTGATTACTCATGATCCAGCCACTGCTCAGGCGATGTGTCACCAGACCATACGCCTGGATCAGCATTAATTTGTTATGCAGCAATAATCGGATGTATGGAAACAACTGGTTACATGGAAGCTACCTTGAAATGACTACAGGCAACGACTTTAATAGCTCTCACACTGGTCCTCATATTAGCGACCGCCATATCAATGACCGCCAAAAAAGCGCCAAGCTGTTTGTGGCTGTGGTCGGCGCTCATTTACTGGCGTATCTGCTGGTTTGGCTTACAGACACGAACCAAGTGCTGTTTTACTCGTTAAATCATATCTTGAGTTTCCTACCAGATATTTTCTGGCAGATCACCACTCACTTTGGTGAAACCTTAAGTGCCATAGCTATTTTGCTGCTCTTGGTGCGTCAAAAGCCGGGAATTATGCTGCATTTTCTGGTTTCCGGCTTAATCTGCTTTCTTCTGGTTTATGGCCTAAAACAGTTTCTGGATGTCACCCGTCCACATCTTGTACTTGCCCAAGACAGCTTTAACTTTATCCAAACAGATAAAACCAGTCCGGCTCGTCCATCAGGGCACACCGCTATAGGGGCTTTTATCGCCGGAAGTTTGTTTTATCTCTATAGGGATAGGTTAGGTGTTTGTTTCTTGCTGGTCGCCAGTGCTTTTCTGGTGGGCCTATCAAGAATCGCAATTGGCGTGCACTGGCCGCTGGATATCTTTCTGGGCGGTGCGATTGGCTGGATCACCGGTTATCTGGGTTATGCTTGGTTAACCGGAAAAATGAGAGGCTATAAGGGCAGCATCCCCAAAAAAAACCAACACCGATTATCTCTATCCCTGATTGGTTTGGTGCTGGGTCTGCTGATAGTGATTCCTTATCCTTATCTTGAGGCCACACTTGCCTTTAAAGGCATACTGACAGTCGGCCTGCTTTGGCAAGCTGTCAGAGTATTCAAGCAATAGAGCTCGACTTTATGCCATCATTGGCTCTCTTTATTGAATGTTTTCCATATATTTCAGTAAACGATCCTTATTCATCACAAAACGACGACTCATCTTTTCAGCGACTTGCTGAGCCTCGGAAAGATTAGTCGCAGCACCGGCTTTGATCACCCCCACCATGCCCAAATAATAGTGAGGTGCACATTTATAGATATAAACACCCTCTTTATTGATCACTACACTGATCTGTTGATTCCTTCGACCGTGCCAGGTATTTGCCCCCGGAGGCGTTAGCACTGAAATTGAATCATGCTCAGCATCCATTGGCAGAAAAGTGACCGTATCGCCTACTTTAACTTCTAGCACGGCGGGCTCAAATACCATCTTGCCATCAGGACCACTATTCAACATTTTGATCTTATGTTCGGCAGCCTGCACAACAGCACTAAGCATCAAACTCAAAAACAGTCCAAAATAAATTTTAAAAGCACGACTCATTAATATCCCTTAAAAAGATACAACATCTTTTTCCTGCATGACCATAATCAATAATGGTTATCATTGGCTATGCACTCTAATATGCATTCATCTTAATATCCACCTAAAACAACTAACTGAATAGAAAAACAATTTTGCTGTACACCTGCTGCTCAGATGAGCAAAAAATAAGGAGGAAAGAGAGCATAAAGAAAGTAACCTCGACTTAATGCTCTTGCATAGCCCACTCATATTATCCGGCCAGTGGCCGGATAATATGACGGTTTAGACAGACGACCATCTTTAGATGTTTACGTTCAAGAAATGGATGACTTTGCACAGCAAAACTACTCAGGCTGGGGCACTATTCTCAGATAAGGTTTTGGTGCCTTCCAACCATCCGGGAACTTCTCTTTTGCCTGCTCATCTGAAACAGCTGGCACAATAATAACATCCTCACCCTGTTTCCAATTCACAGGGGTTGCAACCTGATGCTTAGCGGTCAGCTGAATAGAGTCCAACACCCGCAAAACTTCATCAAAATTCCGCCCCGTACTCATCGGATAAAGTAACATCAGTTTAATCAGCTTATCAGGACCAATGACAAATACCGTTCTGACCGTAGCATTATTAGCTGCAGTACGACCTTCTGAACTATCTCCTGCATCAGCGGGCAACATGTTATACAGCTTAGCTACAGCCAAATCACTATCCCCGATCATGGGATAAGTTGGCATATGACCTTGGGTTTCTTCGATATCCTTCGCCCATTCGTGATGATTATCGACTGGGTCAATACTCAATCCAATAATCTTACAGTTACGCTTATCAAACTCCTCCTTCAATCCAGCCATATAGCCCAGCTCAGTGGTGCACACTGGAGTAAAGTCCTTAGGATGAGAAAAAAGAATAGCCCAACTATCTCCAATCCAATCATGGAAGTTAATACTCCCCTGAGTGGTTTCAGCGGTAAAGTCTGGAGCTTCTGAGCCAATACTGAGTGTCATCGTGAATCTCCCTTACTTAGCGTTCAGTTTTCGTAACTATTCAGCCCCCTCTCAACTATTCGCTATCTTGACGGATAGTTGAGATC
>CAYFGP010000086.1:0-29587 GCA_964342385.1 uncultured Oleiphilus sp. | reverse complement strand
TGTTCTCCGGCGCGGGCGGCTTCAATGGCGGCGTTCAGTGCCAGCAGATTGGTCTGTTCGGCAATGCCCTGAATCGTGGTCAGAATGGAGTTAATCTGCTGAGTGCTATCATTCAGCTTGTTAATCACCTGAGAGGTTTCACCCACTTCCTGTGCCAGTTGGCTGATGGAGTCGCAGGTATTTTCCACCGCTTGTTGGCCTTCCGTGGTGGCGCTGTCGCTATCTTCTACGATACGTGCGGCTTGCTCGGCGTTCTGAGCAATATCGGTAGTGGCCTGTGACATCTCATTGATTGAGGTGCTGACCTGGGTAATACGCTCCAGTTGCAGGCGGACATCGTTATTGGAGGCTTTGGCCTGCTGCGCACTGTCATCAGAGGAGAGCTTGAGTTGATTACTTAGCTGTACCACTTGCTGAATAATACTCTGCAGATGGCTGGTAAAGCCGTTGAAGGACTCAGATAGCTGACCCACTTCATCTTTAGAGTTGATCGGCATACGCAGGGTTAAATCCCCCTGACCAGACGAGATTTGGCGTAGTACATGAGTGACCCGGTTGATCGGATCGGTAATCACACGGGAGAAAAAGGTACCCAGCAGAATGCTAAAGATCACCAGAGCACTGGATACTAGTATAGAGGTCCAGATCTGCTGGTTTACCGCAGCAAAAATCTGCTGTTCCGGTACCAGAGCGACAAAACGCCAGCCCAGCTCCTGGGATTGAAAGATTTGACCCAGATAATGTTCGCCGTTGCGCTCAGTTTTGATCAGGCCTTTAGGGTTACTGGCGATGGTTTTATAGAGAGGGTTCTCCAGCTCACTGACCTGCTTAAAGTTATTATCCGGTTGCTTGGGGTCCACTAGAATATTGCCGTTATCTTCGATTAACAGGATATGACCCTGTTCGCCGATACGGATATTTTTTACGGTTTCGGTTAGCTGTTTAACGGATACATCCATCGCTTGCACGCCGATAATCTGACCATTGCTGTCTTTAATTGCTTTGGCGGTGGCGATATAGGTGGCGTCATCCCCTTTCCAGTAGTAAGCGTTGGTGCGTACGGTTTCGCCATTACCCGCCACGGCTTTTTTGTACCAGGGACGGGAGCGAGGGTCGTAAGCACTTTTAAAGGTGCTGCCTGGCCATTCGATATAGTGACCATTGCTACGACCGGTATAGACATAAGCCAGTCCCGGATTAGCATCGGCAAATAGGGTATAGGTCTGGAAGATTTCTTTGGCACTGCCAGTGAGAGAGTCCCAGCCGGTAAAACCTTCAGGGCCATTCACAAAGCTGGGTGCGCCATCAATGGGCTGGGTGATCAGTGGCAATGAGGCGAGATAGTTAATATTTTTTTTCAGATCGCCAAAAAAGATATTAAAGGCATTATCAATCTGAGTAATCTCCCGCTGGCTGGAGGCCTGGAAATCCTCAATAGCGCTATGGCGGGCTTGATAAATAAAGTAAGAAGTAATGGTCGTTGCTGGAATAATAATGGTGATCGCCAGGATCAAAGCCAGCTTGGTTCTAATTGTCATAACAACCTCGGGAAGCGAATAAAAAGCGTGGCGCAACTCTTCGATAAAGCGAAATGGCTGAATTCAGGCCGAGCGAACCCTATCCTTGTTCTGATGCTTAGCCTGGAAAGCTCCTCTGTAGCTGAGGAATGACTGGCATTAGAAGCATCAGAACAGGTTAGAAAGATCCGATTGGCTTAAACATTGATTGAGTACTACATCGATTGAGTGCTTTCGCTAAGCTTTAAAGTCCGATTGTGAACGATTAAAAAGTAGGCACTTCCCTTGCCCAAAATGAGGGTTGATCGTTAGGGATCTGACGTTCCCTAATAGTCGATCTCCACATCCCCTTTAACAGTGGCACAACAGGACAACACATAACCTTCTGCAATTTCTTCGTCGGTGATACCGCCGCCGTGATTCATATCGCACTCACCGGCAGTCACCTGAACACGACAAGCACCGCAGATGCCTAAACCACAGGCTTTGCTGATATTGACACCGGCTTGAGCAGCGGCTTCGTTTAGATTGGTACCCACTGGTACTTGCACCTGAACACCGGCGTCGGTAAAGGACACCTGAACGGTCTCCTGATCTTGATCCAGGGCTTCTTGTTCTTCGGCTTGGTCCGCGTGTTTTTCGGCGCGCTCCACATCCTTGGCTGGGGTTTCACCGAAGGACTCTTCGTGATAACGCTCCATGTTATAGCCCGCATCACGCAGCATATTGCGCACTGCGGCCATATAAGGCTCGGGGCCACAACAGAACACTTCCCGTTCCATAAAGTCCGGCGCGATCAGGCTGAGCATATGGATGTTCATATAACCGCGATACCCGCCCCAGGCTTGACCGATCTCGTTACGCTCGCAGATCAGGTGCATCTGGAAGTTATCGATCCGGCTGGACATATATTCCAGCTCACGGGCGTAGATAATATCGTTTGGCGTGCGGGCGCTATGGGCAAACACCATATCCACTTCGCTATCGGTATCAAACCACCAGCGTGCCATGGACATCACAGGAGTAATACCGACACCACCGGACAACAGCAGGACCTTGTCCGATGGGAAATCCATGCAGTTAAACAGGCCCACAGGACCGTGTACGGCGATCTGATCACCGGATTTCAGATTATCGTGCAGCCAGTTAGACACCAGACCTCCTTCAACCCGTTTGACGGTGATGGAGAAGCTATAAGGAATCGAAGGTGAGCTGGAGATGGTGTAGGAACGCATCACACGTTCACCATCAATTTCCAGTTCCAAAGTGACAAACTGCCCTGGCTTGAAGAAAAAGAGCACCGGCTCGCTCATGCCAAAAGTAAAGGTGATGACATCATGAGTCTCGGCAATCACTTTTACGCAGCGCACCAAGTGACGACCGTTGGTCCAGACCTTGGTACTCATGGTGTCCATAAAATCGGAGGTATTAAATTCGCTCATTTTCCTCTCCTGCAGTTTGTTCACGGCCCGTGTTTATTGAGAACAGGGCTCTGTACTGCTGATTATTCTTCTGTTTATCCCCAACTTATCAGTCACTTTTGAGTAGCACCGCTGTACAACCTCGTAAGTGTGACAAGATTTGGTATTTCTTATTAAACTTAGTTTGTTCTAAAAACTAATCCCCCTTAAATTCAGCGGGTTAGTTTTACAATAGTCGCTGCAAGCTACAGTTCCGTATTTACAGTTTTGTATGTACAGTGCAGCAGTTATAGCTCTATACCGGCCTGCCACTCTTTCCAGCGCATAGTCATATTGGCACCCAGAGAAAGAAATGGCTCTGGTGGTAGCTGTTTCGGCTGTTGGTGATTTAAAAACAGGCTTAACAGTTCGGATTGTCCCAATACCGCTTGCTCCGCAGCCATCATACCGGCCAGAGTACCCTTTACGGTGCCTAAACCATTTTGGCAGCAGGCGGACCAGATTCTGGTTTCCACTTCGCCAAACGCAGGCATGGAGTTCCAGGACAGGCATAAACGGCCACCCCAACGGTGTTCTATCTCAACCCCTGCCAGCATTGGGAAACGATTGGCAAAGGATTGATCCTGCAGTCGCGCCGCACGTTTCATATTGCCTGTATTAGCTTCGATAGACTGATTCAGCGTGGCATGGTTACGAATCACAATACGATCACCACTGCCCATATAATTAGAGAAACGTCGTACCGTGGTGCCCATGGGGTCTGCCGGCAGAATACCCCAATCGCCAACACCACCTAAACGTTTGATCTCATCCTGGCTTAAAGGCCGTGTCATAGAGGCATAGGTAAACACATGTAGCAGCTGACGAGGGTAGAAACCAAACGACTGAATATGGCCGTTTACTGCCAGAATAATATTCTTTGCCCGCACCTGACCCTTAGGGGTTTTCACAACATGCACATCACCCTGAGTGATCTCAATGGCTGGACTGTTTTCGTAGATATCAACTTGGCTGTTTATGCCATTGGCAGTACTCAAGCCCTTAGCAGCCTGACGGATAAAAGCAGCGGGTTGAATCATTACTGCACCTGAGGTGTACAAACCCATGCGATAAAAGTCACTGCCGGTCCAGTCTTTCATCTCTGCCGGTCCACGCATTTCATAAGGTTCACCCAGGGCATCCAGGTGTTTACGGTAACTTTCGATATGTGCGATGCCTTTGTCTGAACCCGCTGCAGTGGTTTTACCGCATGGATCAAATACTTGAGTATCCATGGCGTATTCTTGTGCCATCTCGGCAGCAAAAGCGATGGCTGCACGATTCAGGCGAATCTGTTGCAGGTCGTGTTCGTGGGCACCTGCATAGGTTTCGGAATTCAGTTCGTGGGGCAGATCGATCATAAAACCACTGTTACGACCGGCAGGGCCATTGGCCAGTTGTGCCGCCTCTAACAGGGCAATACGCTCATCTCCGACCAGTTGTGCTAAACGACGGGCTGCAGCCAAACCCGTAAAACCGCCACCGATGATCAGCCAATCTACCTGAATACTATTTTGTAACTCAGGATAGCCGCGCTCTTGCGTTAACACCTGATTCCAGGCCGCAGGCCCCGGATCTTTAGGTAAGCGTTTTACTTTGATTATTTTTTTTGTCATTTCATCTTTACCCATAGCGACCAAATCAGTGTTTTGTCTGTGTTCTTACATCTGTTTTGTACATTGGTATGTGTACGGGCCAGCATTTGGGCAAAGGCGGGCCGAGAGAGGGGCGCAGAGCGCCCTTCCCGAGAGAGAACAGTGTGATTTGGTTTAAAGTGGGATGATTGGGCTTAGTCGACGCAGCTGTCTACGGCATCATCGCTCAGATCAACCCAGATCGTTTTCAGTTCGGTGTATTGGTCATGGGCATGGACAGAGTTATCGCGACCCCCAAAACCGGACTGCTTGTAACCACCAAATGGTGTCGTAATATCACCTTCACCGAAGCAGTTCACCGTTACGGTACCGGCACGTACTGCTTGGGCTGCACGTAGGGCTTTTTTGGCATTGGCCGTAAAGACAGATGCAGCCAGACCGTATTCGGTATCGTTAGCCACAGCGATCGCTTCATCATAGCTAGCGACAGTAATAACCGACAGTACAGGGCCAAAGATCTCTTCCTGAGCCAATTTGTCGCTGTTGCTGACACCGTCAAAAACAGTCGGCTGGATAAAGATACCGTCCATGGTCTCGCCGCCCAGTACCACTTGGTGACCGGCAGCCTTACCTTGCTCCAGGTAACCTGAAACCTTGGCAAAGTGTCCCTGATCAATCATGGCACCCAGCTCATTGTTTGGATCCAGCGGGTTACCGGTTTTCCAGTCTCGGGCATGAGCTTTAATGCGTTCCAGCAGCTCATCCTTGATGCCTTCCTGTACAATCAGGCGGGAACCTGCGGAGCAGTTTTCACCCATATTCCAGAACGCCGCAGCACACACTTGCTCAGCAACCTTATCCAGATCTTCTGCATCGTCCAGTACGATGCATGGGTTTTTACCACCCAGCTCCAGTACCACCTTTTTCAGGTTGGAATCCGCTGCGTAACGCAGGAAACGACGGCCGGTTACGGTAGAACCGGTAAAGGTCACCATATCCACGTCCATATGCAGACCCAGAGGTTCACCCACTTCAGCACCGCCACCGGTGACAATATTCAGCACACCGTGCGGTAGACCCGCATCAGCGGCCAGTTCAGCAATACGCAGGGCGGTCAGAGAGGTTTGCTCGGCAGGTTTGACTACCATAGAGCAACCCGCTGCCAGAGCAGGGGCGATCTTCCACGCCAGCATCAGCAGAGGGAAGTTCCACGGCAGTACAGCACCAACCACACCGATCGGCTCACGCACGACCATTGCCAGCGCATCAGGACCTACAGGAGCGGTTTGATCGTAGATTTTATCGATCGCTTCCGCGTGCCAGGTCAGAGTATGGATAAACTCAGGGATATCGATATTTTCACAATCCGCAATCGGTTTACCGGAGTCCAGGCTTTCCAGTACCGCCAGCTCACGGCTATTGCGCTTAACCAGCTTGCACAGCTTGATCAGGACTTCTTTACGCTCACCGGGATGCAGTTTGCTCCAACGACCATCCTCAAACGCTTCACGGGCTTTAGCGACAGCAAAGTCCACATCTTGAGCATTACAGGCTGCAACGTTCGCCAGTACTTCACCGGTGGCAGGATTGATGGTTTCAAAGGTATTGCCTGAAACCGAAGGACGGAAACCCCCATCCACAAAGCTCATCGCAGGCAGGTTTAGTTCAGCGGCAACAGCCTGATACTCTTCCAGGGTTAATAGATCGGACATGGCTTATTCTCCCGCTTCCTGATTGCTCTGTTGAGCAAGGGCTTCTGTTTCGCTGATACTGACTTTAATAGACTCGATAAATTGAGATGGCGCTTCACCATTGGCTTCTGCTTCAATACCGGCAATGGTGGTTTTCAGGGTTTTAACCACCTGAGCCATGGCACGTTTCTCATCTTTATTCAGACCACGCAGCGGCTTGCGCACTTCACCAGAGAAGCGACCATCCAAAGTAACGCCGTATTTCACGCTCTGAATAAACTTGCCGCCCTGCTCCAGTACACGCATCAGCGGCATCATGGCAGACATAATGCGACGGCCTTTGCGGAAGTCATTTTCAACAACACACGCTTTGTACAGCGCAATATGCTCTTTTGGCAGGAAGTTGGAACCGGCACAAACCCAGCTCTTAGCACCCCAGGCGAAGAATTCCAGCGCCTGATCGTCCATACCACAGGAGACCTGGATATGAGGGTAATCACGGGCCAGCATATGCAGACGGTTGATATCACCAGAGCTTTCTTTGATACCACAGAAGTTAGCGGAGCGGCCGACACGGTCGAGGAACTCCTCTTCCATATTCACGCCCATACGATCCGGGTAGTTGTACAGCATGATCGGCATATCTGCCGCGCGATCAATGGCCAGTGCATGCAGGGCCAGCTCACGTTGAGTCGGCAGAGAGTACGGCGGTGTAGCCACCAGCAGTACATCGGCACCGTGTTTAGCACCGTCTTCCGCCAGCTTGATAGAAGCATCAGGATTAACGGAACCGGTACCAAAAATAATTTGCAGTTGGTCACCCACCACTTCGCGGGCAACTTTAAGTAGCTCTACACGCTCTTCATGGCTTTCCACATAGTATTCACCTGTGGTTCCGCCTATCATCAGACCGTGAACGCCAGACTCCTTCAAGAAGTTGACATGGGCAGCGTAGGCATCGAAATCGATGGAGTAGTCTTCCCGGAAGGGTGTGATCACCGGGGTATATATCCCTTCGAACTGCATCAGTATCACCTTAGTTATCATTGTTCTTAGGAATCGGATTTTTATCGTGTCAGACGCATATCCGAACTTTAGTAAATGGTAACGAGGTGGTCTGATCAGCCACAATCAACCTTTTTTTCGCGCTAAACATAACGTCAGGTTATGGCTAATAGGGATAAGAGTAAGAAAAAGGCGTGTAACGGAGGAATATCAGAGAGGTCTATATCGTCTTCGGATAGAATCTGGCGGCAGTGGCGCACGGTTAAAATCTGTGTCTCATAACCCAGGCTGTAGATGATGCGATAGTGGCCAAAGATAATCTCACGGTAGCGAGGATCTGAGAGTTCTGGAACCCTGCATCCCATCTCAGGCATCGTGCCTAATCGCTCTGTTTTATCAAATACCTCATTGGCCCATTTCTCTGCTGCAGCCGGATCATCTAGTGAAATAAACTCGACGATATCGCCGAGTTTCTGTACGGCCAGAGGGGACCATGCAACCTTCATTTTTTAATACGGCCTAGTATTTGGGCACGGGCATCTTCGCTAGATACTGCCGAGCCTTCTGCTGGTTGCGTCTCTGCAGCACGTATCTCTTCCAATAGCTCTATCTTTTCCTGCATTGCTTCATATTCAGCAACATCAAGCACTACGGCGACACCCTTGCCGCGTTGGGTAATGAGTAGAGGACGACGAGTTTCATTGACCTGCTTAAGAAAAGAAGCCACTCCAGCACGAAACTCAGATAGTGGTTGAATGTCTTGATCAAGGTGAATACGGCTCATAAGGTACTCTCAAAGGTACAAGATAACGTACAAATGGTAGCTCTATAAATTTGCGTAAGCAAGAATGGAAGATTTAGATCGATGGGTTATCCGTAATTTATTGCTTAAGAATTGCACGCTCCAGCAAACAATACAGATGCTCAAAATCCTGCTTAATATTCTCGTCATGCCATTCGTTGGCGTGCAGCGGATGGTGATAGCGTACTGTGGCATGGAACAAGGTATGAGCTGTTGTCGCACAATCCTCAATATCAAAAATACCCTGCTCTTTACCGGCGATCAGGATCTGTTCAACCTGTTGAATCATGGTTTCGATATGGCCAAAAACGATCTGTTCAGAGAGTTTTTTCGCTAGTAGAGAGTAGGCTGCAAACATCTCGGGATCGTCTTTGGCTTTACTCTGTTTGATTTCGTTCAGCATCTCAAACCATTCCCGTAAGCGAGCTTGAGGAGAGGCATCTTTGTTAGTAATAGCAGCAAGGGGGGTGGTGACTTGTTCAATCCAACGGGTAGCAATGGCCTCATGCAGAGCGGCCTTACTGGCAAAGTGACGATAGACAGTGCCATGGCTGATATCAAGGACCCGGGCCACATCCACAACGGTGGTTTTGCGTGGGCCAAATTTACGTAATACCTCTTCGGCGGCATCCAATATCTGTTCAGTGGTAAGCATGTTTTACATAACCCATTCGGGGTGCAGCTGTCAGTGCCCATCATAGGATACACACAGCTACATTTCAGGAATCTGAAGCCATTATGCCGTGAAGCAAAATGGAAAAAACTGTGTTAAATCATACCACAGGCACTGATTTTGCCGTGACCAAATTCACCGACACTGCAATGGACTTGCGGTTTCTCTCCTATCGACATGGTTACTCACATCCTTTTGTTTGCGTTCTTCCTGATCGTTCTACTGGTTTTTCTAAGCAATTTTCAGCTGATCATTGACTAGGGTGCGACCAATTGCCATTGAGATCGCGGTAAAGGCGTTGTAGCACATTGATCCAGATACAGGGTACGCCATCTGTCGTGGCGACTTAAGGTTATTGCGGACTGATCACCGACCACGACGCACAGACTCGAACCACTCAGTTCTAACTGTTGTTTGGCGTTAAACTCGAAGGTTTTCTGAATGGCCGTACTGGCAAAAATGCCCTGTTCGCGACAGGGTTTCAGCATCAGACTGGTGCCAGGCAGTACGGTATCACCTGTGCCCATGGCGGTGACACATTGGCCAAAAGCCGGGAAGAACAGCTTGTTATCGAACGTATGTTGAACCAATCCATCTGGTGCTGCACCTGGTTTGCAGTTATGTGCGACCAGAGGTTTGTCCACGCGAAAATGTCCTACCACCCCCTGTACATCAAAACAGTAACCATCTTGAGGTCGATCCAGTTTATCGGTCAATTGTAAGTATTTGAATTCGTTGGCCTGTACCTCTGTTAAACCGAGAAGCAGTGCGATGACTGCTGTTGAGGTCGTTTTTATACTCACTTGAAACACTCCTGATGATAAATGCAGTCGCTTGACTTTGTGTTGAAAATGACAATTATTGTTTTTTGTCATTTGATAGTCAATATGGGTATATTGCTGTGATTGAGAGAAGTGCTACTGAAGTGCAGAAGGGTTCTACCGATGTCACCATTGATTTGACGCCTTTTTCTCCGCCAACGGGTTCTATGAAACGGGTATTAGCCGGGATTCTGGGCCAGAAAAAACGTACGCGTACTTGTCCAGATATGCCTCGTCTGGAAGGGAAAAGAGTTTTGGTAACCGGTGGCGCAGCGGGCGTAGGGGAGTTGATAGCCCGTGGTGCTGAGGTGACCACTCTGGCCAGAGGTAAGTCACAGGGTTCCGGGCTGCTTGACGGTGTTAAACGTTTAAGTGCGGACCTCGCTGATCCGGAAAGCATCATAAAGGCAGTGGATAGCTTAGATGATCAACCTTTTGATCTGCTGATCTGTAATTCAGGTCTACTGGCGCAAAAAGAAGAGTTCATGAAAACAGGGTTTGAAAAAACCTTTGCGGTCAATGTATTGGGTCACCATCTGCTATATCGCTTGTTAATTGAGCGTGGGTTGTTGGCGAAAGATGCCAGGATCGTGATGACCACAGGCGATATCTATCGTATGGATGATGAGTGCTCGCCTTATATCCCGTTTGATAGCACGCCTAAAACCTATGCCCGTAGCAAACTGGGGAATTTATGGCAGGTTTCTATTTTGGCAGAGCGTTCCCCCGATCTGCATCCTATCGCAGTACATCCTGGTGTTATTGCCAGCGGCTTTTCTGGCGCTAAAACCGGGTTTTTAGCCTGGTTGAGAAGCCAGTTTTTGATCTCAGAGCAACAAGGTGCACAGTCGGCGCTGATTGCAGCAACACAGAATCTGCCCCGTGGCAGTTATTGGCACAATGTATTTGGTCTTGTGAATCTGGCAGAAGATGATCCTGCGCTTAATCACCGGGCGGCTAAAAAACTGTGGGATCAGTTAGAAGAGATTACCGAACCTTTTCTGAATAATAGCGAGTAATACGGGTGAGAAAAGCGGGCATGAAGACAGCGTTATGGCTATGTCTCGGTATGATATTAATGGCTTGTGCGGGGACTAATTTGGATAACAGAGAGCAATCGCCACACTTTATAAATGGCAAGTTTAACAACGTAAACCCTGTTGAGATTCGTTCCTTCTGGGAGGTTGTCTGGCATAGTTTAGCCAGTGATATCAAGCGAGCGCAGTGGCCTGAGTGGATTGAAACACGGGTGGATGACAAGCCTATGGCTCAAGTGGATCAGCATGAAACCCGAATCACGTTTATCAACCATGCGACGTTTCTGATTCAGAGGGCTGGCTTTAATATTCTGACGGATCCTGTGTTTTCCGAGCGGACCAGCCCTTTTTCCTTTATTGGACCAAAGCGGATTCATAAACCGGGTATTGAGATTGATAAGCTGCCTAAAATCGATGATCATTTTGATCAGTCATGACCACTATGATCATCTGGATATAGTGTCGCTGAATCAATTGATTGAACGTGATCAGCCCAAACTCTATATGGGACTGGGTGTTGGTGAACGTTTGCCTGACTTTGCGCAGGTGATCGAACTGGACTGGGGACAAAACGCTCAGGTAGCCGATGATTTTGAGCTTTGGTTTCTGGATGTACAGCATTTCTCAGGCCGTACCCTGACCGATAGAAATACTACGCTCTGGGGGGGCTTTCTGCTCAAGATCGCGGGGCAAAAAATCTATTTTGGTGGTGATAGCGGCTACGCCGATCATTATCAACGTACCTATGAGCGTTTTGGCCCCGTGGATCTCGCTTTTATGCCTATTGGGGCTTATTCACCGATGAAAATGTTTAAACCGGTGCATATGAATCCTGCCGAAGCGGTGCAGGCCCATAAAGATCTGCAGGCCCGATTATCCATTGGTATGCACTACAGTACTTTTCAGCTCAGTGCTGAGTCGAGAACCGAGCCTGTGGAACGCTTGGAGCAAGCTAAACAAGCAACGGATATCGCAGCGTCTTCTTTTATTACTCTGGAGATAGGTCAGCCCTTTATTATTCCAAGCTACAAATTTTCTAAAGCTCTTGGGTTCAAGTAATAAATGCTATAGTAAAATATATTCGCGCTATTATATGCCGTTTTATGGATTTAATAAGCTGCAAGGATGAACTAGGGTAAGCTGAGTTTACTCTTCTTAGGATAGTACTATATTGTCAGGTGTTTTAATATAAGTCGTAGTGAGCCCAAATGACCAGTGTCTATCTAGTGTAAAGTACTGATACTGGTTGTCATTTGATCATTTGGGAACATAGGTTTTCATGTGGCAAGATTGATCATTGGGTTTTAGGGAGTGCTGTTTCTATCCTTAAATACATTAGATGTTTTTAGTACTATCTGGCTTTGTTGGTAATGAATTTTTGATATTCTCCTGGAGTGATGCCAAACACTTTTCTAAAGTATTTTGTGAAATGGCTTTGATCAAAGAATTGACAAATGGATGCTGTGCTTGATATGGACATCCCGTCCGTTAATAATTTTCTTGCAATACCAATCCTTAGTTGAATCAGATAGGCATAGGGTGATATGCCATAGGCTGCTTTGAATGATCGGACAAAATATGACGGATTTAGGTTGGCAATTGCAGCGAGCTGCTCTAAATTATAATCTGTTAAAGGGTTGTCATACATGGCCTCACGAGCAAGGTGAACCTTACTTTTGTTCATCTTACCTGGCTTGCTGGAAGTGCAGGAGTAATAACCCATTAGGTGATCAAGTAGGTTAGATTCTTCGACTTCAAGCTCTAAAAGAGATGTATTGGAGGTATCTCTAAAGCACTTTTCTACGATGTATTTGATAAGGTTTAGTAAATAGGGGTCTTTAATAATGGATGGGGCGAAATAGGGTATACGCTCTAAATCATGAGTGCTATAACTATGATCTATAAAGCATTTTATAGGAATATAAAGGCCTTCACACTGCCAGCCATCATCTGTAATCTGGCTGCCAGCATGTACTTCATCATGGTTAACTACCATCACACTGGCACAATCACTGATTAAATCAACAGTACCCGTTCTTCGATATGACTTCTGTCCTCCCCTGACTGCGTAGCTTAAAGAGATTTCTTCATGGGTATGCTTTGCAAATGTTAGGTCTCTGCAACTGGAACGCACACAAGTCCAGTTGTGTCGTGTTCCAGTTTGTCTAAAGACAATGTTGTTTGTTTTCATATTATTGTGGGGGTATATGTGCTTATAGCAATTTCTGATGTAGTCATTTTAGATTTAATATAAGAAATATACTTGTAAAAAATTGACTTAAGGCTATATGCGGGCTGTAGCTATAAATGTATAAGATTTATTTTTAATGAATGTAATAAGGGTAAGGAAATATCAATCAAATTGTGCAGGTATAGGGTCGTACTGTAACCAATTTTTAAGTGTCGTTTTTAGAATTGCTATCTTTTTATTATGTTTTTGTCAGTTGTTTTTTTGTTGTTTTTTTGTTGCTTTTGCAAGAATTTCTTGATCTTGATCGCTGGGTGTGTTTCCCATGTAGAAACCATGTTTCCTTTGGGGTAAATTTTTTACTATATGCTGGTGCTGATAGTGTAGATAATCGCTGTATTTTCAGTGTGCTGATCCATAAAGGGGCGTCACTTTAATACAGAGTTACTTTTTAGTGCTTGAAACTATATAGGAATGTGTGATGTGTATTAATTACAGGTCATTACAAGGGATTACCCAATCGGTTGCCTACTTGGGATTAGCATGTATTCAAGTTGATCTTGATGCTTTATTGACAATATCTCACTCTAATGCACTATTCTCAGAGATGGCAAAAGAGTATGGTTTGTCTCAGGTTTATTTGTTTCCTTGGATAAGGAATGAAAAATATTACGATATAGCTAATTTGGTTTCAGTACTAAATCAGAAAGGCAATATAGATGGAGAGACCGAAGGCTACAGCGAAAAAAGTCTCAAGTATAAAATTAAGTGGTCTCTAACACTCTGCAGAGAAGATCAGTTGATCTGTTTTATCCGTGATATTCGTTCCTGTAAAAGATACCAAGAGCACCAGTCTCTGTTTGAAAGCCTCCTCAGTGCTTACCACTCATCTGTTGTTGTGACAGATGAGAATAATAAAATTATAATAGTAAATGATTGCTTTGAAGAGATTTCTGGTTATCAGAGGCAAGAAGTGTTAGGGCTTGATCCGAGTTTTTTAGGGTCAGAAAAGCAAGATGCTCTTTTTTATAAAGAATTATGGTGTTCTTTAAAAAATGATGGTTTTTGGTCCGGCGTTGTTTGGAATAAAAAGAAAGACGGAAGAGAGTATCCAGAGCAAAAGACTATAAGGGTAGTGAATGATAGTCGTGGGAAGGTTATTAACTATTATTCCATAAGTGATGTGCTACTAGACGCTCCGGATCAATCTGACCCAAAAAATGTCTATCGAGACCTGATTAGCCCTCAAACATTAGTGAATGCACTTAACGACAGTGTTAGAAGAACATCGGCCCCCGTAGCTGTATTTCATATCGGTGTCGATAATATGTTTCAAGCTAAACAGCTTTATGGCTTGGCTTTTAGTGATTCTGTTGTAAAAATTTTATTGGAACAGTTGAAGAAAACATTCCTTCCAAGAGGATTGATCTGTTGGTCAATTGGTAATGAGGTTATTGTAGCTGCTAATCATGTCAATACACCTGATATGGCTCATTTAATTGGTTGTTCATTTTTAAAAGATCTTAATGCAATAACGCATTACGATGAAGTTGAATGGGAAATAAAGGCAAGTTTAGGTGTGGCATTTTGCTCTAATGAAAATGAAGCTTGGAAAACAATCGAGCAGTCCCATATAGCAATGCATCATGCAAAAGAGATAGGCGGTAACAATCTTCAGTTTTACGATATACAAACCCAAAGCCAGGCAAAGAAAGACTTAGATATAGAAAAAGCATTGCGTGTTGCGATTCAAAATCAAGAATTTTTACTGCATTACCAGCCGATTGTCGATCTAAAGAATTATGTGATATACGGTGCAGAAGCTTTAATTCGTTGGCAATCTGCTACTCTAGGTTCTATTCCACCGGATCAATTTATTCCTATTGCAGAGCAAAGTGATCTTATTCTAGATATCGGATTTTGGGTTTTTCAAACAGTATGCCAGCAACTATGTGAGTGGGGCGAAAAGTATACAGGGAGTATTGCGGTAAATTTATCAGCAAATCAAATCCAGTATGCTGAACTTCCAAGCATACTGTCCCATATCCTTCAGCAATATAGTATTCCTGTAGAACGAATTCACTTAGAAATTACTGAAACAGCCATGATTAATGATATTAATTCGGCTGCTTCTGTTTTGGCAGAACTCCAGGGTATCGGTTTTTCTCTTTCCATTGATGACTTTGGTACTGGTTATTCCAGCCTGAGTTATTTGACCCGGCTTCCTGTTAATAAACTTAAAATTGATCGTAGTTTTATAGATACTATAAGCTCATGTGAAGATAGCCTGGTAGTTATAAAAGCGATTATTGGTTTAGCCAAAGGCCTGGGTCTAAGCGTAGTTGCTGAAGGTCTTGAAAGCTTCAGTCAGATGGATATGTTAATTGATTTGCAATGTGACTTTGCTCAAGGTTATTTGTTAAGTAAACCTTTAGATGCCGAAAAATTTATAGAGTACATCCAATATTTTTACGATAGAGATACTTTGTTTTAGTTTCCTGTTAGCACAGCTTTAAAAATGGATGATATTACGCATTGTAAGCCAAAAATAACTAGAGTTGTCTGAGCTGTTTTTATGGGCGTTGTAGCTTTTCAGGAAAGATCTATGAACTGTTGGGACCATTTGTAACCCAATATGTATTTTATAATTCAGGAGCTTGACGTGGAGTCTCTTAAGAACTTACCAATTAGATTTAAAATGCTTTCTTTGCTTATGCTGCCCCTTATTTTGGCAGCTATATTTATAGCGCAAAGTGTTCTTGAAAGCTATAAGGTTTATGATTCTACTTTAAAAGCTGATGCACTGGGTAAATTATCTGTTTCGGGCAGCTTCTTGGTACATGAGCTTCAGAAGGAAAGGGGTGCGTCGGCTGTGTATCTGGGCTCAGAAGGGCAAGAATTTAGCTCAGAACTGAAACAGCAGAAAGAAAACACGAATAAAGCACTACTAGAGTTTGAACAGAAACTGCAAGGTTTCGATAGTGTATCTTATGGTGACGGTATTAATACGAAGTTGAATAATATTTCTAGAGATTTAGATCGTATTAAAAATATGCGTCAGCAGATCACTGATCTGAATATTAAAAGCAGCTCTGCTATTGGCTTTTATACTAATATGAATGAGAAGATTTTAGCATTGTCTTCTCTATTAGCTAATATCGTTGACGATCCTGAAGTTATTAAAAAATCTTCTGCCTACTATTATTTTCTTGAAAGCAAAGAGCGAGCAGGGATTGAACGTGCTGTTTTAAGTAATGTTTTTGCAAAAGATGCATTTGATATAGAAAGTAAGAAAAAATACATCTCATTAGTGACTAGTCAGGATTTATATATAGATGTGTTTAAAGATTATGCGAGTGTTGATGGACGTGATCTATTAGATAATACCCTTGTAGGGCCTTCTGTTGATAAGGTGAAACGTTATCGGCAAATTGCTGATAAACAAAACGCTGGCTTTAATGTCGATGCGTCGGATTGGTTTGTCGCTGCTACTGGACGGATTAACTTACTTAAAGAAATAGAGAAGGCTTTGGCAGAAAGGCTGATATTATCTATTAATAATAAACAGCGTAATGCGTATCATAGTTTGATATTTCTTTTAGGAATCGCGCTGGTTGCACTTTTGATTACATTGCTTTTTGGTCAATATATTCTGAGCTTAATTAATAAGCAGTTAGGGTCAATATCTCAGGCAATGCAAGCTGTTAGCCTACACTCGGATCTAACCGTTAGAAGTGAAGAGCTAAGTAGGGATGAGTTAGGCACTTTAGCGCTTCATTTCAACACCATGTTGCATAACTTAAATCAACTTGTTGAGCGTATTAATAAAACAAGTCTGCATTTACTTGATTCATCAGGAAATATGCAAGCTGTATCTGCAAACGTCAGTGAAGAGGTTCGATCAGGTTTAGGTCAAACGGACACTATAGTTGCTTCAGTTCATGAGATGAGTTGTTCGATCCAAGAAGTAGCTCAAAACTGTTCGTCAGCAGCTGATCAATCGAACACCACGCTCAAGTCAGCTCAGAGTGGGCAGGCTTTAGTTGGCAGCGCAAATGAGGTGATGCAAAAACTGACCGTTGATATTGATCAGGCTGTTATTGTGATTCGTCAGGTGGCTGAACATAGTAATGATATTGGTGACATTCTCGATGTCATTAAGGGTATTGCGGAACAGACCAATCTGTTGGCGCTTAATGCAGCGATTGAAGCGGCAAGGGCAGGAGAGATGGGGAGAGGTTTTGCTGTAGTGGCTGATGAGGTCCGGAACCTGGCGCATAAGACCCAGGAATCCATTGGTCGTATTGAAGATATGATTGAGCAGTTACAGTTCCGTAGCAATAAAGCCGTTAATGTAATGGAGCAGAGCCATAGTTTGACTGGTCAAGCATCAGAGAGCTTTGGTGCAGTTCTATCTCACTTATCAGGAATCAATGATCAAGCTGAGAAGGTTAATGATATGAATCTGCTCAATGCGACAGCTACGGAGGAACAATCCTCAACAACAGATGAAATTAATCGCAATATTCAGGATATTCAGCAGAGATATCACCGCACTAATGGAAATGTGGTTGAACTGGGTAAAACATCCAGCACACTGAAAGAGCTTGCGGCTAGCCTTAGTGAAGAGGTTCAGAAATTTAAGCTGTAAAGAAGAGTCCGACATTATTTGGCTAATGCCGAATAATGTCGGTTTTTGTAAACAGTAAAGCAAAGAAACCTCGATATCCTCTGCCTCAAGATATTGAGAAGGCAGGCATTGTTTGCTCTGAATTAATGCATCTGAATCAAGCTGTTAGTTCGAAACATCCACCAAGCAGGTTCTGTTTTATAGTGCATAGCACCAAACCTGAATCCCTGCCTTCTGCATTGAAAATCGCTTGGCCTGACGGAGCCCACATACCGCTTTTACCGCATCCCTTCAGGCCACTTGATTCGCCGATATAGTTTGATAGCAGAACCGGAACGTTATGTTTGGACGCTATGTCAGACCAGACAGCGCTATCGGCATCATAGCCATTCCCCGTGATGAGAGCACTGACCAGATAAATATCTGCACCTGATGACTTAGCATTTTCAGAGTGCTTGGGGTTTTGAAAATCAGCACAGATCGCCAGCGCCACCTTATATCCTTTCACGTCAAACTGATAATTCTGATGACCCGCAGCGTAGTAGGGCTCTTCGCCACAGTGCAGGTACTGCTTTAGATAAAACTCTGCTCTGCCATCCGGGAAGCAAATAACAGCACCGATAAAAGGTTTACTATCCCCGTTTTGTATCGGACAACCCGCAATAATAACCAGATTATGATCTACCGCTGATTGAGAGAGCTTGCGAAAAATATCGAAGTCAGGGTCCATCGGCAGGGCTAAAGCTTTTGCGTCGGGTAATTCATAGCCTGTTAGTGACAGTTCGGGAAAGACTACGATATCAGCCTGATGTTCTGCCGATGCTTTGATTCCTTCCAGGTGTTTTTGCAGATTTTTACCGTAATCCGCTTGTGTGATATCGGTTTGAACCAGACTAAATACCACTTCATTGCTTGACATAGCATTCCTTATTAAAAGATCGGTGTTTAAGGGCTGGCTCTGAATTCAGCTACATTATCCACTTTTAACAAGGAAAGACACTTGAGCTGTTTTATTGGTCAACTACCGCTTGATCATCAGAAAATACTTCAGCGGCTCTGATTCAATCTTCTTACTAAAACTGCTTGCAATAGCCCCCTCTGATCTCTGCTTGAGAAGCGCCAAAAAAAAATCAAAAAAACCGGTAAAAAAGTTAATGACGAAATGGAATGACTTTATGAAAAGTAAACGATTTCTAAGCGTTAGCCACCGCCGTAGAGTTTAGTTGCTGGTCTGAACTCCTGGCTGCTCTTCGGTATTCAAGCGTCGCTATCTGACGACTTAACAGAGCCGTACAAAGTGAATTGACTGACCACAATAACAAATACAACGGAGTCAACTATGAAATCTCGTAAACTTATCCCTGGCCTAATCAGCACCTGTGCCGCTCTGGTTTGTTCCACCTTTATTCAGTCTACCGCTCTGGCAGAAGATAAAGTCCGCCTAAGATTTCAGACCTATTTTGGTACTGAACTGGATTCGGTATCCAAGCAATTTGTCAAAAATGTTAAAGAGTGGAGTGGCGGCTCTCTGCGTATTCAGCTATTCCGTGGCGGCGAGTTGGTTAGCAGTGAGCGAATGGTCGACGCAGTGTCTAAGGGTACTATCGATATGGCTCACGGCGTAGGCGCTTACTGGTCCGGTCAGATGGATATCGGTAGCCTGGAAGCCGGTCTGCCCGGTGCCTGGACTAATCTGGAAGAAGCTCAGAACATCTTCTTTAATCAAGGCTTTTCTGACCTGCTGAGTGAAGCCTATGGTGAGAGAGGCGTGCACTATCTGACCACAGGTTTTGGTGGTCGTTACGATCTGCTCACAAAAGACCCAGTGAATGGATTGGATGATCTGAAGAAGATGAAGGTCCGTGCCTCGCCGGGTGTGGCCAAGGTACTGAAAAAACTGGAAATCCCTTCCGTATATCTGCCTTCTCAGGAACTGTATGTGGGTATGAGTACCGGTGTGATCAACGGTGTCATTTATGGTGGCCCGTTTGACTATGTCTCGCTGAAGCTGCATGAAACTGCTAAGCATTTTACGACGCTGAATATGCTGACGCCGGGGTGGACCGAGACCTACATGATCAACCAGAAACGTTGGAATAAACTGTCTGACAAGCATAAAGAAGTGCTGAATCGTGCAGTGAAGCAGATGGCTGAAGATGCACACCAAGCCTTTGTCGGTAATGATGAACGTATTCTGAATAGCGACACCTTCAACGTAGGCGTATTACCGCAGCAAGATGTGTCACGTATTACCAATGCGGCTCAATCTGTTTGGGACGCTGAAGCAGCCCGTTCAGAGCGTAATGCTAAAGCCGTCCAGTTACTGCGCGACAATGCGAAGCAACAGGGTCGTCTGTAATCATGATTGCTAAATACTTAGCATTCCAGGATAACCTATCCGACTTAGTCGGCCGGGTTATCCGGTGGATGACGTTGATAATGTTGGGCGTACTGCTGTACGAAATCGCCTCTCGTTACCTGCTGGGCACACCGACCGAGTGGGCTCATGAGAGCAGTACCATGCTGTACGGTTCCTTCTGTATTCTGGCGGGGGCTTACACCCTGAAAGAGCAGGCCCATGTGCGCAGTGACGTACTCTACAGCCACTTTGGCCCTAAGTTAAAAGGCCTATGTGATAGCTTTGGTTTACTGTTAACCATCGCCTGTATGGCCGTGTTCTTTAACCTATCGCTGGAGTTTGCTCTGGAATCCTGGGCCCAGAAGGAGTTCTCTGCCCGCAGTACCTGGCAGCCCCCGCTCTATCCCTTTAAGTCAGCAATCCCCATTGCCGTCGGTTTAATGATTCTGCAGCTATTGGCTGAATTGGTGCGTAGTCTGGTTCAACTGACCGGTATGGATATCGATGATCCTCGCAATACACAGACCACTGAATCTGACCACTAACCGCCTGCACTGATTACTTGAATCCAAGCAGCACTTTATTCGAATTCCAGGAGTCATTGATGGATGGTTTAGATCCAATGGTCGTCACGGCCATTATGTTTATGTCCATGCTGTTTTTTATGCTGATCGGCACGCCGTTAGCCTGGGCATTGCTGATCTCCGGTGTGGGATCAGCCTATTTTATGTGGGGACCAGCCGGGCTGGAGCTACTGGTAAGCTCCGCTTTCAGCGCCATGGACAACTTCCTACTGGTATCCCTACCGTTATTTATTTTTATGGGCTTGGTGTTACAGCGATCCGGCATTACCGATGATCTATTCGCCATGATCCAGAAACTGCTCGGCGGCATACCCGGTGGTCTGGGCATTGGTACTGTGGTGATCTGCGCACTGATTGCCGCCATGGCCGGTGTATCTGGTGCGGCTACAGTGAGCCTGGGCATTATCGCCCTGCCAGCCATGCTAAAACGGGGTTATGATAAAAAGCTGGTCACCGGAACCATTATGGCCGGTGGTGCACTGGGCTTCTTGATTCCGCCCAGTATCCTGATGATCGTTTACGCCTTTCTGGCCCGTGAATCGGTCGGTAAACTGTTTGCAGCGGGTATGATGCCAGGGCTGATGCTGGCGCTGATCTATATCGGTTATGTGCTGATTCGTTGTCGTATGAATCCTGAACTGGGTCCAACCGTCTCGAAAGAAGAACGGGGTGATCTGGGTGAGAAGTTACGTTCATTACGTCACCTGGTGATGCCCGGAGCTCTGATTGTCGCAGTACTGGGTTGTATCA
This sequence comes from uncultured Oleiphilus sp., assembly GCA_964342385.1. Classification (GTDB taxonomy): domain Bacteria; phylum Pseudomonadota; class Gammaproteobacteria; order Pseudomonadales; family Halomonadaceae; genus Oceanospirillum. The sequence goes on along the minus strand of CAYFGP010000086.1, from coordinate 8,475 downwards.
TCATGGGGATTACCACGCCCTCGGAAGCCTCAGCCATTGGTGCCGGTGGTGCACTCTTGATTGCCGCCCTTCATGGTCGTGTAAATCGCGAGATGATGAACGATGTCTTGCTCTCAACCACCCGGTTAATGGGCATGCTGATGTGGATTGCTCTGGTCGCGGTATTCTTCAGTAAGATCTATACCGGCCTGGGTGCGGGTATGTTGGTGGCTGAATTTATCGAAGATGCCAGCCTGTCACCGCAGTTTGTACTACTGGCTATGGTGCTGTGCTTCTTTGTACTGGGGATGTTCCTTGATGACTTCGCCATCATGTTTATCACCATCCCGCTGTTTGTACCGATTGTACGGGAGCTGGGTTATGACACCACATGGTTCGCGGTACTCTTTATTCTGAGTATGCAGTCAGCCTACCTGACACCACCGTTTGGTTTTAACCTCTTCTATATGAGATCAGTAGCACCACCATCCATTACCATTATGGATATCTACAAATCCGCACTGCCGTTTGTGGCACTGCAGATTATCGGCCTGATGCTGGTCTTTATGTTCCCAGCAATTGCGTTGTGGTTACCTGAGATGATATTTGGCTAGATAGTTGAGAGGTTTGATTGAAGGGTATGTTTCCCGGCCAGTGTTTTAGTCTTTCAGTGGCCGGGAAACAGCTGAAGAGTTGTAAAAATTACCAATCAAGATCCTTTGAACAGGAGCTGACATCTTCTTTGATGCCTTCCTGAATACTCTCCCTCATACCAGAAATCTTCAGTAAACTTGAGGTTTCTTGAATATTTTTCTGGTTGTTAGCAGGAACAAATACAGTTCCATTTCTTACCGATAGTTGCCTAAGGTAATCAACGATATCTTCAGCTGGCTGCATTATGGTTGTCTTCAGTGGTTTTGAGACGTAAGGATTCGAAATCGAGTCTGAGAAATCGTATCTATCTCGCATATTAGAAAACCTCATATCAATTTTGCGTTGTACCTTGGCAAGGTGCTATCTGAATAGCTTGGGTATTATTTATTGTAGTAAATCATCAGTTTTAGTGTATACATCCGAAAATAAAATAATGCCTCAACGATTCATTACATTTGTTACACCTACGACAAAGTTAACTTTCTTGAATTTTACCTTGAAGGTGTCAAGGGCCTCTCTCATGATTCCTTTGTTAAATATGAAGCATCTCTCGAATTGATTATAAAGATGATCTGTGTATTGTTTGCATTGTTCTTCTTCAAGAGGTGATAGAGAGTACATATCTGGAAATTTTGAAATAAAATTATTCCTTTTATCCCTAATGGATAATAATTTGTAGTATTCTCTTTTTATCATAGAGAATTTATATACAAGGTTAGATTCTTTTTCATACAGCAAGAAAGTCAGAGATGAATCTTCAAAGTTAACATTATCTTGTCCATGTATAATTTCTGGAAGAGTCAAGTGCCTGTCAGGTTGTTTTAAAGATCCTTCAAGCTCTTTTTGCATGTCGTGTAAGTTTTCTTGCAACTGACCAAGAAAAAACAAAGCTTGCTGGCATGAATTTATGTTTTCAATGGCTTTCTTTTTTCTTTCAATTCTATTTTGATTCGCATATGCAAGTAAAGCACCAAGCAACACTCCAAATGAGGTAGTTGCCAGTCTAATAACATCTTCTTTTCCTAAGCTTTTAACTGAATCAAAAATTTCGTGAAATAGTTCCAAAATAATATCAGCTCCTGTGTGTTAAAGGGAATAAAGTAAATTCAGAAATTAACAAGCTTATATGATTTTATTATTAATCATTATTAGCATCTACCCTATATACTATAAAGCTGGTACTTTGTTTGTCGAACACAACTATATCGTATAAAGCAAATGAATGGCTATAGTGAAAAGGACGTTTGCTGGAGCATCAAGACCTAGCTCCAGCAAGGGGAACAACTCTTAAGCCGCAATACAGCGATCTAATCTAGACTGTAGATCAGCCAAATCAAACTGGTCTTTAAGCCCGATAAATACCAGTTGGTTGGAAGGTGTAGTTTCCCCCCAGAGCGAGTCAGGTTCCAGCTCATTTCGGCTACCAACGACATTCATCACCACACGTTTTTGCGGTACTTCCTTCAGGCTAAGAATACCTTTGGCGCGGTAAATACTGGCGGGTAGTTCTGCGATCAATTGACGTACTGCTGGGAGTGATAGCGCTTGGTTGCTGGTCCAACTCCAGCTATCAAACTGTATGCCGTGGTCTTGATGGCTATGACTATGGTTATGACCATGGTCGTGAGAGCAATGTTCGTCACACTGGTGCTGGGCTATAGAGTGACCGATTTGTTTAAACAGCTTTACACCAAGAACCAGTTCCAATGGCACCTTGCCAAACTGGGTTTCCAGCAGGCGTACACCGGGGTAGAGCCACTGCTGTTTCAGACTTTCGATCTGCTCCGGTGTGGCTTGGTCGACTTTATTCAGGACCACGATATCAGCGACATCCAGTTGCTCCATAGCCAGTTGAGCCAGTTCACTATCCAGAGTGCTAAATTGCTCGGCATCCACTACGGTAAGGATGCTATCGATAGTTAGACGACCCCGAAACTCCGGGTAGCGCAGGGTATTGGCGATCTTGCTCGGATTAGAGACGCCGCTGGCTTCAATCACAATATATTCCGGTCGGTTTTCTTTCATGCTGAGCAGTTTAGACAGCTGCTGAATCAGATCACTTTCTACGGTGCAGCAGATACAACCGTTTGCCAGACTGACCATGGTATCCGTTTCTGCCACGATCAGGTCTTTATCGATATTGATGGCACCGAAGTCGTTGACCATTACGGCGATACGCAGGTCAACATTGCTTTTAATCAGATGGTTTAACAGGGTGGTTTTGCCTGAGCCTAAAAAGCCTGACACTACGGTGACGGGAATGGCAGGTAGTAATTTATTCATAAAATTCCCTCAAAGAATGATCGTGATATCGATACAGATGAACCAATAACCGTCCTGTTTTGTTGTTGGTCAGCACGGCTATTGGTTCTTACTTTGTTATCAGAGACGGTTATCTGGATTGTTTGAATGGTTAAAAATCTGTCTTGTTTCAAAACTCAGCTTAAAGCCAGCCTTTAAAAATCTGGGTGCTCATACTGCCAAACTGCTTCGCGCACGGTGTTATCAAACTCACCTTTGGCATCCCACACCCATTGTCCTTCCAGCATGGTTAGTTCCACCTGGGTATTGTGGATATTGCCTTCGGCTTCCACCTCAAACAGGTTACGATCGAGCACGATCAGGTCGGCGGATTTACCGGGTTCGATGGAACCGGCCTTCTTTTCCATACCCATAGACCAGGCACCGTTGATGGTCATCACCCGAATCGCTTGTTCCAGGCTGATGGGTTGGCCGTAGAAGCTGCCTTCTTGTTCCTGAAATGGATTCTTACGGGTGATCATGGCTTCAAAACCGATCCAGGGGTCCAGACTGGTCACAGGCCAATCCGTCCCCATCACCGCAACACCACCGGCATCCAGTACACCTTTGAAGTTATAGGCACGCTGCATACGATCCTCACCGAACACCCGTCGGGCATAGGCGAAGGAGGAGGGGAACCAGCCCACGGGCGAAAACTCTGCTACGACATTCAGTTCCGCAAAGCGCGGCAGGTTGGAGTCCAGTAGAGTGGTGCTATGAGCACATTGGTGGCGCATGCCGTTATCACCGTTTTTGCGGCGTGCTTCAGCGACGGCATTTAAAAACAGATCAGAGGCACCATCACCGGTACAGTGGGCGACAACACGAATACCTTTACGATCCATATCCACCACCATATCGGCGATATGCTCCGGGGTAAGATTCAGGTGGCCCTGCCAGCTGGTTTCACCGGGCCAGGGAGTGGATAGATAGGAGGAGCGGGATTCGTGAGTGCCATCAAAATGGAACTTCACTGCATTGGCGTTAAGTCGATTGCTGCGGTAGAAGTGACGCTCACCGGCCAGCAATTCCCAGCGGCGTTTGACAGGAAAGATATCGTCCTGCCAGCTGATCGCGGCTTCAACTCTAACTGTGAGTTGACCGGCCTGATCGATGGTTTTCAGTGCGTTTAAGCGATGCTCGCACACATGCACATATTTAGTACCCACTACACCGCGACCACTCTGGAAATGAACGCCTTCACGATACGCCCTTTGTAACGCATGAGCGGGTGTCGGTGGCATAGCAGCATGAATCAGCGCATAAGCGCCATCCACCAGAATACCGGTAGGCTCACCTGTAATGCTGTCGCGTTCAATATAACCATGACGCGGGTCGATAGTATCGGCGTTAATTTCTGCCAATTCCAGCGCTTTGGAGTTGGCCAGCATACAACCCCAGGAGCGATCCAGAATCGCCACGGGACGATCCGGGATAAAGCTATCCAGCCAGGCTTTATCCGGTATGATACCCGCTTGTTTAAAGGTAAAGCGCACAAAGTAAGCACCATAGACCCAACCGTCAGGGTTTTCGTCGGCGTAATTCAGAATGGCTTGCTTCACCTGCTTTGGAGTAGGGTCTTCCAGACCGATATCCAGATACCCTGCATAACCCGGTGCCAGGGCCAGATCCGGGTGGGTGTGCATATCGTATAGACCCGGCATCACAAAGCGACCCTGCAGATCAATGACTCGGGTATTCGGTCCGGTAACACTGACCATATCTTCCAGGCGACCGACAGCGACAAAATGTCCTCCATGAATCGCGACTGCTTCTGCCCAGGGTTCCGCTTCATTGACGGTGTAGATGCGGCCATTGGTCAGTATCAGCTCTGCACCTTGTTCCGGCAGGGCCCTTTGAGTTTGGTGGTTATCGGTTTGTGCCATGGTTTTAACCTTTAAACAGTAATCAAAAGGCAAGCCGTCCCCCCAGAAACCTGAAATCAGGCTCCTGTAGGATGTTTGCCGTTAGAGTTGGATTTATTTGTGTAGCGAGTGTTTGGCTTATCGGTGCTAGAGAATCAGGTGCCCCAGTAGTGATAACACGGGCAGTGAGATCAGCACCCGCAGGAGATAGATCCACACCAGATCGATCAGTGTCAGACCAATACCGGCCCGTACCAGTACAATTGCCGCCTCGGTGAAGAAGATGATCTGGTTGACCGCGACACCGGCCAGCACAAAGCGGGTGACTTCGCTTTCAATACTGGCCCCTAGCAGAGAGGGCATAATGCTATCGACAATACCAGCCAGTAGGGCAGGGGCTGCTTTATCGGCTTCAGGCAGTTGCAGTAACTCCAGCAGAGGCACTAAAGGCATGGATAACAGCTGGAAGGCTTGAGTAAATTCAATCAACGCCAGACCGGTACAACCCACCACCATCATTGCGGGATAGATAGAGATGGCAATATCACTGCTAACATGAATCCCGCGTTTTAACAGCTCAACGGGTGAGGCGGCACTGGCGGCTTTTTCTACCGCGCGGCGCAGCCCCAGAGCAAACAGGCTTTCACCGGGATAAATATCCGTGGTCAGTTGTTTGCCTGCAACAGGGTTATATTGGTCCAGCTTTGTACGCAGTGGTGGCAGTTTTGGCACCACGATGGCACATAAAATACCCGTCGCAGCGACAGAAGCGTACCAAGGCAGAAACACATGTTCCATACCGATCAGTTTCAGCAGTAGATAGGAATAAGCAATAGAGACAATAGAGAAGTTAGTAGCAATCACACAGGCCTCACGACTGGTATAGAAGCCCTGGCGATACTGCTGTGTTGTTAGAATAATGCCTACCGCAGAAGCGGATAACCAGGATGCCAGGCTGTCTACTGACGCGCGTCCTGGCAGAGAAAATACCTTGGAAAAAACACGGCTGACCAGAGTGCCGATAAAATCCATCAGACCATAATCGGTCAGCAGGGGCAGTAGTATCGAGGAAACCAGATAGATTGCTAGCACCACAGGACCCACATCGTACAGCATTACACCACCAGTATTGTGGTGCCACACCCACTCAGGGCCAATCTGGAAATACACCATCAACATCAGGATAGCACCCAGCACTCTTAATATTGTCCAGCCCAAACCTGGGTTAAACAGTTGCACAAAACGGTTGGGATTGTTTTTTAACCTTGTTGACGAGACCAGTATCGTAATCAGGGTCGGAATCACCGCGATGGCGACAGTGACTGGCACCATCATGGGCTTAATCACGTCGTTTATATAATCGATAAGAAAGGCGATCATCACCGTTAAACGACCATCGACACTGATCGGGGTTAGAAACAGCAGCACACCCAACAGGGTGGGAATAATAAAGCGGGCCAGCTGAGCCGGAGTGTAGTGGTCGTTCTGAGATCTTGGCTGAGTTTGAAGCTGGGGCTGAGACTGGCTATCAGTGTTCAGGCTGTTTGAATGTGATGGCTTCAGCATAATGCTTACCTTACGTTTGTACTTTTATTGTTGTAGTTATTCCGGTGTAATTCTGATGTATCTACCGGTAAAAATGCTTATGCTCTGCGCCTTGTTAAAAGCATTTTGGCTGATCTTTAATCCAAGAATAGAGATCTTGCCGGGGCTCGAATAACGATTTATCCTCCTTAGATCATTCCAAAAAGGAATTAACTCCAATGCGACGCCAGCTGCCATCCATGATCTCACTCAGTTGCTTTGAGACTGTGGCCCGCCTGTTAAGTGTGACTCAAGCGGCAGAAGAACTACACCTTACCCAGAGTGCCGTTAGCCGTCAGGTAAAAAAGCTGGAAGAAGAGCTGGGCTGTGATCTGTTTGTGCGTGAACGCCAACGCCTGCAATTGACCGAAAGTGGTCGTAAATATGCTCAGGAAGTGGCTCCCTTACTCAATCAACTTGAAGCGGCCACTCGTCAAATTAATGGCAATATTGCCGGGCAGTTGCGTATAGGTGCAGAGCCCTCGTTTACAACGCGCTGGCTATTGCCCCGATTGGGTGAGTTTAAACAGCAACACCCCGAGCTGGAAGTGGAGATTATGAATGATCTGCACAGGCTCTATGGTCATCTGGAAGGCTTTGATGTCGCTATTATGTATGGCGACGGTAATTGGCCAGATATGGAGAGTCATTATCTGATGCAGGGGGAACTGGTAGCGGTTTGTACCCCAGAGCTACATCAGCATTATGGTGCGATCAAAGACCCTAAGGATCTGCTGAACTACCCAATTTTGCATCATATTATCTACTCAGCATCACCTCAGTTATCTTCGACCTATCTATGGCTGAAACAGGCAGGGCTGAGTGACGACGAGATAACGGCATTACCGGGACAACGTTTTGAGCACTTTCAGTTTGTGTTGGATGCAGCATTGCATGGATTGGGAGTGACAGTATTACCGGAATACTTTGTTCAGCCTGAGCTGGACAGTGGGCAACTGGTAACTGCCTCTGAGAATAAAATGTGCTGTGGTGCTTACTACGTCACGGTGCGTCAGCAACAGACTCGTAATCCTACGGTAAGGCTGTTTATGGACTGGCTGCAACAGGTGGTTGAACAGCCTGTTACATCGTAAGTGAATTTTCCTGCGTATTGCTCTTGGTTTTAACGGTATGGCTTACGACTTGAATAATCTATCCTTCGGATTGAGTTTCTCGCTGAGCATAAGGCAGACTGATTTCATCCAGAAAAAGAGAGAACAGTTCGGATTGTGAGTTGATATCGAGCTTTTTATAGAGGTTTTTGCAGTGTACTTTGGTTGTTCCCATCGCCACTCCTAATAGATCCGCGATGGCTTTCAGCGAATAGCCCCGAATCATTAGCAGTGCCACCTCTCTTTCCCGCTCAGACAAGCTTTGGCAACCAAAGTTTTCCAGTACATGTGCTACATGGTTATTGATGATCTGATTTCTACTTTGTAAAAGGTCACTATGTAGCGCGATATCTTGCCAATGTTTTCTGGCTGCTGAAATGATGAAAGGTGAGACCGTTTCTAACGTATTTCTGGTTTGTTGGCTGATCTGCTTTTCAGTCAGCCCCAAAGAGATTTGGATCTGTACACCTGCTTCTAAATTAACCGCAATAACAGCTTCATTATCGACGCTGATTGCTTGGTAATACTGATGATAGAAATCACTGTTATAAAAATTATCTGGGGCAATATCCTCTAAAATATAGGGGCCAGACTGCAAACCGTTTTGATAAGCGTGATACCAGGGGTCTAGTAAATAACAGCCTCTAAGATACTGATCTATAACCGCTTCTTTTCTTTGTTGCGGAACCTCACTGCACCAAAAAGTGGGTGGACACTCCTTTTGCATACAGATCACAACAACTTGGTTGTAGGCAATCACTGTCTTTAACGCTTCAATCAAACGTTGAGGGAACTGTTCTAAGCCAATGGCATCAACGACGCTGGCAATCTCATTATGCCAACTGTCTGGTATAGAATGCATATTCGGGTCCCCCAAAAGCGATTCCTCTCAATATTTTACTTAAAACAACCTTAATACTGCTTGACTAGACAGTGCGTAGTTCTGATTTCAATGAACTGCGCATATCCAGTCTAAACTT
>CAYFGP010000085.1:0-29771 GCA_964342385.1 uncultured Oleiphilus sp. | reverse complement strand
GATCTCAACTATCCGTCAAGATAGCGAATAGTTGAGAGGGGGCTGAATAGTTACGTAAATTCTTTTCATATCTATCTACCAGCAAGGATGCACTATGGTTGATAAATCTCCCCCGCATAATGCCCATGATAATAGCTACAAGCTTCTTTTCAGCCATCCCGAAATGGTGGCTGATTTACTCACCGGTTATGTTAATGAGCCTTGGGTTGAGCAGTTAGATTTATCCACTCTGGAAACCACAAAAGACAGTTACGTGAGTGATGATCTTAGAGATCGTGAGGACGATATTATCTGGCGGGTGCTATGGAGGGATAAGGGGCAAAAGCAGTGGCTCTATATCTATCTGCTATTGGAATTTCAGTCGTCGGTGGATCGATTTATGCCGCTGAGGGTGAATATTTATAGCAGTATGCTGCTGGATGATCTGCGTAAGAAGAATCAGTTGACGCCCAATGGTAAGTTACCCCCGGTTTTTCCTTTGGTGCTCTATAACGGAGAACGGAAATGGACGGCTCCGCTGGAACTCTGTGAACTGATTGATAGTATTCCTGGTCAGATCCATCTGTATCAGCCCAATATCCGTTATGCGTTATTGGAGGAGAGGGCTTTTGAGGGAGAGCCTCTGCCCGAGGTGAAGAATCTTGTCTCTGCACTGTTTGGTTTGGAAAATAGTAAAAGCCGGAAGATATTCAGCGTATTTTGACTGCTCTAATTGAGTGGCTTAAGCAACCAGAGCAGACGGGGTTAAGGCGTAATTTTACGGTCTGGATTAAGCGAGTATTGCTCCCTGCCAGGGTTCCTGGTGTACAATTTGAACAAGTTCATGATTTGCATGAGGTGCACAGCATGTTAGCGGAACGGGTAATTTCCTGGACTGAAGAGTGGAAACAACAAGGACTGACCCAAGGTATCGAACAGGGTATTGAACAAGGAAGAGAGCTGGGTATTGAGCAAGGCAGAGAACAGGGAAGAGAAGAAGGGATCGTATTAGCTGATGCGAGTACTTTACGGCGTTTGTTAGCTCGTCGTTTTGGCTCTTTATCAGAAGAGAATGAAGAAAAGATCAGTCAGGCGACGAAACAACAATTAGAGTCATGGCTGGATAATATTCTGGATGCTAAAACACTGGATGAAGTTTTTAAGTCATAGTGCAATGAATATTTTCTGCCTTAACTCCCTGTATTAACACAATTACGGCCCTGTTTTTTTGATTGATACAAAGCCTGATCGGCTTGTTCAATTAACTCGGTGGGTGTACAAGCCCCGTGATAACTGACGACACCCAAACTAATAGTGACATTTACATTTTGTCCCCCATTGGTAGAGATAAGCAACCGGCCAACTGCCTGACGTAAGGTTTCTGCGATTTCTGTTGCCGCTTGGCTAGCACGTTTCGGTAAAACCACAGCAAATTCTTCACCGCCATAGCGAGCGACAAGGTCATCATGTTGTGATAGTTCACTAGCCAGTGCTTTTGCGACTTGTTTGAGGCATTGATCGCCTATAGTGTGGCCGTATTCATCGTTAAAGTGCTTAAAATGATCAATATCGATCATAATCAGTGATAATGGTATAGAGGCATTTTGGCACTGTTCCAGTTCATGTTCCAGGTAACCGTCAAAGTAGCGACGATTGGCAATATTGGTCAGGGCATCGGTGATATTGAGGTGTTGTAGCAAATCTCTTTGCCGTTTGAGCTCCACATGGTTAGCCACTCGGGCTTTTACGATAGCAGGACTAAAGGGTTTAGCGATATAGTCGACGGCACCTAATTCCAAACCTCGGGTTTCCTCTTCGACAGTGCTTTTTACCGTGATAAAAATGACCGGGATATGTTGGGTCGTGGAGTCTTTTTTTAGTATCTGGCAGACTTCGTAACCGTCCATATTAGGCATGACGACATCCAACAGGATAAGGTCGGGTTTATGCTCTCCTCGAGCTCGTTTCAACGCTTGCTCTCCATCCTTGGCTACCAGAATCTCATAATCTTCTTCCAGTAACGCCGCTAATACAGTGATGTTTAAACGTTCATCATCAACAATCAGAATTCTGCCGTTAGAGTCCGTCATGGTTGTTCTCCTGCAAACACTGTAATTGGTTTTCAAAAGCGTTAATTAACTCTTCAGCCTCGTCGAACTCGAAATCATGCAACTGTTGTTGAATCGCGGATATTCCCTGCTCAAACTGTCCTGACAGCTTATCCCTTAGGCTCGCTAAGGTTTTTTCTGCACTGACACTTCCATTGTGGGTCTGGGTTTTCAGTTTTGCCAATATTTCAAAGGCTTCAGTTGAGTTAAATCCTATTTTTGGCTCATTGCTTTGGTTTGATTGGCTCAATTCCTCTGTTTTGGGCTGAGGTGGTAGCGTTTGGTCCGAAGTGCTCTGTGTCCGTTCGGGGTCTGCATTATGTGCAGATAATAGGCCTGTAACTTCTTCTGTTAGTCGATCCATTGCCTTTTCAATACGTTGCAGATATAGCGCAATCTGTTCATTGAATGTGGGTTCTACTTCGTTTCCTGCTTTGCTTAGAGGCGTCTCAGAGTCACTTGGGGTGGTATTAACAGCAGGACTGTTAACGTACCGTTTTATAAACTGTTCCAGTTCAGCTACACGAGCTGATAGTGCATTGGCACCCAGATTAGCCGAGGCCCCTTTAGCTGTGTGAGCCAAGTCCAGAACGGGCTTTTTATCATCTTTTTTGCTAAGGGTTTTCAGTTGTTGCACCAGGTTGGCATATTGCTGAATAAATTCGTCTAGCAGTTGGTGATAAATGGTTTTGTTACCCGCTACTCGAGCCAGACCTTGCTCTTTATCTAAGACAGTATCTAAAACCGTTTCTTGATTGAATATTTCGGAAGATTCGGTACTGGTCTCTTGAGTATCAAACCGAGTCTGAGGCTGCTGGTTTGTAGGAATTAACCAATTCAGTAGTATTTTAAAGAACTGCTTGGGATTAATGGGTTTGGCTATATGATCATTCATGCCCGCATCCAGACAGCGCTCTTTTTCTGATAGTAAGGCATGGGCCGTCATGGCGATAATGGGCAATTCTTTCAGAGTGTAGTGTTGGCGGATCTGTTCCGTGGCCTGATAACCGTCCAGTGTTGGCATCTGCAGGTCCATTAGCACTAAGTTAAAGTTACGTTTATGGACCCATTGCACCGCTTCAAGGCCATTATTTGCGACGGTTACATCAATCCCTTGGTGTTCTAGCAGTTCGCAGGCAATCTGTTGGTTAATTTTGTTGTCTTCCACCAAGAGAATTCTTTTGCCATTCAGGTATTCATAATCACTGTCTTGTTCAACTTGATGTGCCAGGCGGGATGATGCAGTTTCAGGGAAGAGGGCTTCTAGCAGGCTTTTTCTGAGTACAGAAGGGCTGACGGATTTGATCAGTACCGCTGAAAACTCCTGTAGATCCGTATGGCAAGCCAGCTCCTGCTTACCACGCCCGGTGACCATAATAATTGAAGGCAATGTTTTTTGATCGGCTAATGTCTGAATATTACGGCTGCTGGCGATACCATCCAGATCCGGCATAACCCAGTCCATCAGGACTAAATCGTAATGTTGTTGCTGTGCCAAAGATTGTTTGACCTTATCGATCGCTTCTTGTCCCGAGCTGGCGATATCACACTCCATTTCGAAGTTTTGCACTATGTTAGCCAGAACTTTTCTCGAAGTGGCATTGTCATCAACGACGAGTACTTGTTTATCTTTTAACGGATTCTCCTGAGGCTCAGCAGCGGCCTTATCGCCAAATAGCTCAAAAGGGAGAATGACTTTAAAGTGGCTGCCTTGATCAATCTCGCTTTCAACGGCTATGGAGCCCTGCATTAAATGGATGAGTTGCTGACTGATCGCTAAGCCTAGTCCGGTTCCACCAAAGCGACGAGTGGTCGTGCTGTCCGCTTGTGAGAAAGGCTTAAATAGCTTATCGAGTACTTTCTGATTCATGCCGATACCAGTATCTATAATGTTGAAACAGAGTTGGCATCGATTGTTTTGTTGTGTGACTTTTTCGATCAGCACGGTAACTTCACCGTGTTCGGTAAACTTAACCGCATTGCTGGCCAGATTAAGTAAGATCTGACCAAGGCGTAGGGGATCACCAATCAGCTGGCCAGGCACATCTGCGTTGACCATAATAAAGATCTCTAAGCCTTTCTCTTCTGAGCGCACTCGAATCAGGTCGCTCAGGTGCTCTAAGACTTCATCCAGCGAAAAGCGTGTTGCTTCAATCTCCAGGTGACCCGCTTCGATTTTAGAAAAGTCGAGCACATCATTAATCACGCCTAGCAAGCTTTCAGATGCTCGTTCAATCTTATGTAGATAATCCGCCTGTTGTTGATTAAGTTGGGTGCGTAACGCCAGATGAGAGAAGCCGGTAATGGCATTGAGTGGGGTCCGGATCTCATGGCTCATATTGGCCAGGAAGTTGGATTTTGCCTTGGTTGCTTGTTCAGCCTGTTCTTTGGCAGTCTGAAGCTCTGCTTGGACATCTTTCTGTTGTGAAATATCAACAATCCAATACAGAATGCAATCTTCATCCTGATAGCGCATCTGCTCCCAGGTCACCAGGCACCAAATGGTTGTGCGGTCTTTGCGGTAAAACTGTACTGCTCGAGTAGACACATAACCTTTAGCGTTAAACTCCTTAAGGCAATTTTCTCGTTCATCTGGATTGACCCAATGATCAATGCTGGTTTTGCCCTCCCAATCGTTCTGATCATAGCCGAGTAGTTTTGCCCCCGGCGTATTGGAGTAAAGTACTCTGCCATCTTCAATGCGGGATAGGCCTACACCCACAGGACTGGATTCTAGAATCTGCTTTAGTCGCTCTTCACTTTTCCGAATAAATTTTTGCGCTTCAATCTCTTTTTGCTGTTTGGAGAGTTTCTCCTGGGAGAGTTCTCGTTCCATCTCATTGGCAGCTCGTAATGCAAATACCTTCATCAATGAGATTGTTTTGGCTGCTTTACTCATCTCTTTGGTCGACAGAGCGACAAGTATGCCCAGAGGTCGTCCGAGAGAGGAGAACAGAGGAATACCTGCATAACCCTCGGCCCCCATCTCTTTCAGCAACAGATCTTCGGGAAAGTGGGCAAAAACATCCTGTTGATAGACACATACCCCTGAATCCATCACCTGCTCGCAAGGGGTTCCCTTGAGATCATAGATCATATTGTCCACTAGACTGCCATGATCATAGATGGCCAGGGTTTGAATCTGGGTGTTTTCTCCTAATAGGTATTTACCAACGATGACATACTCAACCTGCATATAGTTGGCCAGAATGCTGACGAGCTTCTCATAGAATTCACGACCCGTTTCGAACGAAACACCCTCAGCTAAGACTTGCAGGAGGTTTTCATATTCCTTACGCTCAGTGATATCCAAAATGGCACAGGTCTGGATTTGTTTGTCGTTAAAGTTCAGAGAGTAGCTTTGAATAAAGCCCCAGAACTTGCTGCCATTATGACGCCTTAATAGGGTTTCGCAGGGAGGTGAGGTTGAATGATTGTTATAGTTCAGAGCCATCTCTATAGCGGTTAGAGGGATAACCTGGCCCGGAGGCATAGCGGTTAGGGTTTCATAATCGTAACCGAATAGTTTTACTGCAGCTGAGTTGGCATCAATGATCTTGATGCCGTCATGCAAGATAATGGCTTCAGAAGAGATATCCTGAAAAGCTGCTAAGCGTTCTTCACTTTCAGCCAGTTTGGAGGTTCTGTCTTGAACCTTTTTCTCCAATTCATCCCGTGCAGCCCTTAGTGCTACTTCGGCGGAATACATCTTGGCTCGATCTCGGTTCATATCATTGGCCGCATAGGCCAGAGTCAGCAACTCGCTATACTCGATACCATCTGTTTCGATCTCTACAGGGGCTGTTTTGGCTTCCTCAAAAAATATCTGTAAGCGTTCCAAACCAATACGTACACCACTGAAAAACTGGCGTGACAAAGTACGGGATAAGATAAAGCCAAACAGAAGTACTGAAAGGCTCATAATGCTTTGAATCAGCAGCTCTTGTTGAAACGATATTTTTTTAGCGCGTAGGGTTTGTTCAATCGCTGCCAGAGAGATGCTTGCTCCAATCGTCCACTGCCAATCGGGGATATTCTGGATATAAGACATACGCTCAGGGTTAACGCCAAACTCGGTTTCATCCCAGGAGTGGTAGATAAAGCCTTCAGTAGGATGCTGATTGAGTTCACTACCCTGCTTAAGTCGTTGGTTGTTTTGATGGGTATAGTTCCATAAGATTTCGGGCTGTATAACTATTTTGCCTTGATCAATGATAGGTCGACCCAGGTAGGTATTAATAAACAGATGTTGATCCTGTTCATAATTGATCTTCACCAAGCGGTCTAAAATCTCGGACTGTATCTTTTGGGTAAAATCATCCAGATATTCACCAGTACCCACATACCAATTCAGTTCAGGTAACAGCTTGATAAAAGACACCTTGGGAAAATGTTGCTCCTGAATGCCGGGTTTGTACCACATATAGTTTTGGTACCCTTCGCCCTGAAACTGAGCGATATCGATGGCCTCTTTCACCACCGAACGACCTTCTGCACTACGAGATTGAATAATATTTTGCCCCTCCAGTGCCTGATTTAAGCCATGGGCCTGGATAACACCGTTTAAATTGCCCGCAAAGAAGTACCCCCGGTTATTGTTGTAGTGAAATGAACGCAGAGTTTGTTTTACCAAAGCGATCTGCTGTTCCTCGTTGATACTGCTATCACTGTTGTTCAGGATATCGCGCAGCACACTGAAGAGAGCTTCTGTTTGTTCCTTTAACTGCAGTTTTAAGCGATTTTCAGTGGTCGCCTTCATATAATTGATAAAGTCGACCGCTTTTTCTACCTCGTTACGGATAATCTCCTGTTGTTGGGAGACATAATTTGCTCTCAGACTCTCTACCTGATCATTAAAGGTGGAGTATTTCTCGTTAAACCACAGGAACACCACCAGAGTGACGCACAAGGTAGAGATAATCACCGTGTTACGAATCACCGTTTGGCTAAGAGTCCGAGTTTCCATAGGCAGCCCTGCTGAAAAGGAAGCAACAGTTACAGCGTAGATGATGCTATGGATATCAGCGAGTTATGGCTGTGCAATCAGATGGGAAGTGCAAGTGGGCGCGAGGTGTAGGCAGGTGATAGAGGTAATAGAGGTAAGCAAGCGAGATATTTAATCAGGTAGAAATTGTAATCAGAGAAGGAGGCGAAGTAGGGCTTTTAAGGGATACCAGCAGAAAAATTCTGATTTAACACAATTCCCTATTTGCGAAATATAAGGTCGTTATTCGGGCTGGGGCAGCCAAGGGATCAAGGTTAGCCGTGTTATCGCCGTTATTGAAATGTTGGAACGCCGGTTACTATCGACAAATATCACATTGATAGAAAAGTCACTTTCCGTTAAAACAGGGCATCGTAATACATATTTGTTGGCTGCAGTTATACCCAAAATCGTATAGCAACAAACCAACGTTATTAACCATTTTAAATCTCTAACAAAATAATTGCTTAGAGAAAGACACAATAAAGGGAATTAGTATGTTCTCCAGATCCATTCTATCTGCTCTTGTATTAACCTCTCTGGTAGGTTGTTCCAGTGTTTATCAATCTGAACAGACTAACACGGATATGGCTACCGACGGTGAAGCCTGTGTTGGTACCATTATGGCTGTGCCGGATGGCTTAAGACCTGTTCAGGATGTTCAGCTACTAGCAGAAGCCAGTGGTGAAGATGGTCAAGGCAAGCTGTGTGAGGGCCGGGTTTTTGAAGCAGAAAAACCAATTACCGTTTACCGTGTCTGGAATAGCGACAAAGATTACACCCTTTATGGCCGTTGGTGGTCCCTGCAAAAGCCTGAAGGCCCAAAAGCAAAATATCGTAAAGCCAATGGTATCTGCCCATCGTGGAGTTCACTGGATGTGATGAGCCAGTGCAAACTGAAAGTGGGTGCCAAAATCGTAATTGGCCCTGGTCAGAGTGCGCAGTGTAAAGACTTTACCTATGAGAAGTCTGCTACGAACCAAGTTTTTATTAATAATGACTCTCGTAACAATGTCTTAATGGTCCAGGATTGCACGCAAGGTACGGCATGGCCGATCCAATAACCAAATTACTACTAAGCACTCACACAAAAGGTTCTTTTTAGCAAATGGTTTCATTCTTCAGCCGTTGGCCAAAAAATATCGAAACACTTTTGTGTAAGTGTGTATTATGCAGTGTTTTCTGTGAGTTATTAGATGAAATAATCGCGTTTACAAGTGTGTAAAACTAATAATTCAAATTTGAGTAGTTTAGCCATGCCAAAAGCCTACTGCATAGTAAATATCATCAAAGTTCATGATCAGGAAAAGTTTGGTCAGTATGTTGCTGGCCATATGCCCTCTATAGAGAAATACGGTGGCCAGTTTCTTGTGAAAGGGGATCGTGGAGAGGTGCTGGAAGGTAACTGGGAAAGTAATCTGATGGTGGTGCATGAGTTTCCAAGTGTTGAGCAATTCAAGGCTTGGTATGACTCAGAAGATTACCGTCCATGGAAGGAACTGCGTCAGTCCTGTGCCGATGTCAATGTTATTCTGACTCAGGGGGCGTGACCTCCTGAGTTTCTTTTTCTGACTTCCTGTTTTTGATCATTTCTAGTGGGTTTGAACGATCTGCTATAAAAACTACACTTCTTGCGTATCATTCGTTCTGCATTGCTGTCTAAACTGCTATCAAATTCTGATGAAAAAGACTTTAGGAGTTGATATGCAACCTTTAATGCCTCGCCAAGCTGTACCTGCTCTGGATATTGAAACCCTGAACGGTAGCTGGTCTCTGGCGGATAGCCAGGCTGAAAATTTTACTCTGCTTGTGTTCTATCGTGGTCTGCACTGCCCAATCTGTCGTACCTATCTGACTGAGCTGAACCGTCTGGCAGGTGATCTGGCTGAGCGCGGTGTCAATATTCTGACATTGAGCAGTGATTCTCAGGAGCGTGCAGCACAAGCTCAGGAGGAGTGGAAGCTGGATAATATCCCTGTCGGTTTTGGTTTAAGTAAAGAGCAGGCTGATGCCTGGGGTCTGTATCGTTCTGCGGGTCGTGGTTTAACTTCTATCGGTATTGAAGAGCCTGCTGAGTTCAGTGAGCCTGCGGTTTATCTGGTCCGTCCTGACGGCACTCTGTACTGGGGTAATGTAAGCACCATGCCATTTGCTCGTCCGCATTTTAAAGAAATTGTTGGTGCTATCGATTTTGTACTGAAGAACGATTATCCGGCTCGTGGTGAACTTGTTTAGGCCTTTGTGAGTCAAATTTAACCGCTTAACCTCTCCTTAGAAACCAGTCTGGGACATTTTGTCCTGGGCTGGTCTTTTTTGTCCGTCTTTCCCTCTTTCTGATGCTCTTTTTCCTTTCTACGGAATTTTTCAGACTTTAACGGATTTCTGCGCCAATCCAGTGTTTCTCTGCTTTATCATCTCTTAATCAAGCTTTTTCTCGTCAAATCCCACTTTGGGAATGGTTATTGCTCTAACCCTATTATCTACGACATACAGCGTTGACTGTGCTCCTTTATGGCTTCAGATGTTTTCTATCGCCATTGGAGACTTTATTTATCGCAAAAACTCTAACTGTGTAAGGACATCTCTATGGGGCAGCAAGTGATATCTGATACAGATCTCCCGGGTATGAGCATTAATCCAGAAAAGAAGAACTTTGAGATCAGTGACGCTCAGGTTGAGCTGACCGATGCTGCTCAGGTGTGGGATGAGTATGGTCAGTTGCGTGATGTGGCTATTGCCGGTGAGCGACCATTAACCCTGTATCTGAATAAACGTGAGATTGTCACCCTGATGACTCTGGGGGCTGAGCCCGAAGCGTTGGTGCTGGGTTATCTTAGAAACCAGGGCATGATCAATGATCTGTCAGAGTTGCAGGCAATTCAGGTGGATTGGGAAGTAGAGGCTGCTGTGGTGGTCGCTGAAACCGATCATGAAGCGTTAGAAAAGAAGCTGGCCCATAAGACTGTTACTACAGGCTGCGGTCAGGGGACTCAGTACGGTGCCATGATGGATAACCTGAGTCAGATAGATCTGCCTCAGCAAAGCATGCAGCAAAGCGCTGTGTATCAATTGTTATCAGCATTAAATGCCTACAACGAAACCTATCGTTCTGCCGGTGCAGTCCACGGCTGTGCTCTATGCAGTCTGGATAAGACTGATGGGGGTATTCAGGCCAGTGTATTGGCTTTTTCGGAAGATGTTGGTCGCCATAATGCGGTCGATACTTTGGCCGGTAAACAGTGGTTGCAAGACCTTCAGGGTGAACAGATGGTGTTCTATACCACGGGACGTTTGACCTCTGAGATGGTGATTAAGGTAGCCAAGATGGGGATCTCGATCTTGTTATCCCGCTCAGGTGTGACCGCTATGGGTTTAGCGCTGGCCAAGCAGCTGGGCATTATGCTGATTGCCCGCGCCAAGGGGAAACATTTCTTGCTCTACCACGGGCAAGAGCGTTTTGCCTGGGATGAGAAACCCGAGGCCCGCCCCGATAAAGAAAAAATTAAAACGATTAAAAATTCCAAGAAGAAAGAAGCCGCTCATGACTGAAATGATTGCTGATACCCTGTTTATGAACGTTAAACAGGTGGCTGAATACCTGCATTTAAACGAGAAAAAAGTTTATGCCTTGGCCAGTGAAGGACAAATTCCTGCCACTAAGGTCACGGGTAAGTGGCTGTTCCCCAAAAAGCTGGTGGACCGTTGGTTACTGGAATCCTGCCATAGTGGTCTGATGGCGGATCGTCTGTTGCTAACAGGTAGTGATGATCCTTTCTTACAGGCGATTATGTTGCGCCTGCCCAATGTTGTCGGCAATAAAGCGCTGTATAGCTATAGCGTGACAGGCAGTCGTATGGGGTTGGGTTTGCTGTCTCAGGGCCATGCGGATGTGGCAGCTATTCACTGGGGCAGAGCTGAAGAAAGTCATCTGCGTCATCCTGGTTTGATCCGTCAGTTTTCTCACCATCGTCAGTGGGTGCTGGTGCATGCATTTCGTCGTACCCAAGGCCTAATTATCCACCCGGATCATTATGATTATAAAGATCCGGACAATATCGCGATTAATCGTCTGCGTTGGGCTGTACGTCAGGAAGGGGCCGGTTCTCAGCGTTTTCTGCAGGAGTGGTTATCTGGCTTCCAAACTCAACTGGATGAACTGAATGTTTCTGCTGAAGCCTTCAGTGAGCGAGAGATGGCTTCCATGATCTGCCGAGGCGAAGCAGATATTGGCCCTGGTAGCTTAAGTGCTGCGCGGGAATACGGTTTGGAGTTTGTGCCGGTCTGTGAAGAAGCCTTTGATCTGGTTGTACCCCGCAGTGTCTATTTCCGTGGTTTGTTCCAGCAACTGTTTGACTATATGCAGGGTAGTGAAGGTTTGGAATTAGCGCGTTCACTGGGTGGTTATGATATGTCGGATTGCGGTAAGTTGGTTTGGAACGGGGCAGATTAGATCGTTCGACTTCTGATAATCTTCAGTTTGTTTGGCAAAAGTGGTCGGATAAAAAGAGGCTATGCGTGCAAGTTATTGCACGCATACCTGATTGCGACCGTTTCTCTTCGCATCATACATGGCGGTATCCGCCCGGGCGATAAGGTCCTTAGCTTGATCATCTCTCTGATAACTGGCAACACCAAAGCTTGCGCTGATCTGATCCAGGCCTTCAAATTTATATGCCAGAATACGGGTTCTTAATTTCTCCGCCAGAACCTTAGTTTGTTGCTGATCGCTTTGCGGGCAGATAATGACAAACTCTTCGCCACCCCAGCGACCAAAGGTATCGGTTTTACGGATACATTGAGCGATCTGCTCGCTAAAGCCTTTTAACACCAGATCACCAACCTGATGGCCAAAGTTATCGTTAATCTGCTTAAAGTGGTCGATATCAACGATAATGACTGAGAAGTTATGCTGATAGCGTTTGGCTTGTTCCAGCTCATAAGACAGCACTTCATCAATCTTCATCCGATTAAATGCACCGGTTAGGGCATCTGTGCGGCTGAGTCGTTCTAATTCGGCATTTTTATCCATCAACTGGCGGTTATAACGACTGACCAATGTTTGGCGATAGATGAGCAGGAGAATAATGGCAGCGGTGGCTGCTAAGAGTTTCCAGATCAGGCTGTAGTCGACGGATTGTTCTAAACGAACAGAAACCCAGCGGCGTAGAATTTTGTTTTCTGCTTGTTGTTCCCGTGCTGTGACCGCTTTTTGAAACAGTTGCAGTAGCATGGGATCATCATTGCGTACGCCCACTCTGAATTGGTTGGTCATCTCCGTGTGGCCGGCGATTTTAAGATCAGTCAGGCCCAGTTTCTGAATCTGGCTGGTAATAATGTAGAGCGAGCCGATAGTGGCGTAGATTTTTCCCTCAGAGATTTTCTTTAATGCATCGTCCATGCTGTTGACATAGACAATCTCAATCTCTGGGTATTGTTCGCGAATCACATCCTCATAAACATAGCCCTTTACCATAGCGAAGGTCTGGCCTCCAAGGGACTTAAGGCCATCAATATAGGTCACCTTGTCCTGAGCGACGAGTACCACGGGGGCTTCGACATAGGGATCGGTAAAGTTTAGGAACTCGGCCCTGCGTTCTGAATGATTCAGAAACGAGAGCAGATCGCACTTGCGATTACGGGCAAAGGCTTCACTCTGTGCCCAGCTGTCGGTGGGTACTAATCTCACCTCCAACCCAAGCATTTCACTGAACATCTGCATATAGTCAGCCGCAATACCAATATGTTTGCCATTAGCATCAATTTTCTCGAAGGGCATCCAGTTGGGATCAACACACATGGTGGTATAGGACTTATCTTGCAGATAGGCTTTCTCTTCTTCCGTGAGCTGTAAACCGCTGTTTTCCTCTAAGGGCAGGGCGATGCCGGGAATCCAACGATCTAGCAGGGCATTTCTATCATTAGCACGCATCAGAGCGAGCGCTTTATCCATAATTATCTTTAGTTGTGGCCAATCATCACGAATGGCAAAACGTTGGCCGCTCGGCTGTAGGTCAAAACGATCGGCGACCACGAGGTTAGTTAGGCCGTGTTCTTTCGCCAGATGGATATTAACGCCCAGTACACCGATATAGGCTTCGGCCTCACCGGCAGCAATGGCTTGTAATGCCTGAAGAGGGGTTTCAACATAGTAGGGGGTGAGGTCCGGATAGCGCTTTAACACCATCTGGCTGGAGGCGTAATCTTTTACCAAAGCAACTGTGTGGCCGTTGAGGGACCCAGTTTGCTCCATCAGCTTGACCTTGTCATCCCGTGACATGATCACCATGGGGGTAGCGATAAAAAAATCAGTAAAGGTGAGGTAGTTCTGCCGCTCCTGAGTGATAGAAGCCGTGGCGATCATATCAACCTGTTTTTGCTGGGCTGCTTTGAGTACCTGAGACCAGCTAAGCTCACTTTGTACCTGAAACTCAACATTGAGCACCTTGGCCAGGATGGCCAAATAGTCGGCAGCCAAACCTTCAAATCTTAGGTCGTCACTCAAGTAGGTGTAGGGGGCATAAGCGCTGTCGATACCGATACGAATGACACGGTTTTCTGTCAGCCAGGTTTTTTCTTCCTGAGTTAAAACCAGTTGTTGACTTAAACGCTGTGCAATCTCTTGCTGTTTAGACGACAGATAAGGATCCGAAAATACTGTAGAGGTCCACAGCAGAAATGATAAAAAAACAGAGAATAGTGAAAACAGAGACGGGGAATGCATGACTTGCTTTGTCGTCCTTAGCATCGGCATATTTGTATACAGCTAAAAAAGCCCCTGTTTATTCTGCTTGTGGCAGGGACACAGGTTTACTCTTGTAGAGAAGCACTTTTTAGAGAAACTCTTGCCTTAGCGCTTTAGCTGTCTATTTTTATTCTAACCCTAGCGTTTGACTATACAGGGAAATGAGTGATTTTGCAGTGAACAAAACGCAATAAATACTTCTTTCTATAAAGAAAAAGCCGGCTTCGGACCGGCTTTTTTAAGGATGCTACATCTAAGATAAATCACAGAACTACACACCTGATGATGTTGTAGTGTTTTATCTGGCTTTAGTTTTTCTGTTGGCTTCTTTGCACCTCAGACAGAGAAGCGAGCAGCTGTTCCGTGGTCGACTCATCTGAGTTGGTGAACTCCGCTTCCGACAGTAGATACACCGTAAAGGTGGTGCCTTCTCCCAACGTAGAGGCCACCTGAATATCTCCACCGTAGCGACGAATAATGCCGTAACTGACGGATAGGCCAAGCCCTGTGCCATTGTCTCGGGTGGTAAAGAAGGGATCAAAAATATGGGGCAGGGTATCTGCATCGATGCCTTTACCTTTGTCTTCTACTTCAATCAGTACACCACGGCGCTGGCCTGCTTCATACCAGTTGACGGTCCTTAACCAGATATGGCCAGGGCCTGTGCTGGCATTGGCTGCATTCATCACCAGGTTTACCAGCACCTGTTGCAGCTGCTGGGTATTACCTTCCACCAGCGTCTTGGCATCCAGAGTAAGGTCCAGTTGGAGCGCTTTTTTCTCTAGGGTATGACGTACCAGTACCTGCATATCCTGAGCCACTTGATTGATATCCAGCGGTGCCATGGATTGGGTGTATTCACCGGGACGGCTGTATTGCAGCAGGTTATTGATCAAGGCACGAATACGGTAAACCTGTTGAATAATCAGTTCGATCTCTTCTTCAACGGGTTTGGCATCGTCACCCAGCATCGCTTGTAGCAGATCCATATTGCCCAGAATGACGGCAGCAGGGTTATTGATCTCATGGGCGATGCCTGCGGTCAGTTCACCTAATGCAGCAAGTTTCTCCTTGGTGACCAGCTGAGCGCGGGTAGCTTGCAGCAGGCGGATATGTTCTTCTAACTCCTGAGTTTTATCCTGCAGGGATTGGGTGCGTTCCTGCACCTTTTGCTCCAGGAACTCTGCTGCTTGCTGAATCTGGCGGTTACGCTCTTCCAAAAGGTCCAGCATGGTATCAAACTGTTCAGCCAGTTCACTGAGTTCATCATTATTTTCCATCATGCCGATGCGTTTGCGCTGTCCTGCTTTTACCGCTTTTACGACACTATGGATACGGCGCACAGGCTGAATGACCAGTCCGGCACTGCGCAGTACCAGAATAGAAGAGATAAAGGTCACCACCGCAATTGAGCCAATCAGCTCAATTAGGGTTTGATGGTAGACATCAGTGTAGGGGGCCTCTGAAAATCCGGTATAAAGCATGCCGATACGTTTCCCAGACAGGTCTTCAATGGGCTCGTAAGCGGAGATATACCAATCGTTGACCACAAAGGCGCGATCCACCCAACCTTCACCCTTTATCAACACCTTTCGATGCACATCATAGGACACCTTGGTACCGAGGGCTCGTGTAAGGCCGCCTTGTTCCAGGATACCGGGCTCCTGAGGTACGTTAGTACTGATGCGCACATCATCCAAAAACAGGGTTACAGTACCTATACCACCCGCGGGCAGGGTACCTGGGCGATAAACCAGGTCTCGAATCTGATCGACAAAGCCATTATTACGATTCAGTAATCGGCCGGTATCAAGAATAGCGATCACCTCACCTTGCAGGTTGACTACTGGTTGTAGGGATCGAATAAACATGCCACGGGTTTCATGGGATTTTCTAACAGGCAAAGCCCGTGGCGTCACCTGCAGCTTAATCTGCATTGTGGGGATCAGATCGGGCTCAATCATGGCGATCTCATCCTGATCGATCAGCTGCAAGCCCACGAGTGCCTGGCCTTGCATTACTTCGGCGGCAATTTTAGCCAGGCTGTTTTCTTTAAGTACCCGATCTCCCATACCTTCCACGGGTAAAAGGCGGATAAAGTCTACTTTATGTAGGCTCTTATAATCATATAGCTGTTGGGCGATGCGCATATTGTCGCCATTTTTCAGCGACTCTTTTAAACGCCTGCTTTGGCTGAGTTGATTTAGGGTACTAAGATCTTTCTCTTCCAGGATGCTAAGAAAGCCTTGAGCCACTGAAAGATCGGCTTGCACTTTGCGATACAGTTGGTCTGCAGAGTAAGTACTGGCCCAGTAGGTGGTCATACCGATCAGGGTGACCAAGATAAGAACGACTGGGGTTAGCGTTAACCCCAGTATTTTAAGGCGGATCGATGTACGCATGGTGCTCCGGGTTATGCAAAGATTCCGTTAAATTTTGTCGTTAATGTTTTGAGTGATCGCACTGATCAGTCGTAATCATGCCAGTGAGTGAATAACTTGTGCGCTACTGATCGTGTGTTAACAGCATGTACACTAACGACAAAGACCTCTTAGGAATCTGATTGACTGGTTTCATCCCAAGCCTGCAATTTTCGATCCAGAGTTTTGCGAGAAATACCCAACTGACGAGCTGCAGCAGATTTATTGCCTTGGTGATCTGCCAGAACCTGCAAAATATGATGTTTTTCAACCTCTTCCAGCGGCCATTCGCTTGGAAAGCCTCGGCCGGAAGGTTGGCTTGGGGCTGTTTCTGTGGTTACTTTATTCTGCTCCGGGAAGCTATCGACAGGCAGGCGTCCCAAAAGGATACAGCGTTCGACAAAATTCTTCAGTTCACGAATATTGCCGGGCCAGCTATAGGCCATCATGGCATCCAGATCTTCATGAGCAAAAGGTACGGGGGGTAGGCCCAGCTCGCGGGAGAGTTTACGGGAGAAGTTATGTACCAGCGTTGGTACATCTTCACGACGATCGCGCAGTGGCGGCAGTGTCAGTGTAAGTACATTCAGACGATAGTACAGATCTTCCCGGAAGCGACCCTCTTTGACTTCCTCTTCCAGATTTCTGTTGGTTGCCGCGACAATACGCACATCAATGCTAATTTCCTGCTCACCACCTACAGGACGTACTGCTTTAAGTTCAAGTACCCGTAATAGTTTGGCTTGCATGCCTAAGGGCATCTCACCTATCTCGTCCAGAAACAGAGTGCCGCCGTTGGCAAAGGTAAACAGACCTTCGCGGGCCTTTTGTGCACCAGTAAAGGCTCCCTTGGTATGACCAAATAGCTCACTTTCCAAAATATCTGGGGCGATGGCGCCACAGTTAATTGGAACAAAGGCCCCGGTGCGGCCACTGTATTGATGCAGTGCGCGGGCGGCCAGTTCTTTACCTGTACCGGATTCCCCCTCGATCAAGACCGCTGATGGCGTCGGAGCCACACGGCGGATAATGCTGTCGACCTCTTGTATCGCCTGGCTTTCACCCAGCATGGCACTGCCTGAGCTATACACTGAGTTGATTTCCCGGCGCAGGACAAAGTTTTCCCGGGCTAACAGGCGACGTTCCAGGCAGCGATCTATGGCTGTGGTCATCTGTTCCAGTCGGAAAGGCTTAAGAATAAAGTCGCTGGCACCGGCGCGCAGAGCTTCAATGGCTGTTTCCAAATCAGCGTAGGCGGTCATAAAGATAATATCGCTGCGCTTTTCCCCCTCGCCAAGCGCTTCATGCCATTCGATACCAGAGCGGCCAGGCAGTTTGATATCGCAGATCAAGAGATCAAAGTGGCAACGCTTGCGAATCTCTTCTGCGGTTTCAATGCTGTCGGCGGACTCAACCAGAGCAAAGCGCTTACTTAACGCCTTGACCAGAAAGTTACGCATGCCGGGTTCATCATCTACGATCAGTACGGACACTGCGGGTAGATTACTCAGTGACGATGTCTGCGTGTCACTCTGAGCGGTGTTTTCCTGTGAGGTCATAATTTTTTATTCGTTATCAAGCTAATTACTTAAACAGAAGGACTGGCCAAGAGCCTGATATTTTCCGGTAGCAGCTCAGAAAATAATGGCACAACTGTTTAAGTCTTTGTTGGTTTGTTTTTAGCAATTCCGGTTATTTACTCAGCATCTCAAACCTTAAGAAACTATGTTTCGTCGCTTTACCTAAGAAACGAAGTTTCGTTGTTTTACCAAAGAAATCATGTTTCGTTGCTTTGAAATAGTCGTGCTTTTATTTCAGTTGCTATTTCCACGAGCCGCGTTTTTCTGCTTAGTTTTTTAGCGGTGGGACATAAGGATGCAGGGTGTTTGTAATCTGTATCATTTTGTCCTATTAGCGGCCCTGAAAAAATGCAGTCTCAGTAAATTGGGTGTTTTGCTTTTAATTTAACAACGTTATAGCGCTGTTTTACCACTATGGCATCCATTTTGCTCTTTATGGGTTACCCATGATAACAAACTATCCACTTTGGGGCACATTAGAGGGGTTTAATAAAAAATGAAAAAGTTTACACGTCTATTTGCAGCAGCTGTTATTGCCGCCAGTACATCGTTTCAAGCTATGGCGGAAGATCTGGGTATTGTACGTTTAGCGACTACAACCAGTACTTATAATTCTGGTTTATTAGATTATTTGCTGCCGGAGTTTGAGAAAAAACATGGCGCTACTATCCAGGTCATTGCGGTAGGTACCGGCAAAGCACTGCGCATGGGGCGTGATGGTGATGTGGATGTTGTGATGACCCATGCGCCTAAAGCGGAAGCGAAGTTTGTTAATGAGGGTTATGGCGTTGATCCTCGCGGTTTAATGTATAACGATTTTGTTTTGGTTGGCCCGAAAAATGATCCAGCCGGTGTTAAAGGTTCCCAGGATATCAGCCAGGCACTGGGCAAAGTCGCTACTAACAAGGCATTGTTTGTATCCCGTGGTGATGATTCAGGTACCCATAAAAAAGAGCTGAACCTATGGAAGCAGACGGGTGTGAAACTGCCATTTGGTGGCTATCGTGAAGTAGGCCAGGGTATGGGCAAGGTACTGCAAATCAGCTCAGAACTGCAGGGTTATACCCTGACTGACCGTGGCACCTGGTTAGCCTATAAATCAAAAGTTGACCTGGATATTGTATCTGAAGGAGATGCCCGCCTGTTTAATCCTTATCAGGTGATTATTGTAAATCCTAAGCGTCACGAAGGTCTTAATACTAAAGGTGCAGAAACTCTTAGTAAGTGGTTAGTGTCAGATAACACCCAGGATAAGATTAATAATTTCCGTTTACATGGCGAACAGTTGTTTGTAGCTAATGCTAAAGACTAATTTATTAGCTTGTTTGAAATAATAGCGGGCTTGAATTTCTGTTGTTAATGTATGGCTAATGAATAAAGGGTTTAAACAACGACTAACAGATCTCAGTGCTATTGGTTGTAGCCGATATGGGTTTAAGAGTAATAGTATCTGGGGTTTGTTGGTTTTTGTAATAAACCAGTTTTTATTTATTTGCTTGAACTCATAGGCGCTTACATAAAAGTGTTTCGGTACTTTTCGGCCAGTAATAGAGGGTGAAAAACTCTATTACCGAGGCGCTTTTGTGTGAGTACCTACGCTAACAATTGGCTACGATCAGGCAACCAAGTTGTTTGTTGCCGGGTGTTTACGTCTGGGTTGTTTTTTTGATGAGTTTGGAATTGTTTTTTGGCTAGTTTGACAGAAACCTTTGTTCATGCACTTGAGCTGTTGATCTCTGGGGATGAAAAACTCTGGACGATTATTGGCGTGTCATTCCGTGTCTCTTTTCAGGCGCTGATTACGGCGGCTATTCCTGCAACTCTGATCGGTTTTGTACTGGCCTATTGGCGTTTTCCTGGACGATGGTTTCTGCTTTCAATGACTCACACCCTGATGGCTGTACCGACAGTCGTGGTGGGGTTGATTTTGTTTATGCTGCTTTCTCGCAGTGGGCCCTTAGGGGATTGGCGGCTGTTGTTTACCCAGGATGCCATGATTATTGGTCAAATCTTGCTTTGTTTACCTTTACTCGTCTCTATGACCCATACAGCTTTCCAGAGTGCGGATAAGCGAGCCTGGGAAACAGCGCGAATGCTGGGCGGACACCCCTTGCGCTGCTTATGGGTGCTGATGCATGAGGTGCGTTATGCACTGATTGCCAGTTTGGTTGCCGCTTTTGCCCGCATTATCGCTGAAGTGGGCTGTGCCATGATGGTAGGGGGTAATATCCTGAATTACACCCGAAATATCACCACCGCAATCGCCTTGGAAACCCTTAAAGGTGAGTACGCTCAGGGGATTGCACTGGGCTTGGTGTTGTTTCTTTTGGCTATGGTGCTGAATCTGGGCATGGCACTGCTCAGAGGACGGGGCCAGTTGAGAAACAGGTAGCGCATGATCGTCAGGCAGTTAAATAAGTAGAGGTGGTTGTTAAGATGACAAGTGAACTGAATCTAGAACTATCAGATCCTAAAAATCGGGTTGAGATGACTGCTGTTGCCCATATTCAAGGTTTGAAACATGCCTGGAATCATGAGCGAGTACTGTTTGATATCGCAGATGCGACCTGGTTTAAGGGACAGGTTGTATGGCTGAAGGGAGAAAATGGTACTGGTAAATCCACTTTGATGCGCTTGATGGCCGGATTAGAGGGGGTGCAGCAGGGAAGAGTGTCTTTTCCTGAGCATAAAGCAAGCTGGTTTCGTGCTAAGGGGCGAGGTCAGGTGTGTTATCTCCATCAAACACCTTATTTATTTGCTGGAACGGTGCAGCGCAATATCGATTTTGTCTTAAAGAGTTTGCCCAGAGTAAAGCGTTCACAGGCGATTAAATGCCTTGAGAGTGGTTTGGATATGGCATCTCTTACTCATTTATTGGAGCAAGATGCCAGTACACTTTCCGGCGGTGAAAGGCAAAGGCTTGCCCTTTTACGGGCTTGGTTGCTTCGGCCTAGAGTGTTGTTTATGGATGAGCCCGCAGCAAATCTTGATCAAAAATCTGTCACGTTAATGAAACGTATGGTATTGAATTTACTACAACAAGGCACTGATATCATGCTCAGTTCCCACCAGGATTGTGACCTTACTTCTCTTTGTAACCATTCTTGGCTGATTGAGAACGGCCTACTTTATGCATGATTAAGCTTTGAGTATGGCGGCTTTTGTGCTGCTTATAATAAATAATTTTATTGATATGCCATAACAGTAGAAAGCCCTAGACAAAGTGCGTGTAATCTTTTAATTATGAAGAGGTAAAGATGTTACTGTATGACATTTTTACCTCTTCCCATTAACTGGGTATAAAGCTGGGAAGGGATATTCTACTTTACGTGGATCAACGGGTTTCAACCCTGTTAGTAGAACTTTCAAGCGAGATCATTATGACAAAGCAAAGGGTCACTGCAGTAGTTCTGGCCGGAGGTCAGGGTCAGAGAATGGGGGGGCAGGACAAAGGCTGGGTTGTTTTTAGAGAAAAGCCAATGATTCAGCATGTGCTGGAGCAGATAGAGCCCCAGGTCGATCACATTATTATTAATGCCAATCGTAGTTTTGAGCGTTACCAAACATTTGGACATCCTGTTATTGAAGACGGCGTCGAAGGCTTTCATGGTCCTTTGATGGGGATGTTAACGGGTCTAAAACACACCGTTAGTGATTGGGTATTGTTTGTACCCTGTGATACACCTGCTTTGCCAGATAATCTGGCAGAAAAACTATTTGACGCGGCAAAAGAAAATGGTGCGGATATCGCTGTGGCTCATGATGGTGAACGCTTACAGCCGGTTATTGCACTGTTACATAAATCACTGCTTCCAAGTCTGGAAATCTGGTTGGAAGAGGGTAAACGAAAAATCGATCGCTGGTTTATGCAGCATAAAATGGTCGTAGTGCCATTTGAGCATGGTCAGGAGGTTTTTATGAACCTTAATACCCCGACCGAGCTAAAGCAGAATGAATCGCCGTTATGTGCGTAAACGGCGGTTAACCGCTAGCTACGACTCGTTACTATTAATTGGTAAATGCATTGTGGTTAGCTAAATACCGGTTCAGATTAAGGCCTAGTCAGAGCTTATGCTTGATTAGGCCTTTGTGTTTTGCACCCCTTTATCTTTTCATTGAATAGATCCAGTGCATCTGGTGCAACAACTGTGTTCGCTATGAGTGTACGGGCTTTTCTGATTGAACCTTCCTCGCTCTCTCCAAGCTCTGGCTATTTCGAGCTGCCAAAGCTTTAGCTTACCAGCGCAGTCTTTTTTTACAGTAGTATTATCTCTTGCAGTAGTGATTGCTTTTGGTGGGATTCGTCGCTTTGATAGCCCCAATGTGTCCCGAAACATTTTGTCGGAGGACATTTTGACCCGCTGTGACCCAAAATCGAGCTGTGTCCCAGTGATTATGGAGCATTTTGGAGCTTTTTTGACTTTGTTCAGAGCGGCTTTGGTACACTCCTTGCCATTTTAATAATCATAGAAAATAAATTATGACATTTTGTTCATATTGTGAGCTCGATAGCTTCGGCGCTATGCTGAACAAAATGACGTATAAGAAGAAAGGTAGAGATTAATGCCAGAGTTTCCATTACCTGTTTTAGGTTTTGCCGCTTTTAGTGGTACAGGTAAAACAACATTGCTGAAACAGCTGTTACCAGTGCTGAAACAGCAGGGAATTCGGGTGGCAGTGGTGAAACACGCCCACCACAACTTTGAGACCGATAAGCCTGGTAAGGACAGTTATGAGCTGCGTAAGGCGGGGGCTGCACCTATGTTGATCGCCTCCAGTCAGCGTATGGCGATGATGATGGATTTTGATGAGGTTAAAGATCCCTCTTTGACAGAGATGATCGACTATCTACCACTACATAAGCTGGATTGTGTCTTGGTCGAGGGTTTTAAGCATGTGCCTTTTAACAAGATTGAGCTGCATCGCCCTGTGATGGAAAAAGAAGTGTTAGCACTGAGAGATCCAAATATTATCGCCATTGCGACCGATGATATCGAGAAAGTGAGCAATGTTAAGCCTGAACTGCCCCGCTTGGATCTGAACAATATTGCTACACTAGCTGATTTTGTCTGTACTGAAATTGAACGCCAAAAGCAGCTGTTAGCTACGGGCAAGCAGGCAACTGGTTTGAATGCCTCTGGAGCAGAGTTATGAATCAATCCATCAGCTGTTTTGATGCTCCGTCACAGATGAGCGTTGAGCAGGGAAGACAGGCCTTGCTAGATGAGATGCAGGCCATTACTGAACATCAGCTTTGTTCGGTTGAACAGCTGGTCGGTAAAGTATTGGCAGAAGATATTATTTCACCGGTAAATGTACCGACCCAGACCAATTCAGCGATGGATGGTTTTGCGATTCACCTGCCAAGCCGTCAACCAAGTCAGAGTAGTGAGACAAATTTACCCTATCCCAGTGAATACAAACTGGTGGGGCAAGCTTTAGCAGGGCATGGTTTTGACGCTGAGCTGGCCGAGGGGGAGGCGGTGATGATCACAACAGGCGCACCATTACCTTCTGGTGCAAATACCGTTGTGATGAAAGAGTTTGTTGATGTTGCAGAAGCTTCTATCAAGCTGCAACGCCCAGATGCGGTAGCGCTAAATGACAATATTCGTCAGGCCGGAGAAGATTTAGCTCAAGGCAGTTTGGCACTGAGTAAAGGCACACGTATTTTTGCTCAGCATCAGGGTTTGTTGGCTTCTCTGGGATTCAGTGAGGTTAAAGTGGTTCGTCCACTAAAGGTTGCATTGTTTTCCACTGGTGATGAGGTGGTCGCGCAGGGACAACCTCTGCCAAAGAACAGCATTTATGATACCAATCGCTTTACTCTGCAGGGACTGTTAAATGGCTTACAGTGCGATATCACCGATCTGGGAATTATTCAGGATGATGAAACCAGTTTGGTTAATACCCTGTCTAAAGCGGCAGAAGATCATGATGTGGTGATCTCTTCCGGTGGTGTTTCCGTCGGTGATGCAGATTACATCAAATCGGCATTGACTCAGGTGGGAGAGATTGGTTTTTGGCGTTTGAATATTCGCCCTGGTCGCCCTTTTGCTTTTGGCCGTTTGGGCAAAGATGAGCAAAAAGCACTGTTTTTTGGTTTGCCGGGTAATCCCGTTGCGGTAATGGTGACTTTTTTGCAACTGGCGCAGCCTGCATTGCGTAAATTAGCCGGTGAGAGCCGTTGGCAGCTGACCCGTATTCCTGCGCTTGCTCAGGAAACGATGCGCAGTCGTCAGGGGCGTACTGATTTTCATCGCGGGATATTTACCGTGGATGCCAGCGGTCAGCTGACGGTGCGAACAACGGGTAGCCAGGGCTCCGGTATTTTGCGTTCTATGGTTGAGGCCAACTGTTTGATTGAGATTCCTGATGAACAGCAGGGTATTCAGGTTGGTGAGAAGGTGATGATTCAGCCCTTCTCGGACCTGATCTAATCCGATAAAGCGTATACAGTGCAAACGTATTTGAATTGAACGAGTTGAGATTAAAGCTGCTTTGGGCTTTTTAAGTGTCGATTAAAGCAGCTTAAAAATAACGATAAAGAGAATAAAGAATGAGTGATCAGCTGTTAACCCCAGGCTTTACCCATCTGGATGATGAAGGTCATGCCAGTATGGTGGATGTGACGGAAAAAGCCGTGACTCAACGAGAAGCTGTTGCCGAAGCATATGTGCAGATGCAGCCTGAAACTCTGCAGTTAATTTTGTCTGGTGGCCATAAAAAAGGCGATGTACTGGCTGTGGCCCGTATAGCCGGTATCCAAGCGGCTAAACGTACCAGTGATATGATCCCTCTGTGCCATCCTTTAATGCTGACGAAGGTCGGTGTTGAACTGATACCTGAACCAGAGCGTGATCGTATTCGTATCGAGGCGATCTGTAAGCTGGCAGGACAGACCGGTGTCGAGATGGAAGCGCTTACTGCGGCTTCTGTTGCGGCACTCACCTTGTACGATATGTGTAAAGCCGTGGATAAAACCATGGTGATCTCAGGCACAAAAGTGCTGGAGAAAAAAGGTGGTAAATCCGGTCATTGGGTGCTTGAGAGTGATTCCTCTGCACCGGTAGAAGAGAAAAAGCCTCAACCAGCTGTCGCATCTGTATTGCCACAAGAGATCTTCGAGCCTGAGGTTAAGAAAGGCTCGCCGACTATCCAGGTCAAGTTCTTTGCTCAGCTAAGAGAGCAGGTCGGTATGGATGAATATCAGGTGCCGATGAATCAGTTGGAGAAATACACCGTTGCCGGTGTGAAACAGTGGTTATTGGCGCAACACCCTAACTGGGATACCTTCCTAACCCAGAAGAGCCTGTTGATGGCGGTTAACCAGAATATGGTGAAGGGAGATGCGGGCATTCAGGAAGGGGATGAACTTGCCTTTTTCCCACCGGTAACAGGGGGCTAAGTCGTGAGTCGTTTCAGTGTTTCTGTCCAAAGTGAAAGTTTTGATGTTGGCCAAATCAGTGCTGATATCAGCGAAGAGCGTACCGATATTGGAGCCATTGTAAGTTTTACTGGGTTGGTACGTGATTTTAATGAAAAGCCCGATGTGACTGCGTTAACTCTGGAGCACTATCCGGGAATGACAGAGTCTGCTCTGGACAATATTATCCAGCAGGCCTGTGAGCGCTGGCCGTTGCAGGATGTGCGGGTGATTCATCGGGTTGGACGTTTAACACCGGGTGATCCTATTGTCTTGGTGGTGACTGCTTCGGCTCATCGTCTGGCGGCTTTTGATGCCTGTGCTTTTATTATGGATTACCTGAAGACCCAAGCGCCATTCTGGAAAAAGGAAAACACGGATCACGGTGATTACTGGGTCAGTGCCAGAGAATCTGACCAGAGTGCTGCCGCTCGCTGGGCAGAAAACACTGAAACAACTGAACACGCCAATGGTAAGGCTCAGGAGGTGAATCATGAATCGGCCTGAGCTTTTTGATCCTGCACAGACAGGTGCTCAAGAGACTAATATCAAAGCCGCTGAGTTGAATACATCCTCAGTGGTAAAAGATGACACCGGTAGTGATATTTTGGTGGATCGTTTTGGCCGCCAAGTGACTTATTTGCGCATATCCGTAACGGACCGCTGTGATTTTCGCTGTGTTTACTGCATGAGTGAAAATATGACCTTCCTGCCTAGAGCCCAGGTTCTGGAACTGGAAGAGTTAGCTCTGATCGCTCAGGCTTTTGCGGAGCTGGGTACGCGTAAAATTCGTTTAACCGGTGGCGAGCCGTTGGTTAGACGCAGTATTATGCAATTAATTGAGCATATTGGTGGCATGGAGCAGATTAAAGATTTTGCGATTACCACCAATGGTTCTCAATTAGAATCTAAAGCCCATGATTTGCAGGAAGCAGGTCTGGATCGTATCAATATCAGTCTGGATTCACTACAGGAAGATAGATTTCATCGCCTGACCCGTGCCGGTAATCTACAGCAGGTGATTAAAGGCATTGATGCTGCGGCCAAGCAAGGTTTTAAACGCATTAAGCTGAATGCAGTAGTACTAAAAGGCCGAAATGATGATGAGATCTTACCGCTGTTAGAGTTTGCCATCGAACGGGGTATTGATATCAGTTTTATCGAAGAGATGCCTCTGGGGCTGATCAGCGAGCATAAACGGGAAGAAACGTACTGCTCCAGTGATGAAGTGCGTGAAGTGATTGAGCAGCGTTATAAGTTGGTGCCAACTACCGAAAATACCCAGGGACCATCCCGCTATTATCAGATTCCAGGTTTAGCTACCCGTGTGGGCTTTATTTCTCCCCATAGCCATAACTTCTGTGATACCTGTAACAGGGTGCGTTTGACTGCGGAAGGGCGTTTGTTGCTGTGCTTGGGGAATGAACACTCCGTTGATCTAAGAGCTGTTGTGAGAGCTAATCCAGGTGAAATCGAACCGGTTAAACAAGCCATTATTCAAGCGATGGATCTTAAACCTGAACGCCATCACTTTAGTACCGATGGTGATGTACAGGTATTGCGCTTTATGAATATGACCGGTGGTTGATAGCCCTTTATGGTGATTGGCAATCAATGGCTCGGTTATATCAATGTGTTTTAGCGCCACTTTATGCTTTGCGACAGCTGGAGGTTCTGCGACGGCTGTCAGTAATCAAAGTTAATGGGTTCCATTTGGCTAAAGAGTTCACTGTAGCGATAACTGGCATATTCCAGGGTTTTGGGATGCTGCATATATTCCAGAAAGATCATATGGCGCTTCTTATATAAACTGCCGTAAAAGTAAATACCTGGGCGGTTGATTAGCAGAGACTTTGTCTGTCTAAAGTGAATGGTTTCAGTATCGCCTCTGTATTGGTAGGTCATGCTGGTTAAGCTGAAACGCTTATTTTGCTCCATATAAAAGCCAAATACTTCCCGGGTCGGGGAGCGATGAGGAATCACTCTGATGCCATTAATTTTGATCAGTTTGGCATCGAGACTGGAGCTCACCAATACCACGGCGAACTGCTTATTGGGCTGAGTCATGGCCTCCTTTGGTTTATTGGCTCTGTCTAAGTCTGGTTGAGTGAAGTTTGTGTCAGCTTCAACACCGTTATTGGTTTCAATCCTTTTTGAGTTTATACCGTTTGCAGCTGCTATGTTCGAAGCTTCTATATCCGAGGCTGTGCTATTCGAGGCAGGGATGTTTAAATCCATCTCACCTAAAACCGGACCATTTAAGATCCTATCCTCCTGATTTGTAGTTAGTAGGTGTTTACAACCCGCTAATGGAATCAGTAAACCAGTAAGTATCAAAAATTTCCCTATCAGACGGTGCTGTCGTTTTAGAGGTGGTTTTTTGATGGCCAGTTGCTTTAGAAAAGAATATGGTAGGGGCATATTTGCATGAACTCTCTGTAATTCGATCACTCTTAGCAAGCACGAGGGAGGCACAATAGCTGACGAGATTTTTATATTCAGAATAGCTCAGTGTTTGCTTTGACTAGATATACAAACAAGTATAGATACCTATGCGTTAATCCGCTTTCTTTGAGATCAGGCCATAAATCAGCAAGTAAAAATATAGGCAAAGATAGAAATAAGCCTCCGTTGATATGTCTATCAGATCACAAATCCAGGCAAAAGATGATGCTTTTACACCATTCAGAAAATACCCTTGTAGGCTATATGGTGTCGTGTCTTTGAGAGTGTCGGCTCTGCGCCAGATACAAAAAACTGCACAAAAGATTAAAGTAATCGCTCTGGCTACCGATATAATTGACGGGCGCAACGAAGCTTTTTCCATATAAATCATGTGCTTTTTTACTTTTAATTGCTGCGTAGCTCAAAACAGATTGATTCAGGCTTTATGGATTACTTAAGCCATAATGCTGTGCGATAGGGTTAGGTCTATGGATATTAGAATTTACAACAGAAGTAAAATGGCATCTGATGGCTACAGTTCAACTGTAGATCGTGCACCGGGTGCTGACTTTTCACAGATCTTAACCCACTCTGTTGCAGGTCACGGCCGTCAAGGCGACTCTGATCGTCACAAAGACCGAATTCAGGACGTACTGCGTCAGAAGTTAAAAGATACTTCTCAAGTTGAGTATCGTCCTGTTGGTGTGCATGAATTGCCCTCTGAAACTGCACAGCATTTCTATCAGGTGCGTCTCCAATACGGTATTCCAG
Source organism: uncultured Oleiphilus sp. (assembly GCA_964342385.1). Classification (GTDB taxonomy): domain Bacteria; phylum Pseudomonadota; class Gammaproteobacteria; order Pseudomonadales; family Halomonadaceae; genus Oceanospirillum. The sequence continues at coordinate 1,316 of CAYFGP010000085.1, read as the reverse complement.
TGCCGCCAGAGGAGCTTTCCTTTGATGAAGAAGGTGAGCTGATATTATCGGATGATTATCCCTTTGCCTTGCAGATGAAGCAGGCATTTAATGAAAACCCTGAACTCAGGCAGATGATTCTTGATCATAGCACACAAGCTGTGTCCTATGATGAGGTACAGGACAGTATGCCATTTGGTGATATGGATAATGATGAAGTTGCTAAGGCACGCTTTGATCAAATGATGATGATGACTCGGCTGAAGCAGACTGGTTAACAGGCATTATTGTATCTTTTTGGCAATGTTCAGGAACTCTTTGCGTTAACTTCAGCCCTGAGTCCACTGTTCTAGCTTAAACGCCGTGACAAATCTCCTTGCTCTTCTAAAAAATAACCCGGAACTTGGAAGGTTCCGGGTTATTTTTTGCATCATACTTTCCACAAGCCATGCTTTAAGTATCTGTAATCCTTCTCCTTGTCTTTGGGGTAAAGGCGAGATCCACTTTTGCAGCTTTGGCTATGGAAGCTAAGTATGTAAACGTTTGAGAAGCTTCTCCCGGCTACTTTTACACTTCTTATACCGCTATTCAGCTTCTGAAAATGACATTTGATCCACGGTTTCAATTCCCGTTATTGGAAGGAATGTTATCTCTCAATCGAGGCTTTTTCAGAGGTTCCTTGGGAAGATACCAATCCTTCTATGGCGATACGGGCTAGTTTATTGTTACCTAAAAAGGCGGTGGTAATTGTTCCTTGGGGCTATAGCCCGTAGGAACGCCCATGTTAGAAGACAACCTCTTATTCACCACAAGTAAGAGGATGCTCCTTAACATGGGCGATTATAGAAGTTCATCACACGTATTCTGGCGTTGCAAATACCATATTGTTTGGACGCCAAAATATCGTTTTAAAATACTCAAAGGCAAGATAGGTCAAGAGCTCCATCAATCAATTTGCATTCTGTGCGACATGAAAGAGTGCGAAGTTTTAGAGCTTAATGTGCAGGTTGATCGTGTGCATCTAGTCGTGATTATCCCACCAAAAGTGTCGATTTCGACATTGATGGGAATACTGAAGGGGCGTTCAGCAATCAGGCTTTTCAATAAATTCCCATACATACGTAAGAGGCTCTGGGGGAATCATTTTTGGGCCAGAGGATACTTTGTTGATACGGTTGGTGTGAATGAATAAATCATTAGACGTTACGTCAGGCATCAAGACAAAAAGGATCTGGAGCATGAAGCTCAATTGGAGCTGTTGAGAAACTGATGCTGAATATACGCCCCCTTCCAGGGGGCTAACCAAAGCCGCCTTCTAAGAAGGCGGATCTTTTACT
>CAYFGP010000084.1:0-30378 GCA_964342385.1 uncultured Oleiphilus sp. | reverse complement strand
AGCTCCTGATCAGCTATCAATGGAGCTGGTTTATGCTTAACCGGACAGTAGTGTCCTTAGATATATTAAAGGTAGGTACAGATCGCATTGCTAAAATGGGCCACAGACTGAGGTCTATCGAAAGACTTTTGTTTAAGTGCGTATGTTGTGTTGCTCTATCTTCGGGTAGTATTGAGGCCAGCAGTTCAGGAGCACTACCCTTAAGCCTGAATTGTGATCCCATCGGGATCTTTAAGCAGCGAAACAAACGTCTTAGGGGCAAACGACGCCCGCTTTTCTGATGTTTTGATAGAGACGATAGCGAAATAACGTCGTTCCGCTGTGTATGAGCAATAACCAAGATTAAAAAGGGGCTCAGGATTTACATAATGAATATCAGTGAATATATGCAGGAAGTGGGTCGTCAGGCCCGCGAAGCATCCCGTGAAATTGCAAAAGCGGATACCGGTCTGAAAAACAAAGCACTGCTGGCAACGGCAGAGGCGTTGGATGCGGCCCGCGAACAATTGGTTCTGGCTAACGAGAAAGATCTGGAAAACGGTCGCGCTAACGGTTTGGAAAGCGCACTGCTGGATCGTTTAGCACTGACGCCCAAGGTGATCGATACCATGATCGAAGGCCTGCGTCAGGTTGCTGCTCTGCCGGACCCCGTAGGGGAAATCACTGATATGAACTACCACCCCAGCGGCATCCAGATCGGTAAGATGCGTGTACCTTTGGGCGTGATCGGTATTATCTACGAGTCCCGCCCTAACGTGACCGTTGAAGCCGCCAGCCTGTGTCTGAAGTCCGGTAATGCGGTCATCCTGCGTGGCGGTTCGGAAGCGATTCACTCCAATCAGGCGATCGCTGAATGCCTCGCTGAAGGCTTGAAAGCAGCCGGCCTGCCGGAAAGTACGGTTCAGGTGATTAAAACCACAGATCGTGCGGCGGTAGGTGAACTGATCACCATGCCGGAGTTTGTCGATGTGATCGTACCTCGTGGTGGTAAAGGACTGATTGAACGCATCAGCCGTGAGGCCTCTGTGCCTGTGATTAAGCACCTGGACGGTATCTGCCATGTGTATATTGATGCCCAGGCGGATCTGGAAAAAGCGGTCAATATCGCGGTTAACGCCAAAACTCACCGTTATGGCACCTGCAACACCATGGAAACCCTGCTGATATCTGAGCAGGTGGCTGCAGAAGTACTGCCAACACTGGCTGAAGCCTATGGTGAGAAGGGTGTTGAGCTGCGGGGCTGTAACCAGACTCGTGCCATTCTTCCAAACGCAGTTGAGGCGACAGAAGAAGACTGGAGCACAGAATATCTGGCCCCGGTACTGTCCATCAAAGTGGTTGCGGATATGGACGAAGCGATTACTCACATCAATCGTTACGGCTCACACCATACCGATGCCATTGTGACGGAGAACTACACCTTGTCCCGTCGTTTCCTGGCTGAAGTGGATTCCAGTTCTGTGATGGTGAACGCTTCGACCCGTTTTGCTGATGGTTTTGAGTATGGCCTAGGCGCTGAAATCGGTATCTCTACCGATAAGATCCATGCCCGTGGTCCTGTAGGCCTGGATGGCCTGACATCACAAAAATATGTGGTGCTGGGTGATGGCCATATTCGTCAGTAGTCAATACTGACAGGCGAAAACCTGGCTAGACCGAATGCCCAGATACTGTTTGGTATCTGGGCATTATTTTTAACGGCAATTTTGTTCGTGCCAATTTTTAAGAGTTTGTGAAAGATCGATGTCGACACTGGAAAATCACAATCTGGTCGCAGTGATGGGGGGAACTTTTGATCCAATTCATCACGGCCATCTGCGTTCAGCGCTAGAGCTTCAGCAACTATTAGGTTTATCTGAGGTGCGTTTACTGCCCTGCCATCAGCCGACCCATCGTGATCACCCCGGTGCAAACTCGCAACAGCGATTGACCATGCTGCAGCTGGCGACAGAGAGTGAACCTGGATTGGTGGTAGATGTCCGTGAGATCAATCTGGATCAACCCTCTTACTCGGTATATACACTGGAAAGTATGCGTCAGGAATTGGGCAAAGAAGCCGTATTATGCTGGGTTCTGGGCGTCGACGCCTTTGCTGCCTTTACTCGTTGGCATCAATGGCAGCGTATTTTGGAGTTGGCTAACCTGATTGTGATCACCCGCCCCGGTTTTGAACTGGATGAAAACTCTGCTGAGTACCAACTCTGGCAAGCGCAACAGATTGATCATCAGACACTGAGTGAGCATGTATCGGGGAAAATTATTCCGGTGCGCTTACCTTCTCAACTGGAAATTTCGGCCACTTTTATTCGTGATCAACTGAAAACCGGGCAATCCGCCCGTTATTTATTGCCGGAGAATGTCCTGAACTACCTGGAAAGTCAGGGTTTATATCGAGAGTGAGTAATTTTTTAGCCTTTTTTGAACATAAAGCTACAAAGCGGCTCTAACTTATAAGACAATTGTTGGTCATCTGCTTAATCTACTACTGAGGTCCTATGCAAACTGAACAACTCAAGCAGCTGGTAATTGACTCGCTGGAAGAACTGAAAGGCAATGACATCGTTACTTTGGATGTTGCCAGCAGTACCAGCGTAACTGATTTTATGATGATTGCCAGCGGTACTTCTTCCCGACATGTGGCTTCTTTAGCCGAAAATGTCATTGTGAAGGTGAAGGAACAGGGTGTTAAGCCTTTAGGCATTGAAGGTCAGGGCAGTGAATGGGTATTGGTTGATCTGGGTGACTTAGTGGTGCATGTCATGCAACCCGCTACCCGTCAATTCTACGACCTGGAGCGCCTGTGGAGCGATCTGCCGGAAGATACTGAAGAAGAGAAGGCCGAGGAGGCCCTTTCTTGAAGGTAAAGCTGATTGCGGTAGGAACGAAGATGCCCCGCTGGGTTGAGCAGGGCTATCAGGAATACGCCAAGCGCCTGCCACGGGAGTTCTCGCTGGAATTGATTGAAATTCCACCGGGTAACCGTGGCAAAAATGCCGATATCGAGCGTGCTATTCGCAAAGAAGGCGAATTAATGATGGCTAAAATCCAGCCATCAGATCATGTGGTTGCCCTGGAAGTATTAGGCAAGCCCTGGAGCACGGAACAACTGGCAGAACAGGCAGAGCGTTGGCAGATGTCTGGCCAGGATGTGGCATTGCTGGTGGGCGGACCGGAAGGTCTGGCCCCGGAATGCAAACAAAGGGCTAATCAGCAGTGGTCGTTATCACCTCTGACATTGCCTCACCCTATGGTGAGAATCCTGCTATCAGAACAAATCTATCGTGCCTGGAGTGTAATCCAGGGCCATCCTTATCACAGGTAATTGATCAGTTAGGGTTACGGTAACGACCGGATGTCGGAAAAGCGCACCTTCAAAAATCTTGAACTCGAGTATCGTTTGTTCAGGGAGCGGGTCTTTGTTGCCTTTGCTTTTGTAGTCCTCTTGATGCTGGTACTGATCGGCCGCATGCTTTATCTGCAGGTCTATCAGTACGATATCTACACTACCCGTTCTGATAAAAACCGTATGCACGTACGGGCGATGCCACCTACCCGTGGTCTGATCTTTGACCGGGAAGGCCGCATTCTGGCGGAAAATCTACCCAGCTATAACCTCACCTTTGTCCGCGAGCAGGCAAAAGACATTCCTGCAGTGATTGATGCCTTGGCGGATGTACTGGAGCTGGATGAAGAGAAAACGGAAGAGATCCGAAAACAGGCCTACAGTCGCCGCCGCCCCTTCCAGGCCGCTCTGTTACTCAGCCAGTTGGATGAGGAGCAGATTGCCCGTATTTCGGTCAATCGCTATCGCCTGCCTGGGGTCAATATTGAGGCTCAGCTGATCCGTCACTACCCTTATGGCCCATTGACCGCCCACGTACTGGGTTATGTATCCCGCATTAGTGAAAAAGATCTGGAAAAGGTCGATCGCTCCCAATATTCAGGCACTCACTATATCGGTAAGAGTGGTATTGAACGCCAGTACGAAAAAGAGCTCCACGGTGAAGTCGGTGTACAAACCGTAGAAACCAATGCCCGCGGTCGAGTGTTGAGCGTACTGTCAGAAGAGCTGCCCAAACAGGGTAAATCTCTTAATCTGCATCTGGATGCTGAACTGCAAAAAGTGGCCACTCAGGCCCTAGGTGGCTTCCGCGGAGCCCTAGTGGCCATTGACCCTCAGACCGGTGGTATTCTGGCCATGGTTAGTACACCTAGCTTTGACCCCAACCTGTTTGTCTCAGGTATCGATGCCAAAACCTACCGCTATCTGATCACTTCTGATGATCTGCCGATGTTTAACCGGACTATTCGTGGTAAGTACCCACCCGCATCGACGATTAAAGCCTTTATGGGTTTAGCGGGACTGGAACACGGTGTCGTTAACGCAGGCAGCTCTATCTATGATCCAGGCTGGTATCAACTACCTAATGATGAGCGTTTATACCGTAACTGGAAACGTGTAGGCCATGGCCGCGTGAATCTGAAAAAAGCCATTGTGGTATCCAACGACACCTATTTCTACGACCTGGCTTACAATCTCGGCATTGATCGCATCCATCCGTTTATGGGTAAATTTGGCTTTGGCTCCAATACCGCTCTGGATCTCCCCCAAGCCAGTAACGGCTTAATGCCCAGCCGGGAGTGGAAAAAAACGTACCGCAAGCTCCCCTGGTTCCCCGGTGAAACTCTGAGCGTGGGTATTGGTCAGGGTTATTGGCTATCAACCCCCCTGCAGATTGCAACCTCGATGGCCGTACTGGCTAACCGAGGTAAGTGGGTGCAACCCCGTATCGTTGAAAGCGTTGATAATGAGCCGGTACATCAGAACCCTGAAAATGTGCCTGCAGATGTCAAAGTCTCCGATGATAACTATTGGGATCAGGTGATTAATGCCATGGTGGCTGTAGTACACAGTAAAGAAGGTACGGCTCGCAAGCTGTCACACGGCATACGTTATACCATGGTGGGTAAAACAGGTACGGCCCAGGTTAAGGGCATTAAGCAAAACGAAAAATATGACGAAACCAAGCTGGCTGAGCGACACAGAGATCACTCGTTATTTGCTGGCTTTGCGCCATTAGAAAACCCTCAAATAGCCTTAGCCGTAGTTGTAGAAAATGCAGGTAGTGGTAGTGCGACAGCGGCCCCAATCGCTCGAATGATATTCGATGCTTATTTAACGCCAGAGCGCCTTGCACAAGGCAAGGAACAGGAAACGGAGCAATGAGTACTCAGGATTTCATGCATCAGCTGCCTGATGCCACCAATGCTTTTCGTCGCCCTGTCGGCTGGTTTGAACGTATCCACCTGGACTTCTGGCTATTAAGTGGCCTACTGCTACTGATCGGCAGCGGTTTGTTTGTGCTTTATAGTGCAGCTGGTGAAAGTATGTATGAAGTACAGCGGCAAGGTGTTCGTTTTGCTTTTGCTCTGGTTGTGATGTTTGTTATCGCTCAGTTTGACCCCCGCATGTTGCAACGCTGGTCTCCCGTGTTCTATCTGGGCGGTGCAGCCCTGTTGGTAGGAGTGCTATTAATCGGCGTAGGGGCAAAAGGGGCTCAGCGCTGGCTGGCGATACCGGGCCTGTTTCGCTTTCAACCCTCAGAAATTATGAAACTGGCCATGCCAATGATGGTCGCCTGGTATCTGGCCCATCGCCCTTTACCACCGGGCTGGAAGCACCTGTTGGTTTCCGCCGTTATTCTGGTGGTTCCTGTACTCATGATCGCCAAGCAGCCAGACCTGGGCACCTCACTACTGGTCGCTGCGGCAGGTATCTTTGTTGTGCTACTGGCTGGATTGAGCTGGAAACTTGTTGGCAGTTTTATTGCCTTAGGTATCGCGGCCTTACCGGCACTCTGGTATGTGATGCGAGACTATCAACGTCAGCGAGTCCTTACTTTTTTAAATCCGGAAAGTGATCCTTTAGGCGCAGGCTGGAATATTATCCAATCAAAAACAGCTATTGGCTCAGGCGGCGTTTATGGCAAAGGTTGGCTGGAGGGCACTCAGTCTCAGCTGGAATTCCTGCCGGAACGACATACCGATTTTATTATTGCGGTTTTAGCTGAGGAGCTAGGCCTGGTTGGCGTCTGCGCTATCCTGCTGCTTTATCTGTTGATTGTCGGCCGAGGCTTATTTATTGCGCTAAATGCGCCATCCACATACGGACGCCTTGTGGCAGGCAGCATTACATTAACCTTTTTTGTTTATGTTTTTGTCAATATTGGCATGGTCAGCGGGTTATTACCCGTGGTAGGGGTCCCCTTACCTTTGGTGAGCTTTGGAGGAACCTCCAGTGTGACCCTATTGGCTGGGTTTGGTATTTTAATGTCGATTCATACCCATAGGGCCTTGGTGCATAAATAACCCCGAGCACAAATAACCCAGCACATAAAAATCTGGTACACAAACAACGACCATAAATTGACCAACACATAAATAGATTTAAAGGCAGAGGATTGGGTTTTGTGAACAACGTCTGAGTAAGCACTCAGAAGATACAAAATAATAATGTTTTTCATTTTTCTGTTTGGTAGAGTGGCGGACTTACTTACAACGCGCCATTAAACAGATACATGGCTTGGAACGGTAAAGCATGGGACAAAAGATTGTGACCTCGGTAAAAGTATCGCGCTGGTTGAAAAATGCCGGAATGTTAGCGCTGCTGCTGCCTGTAGGTTGGGCAAACGCAAACACTGAGACGAAAGACACTGCATCTGCTGATAGCTCTCAACAAGGCTATGAACGCCAGGTGCGAGTAGATGATTTTATTAATGAATTGGTCAAGGATCATGAATTTGATCCAGAAGCGCTGCAAGGGTTATTGGCTAAGGCCGAGACTAAGCAAAGCATTCTGGATGCCATCTCCCGTCCGGCCGAGCGCAGACTGACCTGGAAAGAGTATCGTAAGATCTTTCTGACCTCGAAGCGTACCCGTCAAGGTGTCCAGTTTATGCGTAAGCATAGAGCCCTGCTGGAACGAGCTGAGATGAAATATGGCGTGGATAAGGAAGTGATTGTCGCGATTATCGGCGTCGAGACTTTCTACGGTCGTATTACCGGCAGTTACCGCGTAATGGATGCCCTAAGCACTCTGGGCTTTGATTACCCTCCCCGTGCAGAATTTTTCCGTAAACAGCTGAAAGAATACCTGATTCTGGCTCGCGAAGAGGGTGTTGATCCCTTTAGCCTGAAAGGCTCCTATGCCGGTGCTATGGGTATGCCTCAATTTATCCCAAGCAGCTTCCGCGCTTATGCCGTCGATTTTGATGGCGATGACAAGCGTAATATCTGGGATAACCCGGCAGATGTGATCGGCAGTGTAGCCAATTACTTCAAAGTACACGGCTGGGAAAAGAACCAGCCTGTGGTAATGAAAGCCAAAGCTGAAGGCGAAGCCTACAAAGAAGTGCTGAACAAAAGCCTGAAGCCTAAACATACTGTAGGCCAACTGGCTCAACTGGGTTTCACCAGTCAGCAGAAAACCGGTTATAAAGGCATGGCTAACGCAATCAAACTTGAGGGTGCCCGAGGTACTGAGCACTGGTTAGGTTTGAAAAACTTCTACGTGATTACACGTTACAACCACAGCAGACTGTACGCTATGGCCGTACATCAGCTCAGTCAGGCAATTAAGAAGGCTGATCAAGAAGGATGAACAAGGGTATCAGTTTCAGTCTTAAGTCTGGTTTAGCGCTATTTACTGTGTTTCTGGCCGCCTGTAGCGGAGACAAAATTAATCAAGGACAGAGCGGTGCCGAAAGCAATAAGAGCTCAGGCTCCCGCTATGCACTGACTCAGGACAAAGCCCCTGACGAGGTTTTTGACACCAGTAAGATCAAAGAGCTCACACTGGTTTATGAACCACCCAGCGCCAAGGGTAATCGCTCGCCCTATACCGTATGGGGTAAACAGTATGAGATTATGCCCTCCAGCCTAGGCTACAAAGCGGAAGGCATCGCATCTTGGTACGGCAAGAAGTTCCATGGCTACGATACATCCAATGGCGAAGTCTATGATATGTATCAGCTCTCTGCGGCCCATAAGAGTCTGCCACTACCGACCTACGTCCTGGTGACTAACCTGGAGAATGGTCGTCAGGTGATGGTCCGGGTTAATGATCGCGGCCCTTTCCATGATGATCGCATCATTGATCTGTCTTATGCTGCAGCAATTCGCTTAGACATGATTAAGAAAGGTACTGCCAACGTACGTATTGAGGCAATTGATCCCGTCACTTGGAAAGGTGGTATGGATCCTAAGCTGAATGCACTGACGCCACCTGTGATGGTACAAGTGGCTGCTATGGGCAAACCTGAATCCGCACAAAGGATTCGCTCTAATCTCGGTAAAAAGACCTCCCAAGCCGTTCGCATCATATCAACTGAAGTGAATCAGCGTTTACTGCATAAGGTTCAAATCGGACCTGTAGCCACACGCTCAGAACTGCAGATATTGATGAATATGCTGACCAAGGAAGGCTTTGCCAACCCTATCGTTTTCGAGGTAGACACTCGGTCTTGATTCATGCGGAATTATCTCAGCATGTTATAATCCGTGACCCTGTAAAACACTACTTTTGTACAACCCAACAAAGAGAAAAGGTAAGAGTCTGTTATCATGAGGATTTTTAGGCAGTTACGAGCCAAAACTGTAGTTATCGCTACCACTTTGAGCTTACTCTTTTCTGTAACGGCCCAGGCTGCTGCACTGATTCCTGCGGCACCGAAGCTGGCCGCCAACTCCTATATTCTGGTGGACGCTGACAGCGGCCGGGTTCTGGTCGAGCACAACGCGGACAAACAACTGCCACCAGCCAGTTTGACCAAGATGATGACCGCTTATCTGGTGGAAGCGGAGATCGCAAAAGGCAATATCACCCCTGAAGATAAAGTGCGTGTTAGTGTGAAAGCCTGGAAAGCACCGGGCTCACGTATGTTTATTAAAGAGGGTGATTCCGTTGTTATATCTGACCTGCTAAAAGGCATTATCATTCAGTCCGGTAATGATGCGAGTATTGCTGTGGCCGAACACATCGGCGGCAGCGAAGATGCCTTTGCCGATCTGATGACGCAACAAGCCCGTGTACTGGGTATGGAAAACACTCAGTATGCCAATGCTACAGGTCTGCCTGCAGAAGGCCATTTCTCTACTGCTCGCGATCTGTCCGTCCTGGCCAATCACATCATCAAAGATTACCCTGAGCAGTACAGCGTTTATGCGGAGAAGTACTTTACCTACGGTGGTATTCGCCAGCCTAACCGCAACCGTCTGCTATGGCGTGATAAGTCTGTTGACGGCCTGAAAACCGGCCACACCGAAGAAGCCGGTTATTGCCTGGTAGCTTCTGCCAGCCGCAATGATATGCGTCTGATCTCGGTAGTCATGGGCACTAAGAGCGATGAAGCCCGCTCCCGTGAAAGTCAGAAGTTACTGGCTTATGGCTTCCGCTACTTTGAAACTCTGAAACCTTACTCTGCTGGCGACGTACTGAATGAACCGCGTCTATGGGCGGGTGAGAAAGAGAAGGTTAAGCTGGGCATCAAAGACGATCTTTATATGACCATTCCTCGCGGTCAGGCTAAGCGACTGACCGCTAAACTGAACGTTAACAAGGTGATTAAAGCACCGGTTCAGGCGGGTCAAAGTTTTGGTGTGGTACAGATCAGCCTGGACGGTGAAATACTGGCTGAGCGCCCACTGGTCGCACTGGAGTCTGTGCAGGAAGGTGGTTTCTTTAAACGCCTGTGGGATAGCATCGTGATGTTCTTCACCGAGTTAGTAGGCTAAAACGTATTTGCAATATTGAAAGCGTCTAAAAGCAAGTCATGTAGAAAGTGCATTAGCACTGGAAATCTACTGGGTGAATCCCCATAACACAGGGTATTCGTCCATGTGAGCTCCAAAGCCGAGCAAATCACGTATATTTATGTCAAAAGGACGGGGCAAATAGGCCCCGTCTGTCGTTTTCTGAAGGTAAAAACGATGAGTAACCAAGAAGCACCTAAAATTGAATTCCCCTGTGCTTATCCTATTAAGATTATCGGTCGCGCTGCACCGGACTATAAAATGCTGGTATTAAGCGTGGTGGAAAAACACGCGCGCTTTAATGAGAAAGACGTCAGCATGCAGGAAAGTAGCAATGGCCGTTTTCAATCGGTGCGCGTGATCATTACAGCCACAGGCGAACCTCAGTTAAAAGCTATTTTTGAAGACCTGAAAGCCACAGGTCGTGTACAGATGGTCATCTGATCAGGAGACGACCTTGAGCGATACAGCAAAACCACAGCCAAGCATAAAACCCCAAGCGGATATTCAGGTACGCTATTTAGGCCAGGTGCCCTACGAAGAGACCTGGAAACGCATGCAGGACTACACCAATACCCGCGATAGCGATGCCCCGGATCAGATCTGGTTACTGGAACACCCGCCGGTATTTACGCAGGGCCAGGCCGGTAAAGCGGAGCATATTCTGGATACCGGTGATATCCCTGTTGTGCAGGTGGATCGCGGTGGTCAGGTGACTTTCCATGGTCCCGGTCAGCTGGTGGTTTATCTACTGCTGGATGTAAAACGCCTAGGTAGCGGTGTGCGTCACTTGGTAACTCTGATGGAAGAGGCTGTAGTGGATGCGCTGAAAAAATCCGGTGTTGAGGCCTATGCCAAGCCGGATGCTCCAGGTGTATATGTGGATATCGACAGTACATCGGCCAAGATCGCCTCGCTGGGTTTAAGAATCCGTCGGGGCTGCTCGTTTCATGGCCTGGCGTTTAATCTGGATATGGATATGACGCCGTTTTTGCGCATCAACCCTTGCGGATATCAGGGTATGCGTATGACACAATTAGCAGAAGTGGCTCCTCAGGTGACCCCTGAGCAAGCAACACAATGGGTGTTAGATTACCTGGTGGCAGGACTGGGTAACCCGCAAATAATAGAATATAAAGGGCTGGATTAATTTATGAGTGAAACACGCTCTGATAATGCTGATATCGCCAAAAGCGTAGCAAAAGCCAAAGCCGCACAAGCACGTAGCAAGGCAGAAGAAGGGGTTAAACTGCGCGGTGCCGAAAAGGTTGCCCGTATCCCAGTTAAAATTATTCCAACAGAAGAAATTCCTCGTAAGCCGGAGTGGCTAAAGGTACGCATGTATGCTTCCGATGAAGTAAAGCGTATCAAAAACACCCTGCGTACGCGTAAACTGCATACGGTATGTGAAGAAGCTTCTTGTCCAAATCTGGGCGAGTGTTTCAACGGCGGTACCGCCACCTTTATGATCATGGGTGATATCTGTACCCGTCGCTGTCCGTTCTGCGATGTAGCCCACGGCCGTCCAAAAGGCTTAAACGAAGATGAGCCGCGTGAATTGGCCGAAGCCATCGCCGATATGCGCCTGAAATACGTAGTAATCACCTCTGTGGATCGTGATGATCTGCGTGATGGTGGTGCTCAGCACTTTGCGGATTGTATCTCTGAAACCCGCCAGCGTATGGACAGCATTGAGATTGAAGTACTGGTACCGGATTTCCGTGGCCGTATGGATATCGCGCTGGATATTCTGCAGGACACACCACCAGATGTGTTTAACCACAATCTGGAAACCGTACCTGCACTGTATCGCAAGGTACGTCCAGGCGCAGATTACCAATGGTCACTGGATCTATTGAGGCAGTACAAAGAACGCTGCCCTGAGGTATTAACTAAGTCCGGCCTGATGCTGGGTGTGGGTGAAACTAAAGAGGAAGTGATCGAGGTACTGAAGGATCTGCGTGCCCATAACGTGGATATGCTGACCCTAGGCCAATATATGCAGCCTTCAAAAAACCACCTGCCAATCGACCGCTGGGTACCACCCGCTGAGTTTGATGAGCTTCGCGAGATTGCCGAGGGACTGGGCTTTAAGCATGTCGCTTCCGGCCCTCTGGTTCGCTCCTCTTACCATGCCGATAAGCAAGCTCATGGTGAAGAGGTGAAATAAGCGTAAACGCTTAGCCAATCTTTCTCGCGTTGCATTCTCAATGCGATAGATAAGTGCAAAAAAGCCGCTCTGGATGATGATTCAGAGCGGTTTTTTTATGACTCTTTAAGACGTTCAGACCTAAAAGCAGACTTAAACTTTACCCCGCAAAACGCTCATCCATCTCTTCACATAGCCAATGACCAATCAGCATATGAGCTTCCTGAATACGGGCCGTTTCAGTGGAGGGCATACGGAAGGTTTCAGCGGCAATATCTAGTAACTTACCGCCACTCTCTCCGGTCCAAGCGTAAGTAATACAGCCGATCTCTTTGGCTTGCTCAATACCGTCGATCACATTAGGGCTATTACCTGAGGTCGATAGACCAATCACTATATCGCCCGGTCTGGCCAATGCTTCAATTTGACGACTAAAGACGCTATCAAAACTGTAGTCATTGGAGTGAGCCGTCAGAATTGAGGTGTCTGTTGTCAGCGCAATCGCAGCCATGGTTGGGCGCTCTTTTTTGTAGCGTACGACAAACTCCGCAGCCAGATGCTGACTATCCGCTGCACTACCGCCATTCCCCATAAACAAAACTTTGCCGCCTTGTTTGATACAGTGTTCCACCTGATCGGCCAGTTTATTCACTGCTGGCTCAAAAGATTGCAGCTGATTAAAAGTATCCATGTGGCGTTGCAGAGTATCCAGAAAACTCATTCAGGGTCACCTTTGGCCGATTAATGCTTAGATAGCACTATGCTTTACTGAGTTGCACTTCCTGTTCTATCGCGGGTCTATCCTGTAAGTAAACGGCTGAAACAGTCGTTTGGCAGAGTATGAATAGAACAGTAGGTTATTCATTTTATTGATAATACACTGGGAATTGTACACCAGTTAAAGGGATCGGCAGAATCCCAAACACAGGTGAAGATGCGGGTCTGTTTTGAGGGGGATGGTGCAGGCTTAGTATCTTGATAAACACCGGTATCATGCCGGGTAGAATTCAGGAGAGAGTGATGTACTTAGGCATAGACTTGGGCGGCACCAAAATAGAAGCCGCAGTACTGGATAAACAGGGTAAGGTGCTATTTAGGGAACGCTTGTCGACACCCCAGGGTAACTACGAAGCCACTTTGGATGCCATCAATGTACTGGTTACCTGGGCAGAATCTCAATTTGGCCATTTTGATTGTTTAGGTATCGGTACTCCAGGTGCTATCTCAGCCAAAACCGGCTTAATGAAAAACTGCAACTCCACCTGCTTAAACAACCAGCCGCTATTAGCCGACTTGCAGGATCGACTAAGAAAAATGGTGTTGCCGGCCAATGATGCGGATTGTTTTACCCTGTCGGAGGCAGTGGATGGTGCTGCCCGAGGTTATAACAATGTCTTTGGCGTTATTTTAGGTACGGGTGTTGGCGGCGGACTGGTCATCAAGCAGCAGCTGATTCAGGGCATAAATCGAATCGCTGGTGAGTGGGGCCATAATCCTATGCCAGCTAATGTTATCAATCAGCTTAAACCTCGCCCCTGTTATTGTGGCAGGGTTAACTGCGTAGAAACCTTCCTTTCAGGCCCAGGCCTGGGTCGTACTCATGCAGAACTAAATCGTATTCACCAAGCATTGCCCGATGCTAAGCTTATCGCCACTCAGGCGATGTCAGGGGATGAAAGCGCCTTACGGACTATTAGGCTTTACAGTCGCCAACTGGCCGCTGCCTTGGCCAACATTATCAATATCCTCGATCCAGACATAATTGTTCTGGGTGGAGGTATCAGTAATATCAATTTAGTCTACACTCATATACAGCGCGACCTACCGGAGTTTGTCTTCAGTGATCAAGTGCTTACGAAAATCGTAGCGCCTGAATACGGTGATTCCAGTGGTGTGCGAGGTGCGGCATGGTTAAGTCGGGGCTAAACAGACTCTTTGTAGTTTTGGCTCTGATTTAATTACCTTATTGGTCACAGCGCGTAATTTTGTCTCGTTTTTCTGAAAATACCGATGACTACAGGATGTTAGGACGAATCTAAGTCATTTTTTTGCAACTTTATGACTGTAGATACCCCTTTCAGCCATGCATTTTTTTGTCTTTGGATTTTTTTTGTAGTATTTTTACAAGAACTGAAGGGTCACCCTTTTCTGTAAAGGTTTTAACCCAAGGTTCCGTGGGGCTGAATATTCACGGGGCCTACAACGAGATTTGTATCTCGCACAAGCGATATAAATTGGCCGTAGCCCGTGAAAGAAAAGTTCACAACGCTACAACAGATTAAAAAGCCTGCAACATTTGTGGTGTAAATTAACTACAAACTGCCCCAGAGCAGGTGCAAAGCACATCACAAAAACAAACCACATGATCTGTGGAATGGCTGAATCGGAAAAATGCGGAGAGTTGATAATATGAGTCTGGATACACGAGCTGATCTTGATCCAATTGAAACCCAGGAATGGCTGGAATCACTTGATTCTGTGTTGGATCGCGAAGGAGAAGATCGCGCGCAGTTCCTGCTGAGCGAACTGGGTAACCGTCTGCGTCGCGATGGCGCGCAACCCCCTTTCTCAGTGACGACACCACACCGCAACACGATTCCGGTTCACCGTGAAGCCCGTATGTCGGGTGATCTGTTTATGGAGCGTCGCATCCGTTCTGTGATTCGTTGGAACGCCATGGCGATGGTGATGCGTGCCAACAAGAAGAACTCAGGTATTGGCGGCCACATCTCAAGCTTTATGTCCAGCGCCACGCTGTACGATGTAGGTTTCAACTACTTCTTCCGTGCACCGAAAGATGATTTCGAAGGTGATCTGATCTACATCCAGGGTCACACTGCACCAGGCATCTATTCCCGTTCTTTCCTGGAAGGTCGTCTGAGCGAAGACCAACTGGACAAGTTCCGTCAGGAAGTAGACGGCGACGGCCTGTCCTCTTACCCACACCCTTGGCTGATGCCTGACTACTGGCAGTTCCCAACCGTATCCATGGGCTTAGGTCCTCTGGGTGCGATCTACCAGGCACATGTGATGAAGTACCTGGACAGCCGTGGTAAGAAGCCGATGCAGGATCGTAAGATCTGGGCTTTCCTGGGTGACGGTGAGTGTGATGAGCCGGAAACTCTGGGTGCAATCTCTCTGGCCGGTCGTGAGAAACTGGATAACCTGATCTTTGTGATCAACTGCAACCTGCAGCGTCTGGACGGTCCTGTTCGTGGTAACGGCCGTATTATGGATGAGCTGGAAGGCGTATTCCGCGGCGCAGGCTGGAACGTTATTAAAGTAGTCTGGGGTCGTTTCTGGGATCCACTGTTTGAGCGTGACAGCAAAGGCATCATGCAGCAGCGTATGGATGAAGCCGTTGACGGCGAATACCAGAACTACAAGCAGAAAGGTGGCGCTTACACCCGTGAGCACTTCTTCGGTAAATATCCTGAGCTGGCCGATATGGTTAAGGATATGTCTGATGAAGATATCTACCGTCTGAACCGTGGTGGTCACGATCCATACAAAGTGTACGCGGCTTACCATGAAGCTGTGAACACCACTGGCAAGCCTACCGTTATTCTGGCCCATACCGTTAAAGGTTACGGTATCGGCGAAGATGGCGAAGCGAAGAACGATACCCACTCTGTAAAATCTCTGCAGATGGCGGGTCTGAAGAAGTTCCGTGATCGTTTCGGTATTCCACTGACTGATGAGCAGCTGGAAGACGTGCCTTACTACAAACCTGCAGACGACAGTCCTGAGATGCAGTACATGCAAGCTCAGCGTGAGCGTCTGGGTGGTTACCTACCAGCCCGTCGTGCGAACTTCGAAGCACTGCAAGTACCGGGTCTGGACAACAAGATCTTTGATGCGCAGCTGAAAGGCTCTAATGGTCGTGAAATCTCCACGACAATGGCCTTCGTACGTATCCTGTCAGGTCTGGTGAAAGACAAAGCGATCGGCGAGCGTGTGGTACCGATTGTACCGGACGAAGCCCGTACATTCGGTATGGAAGGTATGTTCCGTCAGCTAGGTATCTATACTTCTGAAGGTCAGAAGTACCAGCCGGAAGATGCGGATCAGATCATGTACTACCGCGAAGACAAACAAGGCCAGATCCTGGAAGAAGGTATCTCTGAAGCCGGTGCGATGTCTGCATGGGTAGCGGCGGGTTCCAGTTACAGCAACCACAACTACACCCTGATCCCATTCTATATCTACTACTCTATGTTCGGTTTCCAGCGTATCGGTGATATCGCTTGGTTGGCCGGTGATATTCAGGCACGCGGCTTCCTGGTTGGTGGTACAGCGGGTCGTACAACACTGAACGGTGAAGGTCTGCAGCACCAGGATGGTCACAGCCACCTGATGGCGGGCACCATTCCAAACTGTGTCACTTACGATCCAGCATACGCTTACGAAATGGCGGTAGTGGTACAGGACGGTCTGCGTCGCATGTACGAAGAGAAAGAAAACTGCTTCTACTACCTGACCGCGATGAACGAGAACTACGAGCAGCCTGCCATGCCTGAAGGTGCTGAAGAAGGCATCATCAAGGGTATGTACCTGCTGCAGGAAGGCGGCGAAGCAGAACGTAAAGTTCAGCTGCTGGGTTCCGGTACGATTCTGCGTGAAGTGATCGCCGGTGCTGAACTGCTGAAAGAAGATTTCGGCGTTGAAGCAGACATCTGGAGCGTAACCAGCTTTAACGAGCTGCGTCGTGATGGTCTGGCCGTTGAGCGTCAGAACTTCCTACACCCAGAAGCCGAAGAACAAGATGCATACATCACTTCTTGTCTGAAAGGTCGCCAGGGTCCTGTAATCGCCTCTACCGATTACATGAAACTGCATGCTGACCAGGTGCGTAGCTTTATCCCGACTGATTACCGTGTACTGGGTACTGATGGTTTCGGTCGCTCCGATACTCGCGAGAAGCTGCGTCACTTCTTCGAAGTGGATCGTTACTTCGTTGTTGTAGCAGCACTGCAGTCTCTGGCTAAGCGTGGCGAGATCGAGCGTAAAGTGGTTGCTGAAGCGATTGCCAAATACAACATCAACCCAGAAAAATGTGACCCACTGACCTGTTAATTCCTTAGCTAACCGCTTAGCTAATTCCTTTAAAGGATACCGCCGGTTATCACGCATAACCGGCAACATATAACAGAACAGGTAGATGGCCTTGTCCCAATAGAAATGAAAGCTGTGCGCAGAATGAAAAACGCACATCTGGACAAGGCCCAGTCAGACAGATTATAGGAGCGAGAGCTTTGAGTACCGAAATCATCAAAGTGCCAGATATTGGCGGAGACAGTGATGTAGAAGTGATCGAGATCTGTGTTGCAGTGGGTGACAAGATCGAGGCTGAAGATTCACTGATTGTTCTGGAGTCTGATAAGGCTTCCATGGACGTACCTAGCCCGAAAGCGGGTGTGGTAAAAGCGATTAAAATGAGTGTCGGTGACCGCGCAAGCGAAGGTCATGACATTCTGGAACTGGAAATTGAAGGTGCGGTAGAAGCACCAGCAGCTGCACCGGTTGAGGCTGCAGCTCCAGTAGCTGAAGCTGAAGCTGCACCAGTGGCTCCGGCAGCAGCCCCTTCTGCCCCTGCAGTAGCAGCCGTTGAAACCGTATGTGTACCGGATATCGGTGACAGCGGTGAAGTTGAAGTCATCGAAATCAGCGTTGCTGTGGGTGATGAGATTGCAGAAGAAGATTCTGTGATCGTACTGGAATCCGACAAGGCTTCTATGGAAGTCCCTGCACCCGTTGCCGGCAAAGTTGTTGAGATCCTGGTGAATACCGGTGACAAAGTGACTGAAGGCAGCGAGATCCTGCGTGTTGAAACTGTAGGTGCAGCACCGGCTGAAGCTCCTGTAGCGGCTGCTCCAGCAGTTGAGCCAGCTCCTGCTGCACCGGCTCCAGTAGCGGCATCTGCCCCTGCTGCCGGCCCTATACGTAAAGAGATCTTTGTACCGGATCTGAGCGGCAACAACGATGTGCCTGTGATCGAAGTATCTGTTTCCGTTGGTGATGAGCTGGACGCCGAAGACGGCATGCTGGTTCTGGAAACTGATAAAGCGACCATGGAAATACCTGCACCTCATAAAGGTAAGCTGGTTGAGTTTAATATCACCGAAGGCCAGACCGTTAATCAGGGTGACCTGATCGGTGTGATGGAAGTAATGGAAGCAGCACCTGCACAAGCCGCTCAGCCTGTTGCAGCAGCTCCGGCACCCGCTTCAGCTCCTGCGGCTGCATCCACAGCGGCTCAGGCCGCGGCACCTGCTGCTGCACCAGTAGCATCTGCTGAAAGTGGTCGTAAGACAGGTAAAGTACATGCCGGTCCTGCGGTACGTATGACAGCCCGTGAGTTTGGTATCGATCTGTTGGATGTCACACCAACCGGTCCTCGTGGTCGTATCCTGAAAGAAGACGTTCAGGCTTACGTGAAGCAAGTGATGCAGCAGGTGAAATCTGCACCTCAGCAAGCGGCCGCTCCGGCAGCTGCAGCAGGCGGTGCCGGTATTCCACCAATCCCAGCGATAGACTTCAGCCAGTTTGGTGAGATTGAAGAGAAGCCGATGGGGCGTCTGCTGAAAGTGGGTGCAATGAACCTGCACCGCTCTTGGCTGAACGTGCCACACGTAACACAATTTGACGAAGCGGATATCACCGAACTGGAGAAATTCCGTAAGTCGATGAAAGCCGAAGCAGAGAAGCGAGGTTCTAAACTGACGCCTCTGCCATTTATTCTGAAAGCTTGTGCCTATGCACTGCAGAAATACCCACAATTTAACGTATCTCTGCACCCAGACGGTGACAAGCTGATTCAGAAGAAATATATTCATATTGGATTTGCAGTAGATACGCCAGACGGACTACTTGTGCCCGTAGTGCGTGATGTTGACCAGAAATCTCTCTGGGAACTGGCAGATGCTACTGCAGACCTGGCTGCGCGTGCGCAGAAGAAGAAGCTGACAGCGGATGATATGAAAGGTGGCTGTTTCACTATTTCGAGCCTGGGCTCAATTGGTGGTACTGCCTTTACGCCGATCGTAAATGCGCCGGAAGTTGCGATTCTGGGTGTGTCGAAAGCCAGCATGAAGCCTGTATGGAATGGTAGTGACTTTGTGCCACGGCAAATGCTGCCGTTGTCGCTATCTTATGACCATAGGGCGATCAACGGTGCTGATGCAGCGCGCTTTACTGCGTTCATTGCAAAAGTTATCGCTGATATTCGTCAAATGCTGATGTAATACTGTGAGGTGCCACTCATAGTTTACGGACTTTGATGAAATTCCATTGTATCCGTTAACGATACATGTGCCTGTGAAGCGGTATTCTTCGGAATACCGCTTTTTTTCTGCCTGTCGCTTCCCTTTTCCTCTCCCTTAACAAAACCGCTTTATCAAAAGCCAAATGAGGCAGAATACTTTGCTGCTTTTCAACGCAAACTTTAGCTAATTGCACTGACAATTCTTTTTCTGAGGTTATAATCGGTTTTTAACCTGGGAGCTGAAAATGTCCGATATCCTGATGCAACTGGCCTCATACTTTGATGCCTCCTTTTTCACCTTTCTTGTCGCAATCACCCTGCTGACCATGTCACCTGGGATCGATACGGTAGTGGTTATCCGTAATACCATGCGCGGTGGTCGTATTGATGGCCTGACGACCAGCTTTGCCATCTGTTGTGGCTTGTTTGTCCATGCCCTGGTATCCGCGGTAGGTATCTCTTTTATTCTGCTGCAATCAGCTAGCCTGTTTGCGTTATTAAAGCTGGTCGGTGCGGCTTATCTTATCTGGTTGGGCTTTAAGAGTTTACGCAGTGCCTGGGGTAAAGGCCTGAGCGCAATGGCGGTCAATACTGACGCGAAAAATGGCTTGGCAGGAAAAAATGTACCGCTGACTCAATCCTTCCGGGAAGGTTTTTTGAGCAATGTGCTAAACCCGAAAACTATCGTGTTTTATATGGCCTTCCTACCACAGTTTATCCAGCCTCATGAGTCGGTTATGCTGAAATCGATGTTCCTGGCTGGTGTGCACTTTGTGATTAGTAATATCTGGCAATTGCTGTTAATTCTGATGGTCGCTAAAGCCCGTCAATGGTTAAGCAGTGAAAAAGCGATGCGCTGGATGGATGGTGTGATCGGCTCCATTATGATGGCCTTTGGTGTGCGATTGGCGGCAGAGTCATAAGGTATTTGACCAAGTCGTCATCTGGATCAGCAGCAGGCCTGTTTCACTAACGTTTGTTTCTTCGTCAAAAGTTGTACGCAGTGCTGAGAAAATTGCTGTGCTGCAGCTTAGCCTATGGTCTTAAGTGAACAAACGATTGTTTTATTAGGCTTTTTTTAGCTACAACGAACGTATCCTTGTCTTTGTAACAGTGTGAGGGTATTGTCTGTGTCCTATTCGTGTAATTCATGGAAAATGCAGATTTTCCCGAGCAGTCTAGTGGCATCAGAAAATTTGATATGACTGCTCGGATAATACACAGGATGACAGATTCGCTGGCCTGATCTGAGGGTGCTTTGGTCAGGCGGCAAGCAGAGTAGACGTTTTTAAAACTTAGCGATTTTAATAATTAGAAATTAAGAAGGGAGCATTACTCCATGCGGTTAATTTTATTGGGCGCTCCAGGCGCAGGTAAAGGTACGCAGGCTCAGTACATTTGTGAGAAATATGGTATTCCTCAGATCTCTACTGGTGACATGCTGCGTGCTGCAGTGAAAGAAGGCACTGAGCTGGGTCTGAAAGTAAAAGAGATTATGGAAACTGGTGGTCTGGTTTCTGATGACCTGATCATCTCTCTGGTTAAAGAGCGTATCGCTCAGGATGACTGCAAAGCTGGTTTCCTGTTTGACGGCTTCCCACGCACCATTCCTCAGGCAGATGCCATGAAGGACGCTGGTGTTCAGCTGGATCACGTGGTTGAGATCGCAGTTGAAGATGAAGAGATCATCAAGCGTATGAGTGGTCGTCGTGTACACCCTGCATCTGGTCGTACTTACCACGTTGTATTTAATCCACCTAAAGTGGAAGGCAAAGACAACGAGACAGGTGAAGATCTGATTCAGCGTGAAGACGATCAGGAAGAAACCGTACGTCACCGCCTGAGTGTTTACCATGAGCAGACTGCTCCTCTGGTAGATTACTACAAGTCCTGGGAAGCTCAGGACGCTGCAGCAGCACCTAAGCACAGCCATATTGCGGGTGTAGGTTCTGTTGACGATATCCGTGACAAGGTGTTTGCTGCTCTGGCTTAATCGCTAAGCAGGCTTCTTTTGGTGTGTTAGAGGTTGTTTAGATAACCGGTAACTCGTAAAAGAACGAAAAAAGCACTCCAATCGGAGTGCTTTTTTTATGTTCTTTATAATTGTTGTCTGGCGTGTTTTAAGCCATTGGCTTACCGGCAGAGCACCAGACAGACACCGGATTTAAGAGTAGGGTGTACATCTAGTATTGCTTAAGCACTCTCTGCAGGCTTAGAGGTCACGGAGTGATTATCCACATTCACAATCAAACCATTGAGCTTATCAAACTGCAGAGAAACCAGACTGTTCTGAGAGTTCTGAGTATATTGATTCAGTGCAGATTGCACACGACCGGCCTGAGGCATGGTCGGTGCCGCAGACTGAGTACTATCCCGCTGTGTGCTCTGATAACTATAGTTAGCCACCGAATTAATCGTCTGAATCTGTTTCATCAGCTCTGGTTGATTTTGTAAGAGCTGACTGATACGTGCTTTATCTGGATGATCACCCACGAATGGCATGCCGGTAAACGGATTTACATTGATATTAATCGGTTTACTGGTATCAATCCCGTACTGGGCAAATACCGCATTTAAGCTCTGACTTAGTCTGCTACCGAGTGTTTCAACACCCTTCCAGTCTACACCGGTGTCATCTGCGATATTGTTCAGATTCTTTGCAGCGGCAGAGAGCTCAACCTGGCGATAGTGATGTTTTACACTGCCTTCAGAGTCCTGCTTCTGCTGTTCCTTTGGATCAGTAGTGTTGGGCTCAGGTTTTTGCACTGCCAGCATATTGCCGGGTAGCCCGATAGTGCTTTTTAAGATCTGACCTAGCATGGTGAAATCCCCCTAACTCTTTTAACTCCTTTAAAGCACGGGGTATGCCAAAAACAAATTTTGCACTTAAAATTAAACTTTATGCCGGCATATTACGATAAAACACAGGTAAACCTCATATAAACAAGCAGCTTTTAGTTAGATTTCAATAAGAAGATTTGCCGTTTTTTAACGGTAAGCGGCAGGGGGAGTCCTATGAAAAGGAAAAGCGGCAAATTCTACCGCCTCATATTTGCCGCTAAAAAACAAGTATTTTCTTTGCTAAATTTATTCTTTTCGTTGAAGTGCTGCTATCTGTCTTATACCGGTCTACTTTCCAAAAAGTTCTTTCTGATATTTTAGAAAAGAAAGCTGCAGAGTCAGACCACCACCAAGAGTGTCCATAGGGATAATATCCCCCTGATGACGTTCCAGAATACGCTTTACAATCGCTAACCCCAGTCCAGCCCCAGAGGCTTTTCCTTCACGAAAGAAACGCTCCGTCAGGCGTTGTTTGTCTTTATCAGAGACACCACAGCCGTGATCCCTGACCTGAAGTACAAACTCATGCTGAGTTTGACTCCACTTCACCTCAATTTCAGTACCTGCCGGTGAAAACTTAACCGCGTTGCTGATCAGGTTTTGTAGGATAATTTCCAGGCATCCAGTTTCCATCTGAGTTTGCCAGTTTAGTGCTTCATCTATCTCTAAACTGATCTCCAGCTCTTTCTCCCAGGCTAACGGCATCAGCTGAGCCAACAGAGACCGGCTTTCCTGAGCCAGATTGACTTCCTGTAGAGCACTTTCCTGCCCTTGAGGATCTAAGCGTGCCAGGGTCAGTAACTGAGAGACAATTCGGGTAGAACGATCAACTCCTAGAGTGAGCTGTTCCAGCGCGATCTCCCTATCCTTTTGATCCAGAGTCTGCTGAGCATTTTGCGCATGAATTTTCAGTACCGCTAAAGGGGTTCTAAGCTCGTGAGCCGCATCTGCTATCAGACGCTGTTCACGGGCGATCATGGTTTCGATTTCAGATAACAAGCGATTAAGTGCCTGCTGCACAGGAGTGAGCTCAGTGGGAAGAGGTTCCAGATTGATCGGTTCCAGATGAGTTGGCGCACGCTTGCTGATCACAGTGGCCAGTTGCTGTAGTGGTCTCAGTCCCCAGCCTACCGCCCACCAGAGTAAAGCGGCTAATAAGGGTAGACCTAGTAGATCAGGCAATAGGGTCTGCAAGACGATTTTATCCACCATCTCTCCGCGTACATCTTCACGCTCAGCGACCATAATATGGATCTGTTTACTTGCTTTTTGATCAACGCTCTGTGAACTGATTGATGCGGTATAAGTGTCAGATAGTGCAAAGGTACGCCAGTCGTAGTTGCGAATCTTTTGCCGCTCAAAGCCAGTATGATTCTGGCTTAGCGGCTCTAGTGGTGCACTACGGGAACGAAAAATCAGATTATTATCTTCCCAGACCTGATAAGCGATCTTGCTTTCATATTTATGGCCACCCGATGCCTCTACGACCAGAGCTTGTTCAAAAGCATTTTGTAGCACCTGATGCTTCTCTTCCTCCAGCTCTAATTTCTCTAAACCCAGTGTCAGAGATTGCAAAATACGGGCATGCTGCGCCAGACGGGCATCAAACAACTCTTCAATCTCATGACTGGCTTCCTTAAAACCGACAAAACCAATCAATAGGCTGATACTGGTCAGCAGGGACAGTACCAATAGCAGGGTACGACGGCGAATGGATTGAGGTAACCAGTTAGACAAAATAGAGTCCTATTATTGGGTTAAACATCACGCTGCAGTGACTTCTTTATCCACAACATAACCGATCCCCCGAATCGTACGAATCAGACCCGGAAAGAACTTCTTGCGCAAATGATGGATATGCACTTCCAACGCATTGCTTTCTACATCTTCATCCCAACCATAAAGTAACTGTTGCAGAATATCCCGGGTAAAGACATGGCCGGGTTGATTAATCATCTCATGCAGTAACGCATATTCTCGGCGGGTCAGATTGACGGCTTTGCCCTGATAGCTCACCTGCTGACTGGCAGGATTAAGTTCAATCTCCTGAAAACGAATCACGGATTCAGAACGGCCAGAGCTGCGTCTTAACAAAGCACGAATGCGAGCCTTAAGCTCAGTGACATCAAAGGGTTTGATCAAGTAATCATCAGCCCCTGAATCGAGCCCCTCTATACGGTTTTCAATGGAATCACGGGCGGTTAATACCAACACAGGCAGTGCCTGACCTTGAGCACGGGCTTGTTTTAACACCGAGATACCATCCAGACGAGGTAAGCCCAGATCCAGGATCACCAGATCAAAGGATTCACTCTCCAGCGCATGTAACGCTTGCATACCGTCCGTTAACCAATCAACGGTATAGCCTTCCGGTTTCAATGCAGTCTGCAGGCCAGAGCCCAGGGAAATATCATCTTCTACTAATAACACGCGCATGGTTTTATCCGTTTTCTTTTCCAGCGATAGCGGCTTTAGAACTAATAAAGAACTAAGTAAGAGCCACTCAATACTGAGCATTTTACTGCAACAACTTCGCTAAAGTATTTTTTGCAGCTGTTGCACAAACTGCTCTGGGCCTAACTCACCTTGTACCCGTGCGGTGCTAAGCTCCCGACCGTTGCTTTGATAAAACAGCAGACTCGGTGGTCCAAATAAACCGTGTTGCTGCAGGAAATCGATCTGCTCATCGCTATTATCGGTGATATCCAGTTGCAGAAAGACCGCTTGCTCAGCCAAAGCGAGGATTTCAGGCTGGTTAAAAACGTTTTTCTCCATGGTTTTACAGCTGGCACACCAATCCGCATAGAGATCAATCACAACTGGTTTATTTTGCAGGCTAGCTTGCTGTAAAGCTTGTTGCAGCTGAGGCACGGAATCATAGCGGCTAAATAGCGTTTTTTCCGTTAACTCATTACCCATTAACCCATTTTCTGCCAGATTACGCTCTGCCAAGCCGTACTCTTTCAGGTAACCACCTACTGCGCCATTACCCCCCACTTTTCCACTGGCAGCAAAGGCCAAGGGTTGTAACGGATCATCTTGCCCCGCCAAACCTGATAACATCAAGCTGATGCCGTAAACCAGCATTGCAACAGAAAGACCACGACGGGCACGCCCCCAAGAGGAAAGCACCTCCGATTGACCAAAACTGCCCAGGTGCATGGCGTAAACAATAAGCAACAATGCCCACAATAGCAGAGTGATTGAACCAGGAATCAGACGACTTAATAAACTGATGGCTACCCCCAGCAGAAGCACACCAAAAAAGGCTTTAACCTCAATCATCCAGCGACCGGCTTTCGGCAGCCAGCTACCGCCGCCTGCACCAACCAGAATCAGTGGCAGTCCCATCCCCAGGCTTAAAGCAAACAGAGAGGCTCCACCTAATACTGCATCGCCAGTAGTGCTGATATACACCAAGGCTCCGGCTAATGGGGCGGAAACACAGGGTGAAACTACCAATGCAGAGATCAATCCCATCAGGGCTACTCCAAGATACTGACCGCCCTGGCTGTTTTGCCCCATGCGATCCAAACGATCACGAAGAAACCCTGGTAGCTGTAGTTCATAAAAACCAAACATCGACAGAGCAAGTACAGTAAATAGCCCCGCAAACACAATCAAAGCGGTAGGGCTTTGCAGAGAAGCCTGCAGATTCATTTTGGCACCGAAGTAACCCACTAACAGCCCCGCCAGCGTGTAGGTCACCGACATACCCAGTACATAAGCAATGGAAAGACCAATCCCCTTACGCACTGTAATCCGTTGTCCCTGTCCTGCAATAATACCCGCCAGAATCGGCACCATTGGCAGCACACAGGGAGTAAAAGTCAGACCTAGCCCCAGCACCAGAAAAGTGAGTACCACCCAATAACCCTCTGCACTGGCTAACATCGAAGCAATCGCCCCAGCATCCTGTTCAAGATTAATAGGCTTGTTTGAGACTTCTGGTTTGAATGCAGCTAAGTTCTGAGTGTTCGTACTCTCAATACTGGAGTCAATAATACTGGAATCGATAACGCTGGAACGGGCAGAGCCTGAATCCTGAACGGTAGGGGCAATACCGGCACTTTTCAGGCTATCAGGCTGAGCTTGTAGAAGATCCTGAATGGATAGGGTTTGGCGCTTAGGTGGATAACACAGACCATTTTCAGAGCAGCCCTGATATTTAACCGTCAGCTTGTCGCCATTAATGGTTTGCAGATCCAGACTTAACTGCAGTTGGTCATGAAACACCTTTACCAAACCAAAGTTAGGATCATCTTTCTCTTCCGGTTGAGTCAGCAGAGTAAAATCGTAACCCTGTTTATTCTGATCAGTAATTTTTAAGCGCTTTTCATACAGATAATAGCCAGGGGCGATCTGCCAGCTCAGTTGCAGCTGTTTGCCTGTTTGTAGCTGAGATACCCCTTGTTGAGAAAACTGTCGCTGAGTAAGCCTATAGCTGAATTGAAATGCCTGATCAGCAGGCAGAAACTCTGCCTTATCCTGTGCATGCAGATCACTGCTTAATAACTGCAGCACTATGATAAAAACCAACGTTAGCGCATATAACCCCTGTGCCATAACCCACCCTCTAATCCCACAATCTTTGATGCGAGCATTGTCTGTGTTCTGCCTTAAGCCTTTCTTAAGAGTTTTCTTAATACGTCTTAAGGAAAGCTTAAGTTTTCTCTTTCATCATGGCTGTCAGTTTCTACTCAATCGCACATTAACCACTTCGGGCTAAGTATTTAATCGCTGTTATTTAGCCCTTAGCGTCTCTGGTTTGATCAGGGTTACAGGCGTCCAATGCAATATCTAATGCCTCCCTGAATTGCTTTTCTAAACACCAGAGCAACGGAACTTGTTAAGGAGTTCTTATTTATGAAGGTTATTCGAGCTTCGCTAGCCACTGCAGTGCTGACTTTAGGCCTATCTCTACCTGCGGTAGCTGAGTTAGTACCTGTGGATCAGGCTAAAGCAACACCGATGTCAGGTACGGTACTCGCTACGGTTTCTGGCCAGAAAAAAACGCTGGATGATTTTAAAGGCAAAGTGGTGTTAGTGGATTTCTGGGCGTCCTGGTGCGGCCCTTGTCGGCAGTCTTTCCCCTGGATGAATCAGATGCAAACGGCCTATCAGGCACAGGGGCTGGAAGTGGTGGCCATTAATCTGGATGAAGAGCCTGAGCTGGCACAACACTTTCTGCAGCAGGTCCCCGCAGACTTTACCGTGTTGATGGATAACAAAGCCTTATTACCTGAAGCCTTTGGCGTAATGGGTATGCCTTCCAGTTATCTGATCGATCGCCAGGGCCGTATTCGCGCAGAACATATCGGCTTTCACGCCAATAAAGTGGATGACTATGAAGACGCCATCAAAGCCTTGTTGATGGAATAAGAGCTTTGCTAACGGAGTAAATCTTCGCTTGTGAAGTGAAGCTTGGTTGGTGAAATGAGTCTTCGTTGGCGAAGTATGTTTTGTTAGCCGAGTAAAACGTTTAGACGAGTAATGTAATCGGGATGCCATAGAAAAACACCCTGTATCCCTAGTCCTGTTTAGTTTGATGACTCGCTTGTTTTTTTAAGGATAGAGCTATGAAAAGAATCGCCGTGGCAGCTGCGCTTATCGCACTGCTCAGTGGCTGTACTGACCTGGGCGTAAAACCCTGGCAGCGAGATATTCTGGCACAACCAGAGATGCAGCTGATCAGTGATCCCGTAGAAGCGGGCCTGGATGATCATATCTATTTCAGTAAGGAAGCCACCAGTGGTGGTCGTGGCTTTGGAGGTGGCGGTTGTGGTTGTAACTAAGATTGAAACTAACAGGCTGTCGGACAATGACGATAACGTTCAGGTGAAGAATCCAGCACAAGCGAATTCGACCGCATCTGAACCCTCATCTTTAACCATGATGCTGGTCTCTGCAGGTTGTGCTCTACTAGCAGGCTTACCTAATCAGGCCCAGGCGTCTGAGTTGGATAACTGGGATTTTGATACCGCGACACTGATCTATGCCGAGAGTGATAGCCGGGTCACCGCGGCTGAACCGGTTATCAGTGCCACACGTAACTTTGATAGTGAAACCAAACTCAACCTGAAACTGGCTATTGATAGCCTGACTGGAGCTTCACCCAGCGGCGCCACACCATCCGATCAGCCACAGACATTTGCCCGTCCCTCCGGTAAGGGCCAATACGACATTAAGGCTGGTGAACAACCACTGGACGATACCTTCCGTGATGGCCGTGTTGCTTTCTCTGCGGCGTGGTCTACCCCGATCAATCGTGATTGGGCCTATAGCACCGGGGGCTATCTTTCCTCAGAACATGATTACCAATCTCTGGGGGTTAATGGCTCTGTCTCCCGTTATCTGAATCAGAAAAATACCACCTTAACCTTTGGTGCCAGTTTTGCTTTAGACTCCATCGAGCCAGAAGGTGGCCTACCGGTTGGATTAAGTGCAATGGCAGTACTGGGGTCGGCCAGCTTTGATCAAGATTTTACTAAGAGTCGTCAGGGGGCATCTGATGATAAAACCATCACAGATTTTCTGGTTGGAGTAACCCAGGTTATCAATCGTCGCACTCTGATGCAGTTTAACTACTCTATCAGCGCCAGCGACGGTTATCTGACCGATCCTTATAAGATCGTGTCTGTGATAGATGATAGCGCCGGGGATAACTACGGTGGTAACTATCAGAGCAATGGCCAGAACCTCTATGTCTATGAGCAACGCCCGGATACCCGCTTAAAACAAGCCCTGTACTGGCAGACAAAGTATCAGCGTGAAAACAGCGATATCATCGACTTTAGCTACCGCTTTATGTTTGATGATTGGGGTATCAATTCTCATACCCTGGATCTGAAATATCGCTGGCAGTTAGGGGACCACTATCTGGAACCGCAACTGCGCTGGTACAGTCAAAGCTCGGCTGATTTCTATCAGCGTTATACCACGGCCAGTGGCTATCAAAATGTCGATGAGATCAGTGCAGATTATCGCTTGGGTGATCTGGATACTTACACCTTGGGTATGCGTTACGGTTATCGTATGCAAGGTGGCAGTGAAGTGTATGCTCGTCTGGCCATCTATCAGCAGCAAAGCAGTGGTAACAAAGGCTTTGGTAAACTGACGCAGCAGGAGCTTTATCCTGATACCACGGCCACTATGCTAACCGTAGGTTATAAGTTCTAGCTCTCTATAAACAGGTCGGAAGGTTTTATGCAGCAAGACAATTTGCACGGATTCTCTGAATCCAGGAAGCACTTATCCATTGCCAAGATGGATAATCCTTCCGGCCATCCCACTCCCGAACTGAGCTTTTTAGCAGCTGAACAGTCAAGCGATGGGTTTCGATTGCAGTTCCAAGCTATGGCTAGTACCTGCGAGCTACTGATTGATCTGCCTGAGTCCCATTGGGCTTTGGCAGAACAACTGGCACTGCAAGCTGTGCGGGAAACCTGGCGTATCGAGTTTAAGTTCAGCCGTTATCAAACAGGAAACTGGCATGATGAAGTGCATCAAAACCAAGGACGTTGGCAAAACCTGGATGAAGAGAGCGCCCGCCTGATCTCCTTTGCCGATCAAGCCTGGCAGTTATCTAATGGCTTGTTTGATATCACCTCAGGTATTTTACGTCAGGTTTGGCGTTTTGATGGCAGTGATCGTTTACCTGAACCGGAGCAAGTGAAAAGCTTACTGCCTCAAATCGGTTGGCAAAAAGTGCAATGGTCCTTGCCTGACGATGATGGTGTGAGCAGCAAACCCGCTCAGCTTTATCTCCCCGAAGGCATGGAGCTGGATTTTGGTGGTCTTGGCAAGGAATACGCGGTGGATCGTGTACTAGGTTTATCGCTCAATCTACTGCAAAAAGCGCAACCGGATATAGCTTGCTCTCTATTGGTAAACTTTGGCGGTGATATCGCCTGCAGTGGCCCAAGAGCCAATGGTGAACCCTGGAAAGTCGGTATCGAAGCGCCAGATCGCGAAGGTAAAGAAGCTGCTTTGCTGAGCCTCACCGGCGGCGCTTTAGCCACATCAGGGGATAGCCAGCGTTATCTGCTAAAAGAGGGTAAACGCTACAGCCATCTACTCAATCCCAAAACCGGTTGGCCTATCGAAAATGCCGTGCGCTCGATTACCGTTGCCGCACCGACCTGCAGTCAAGGCGGCTTGATCTCAAGCTTAGCGCTATTACAGGGAGCAGAGGCTGAAGATCTACTCAAACAAACCGGGCTCAAGTACTGGCTGTTATCAGCATAGACAGAAGTAAATAGTAACTATTCAGCTGCCTGACCAAAGATATCAGGCAGCTGCCCACAAAATAGCA
>CAYFGP010000083.1:0-31120 GCA_964342385.1 uncultured Oleiphilus sp. | reverse complement strand
GTCATTGCAGGTCTGCCGTCCTGTGAGCAGGTCTTGAAGTCACGGATTCAGGTAACTTTTATCTACTTTGGGGGCTGATGGGTATCGCCATGGCAGGCTGTCTATATGAGCCCTGCTTTGCCTTTGTGGTTCGCCATATGGGAGATCAAGCCAAACGAGCCATTACATTGATTACTCTGGCAGCAGGCTTTGCCAGTACCATCTGCTTCCCATCGGTACACTTAATGATGTCTGATCTTGGAATGCAGATGACCCTATGGCTATTTGCTGCCTGCGTTATCTTGCTGGCAGCACCTTTACTGGCTTATGGCGCCCGGCTGTTACAGCTTTATGGTCAGCAACCTGTAATAGACGTCTACGAGTCCGATCAACAAGGCAATAAACAAACTAAACCAGTCAATAACAGCCACGCCAATAACCACCACGCCAATAACAACTTTTTACACTCCCCCTTGTTCTGGTTACTGGCCGGTAGCTTTGCTCTGGTGGCACTCAACCACGGTGTGGTACTGACTCACCTGTTACCTATTTTGGATGACCGCCAGATGCCCGATAGCTGGGCTGTTCTGGCTATCTCTATGATAGGCCCAATGCAGGTAGCCGGACGCTTGCTTTGGATGCTGCTGGATAAACATCTCGATGTACTGCGTATTGCTCTGATCTGTCTAAGCAGTATTGCCATCGCAACCCTGTGTCTGATTTTCTCAGTTGACCTTTTCTATCTATTGACAGGCTTTGTCTTACTGCAAGGTGCGGCGTATGGCGTGATCAGTATTCTAAAACCCCTCGTCGCCCGTGAAGTGATGGGAGAGAAAAACTTTGGTGCTATTACCGGAGCGATGGCCGTGCCTTATTTACTGAGCTTTGCCATCGCGCCTTATTTGGGTGCACTGGTTTGGCAGTTCGGAGGTTATGACCTGGTTCTATGGGGTATTTTGGCCTGTGCAATCATGGGTTCTGTTTGCTTCCTGATAATGCTGAAAAAGCATCAACAGCAGAGCAAAGCTAATGCCAGAAATGAGGAAACAGGGAGTAAGAGAAGTAGTAATGCAGCAACAGCTTGTTGCTAGTCATAAGAACGAAATTACAGAGGTTAGGTATTAGGGAAAAGACAAAGCAGAGAACAGATCGAAAGGTAAGATGTGATAGCCAACGGATGAAAGCAATACAGGAACAAGCCCGACCTAAATGGTCGGGCCAGTAAATAAGATTAAGATTCCGGTGCACACTCTTCGTTAACGCAGCACTCTTCCTTCATAAAATCCAGTAGGCCATCCAGTACATCGTATTGCGGCACGCAATATAAGGTGCGACCTTCGCGACGCTGCTGGACCAGACCAACAGACACCAGGCGGGTAATATGATGGGACAAGGTCGAACCCGGCACGCCTAAAGCGGCCTGAATCTCACCAACTGGAACACCCTGCTTACCACCTTTTACCAGATGGCGAAAAACCTGTAATCGGGTGGTATGCCCTAACTCTGCTAAACGTTTGGCTGCTACTTCAATTTCCATTATGGCCTCTCAACAACTGATCCTTTTGAAAACAATGCCAGTCTAATTGAATCCCTTGAACAGGGCAAAACTGAAGCATTCATTTACTTCTATTTTAATAGAATTATTTTTTTATGTAACATCAACATCATGTCCCGACAGTAATTGACGGATCAAGCATTATAAGAGAGATTAGGTATAAGGTTTCAATCGAGATTGGATTCTATTGCCAATAACTGACTAATCTGCTCTCTGAGCCAACGCCTTAACGGATCTTCATGGCTGCGTTGGTGCCAAACCTGCTGCATATGTACAGTTTCCAACTCCAGGGGGCAGGGATGATATTCCAGTTCTGGGTTGATGCGTATGGCCTGTTCTGCCACAGAGCGCAGGCAGGTCAATAGGGTTTGAGTACCGGGAATGACCAGCACTGGCGAGTGAAAACTGGTCAAACCGGCAATCACTTTTCGGGTTCGATTCATAGCAGCCAGTTTCTGATCGATACTGCTACTCAGATCGCCTGAAAAAGTGATCATCAAGTGATCGCAAGCCAGATAGTTTTCCAGTGTCAGGCCGTCCTCAGTAAAAGGATTATCCTTACAAGCCAACACGACAAAATCATCCTGATACAAGGTTTGCTGATAGAAACCATCAGGAATCTCGCCAAAATAACCCGCAATAGCCAGATCACACTGTCCACGTTCCATCTCTGTTTTGGGTAATGGTCCCTGTAAATTACGAGTGACCAGCTGCACATTGGGTGCTTGCTCACGAATGATAGGAATAAGTTTAGGCAGTAACAGAGATTCAATGTAGTCGGTGGAGAAGATCTGAAAACGATCCGTGCGATTGAGAAAGTTATCTCCCTCGCATTGATCATAAAAGCCTCGAATACCTGCCAGTAGATTACTGACAATAGGTGCCAGTTCATGAGCCCTTGGTGTGGGCGTTAACCCCCGTGAAACACGCACAAACAGCTCATCACCCAGTTCATCTCTGAGTTTATTGAGTTTATGGCTGATGGCGGGTTGGCTGAGAGACATGCGTTCTGCGGCAGCAGACACACTCTGCTCTTGATACAACACATGAAATAGCAGCAGCAGGTTAAGGTCTTTATTTCTGATATTCAAAATATGAATCCAGGTTATCCAATGATTTCATTTTTCGAATATTAAACCCTTCGCTACTATTGTGCCTATTCTTTTTACAGATTGCCGAACAAGGGCCTGAGCTGAAACCAGCAACTGCGGTCTAACCTTAAGCCAGCCACTTGTCCGAGGAGAAGGTATCCCATGATTGATTTTTACTACTGGACGACACCAAACGGCCACAAGATCACGCTTTTTCTGGAAGAGGCGGGTTTAGAGTATCGCGTTAACCTGATCAATATCGGTAAAGGGGATCAGTTTGATCCTGAATTCTTAAAAATTGCGCCTAATAATCGTATTCCAGCGATTGTGGATCACGCACCTGCCGATGGCGGTGAACCCATTTCTCTGTTTGAATCCGGTGCCATCCTGGAATATCTGGCAGATAAAACCGGTCAGTTCCTGAGTAAAGAAACTCGTCAACGCTATGAAACACTTCAGTGGTTGTATTGGCAGATGGGTGGCTTAGGGCCGATGGCTGGTCAGAATCATCACTTTAGTCAGTATGCTAATGAAAAGATTGATTACGCCATTAACCGTTATGTTAACGAAACAGCACGTTTATATGGCGTGCTGAACAAGCGTTTGGCCGATCGAGAGTTTATCTCCGGCGATGACTACACCATTGCTGATATGGCGAGTTACCCTTGGGTGGTATCCCATCAGAAACAATCTCAGGATCTGAATGATTTCCCTAATCTGAAGCGTTGGTTTGAAGCCATCTCTGAGCGTCCGGCAACGAAAAAAGCCTATGCATTGGTGGAAGAGGTTAACCCAACGGCACGCCCTTTTAGTGCGAAAGAGAAAGAGCTGCTGTTTGGGATTAAGCCTGAAGAACAAGCCTAGTTATTTTTTGGTTCATCGATAAATTCGCCAGTCCGCTAAGCCTCTATAATGTTCACTGTAGAGGCTTTTCTTGATTAATCCCCTTTGAAGGTCTGTCGCCAGGCTTTGGGAGACACGCCAAAGGCTTTGCGAAACTGCAGGCGCATCGACACCGGCGAACCAAAACCGGCTAGCTCTGAAATCTGCTCAATGGATTGCTCTGTGCTTTCTAACAATCTCTGGCAGAAGGCCAGACGCTCATTGAGTAGCCACTGGGTGACGGTTGTTCCGGTTAGTGATTTAAAATGTCGAGTAAAAGTGCGGCGACTCATTAAGGCTTTTTCAGCTAAAGAGTCGAGATCATGGGGCTGGTTCAGGTTAGCTCGAACCCAATCAATCAATTCAGCCAATCGCGAGTCAGAAGTCGTACTAGGCAGAGGCAAATCGATAAACTGAGCTTGTCCACCCTGGCGATGAGGTGGCACAACAAGCAATCGGGCCACACTATTGGCTGATTCTGCACCATACTGCTCTCTTAACATATGCAGACAACAATCGATTCCTGCTGCCGTCCCTGCTGAAGTAATCAACTGTCCCGAGTCGATATAAAGCACATCAGCATCCAGATCTATTTGCGGATAACGTTGAGCAAAGTCCTGAGCGTATGCCCAATGAGTTGTCGCTTTATGACCATCCAATAAACCCGCTTCCGCTAACACATAAGCTCCTAAGCAAAGCCCCACAATCTGAGCGCCTCTGGTATAAGCCTGTTGCAATGCTTCTAAAAGCTCCTTGTCTGGCCGTTCATTCGGATTGCGCCAGCTGGGTACGATCACAATATCCGCCTGATGAATCGCTTCAATACCATGATCCAGATTCAAGCTAAAACCAACCGTAGTGCTTAATGGCCCAGGCTCGACACTGCAGACTCTTAAATCAAACTCCGGAGCATTAGGTTTTTTATCGCCAAAAACAACGCAGGGTACAGAGAGATGAAAAGGGGTGATCTGATTAAATGCTACAACTGCCACAATGGGTCTATTTTTCTCTGTTGCTTGCTCTGTGTTTGCTGTGCCTTCTAGCGGTTGCTTCATAGCATGCTCCATTCTGACGGTTAGTAATCAGGTCAAACCTCTTGGCCCAATAGTATCGTTTTTTGTCAATCAGGCCACTCACTGAGTTTTTTAATCCTAAGCATAATAGCTCCATCAACTGATGACGGACTCAACGAAGGCCAGCAGTCCTTCCTCTTGAAAGCGTCTTAATAGATTGTTTTATCAAGCTTTTATTACTGGAGAAAAGAACAATGACTCACTCAAATAAAGCACTAATTGTGATTGACCTGCAAAACGATTATTTCCTCGGCGGAAAATTCCCACTGTGGAATACAGATGCAGTGCTAAACAATATTAAACAAGCCATTGCTAAAGCAAATGAACAAAATATTCCCGTCATTCACGTCCAACACGTGGCAGATTCCAGCCAAGGCATGTCACCTTTCTTTAATGAAGGCACAACAGGCGTAGCGATTCATGATGAGATAATGGCTGCAGCACCAGATGCTCCTATTGTCGTGAAACATTTCGCTGATAGCTTTCTGCAAACGAATCTGGCCGAAATTCTTCAGGAACTGGGCAGTGAAGAGTTGTTGATCTGCGGCATGATGACGCAAAACTGCGTCACTCATACGGCTATGTCTGACGACGCCAAAAAGTATCAGGTAAACGTTCTGGCTGATTGCTGCACCACGGTAAACGAGATGATTCACTTGATTGCTCTAAACGCTATGGCACCGAAGATTAATCTGGTACCTGCGGCCGAAGCACTGTCTTAAGCTTTATTCATACCCAAGGCTTTATGCTGGGCTGTCTGATAAAAACAGATCGATTTAGGCAGCCTATCACTCTCCTATTTGTGATAGATATTCTGGAAAAGAATATGAACTCGACACTAACGCGATATGCATTTCTGGCTGGCGTAGCATATTTTTGCTGTATGGCTGTAGCACACTTTTTTGGCATCAAGGTACCCATGCTGTTTATCTATTACGATACGCCTTTCTACGCCTACCAAGACAAGATTATCTCTTTTGCTGTGTGTGCTTACATCGCACTGTTTTATTCCGCATCAAAGCACAGAGATGTCGCGTTAAACGCTATTGTGGTGCTGGCACTTACGGTTGCAGGTTTGTGTGCGGGAATGTATCTGATGCTCTAACATCTGTGCTGGTAGAAGGGCAAACCACTCTACCTTACTGGTTACAAACAGGGGCGATTACTTTCTATCTAGTCGTATTACTTCTTCTGTATCGCAAAGATAGCCAAGACTCTACGGCATAAACCCGATACTCAATTCTCTTATCCCAACTTCATACCCTGCAAACTCTGACAGGCTATCTGCCCACTATCGCTACATAACGGCTCAATTAGCCTATTAAGAGGTTTTATAAAAATAAAAAGGAATAAAAATGAAACAGGGAATCTTCCAATCTGATACTGACCAACAAGCTGAACGGATTACACTTGAACCCCGTTCAGCTTGTCGATAGACAAACCTTAAGCGATCTTAAATTGATTCACTCGCGCCTGTAGGGCTTGAGCCTGATTGAGCATTTGACGACTGGCCTGATCATTGTCATCGGCCTCGGTCACAGTACGCTGAGAGGAGCCTTCCAGCGATTGGCTGCTTTGCTTAATCTGCTCAGCCGCGGCACTTTGCTCTTCAGTCTCGCTAGCCACTTCCAGCATGCTGACCTTCACCTGCTGCGCAGAAGATTGAATCTGCTCCAGAGTCTGACCCGCTTTCTGTACCTGTTCAACCGTTCTTAGCACCTGCAAGCCACCCGCTTCCATCTGCTGTGATGCCTGCTTAGCATTGGCTTGCAGCTTCTCAACTACAGTCTGAATCTCTTTGGTCGATTCCTGAACTCGCTGAGCCAAACTGCGCACTTCATCAGCTACAACAGCGAAACCACGGCCTTGCTCACCGGCTCGAGCGGCTTCAATTGCAGCATTCAGTGCCAACAGATTCGTTTGCTCGGCTACGGAATTGATCACCTCAACAACATTACCGATATCGGTGCTGTCTTGCTCCAGGTTACCAATGGCCTGGGTCGCTTGCTCAAACTCCTGCTGCAGTTGAGCAATGGCATTGGCAACATCCTCTACCATCTGGAAACCTTCAGCAGACAAACCAGTGGTTAAACCCGCTTCATCAGAGGCTTTGGAGGCATTCGTGGCAACACTTTGAATAGAACCCGCCACTTCAGTAATAGACTCTGAAACCTGAGCCGTTTCTTGATTACTCACTTCAGCCATATTGCGCATATTACCGCTGGACTGAGCGATCTGAGACGATGCGGCTGCGATCTCATCACCTGAACTTCTCACCTGAGCAATCAGGCTTTGGAAGTTATTGATCATGCGGGCCGTAGAGAGCTCCAAACGCTCAACTTCGTTATTAGTCTGCAGATTTGGCTTGATATTCAGTTTATCAGTCAGATCACCGGTACCCACTCTTTCCAGCACCTGAGTAATCTCCTGCAGTGGTCGCAAAGATCGTTTCAGGAAATAGCCTAAGGCAGCGACCAGTAACACAACAGCTGTAACAGACAGGCCAAGCAACAGCATTAACAACGGAATTACTTTTTCCATCTGCTCACTACGCAGACCGATGCCGTAAACAGTCCAAGGGGTGTCACCTACCTGTTTAAAACTTACCAGAGCCTCGCCTACACCGGGTAGATTCTCTTCAAACAATCCTTGTTTATTAGCCTGAAGCTCTGTGACAGCAGTGCTTTGAGGGTAAATTTCCTCAAGTGTTTTACCACGATGCTGCGGATGAGCAATCAGTGCCCCCGCATTTTTGCCCGCGTTATAGATCAAACCGGCTACACCGCTATCACCGAAGCGCACGGCTTCCAGGTTTTCACGCAACTGTTGCAACATGGTCGAAATAGGAAAGCCCACATACATAATGGCGGTCACCTGGCCATTACTGCCCCTCACCGGGGTGTACTTGGTCATATAATCTGTACCAAACAGACGCGCCTCGCCCAAATAAGGCTGACCACTGATTAACTGCTTATAACCAGGATGTCCCTTACCCAGCAAGGTACCAATCGCACGCTGACCCTGTTGGTTTTTTAACGAAGTAGTCACACGCAGAAAGTCATC
This sequence comes from uncultured Oleiphilus sp., assembly GCA_964342385.1. Taxonomy (GTDB): domain Bacteria; phylum Pseudomonadota; class Gammaproteobacteria; order Pseudomonadales; family Halomonadaceae; genus Oceanospirillum. The sequence goes on along the minus strand of CAYFGP010000083.1, from coordinate 23,477 downwards.
ACCATAACGAATAAAGACAGTAGCGTTACCGCCTGTCATACGTGCGAACTTATCAACATTAGAGAAATTCAGGTTTACCTGTTCTCCATTATGAGTCACTAGAGGACTGTCATATTGACCGATCCGCACCGTCTGACTGCGGTCAAAAACAAGCGGCTTCGGATACAGCTCTGCAAAGACAGACGCCAGCATCTCAGTGCCATCGATAAAAGAGTCATAAGCCGTCGCTAACTGCGAAGCCATCACCTCAACTTTTCGGGTTTGATCCTGAGCCTGCATCGACAGTAAGACTTTGTTGGATTGGTAACCAACCACAGCAATAAAAGCAGTCATGATCAGGGTGACAAGCAATAAAGTACCAAGACGCAATTGCTGCGCCAGCGACCATCGGGAAATCGTCATGAGAGTCCTCAAGTTTACAAAAGCAGGATTATTCGCAGCTTCACTGGCATCCCTATCAGCAATGCAGAGTCTGAAAACTCACTACCTGCTCAATACTCTTCAATAAAAAATAGTACTTTGGTAGCAAATTTTGCGCAGATTAACAGAATTGAGTGGTGACTCAAAGCATTTATATGACATAAAAATGACATGAATCAGATTTGGAAATATGTGCTTTTTTAGCCCCAGAAATATGCATGACTCAGCGGTCACAAGCAGCAATAATATCGACTGAAAATAGTTATACAGACAACATATATTTCTATATGAGAAATAATATCATTAAATTTTAAGCTATCAATTGTAGCAACCAATTAACATGGCACATAAAGTCGCAATTGCTTTCAGAGAAAAAAACAAGCCAATCGATTAATTAATCTTTATCCGTCATATCATGCGCAGCATGAACAAAAGTAGCTCAAGGTTTTTCTGGGTTAAACTCCAATAAATATCCCCCTATTCTTCTGGACACCTTTCTAATGCTCAGTAGAGTTTCACTAGAGGATAGATTTAGTCAGTTTCGGCAATGATTGACCTGTACTGTCAGCAAAATATTGCCGGTCAAAATTCCTCTAACCGGATTCTCTCTGCTTCAACACCTGAATTAGCCCCTTATTAGCCCTGTTTAATCGGAATAACGAATTCCTGGCATGTTTTTTTCATACCATTCAGAAAATTAAAGTAATAACACTAGGGATAGAACCATGTTAAGAATCAGTTCTTCGCAACTTGATGCATCGATGCTTCACTCAACCAGCAACAGCTTGTTCAAGACAGATAGCAAGAGTAATGCTGAAGAGACAACTTCTACTGGTACATCCTCTGAAAATAAGAATGTCTCGCTTTCGGGCAGAGCATTAAGCGTTCAGAAGCTCAATCAGGAGTTTTTCTCGAATGGCACCCGAGGCTTTCAGATTACCTCTGACTTTGTCTCCAGGCTTGAAGAGTATGGTCTAATCAACAACACAGAAGCATCACGTTTATCTCCGCTGGTGTCCTCTTTATCCCGTTTTAAAAGCCAAGATGATAAAGGTGATCACAGCTCTCTGGACAAGGTTACTCAGTTTATTAACGACTTCCGTGATGAGTTAAAAGAAGAAAACCCTGAAAGCAGCCTGATCAATATCTTAAACAAAGCAGAAACCATCATTGATGACTTTGATGGCTCTCTGTCTGAGGCCTCAAAGACTGACATTAAATCGGTACTGGCAGAATTAAATAGCTTCACTAAGTCAGATGCCGCTGAAGGGCTGTCAGAAGATGATAAAGAGTCACTGAATCAGTTAGGGCTGACCTTAAGAATTGCAGATCGATTGAACCCATCATCAGTCACATCTGGCCGGGTTAATAGCTACCTGTCTGTGATGAATCGTTTTGCCTAAACTGAATAAACCATCTCTCAACTCTATCTATTTAGCCAACTGCCTATTTAGCCAACGGCCTGTTAGACGCCTAATCCCCAGAGGATAGGCTACTAACAGACAGTGTATGGTTGGGATGAATCAGAAACAGCATTCCAGCCTAAACAACAAAACGTGCAATCAATTCTTCCAATTGCAGGGCATTTTGATCGATCAAACGGGTATGCTCACCAATCCTATGATTCGATTCATGATTGCTGCTGATACCTTTTGAGATCTGATCCATGCTTTGGGCCATCTGGCCGGTAGTCAATGCTACTTCCTGCACCGCTTGCTCGATGCTGCGTGTTTGTTCCGCCGCATCTGAGGTTTGTTGCTCAATACTGCGGATCGATTGTTCCGCTTGCTCACCCAACGCTCTTCCCTTTTCAACCTCTGCCTGGTTAGCGGTCATAATTTTAATGACGTTACGGGTTTCCTGCTGAATGCGATTGATCTTCTCTGTGATATTCCCGGTCGCGTTAACGGTTTGCTCTGCGAGAGTACGCACTTCATCAGCAACAACAGCAAAGCCCCGGCCGGCCTCTCCGGCACGTGCCGCTTCAATCGCCGCATTTAATGCCAGTAGATTGGTCTGTTCAGCAACACCTTCGATCAGATCAATCACGCTATCAATTTCCTGAGATTGCTTGCCCAATTGCTCCACCGATTCACTGGAGCTTTGTACCGCTGCCGCCACCGTTCTTAGCGATTCCAAGGCCTGCGAAATGGTTTCAGCGCCCTCTCTGGCCGTTTGATAAGCGGTATCCGTTGCACTACTCACCTGCTGCGCATTACTGGCGACTTGATCTGTGGTCACACTAATCTCTTCCGTTGATGCCACCAGGGAACTACTCTGATCCGAAATCTGCTCACTGCCCTGCTGAATACTTTGTTGTGCCGCTTTCATCTGATCGGCTGTACCTTTTAGCGTCGTGATACTGCCCTGAATATGCCCCACCAATTGTCGAATACTGTCTGTCATATGATTGGTACATTGAGCCAGTTGATAGAACTCATCTTTGGGATTCGAGCCCATATCGAGCTGACCGGTCAGATTACCCTGAGCCACCTGATTCAACACGGCTAAGGTTTGCTGCATATTACGACGGATCGAGACGGATACCGACGCCACAATAGCTGTCGCCACCACGGCCAGTACGATACTACCGATAGCGATAGAGTTACGGGATTGATTCTGCGTTTGCTCAACATGATTTTGAGCCTGTAGCGCCAACACACCATTCAGACGAGTATTGGCTTGCTGAACATGTTCAGAAACCTGCTTTAGTGTCACCGACAACTGCTGATCTAATGCACTTTGCTGCAGTTTAAGTTCAACAACGCTGGCAATGGCGTTTTCATAACCCTTCATGGGCGTATCAAAATGCTCTTCAAAACTAAGATCCCGCATCTTCTCTCTTAGCTTAGTCAGTAGTGTCAGTACCTTGTCACGACCTTCCTGACTGGAACTGATCAAAAATGCTTTTTCAGCCGTGAGTACTTCTTTAAAGACCCCGGAAAAAGTCGACATAATGGACAGCTCTTTTTTCAAAGCCAGCCCGGCTTGATTTAAAACAGTAATTTCTCCTGTGCCCTTAACACCTTCTTGACCACCCAAACCCAAGCGCTTGCTGAGTGTCAGCACCTGATCCAGTTGTTGAAGATAATCGGGCATCTGCTGACGGATACTGGCCAGTAGGTTTTGGCTCTGACCATCACTCAGGCTGTTCTCCGCCTGAGTCAGGATCTGTTGATGATCTTCTCTAAGTTGCTGCAGTAACTGGTCCGCCTGTTTTAAATTGGCCTCAGAAGGGTATTCACGCAGTTTTTCCAAACTCAGTAGCTGGATCTGTAATTGACTGACGGCACTGGCGGCTTGATTAATACTGCGTTGTTGAGCAGAGGCCTGATTCATCACACCCAGTTGCTGAATACTGTACAGCCCCATAAGGCCGAATCCTGTGATACTGACCAACACAATAAGAATCAACTTCTGTTTCAAAGAGATATTCATGGCATCTTCCGGGGATTTGGAGTGATTATGTCGCAGAGACAGAGCGGGTACCGATAAAAGTTGAGACGGGTATCTATTCCCTGATACCCGATATCTTTTGTCTCTTTTCGCTTACCACTATCGGTATTTTTTTATTGATAGATCTTATTAGTTACCGATTATTGGCAGCTTGTCCCATTCCCGCTTGTGCAGGAGTTCACAACCATTTTCGGTAATCACGATATTGTCCTCGTGCACCATCATTCTGCCTGGCGCAAACGTCATCCCTGGTTCCAGAGTCAGCACCATACCCGGTTGTAAAACTACATCACCGCCTTCAACATGAGATGGCCACTCGGTCAGCTGCATACCTAAACCATGACCCATACGACCCACGTCATTGCCCAGCGCTCCAGCTTTTTCAAGCACTGACCACATCGCTTGCCAAATCTCTCCAGTCGTACGCCCCGGCGCTGCAATGGCTAAGCCTGCTTCTGTCGACGCGTAAACCGCTTCATAGGCTTCATGAGTGGAGACTTCTGCGCTGACAAAGGCGAAGTTACGGTCAAAGTCACTAAAGTAACCGTCAAAATTGGCACCGGTATCGATAATCAACAGGTCACCAATCTCTAACTCACGATCCGTCGGCCCCATAATGATATTGTCATAACCCTGATAACCTGAAGCAGAGATCAGGTAAGGACAGGAATCAGCCCCTAAGCGCAACATCTCCAGATGCATCATTTTGCAAGCTTCACGCTCAGTCATACCGACTTTCAGGTGATCATAGAGATAATCAAAACCTGCTGCCGTCACTTCACAGGCAAAACGTATCTTGTCGATCTCAGCCTGAGATTTAATACAGCGGATATCACGTACCTGAACGGAGATATCCACCAAGTTGTATTGGCTGAGGTTGTTTTGCAGAACCGCATAGTTTGCAGCAGGCATTCTCAGATGAGTTTCCGCCCCCAGCATGGCACCAATTCTGTCGCAACCAGATGATCCAGTTTGTACCGCTTCTTTCAGGGTTTGGCTCAGCAGGGAGATGCCATCGTCTTCCGGTCGTGGCGATGGCCAGCTGCGTACATCCTCAATCCAGGTCAGCTCAAACCCTGCCACACCGATCTCAGGCACTACCGCAATTGGTTTGCCCTCCGCAGGAACCACAAGAAACCAAGGGCGGGTCGGACTTTCCCAGAATTGTGATTTAAAACCACTGAAATAACGGAACTCAGGCTCAGTGGTAAAAAATACGGCACCGATTTGTTCCGCGCGCATAGCCTGCTGAAGTTTTTGGGTTCTCTGTTCAAACTCTGCAGTATCAAAGCCCCGTGCAGGCGGTGTTAGTAATGTCGTCATATCAGGCTCTCAATTTATTATTTTCTGACAAAAAAGCGGACACAAAAGCGAACAAAAAAGTGTTTCGATCTTCTTCGGCCAACAGCTGAAGAATTAAACGCTCTGCTAAAGAGACGTTTTTGCGTCAGTGCTTATTTTTGTTTCTATTTTTTATCTGTATCGATCTGTATTTTTATCAGTGTCGATCAACTTTGGCACCTTAATCACCAAAAGCGATATCTCTTAACAACAGCGCGATATCCGGGAAGAAGATCAACAGTGCTGACATAAAGAATAGGATCAAAATAAAGGGCAGCGTGCCGCGAATCACTTCCAGATAAGGTTTATTAAAGATGGCGATGGCGGTGAAGATATCGCAACCAAAAGGCGGAGTTGCTGAACCAATCGCCATCTGCAGTGTAATCATCACACCGACCAGCACAGGGTCCAGGCCTACATCAGCCACAATCGGTACAAAGATAGGCGTTAGAATCACCAGCACTACCAGAGAATCCACAAACATACAGCCGACAAAGAAGGCCAGTGCAATCACAAACAGCACATACTCTTTGGAAGCGTCTTCCAGATTCAGTGGTGCCAGTAGATCCTGTGGAATCTGTTCAAAGGAGATATACCAGGAGAATGCCTGCCCCATACCTACCAGTACAAATACCACCGCGGTAATCAGGCCCGTGCTCAATGCCGCATCGGTAATATCTTTAAAACTCAGCTCACGATAGATCAGACACTCCACCACAATGGCGTACAGTACTGAGAAAGAAGCCGCTTCAGTGGGCGTCACCGCACCGGAATAGATACCACCGACAATCAACGCCGGGAAGCCCAATGGCAACAAAGCTTTTTTAATCGCCTGCCATTTTTCAGCGTTATCGGTCTTCTCTACCAGAGCGATAGAGTCACCCTGATACACGCTATAAAAGTAGCAGTAAGCGGAGAACAACAGCGCCAGCACAATGCCTGGACCAATACCGGCAATAAAGAGTTCACCGACACTGGTATTCGCCAGAGTACCGTACAGAATCAGACCGATACTGGGTGGGATCAGAAAGGCGATATCACTGGCGTTGATGATCAGCGCCATCACAAAGCTGTCTTTATAACCCGCCTGCAGCAGTTTCGGGCGCATAATCTGCCCCACAGAGACGACCGTCGCCTGAGTGGAACCCGACACTGAGCCAAACAGCGTACAACTGATACAGGTGGTAATCGGCAGACCACCCCGCATATGACCGACAAAGGCTTCAATCAGATTCAGCAGGTTATGGGCAGTATGACCACGGGTCATAATATCCGCTGCCAGGATAAACATAGGTACCGCGATCAAAGCATTGGGTGAGATACCCGTCACCATCTGCTGGATAATGACGCCGGTATCAATACCGGAAAAGTGCACCAAACCGATTAACGCCCCCACTGCCAGGGGCACAACCATAGGGAAACTGAGAAACAGCAATACCACCATCGCCGTCACCAGAGTAAAGGTGACCACATAGATATCCAGCTCACCGGCGATGATGTCAGAAATGAAGTCAAACATAATATTTCCTCTCTACACCGCTTCACTGTTATTAACGCCATCATCAATCACATCGTGAGACAGGTAGATCTCTTTATGTGTGATATTCATGCCAAAGGCGATCAGGTACTGGATTCCGGCAATGCCTAAACCCACCGGAATAATGGAGTAGATGATATAAACGGGGAACTGCAGCGCTGGGCTCAGACGATTGATCTCTTTCAGCTCAATCACGTAGAACACCGCTTTATAAGTCAGATAAAACATCAAAATCCCGGTACATAGGGTAATCAATGTCATCAACATCTTGCGGGCATTAAAACCCAGGGAGTCGTACAGCGCCGTCATACGGATATTACGGCCACGGCGCACAGCGTAAGCAAAACCAATAAAAGTGATCGCCACAATCAAGAATTGATTCAGCTCTTCAGAGAAGAACAGGCTCTTACCAAAGAAATAACGCCCGATGGCATTGGCAGTGGAGTTGGCCATCATCAATAGAATGGCGCTGCAGACAATAAACTTTTCCAGCCGCTCGGTTAGAACACTGATGTTATGGAAGATAGTTTTCATAGTGGGAGTAAACCTCAGAAGCCAGCCGGTTGTTTTTATTACGCACTTACACAAAAATGTTTCGATATTCTTCGGCCAATGGCTGAAGAATGAAGCCATTTGCTAAAGAGAAACTTTTGTGTGAGTGCTTAAGACTTGTCAGGCCAAGCAGATAAACGGGCATTGCTGTTTCAATAAATGTCCGAAACCAATATCTGGAACTCTCGTCCCAAACATGCGGAACTCACTACCGTTAAGCCCTCACACAAAAGCCTTTCAGCTGTGTCCCTCAAGGACCAAAACAATGGTCTTTATTTTTACAGCGGGGCTTTTGTTTGAGTAACTTACAGCAATTTCTATTTATTCTGTCTTGTTGGCTATTCACCAGTTGCGACTCAAAAAGTCACATGCTGGCTAGAAGGTAATCACCCTGATTTGATCTCTTCTGAGTCAAACCAGGGCTTTTACAAGGACCGATACAAACGAGTACATGAACTCATTCAGATCAGGAGGCGTCTTCAACTTCCTTAATCAGGTTCTGAAGAATCTTTTCTGCACGGGCACGGGCTGCCGCTTTATCATCGTAAGCACTCTCAACCACTTTGTAGTAGGTTTCATGCAGAGAACTGCTCAGCTGCTTAAAGCGCTCACGTTCCGCTTTGTTCAACACAACCACTTTCATATCAGGGCGCTCGGCCATGATTTTATCCATGTTCTCTTTGTTGATCTTCAGCTGATAGTCATGAGCGGCTTGTTCTGCGGCATCAATCGCTTTATGTACCATGGCCTGTTTCTCAGCAGACAGCTTGTTAAACCACTTGCTGTTGGTAGAAACGGTACCCACGTATGGCTGTTGGCCTGGGAACATCAGGTAGTCCTGCACTTCATGCCACTTGGCGTTGTAGATGAAGTAGATAGGGTTCACCATGCCGTCCACCGTTTTCAGCTGCAACGAGCCATAAACCTCACCCCAGGACAGTGGTGTTGGCGTAGCGCCAAAGGCTTTATAAGTTTCAACCGGAATGGTAGAAGTAAAGGTACGGATCTTCTGGTTAGCAAAATCCTCTGGGCTGCGGATCGCTTTATTCGCGCCCCAAACCATCTCACCTTCTGAGATCATGGTCAGCAGCTTCAGATTTACGTTCTCGAAGCGATCCGCCAGATCGTTATAAATGGTTTTACTACCGGTCAGCACCTTACGTACCGAATCGGTTTCAGTACCCATCACATAAGGTACGCTGATCGCCTGCACTTCAGGTACATAAGAACCCAGGTGACCGGTACCCACAGAAACAAACTGCACCGTACCTTTTGCCGTCAGCTCAACAATATCGTTTTCCGTACCCAGCTGACCGTAGTAATAGACTTTTACCCGAATATCGCCATCCGACTCCTTCTTAATGGTGTCGGCAAAGGTTCTGGCGAAAATATCCTGAACGTCTTTTTTGTCCTCTTCGGTCGCGAACTTCCAGGTTTCTGCGTTTACGCCAAAGCTGATGCCCATAGCGAGTGCGGCGGCTAGTAACTTCTTCATGATGTTTCCTCTCAATTTTATTCTTAGAGTTAAGGCTTTTTGTACATCTTGCGATTAGTGTTGGATGCGATATCCGTGTTTATTCTTGAATAAACAGTTAGGCTTGTTTGAACAAACCGTTATGCGTAAAACAATGATGCTTGCTTTAAAAACAGTCCTTATTTCAATAGATCCTGAACCAGACGAACCCAATAGCTTGCGCCGTAGCCCAACACACGATCATTAAAGTCGTATTCAGGGTTATGCAGTGCACAGCCACCGACAGATTCCACGCCATTACCAAGCAGGATGTAACAACCCGGCTTAACTCTGAGCATACTGGAAAAGTCTTCTGAAATAGTGAGGGGTAAGCAGTTACCGTCGACCTGATCTGCACCAACAACGGCCTCAGCAGCCTGTATCGCAGAAGCCGCTTCAGTTGCACTGTTTACCGTGGGATAAAACGTATTGGTAAATGTGAATTGGTAATCAGCACCGGCAGCCTGACAGGTTCCGGCAACAATGCGTTCCATACTCTGTTCAATTTTTGCCAGAGCATCTTCAGTAAAGCAGCGACAGTCACCGGTAATAGTGACCTGAGCAGGAATCACATTGGTGGTACCGTTAGTCTGGAAATCGGTCACCGAGACAACTGCTGTCTCTTCAATAGCACTTAGATTACGGGATACGATGGTTTGCAGCGCCAATACCACTTGAGACCCCACCACAATGGGATCAACCCCACGATGGGGCATCGCCGCGTGGCCACCGACACCATTAATCACAATCTCAAAGCCGCTTTCACTGGCCATCAGTGAACCCGGACGTACCATGACATGACCTTCAGCCAAACCCGGCATATTGTGCAAACCGTAAACAGAATCCATCGGGAAACGCTCAAACAGGCCATCATCAATCATCGCCTGAGCGCCCTGACCATGCTCTTCATCGGGCTGAAAAATAAAGTAAACCGTACCATTAAAGTCGCGATGCTCGGCTAAGTAAGCCGCCGCACCCAACAACATAGCGGAGTGGCCATCATGACCGCAGGCGTGCATTTGACCTTCATGCTTGGATTTATGGGCAAAGGTGTTTTGCTCCTGGATAAAGAGCGCATCCATATCCGCTCGCAACCCGATGCTATTTTGTCCATCGCCGCAAGATAACTTGGCGACCACGCCTTTTTTACCCACATTGCGGGTCACTTCCAGGCCAAAACTTTCCAGCTTTTCTGCCACAAAGTCGGCGGTCAGCGGCAGATCAAATCCACACTCAGGAAACTGATGCATATGACGACGCCACTCGGTCATACTTTCGATCAGTTCAGGTTTAATGGACATAAGGGTTCTCCAACAATCAAAAATTGCCTAATGCATTCGGAAAAGGGATTGAGTTATTACTGTGCGAGCGAAAGGGGGTTAACCACCTTTCAGAGCAAGATATTGGCTGAGCAAGCAACCAAAGCCAGGCACGGGTTTGGTGTAATTCATCAGCTTAAGGCTGTGCCAAACCAACGCCTGATTACTGCTAATCACGGGAATACCTAACTTCTGCTCGACCTGATCGATCACCACAGAAGCCCGTAAGGCTGTGCAGGAAAGAAACATCACCTCAGCCTTAGGATCGCAGCTTTCAACCGCTGCTCTGGCGATATCCTCAGGAGAGATAAAGGTCATGGCCGTATCGTCTTCAAAACCAAAACCCGCAATGCTTAAAACGTCATAACCTTGCTCAGAAAAGAAATCAGCCACGCCCTGATTTACGCTTTCCGTATAGGGGGTCAAAATGGAGATATGTTTTGCACCAAACTGCTGTAGGGCGGAATCAACGGCTGAAACAGGGGTCGTGACTTTTACACCGGGACGTGACGCGTGGATCAGCTCAACAATCTTATCCTGACCGATCGCCACCGTGCCTGAGGTGCAGGCGTAGATCATCACATCCAGATCTGTACCCGGTAGAATCGTATCAGCCGCAGCACTGATGCCTGGAGCCATAAGGCGCAGGTTATCCAGCGTCAACGGGTTATAGTTTCTGACCCGACTGGTAAAAAAGCCCACCTGATCCGGATACATACGCTTCAGATCTGTTTCGATATTAAAATCGGTGGCCAGTGAGATCACACCAACCCGTCCGGCAGGTGCCAAATGATCTAACGGTTGCTGATGCTGAATCGTGGTTAATTTCATTATTGTGTCCCGATTTTTAAGCCGTTCTACCATCTAATCTTCTTCGACAATTACTGATCGCCGCTCTGAACAAGCAATGCGCTACATAAACAACGTACTGCATAAACAACGCAAAAAAACACAGCAGCCAACACACAGATCAGAAAGACATATAAAGTCGCAAAAGATCGATTTATTACCTATCAGATACAACCAATTTCACGGGCTATCTCTGAAAACGTATTACTCATGTTACGGCATCGGAACGCGGTATTTCCCATAAAACCCATACCACAACAAGGAAAATCCGCGAGTTTTGTAAAATAACGAGGAATTACATCACTTATATTTCGTGATACTTTGACAGACAGAATAAATAGAGCGTGCTCTTTTAGCGCCGCCGAAAATGATCAAAGAATTGATCGGAGAGATAATTATGAGCAACCATCAGACGGCTAACGTCGACAGTTTTGATCGAAAGATTCTACAGATCATGCAGCAGTCCAATCGCACCACATCAGATCAAATTGCAGAACAGGTTGGTTTATCACCCGCAGCTGTTCAACGACGTATAAAAAAGATGCGCGAACAAGGAATTATTCAGTCCGATATTTCAGTGGTCGATCCTAAAGCCGTGGGCCAGGGGGTGACCATGATTGTGCAGGTTTCCCTGGAACGGGAACGCTTAGATCTACTGGATGAATTCAAAAAAGAGATGAAAAACAATCCATCAGTGCAGCAATGCTATTACGTTACTGGTACCGCTGATTTTATTTTGCTGGTTACCGCCAGGGATATGGAAGATTACGACCGCTTCACCCGTGCGGTATTTTTTGATAACCCGAATATCCGTAACTTCCAGACCAACGTAGTAATGGATTCCGTTAAAGTCGGCTTATCCGTCCCGGTTATTCCGGAGGAATAGTTTGCTCCACTGTTATTCCAGAGGAATAGCTTTTTCTACCAGTGATACCGGAGGAATAATCTGTTCCTCCTCCTGTTTCCATCCCCCCATAAATCTGAACAATCCTGTGCTTAACCGGTAATCCCTCAAGATCTTTCCGCCAAACCCTCCCAAAAACACCGGACGAAAAAAGGCCTGCTACTTGAGCAGGCCAATTATTTGCAGGAGAAACCCCACCGGAATATTAATCAAACACTATCAAAGTGATCCAATTCTTGATCGGACCTAAGCCGTCAGTTCGCGGTACAGGTCAGGATCGGTTGCACCTTCAGTACCAATCACCAGTACCTTACTGTTTTCATCCAGACCCAGTGCTTGAGCAAACTCCTCACTCTGACGGGCAATCACAGCGGCAGCCAGACCCGGCACGGCAGATTCACCGGCCTCAATGGCAGGATCATCACCATAACCATTTTTCAGCATCTTCATGGTCGTCGGCACTGCTTCTTCACTCAGAGTGACAAAATCATCGGTACCATTGGACAGAATCTGCCAACCCAGCAGGGATACTTCACCACAAGCCAGACCTGCCATCAGGGTTTCCAGATCACCACCGACGACTACAGGTTCACCCGCTTTGGCACTCAGCTGCAGACAGTTGGCTTGCTCAGGCTCAACAATAATCATACGTGGACGACGCTCACCCCATAGATCCCAGAAATAACCGGCAACGGCTGAGGCCAGACCACCGACACCACCTTGGGCAAAAACGTGAGTTGGAATATCGCCATCCAGCTGCTCAACAATCTCAGACAGCATGACGGTGTAACCCAGTGCCACATCTTTAGGCACTTCCATATAACCTTCGTAACTGGTGTCCGATACGATAATACGACCATTGGCTTTAGCATCTTCATCAGCCTGACGCACAGACTCATCGTAGTTACCCGTGATACGAATCACTTCAGCACCAAAGGCTTCCATCGCTTGTTTACGGCCTTCCGATACATCACGGTGAATGTAGATCACACAGCCACAACCAAACATCTGCGCACCCCAGGCGACGGAACGACCGTGGTTACCATCAGTGGCACAGCTGACAACAATTTCAGCTAGCTCATCTTTTAAGCGACCTTCTAATAGATCCATAGTCGTTGGACGTTGGCCCGTAAGCTCTTCCAGTACATTTTGCAGCTGGCAAGCCACTGCATAAGCACCGCCCAGTGCTTTAAAGCTTTTCAAACCAAAGCGCTGAGACTCATCTTTGTACCACAGGGCTTTTAAGCCACTGTCTTTGGCCATAGAAGTTAAAGCATGCAGAGGCGTAACCCCATAGGCAGGCCACTTTTTGATATCTGCAATGGCTTGTTCTGCTTTCGCCACACTGATCAGCTCTTGCTGTGAAGCAGAATACTGGTTATCGCGGTGAGCAACAGGGTTTGAAAAATGAGTCAGAGAGCCTTTCAGTTCCAGCATAATGAGACGCCTTTTGTTCGGTGCTTAGTTTCAATGCTTAGCTTTAATACCTAGCTTCAATACTTAGAGCTTCGGTGCTTATTTGACCTGGTATTACCAAGCAGACACTTCACTTCCAGGGGTTGATTAAGACCTCTGAAAACATGATGGAAAAATTTTAAGCAATGCTCATGCAGCAATTCCTTTCAATCAAACCAACAAACAAGGAATTTACTCTCTATTTTGGCAATCATGCAGTTTTTCCGCAGCCTGTTAACTAGAGCGGAAAATAAAGCACGATGACTCGAAAAAGATAGGATCATTTATGCTGGAATTAAAACAACGCAGCCCCTGAATAGCCGTCGATAAATACCCGCTAAAGCACTATCAGTTTGAGTGAGCTATGACTCAAGGACTGGTAAAGAAGCACTCACACAAAAATTTCCCTTTAAGTAGATGGCTTCATTCTTCAGCCATTGGCCGAAGAATGTCGAAACATTTTTGTGTCAGCGTGTATGTAAAAACAAGCAGCCTACATCATCTGTCGGTAATAACTGCTGTCCTTACCCGGAGAAATGGTCTGAGTCTGAGGCTTGCTGTAAGTCACCAGGATTTTCCCCAAAGCCCGTGGAAACACCACCTGCAATGCGGATTGTTGCGCGGGATTATTATTACTGGTGATAAAGCCTGACAGCTCAGCTCTTAGATAGTGTTTACGATCATCTCCAGTATGTGTGTGGTTGGCGCTATTGTGCTTCGAAGACTTTTGTAGCGCCTGCTCAGCCACCTCAGCCCGTACTAACTTCTGTAAATCAGCTAATGCAGGCAACCTTAAACGGCGATTTTTTAATGGATACTTGCCTGCCTGCACAGGAATCGGTTGTAACAGTTTAATAATGGCAGAGCGAAACTTTCCAAAAGCCTGCTTATCCGCAGCGGCCAGATGCAGTAAAGAAGCAGGCTTACCTGCCCAATCCACTTGTTGAAACAGATCATTCAGAGAAGTACGAATAGTGATCGTCAGATGATTATTATGCCGAAGGGCGATCTCTGCCGTAGTCATGCGTAGACCATGGGCCGTTGCCTCCAGGGAGATAAGCGACAGAATCAGGGTAAAAAATAAGATTAAACGTTTCATATTGACTTGTACTTATTACTTGAATCCAAGAGAGATAAATTCTGAAACAGCAGTGGCTCAACACAGGAACACGATAGAAGCTGCTTGATAACTGCTGTGGTACACACTTACACAAAAGTGTTTCGATATTCTTCAGCCACGGGTTGAAGCATGAAGCCATCTGCTAAAGATAAACTTTTGTGTGAGTGCTTATAGCCGTTTGAAAAAGCGAGCATTCTCCAGCGTTGAGCCGGAGAATGCTCGGTACTCTTGTTTGACTGTTTAACTATTTGACCGTTTAGCTTTTGTTTGGCTTTGCTTAACTTTTAGACGAATCCGTTAGCGGCAATGAGTTGTCACTGTATCACCATTGCCATCTGTTTGAGTGGCATCGATACGATAGCGGAAGGTGTAACAATCCAACCCAGCCTGATAACCCTCTTCACCTTCTTCCAGCAATCGGTAGATCAGCTGAGCGGTATTCTCCTGAGGGATATTCTTATTTTCAGGCTTGGGTTCTGCCGTTACAAACTGCCACGTTTTGCTATCAAAGGTCATGGTGTCGTAATCGGTTAATGTCACCTCAGTACCAAAAGTGAAATCATCCAGACGGTTACCACCCTGGAAGTGCCTTGGGCCATCAATACTGCCACTTTGAGAAGCTTGCGCACGATAACAGCCAATGGTGTAAGGCGCAGCTGTTGTGGTGTAGTAAACATACTCGCTACCGTCACCATGCAGGTCATAGGCATTACACTCATCCAAACTGGAAGAACCATTTTGCACCGCTTGTGGCAGGTAGTTCAGATGAGTATAACGACCACTGCCATAGTTAGTACCATCAGTTGTCATCTGGCCGCCACCAGTACCGAAGTACAGAGGAATACCGTCAAACATCCAGGCAATGGGTTGAGATGGATTGTGAGTATCCATCATACAGACCGGCGCCATATGATAGTGGTAGTCTTCACCGTTACCGGCATGCGCACCACATTGATCAATCTCACCTAACAGAATGGTATCTCTGTCGCTGTAGTCCTGACCCAGCTGGGCGATTTCATCGGGCTCATTCTCTTTGGCATAGTGCAGAATGGGAATGCCATCAACCGCAATACCAATGGGATGGTGGATATTAATATTGCTTGTCGGTTGCGACAGATAAACCGGATTCATTGGTACGGACCAGGAAACATCATCCCTCAGTGGTACACGACCAATCCAAGCCTGAATGCCTACATTCTCTTTATCGTTATTCAGCAAAGCGCGTTCTGGCAAACTGGTTGCGGCACTGACCACCATCTCAGAATTGGAACAGCTGATACTGATCAGATGGTTATAATCTGATGCAGCGGCCTGCTTCTCTTCACAAGTGGAAGGTACGCTGGTCGGTACATGATCGTCATTTTCCGGGTTATAGCGAATACGACTGACCTTCAGCTCTTTTGTTGCCAGAGTACTGCCGCTGGCAGCGGTAAAAAAGGTTTGCAGGTCTGTGCTGGAGCCTGTTAATCCAAGACCACCAGGCGGTGTCGATAATGCATGCAGAGTAATAATATACTCATTATCCCCGGTGCCTTTCGAGCAAGGTGCAGAGAAACTTTGTTGATCATTAACGCTATTGGTGCCTAAAACACCGATATCCGTTTCAGCCTCTTCCATCTCGGTTTCTGTCGCCTGAATATCGTAGAGCACCAGATAGGAATGAGCACCGGAAATATCCGTATCATCAGCATTAGGGAAATGATGCATCGTCAGCGCCAAAGACTGGGTTCCAGCTGGTAAGCCACTCCACTGTAGCGGAATCATACGGCCACTATCGGCACCATCACAGGTCGCGCTCAGAGGCAAAATAGCGGCAGACTTCAGAGCAGGGCTGCTTAATGTCAGATTATTCACTACAGGATCTGTAGTCGGCGCCGTGGTTTCCGATGAACCGTCCGTATTTAGCGTAGCGCTACCACCATCAGCAACCCCTGAAGAGGGCACTGCCACACTGAGAATATTGCTAACAAAGCTACTGTAATCGTGGCTGTTGCCACTCTGCCCACTTAAAGGATCACCACCGATCATATAACTCATACTGCTGGCCCCCAGTACAGTCACTACGGCCCCGTTACTCAGCGTCAGCTCTAAACTGTCGGAAGCAATTCTTGAACTGGTGACCTCTAAGCCTGCCGTCAATTGAATGACGTTACTGCCCTGAGTATCGGAAATAGTGATACTGGCGTTGGCATCAACCAGATTAGGCGAAAACACATACGTATCATCACCAACCCCCTTACCCGTAATCCCCCGTTGCACAAAGGTGGTATCGTTACTGGCAACGGCCTGACCTATCGATAAAGACAGGGCGCATGCGGCAAAAACGGGTGGAATCATTCGATTTAAAAAAGTCATGTGAGCTACTCTGTTTCCTTACTAACGGGCATCTAATCCCCAATGGCCTTAATTCTAAGGTGCCTTGATTGGCAGCACATCAATTCAGATAGTGTTTAACAGCACGGGATAATGCAGGAGCCATATCGATGCCATTGCTGACATGATTAACTGTGTTACAGGTGACCACCTGAGCAGTATGAGATTGCTGCATCTGACGATAAGCACTGCCGGCAAATAAACCATGGGTACCAATGCAAGTTACCGGCGGCATATCCGCCTTATGCAGATGCTGAATAGTTTCCAGCATGGTATGACCGCTGGAGATAATATCGTCCACCAATACAGGATTATGCTGCTGATATTTCTCGACATGAGGTAAAGAGACTTTGACATCTCTGTCACCAAAGCGCTCTTTCAACAGAATTTCAAAAGGTGCTCCAGCCATACGGGCCACCTCTGCTACCCACTGCTCACTCTCGATATCCGGGCCTATCAACAACGGCTGTTCAATATGCTGTTTGATCCAAAGTGCGACACTTTCTGCCGAAGCCACATCAGTACTCGGAATACTATAGATCTCATCCAAGCTGTGGTAACGATGCAGATGAGGGTCAACGGTCACCAGCACATCAAAACTATTAGAGATCAAGGCGGCAAAGTGCCGTGAGGTTACACTTTCACCAGGGTGGAAGCGCTTATCCTGTCGCATATAAGCCAGATAAGGCGCAACCAGAATCACCTGTTTAACCCCCATCTCCTTTAATGTTTCTGCCAAGTAGATCATCGGCAAAAACTTTTCATTCGGTTGATAGAGTGTACACAGCACGATGGCATCCCGACCGCTTGCTTCGCTTTGCACCTGCAAGTAGCTCTCGCCATCAGGAAATTGACGTTGACTGAGCTTGCCTTCTTCCGCCTGAAGCAGCTCACATAGACTGTTTGCCAGGCTACTGCCATCATTAAGATCAAAAAGTAGGGGCGTATTCACTGTCTTTGTCATGGGCATATCTTAATAATTTCTGCACGATCCGTTAAAAACTCAATGGCATAATTCAACGCACCGGGGCTTTCCGCATGGATCGCCAGTAGCGACTCTCCCTGCTCAACTGACTGGCCCAGTTTCACCTCTAAGGTGACCCCTGCTGCCAGATCTTCCGGTGCACCGGCCAATTTGGCCAGTTTTGCCAGGTTCCGATTATCAATACCACTGACAACCCCTGACTCAGGGCTGCTCCATATATATTGATAGTGTGCCACTGGTGGCTGTTTAAAACCGCCTTGGACTTCACAAATTTGATAAAACTTTTTCCAGGCTTTGCCATTTTTAAGAGTCCGCTCTGCCGTGACATAGCCCTGACCGGTTTCAGCCAATTCGGCCATTTCCAACAAACGTCCTGCCAATAACAGCGATCTATCTCTTAAATCACCGGGCGCATCTGACTCATCTTTTAACACCTTGATGATATCCAGTGCTTCAAGAGCCGGACCGATACCACGCCCTACGGGCTGGCTACCATCGGTACAGATCACTTCTACGGTCAGGCCTAAAGCCCTACCTGTTTCCACCAGTAACTGTGTCAATGTTTGCGCTGCGTCCTGAGAACGAACCTTAGCGGTTGGCCCTACAGGGATATCAATCAGCACATGACTGGAGCCTGCCGCAATTTTTTTCGACAGTACTGAAGCCACCATCTGACCCTCACTGTCCAGATCCAGCTCTCGTTCTGCCCGAATCAGAATGTCATCAGCAGGACTTAAGTGCACCGAACCGCCCCAAGCCAGACAACCACCTTCCTGATTAACCACCTGTTGCAATACAGGCAGCTCCAGCTCAACCTCGGTCATGGTACTCATGGTATCTGCGGTACCTGCAGGCGAGGTGATCGCCCGGGAAGAGGTCTTAGGCATCACAGCACCGCAAGCTGTCAGAATACTGACCACAATAGGTGTGGTTCTGTTACCGGGTAAACCACCAACACAGTGTTTATCCACTACTCGGGGCTGCTGCCAGTCCAGTCGATCACCGGCTTCAAGCATAGCTCGTGTCAGATTGATGATCTCTTGCTGGGAAAGATTGTCACCGGCACAGGCAGTAATAAAGGTTGCCAGATGCACATCAGCGTAATGACCGGCGACAATATCCTGAATAATGCTGTCCATTTGAGCTGACGTTAGCTCATGACCATAAACCTTATGGCGAAGATGGCTTAGGGATTCGATCGGCCTTGGATGACAAACATGAACAATACTCTGCTCGGCAGACTTCAGGCTGGTAAAGGCGGACTCAGATAATCCGATTTCGCCGGGTGCCAGAATATCGCTGTCGATAATATTCAGGGTGGCAATAATGGTATGGTTATCGGTACCGACCTGTACCCGTGATGCGGTGGCAAAACCTTCTGCCCGGCAAACATGACTGTTACGGCGAAGGTAAACTGTAGGTTCCTGATGGGTATCAATACCCAATCTTTTGATTACCAGCGGAAAAGGTTGGCTCTCAGTATCAAATGTTGCGGTCATAACAAGTTCATTCAGCCAAAATAAACTCCTATCTTAGACGGGCCGCTTTGGCTAAACAATGACCTATATCCCAAGAAATAGCTGACCGTCTAACCCAGCTATCCTCTTCCCTCGATCCCAGAGTAGACTCAATTAAAATTCATAATCAGCTGCCCCTGTTGCAACAGGTTTCCGGCAGCATCAACACTTTGAGAGTCCACATCACAGCACAATACCAGTGTCTGATTACCAATATTAAAGGCCATCGAGAAGGTGACATCGATACTGGCATCCGGTAACGCCAGATAAGGACGTGAGATATACACCCGTCCCGGAGCTTCTATTGCCCGTTGGAAATATTTGCGTCTCGCCCAGTTAGCGCCCTGAGCTTGTTTAAGCGGATGATAGTGATTGGTGTTAATACTATGCTCTGAAGACATGGTGTGGGTCACCTGGTAACCCTCTTCATTGAGCAGAAAGATACGACGACACCCCAGCTGCTTAACCAATGCCTGGCAGCTGTCTTCAAAATTGTGACCCAGCTTGATCAAATCAGCACAAGCCGTGAGCATAGATTCAAAGGTTACCAGCTGAGAGTGAAATACCTGACGACCGGTTTTTTGCTGTTTAGCATATTGATGATGCAAACGAGAAATCTGCATCGGTAGATCCGGTCGATCCGAGCCTGTCATACTAGGACGGGCAAAGAAATATCCCTGCACCATATCGGCTTCGGTATCCATAGCCAGTAGTGCTTCTTCTTCATTTTCGACCCCTTCAATTAATACCAAAGACTCCGTTTCACGCAACAGGCTAACCAAACGGGGAAAGATACGACGCGCACGGGACTGTTGCTGGGCATTGCGAATCATGGATCGGTCCAGCTTGACGATATTGGGATTAATCTTCCAGATGCGATCAAAATTGGATTGGCCGGTGCCAAAATCATCAATGGCCACCAGAAAACCCGCCTGGCGAAACTCCTGTACAAACTCAGCCAATAACATCTCATCGTGTACCGCATCTTCCAGAATTTCCAACACGATCTGCTGGGGCTGGAAACCATGCAGAGCCAAAGTGTGTTTCACCT
The DNA here is from genome assembly GCA_964342385.1 of uncultured Oleiphilus sp. Lineage (GTDB taxonomy): Bacteria > Pseudomonadota > Gammaproteobacteria > Pseudomonadales > Halomonadaceae > Oceanospirillum. The sequence goes on along the minus strand of CAYFGP010000083.1, from coordinate 3,085 downwards.
GTTGAGCATCCATATTGCTCTTGCGAATCTCTTCACCACGAATGTTCAAGAATAGCCAACAACCATCAGAATCCAATAGATTAAAATTCAATAGATGCAGCGCACGACTCAAACGATCCAACCGTGTGATTGCCAAGCTGTTCTGACACTGGGCAAAAAGATCCAGCGGTGAACAAGGAACACCTTCTCTTGAAGGCCGCATTAAAGCTTCAAAGCCCACAACCCTCTGATGAGTGAGCGAGATAATGGGTTGGTAATGGCTATCCAAGCTGTAACCCATAAAGTTACCCTGATAACGCTGCTTGTAGTGGCTCACCTGCTGAGGATGAACACCCAAGTCCCTGAGTCGATCTGGAATCAATAAATGTGGTGCCATAGGATTTTTCTGTTGTGGTTCTACTGCAGAAGACTGCAGGAAACAGGCCAATGACGACTCAGCAACAATTTATCGTTTCAATTCATAGAGTTAAGCATTTAATGTTTCAAATTGTTACAAATAGATAATGAACAAAAACGGTGCACGCACAAAAATAGCGCACACATTTGAGTTTTTGCTCTTTTTTGGAGCGGTTTCAGTAAAAGACGATCGCGTCTCAGTAAGGCATAAAAGAGGTAAGCCGATTCATCTGTACCGGCCTATCTCTAGAGCTAGGGCATTGAATACACTAAAGTTTGAATTTAGCTACTAAGGCCTGTAATTCATCCGCCGTAGTCTTGATACTCAGGCTGGATGTAACAGTTTCTGTCACTGCATTAGCACTCTGCTCTGCAATGGTGCGCACACTGATGGTGCTTTGATTAATCTCTTCCGCCACCTTACTCTGCTGTTCTGCGGCACTAGCGATCTGAATACTCATATCATTGATTGTCGCAATGGCAGACGTGATATCTTCCAATGTTTGTTGAACATTCTGAGTGAGGCTAAGACTGGTATCGGCAATCTGTCGACCTTCCTGCATCGCTTCAACCACCTCGTTCGCACCTTCCTGCAGACGGGCAATCAGTTGATGAATTTCGCCGGTGGATTGACGAGTACGCTGCGCCAGAGAACGCACCTCATCGGCTACCACTGCAAACCCACGTCCCTGATCACCAGCACGGGCGGCTTCAATAGCGGCATTCAGTGCCAATAGGTTAGTTTGCTCAGCAATATCCTGAATCACATCGATAATACTGCCGATATTTTGGGTTTCTTGCTGGACACTTTCCAAACGTTGTTCCGTTTGGCTGACACTCATATGCAGGCTTTGAATATTGCTCAGAGTACGGCTCACGATTTGATAGCCATCATCGGCTTTACGACGGGCTTCTTCGGTTGCACCTGCAGTATGTTGTGTATTATCGGCTACTTCCACGGCGCTATTGCTCATCTCATTTACAGCGCTGGCGACCTGATCGGTTTCCAACAACTGTTGCTGGGTTCCATTCATGGCCTGAGACGTGAGTGTCGATAACTGAATCGATGCACTGCCCATATTGTGACTGGCGTTAGAAATCAGGCTCAACATATTTCTCAAACTCTGACCTGTTTCATACAAAGTTTCCTGTAGATGACCTATCTCATCCTTGCTGAACGTCTCTTTTTTCAAACGCAGGTCACCCTGAGCGATCTGCTCGGCCACTTTCACGGCCTTACGCAGGCGGAAAGTAATCTGACGACCAATCATAACCGCAGATACCACTCCGATCAGTAGAGCGATCAATGACAGGACACCCATCAAGTTTTTAGCATCCTCATTGCCACTTTGCAGATCTGGACCTAAACGATCCTGGTCAGCAATTACTGACAATTTTACCTTCTCGATATTTGCGGCAATTGCAGGGCCCGTTTTTTCTAATACGCTTTCAGCCAATACTGCCTGCTGACGTATCGCTTTAAAGGTATCGTCCATAGCATTGAGATACGCCTGACGCAGCTGAGAGAAACGCTCCAACTCCGCAGTATACTGTGGGCTCAGTCCCAGTTCGCGCAGTAGTACCAGGTCATTATCCAGTACCTCGCTTAGCTGCTTACGGGAGGTCTGATAATCACTGACCTCTTGAGTATCAAAGTACTTTAACAGGTAGAAACGGCCTAAAATCAGGCTCTCCTGCAAGTTTCCAGAGTAATGATTAAAACGGGTCAGGCCATTTTCATAGCTGTATTGACGCAGGGCGGTGACAATCTTACGCATCTCCGGCCCCTTGATGGTCAGCACCTGATTGAAGCGGTCGTTGCGAATCTGGATCTGTTCGGTGATCTGATTCGCCGCTCGCTCATACTCTTCGATGAGCGGTAAAATTTCCCGAATCAAGGCTGCACGCTCAGGTTTCTGTATCTCCTGTTGTGCTTGGCGCAAAAACTTTTTCATCGCTTCCAGACGAATCTGGTAGCGGGTTAAAGCTTCGGGATTATTGTTAATCAAATAGCCCTTAAACTCGGTCTGCATAAAGAGCAAATTGGCTTGTAAGCGTCCGGCAAGGTTACTGTCGCGGGCCAACTCTCGATACTGATCAAAACCTTGATCAGAACGGGAAAGCCCCTTGTAACCTGCAAATGAGGTGATTAACAGCAGTGAGAGGATTAAGCCAAAACTGAGCGTCAGTTTCTGGCTAATACGGAGATTATTAAAGGCGTCACTTATTCCAGCCATGGTATCAATTTCTCGCGATTTTTTAGGAAATTGTGATGGCAGCGAGTCGTTCTGGGTTGTGATTATTGTTGGAAAGAGGACTTGCTGAAGTTATCTAGTCAGGCATGTGATTCTATAACAAATGCATTTAACATTTGATAATCATTCTCAAATAAAATGTAAAGAATTATTGCCTTTGCATTATTATATTGGCTGGGTAGACCTTATTGTTTATGCAGCTATTAGTCCAACAATGAAATAAAAAGTTCATCTTACTGACATTTTTTAGCTGATATGACCAGAAGCCCCTAGACAAAAGTATTTCGACACTATTCGGTCAACAACCGGTGAATGAGGCCCTTTGTTATAGAGAAACTTTTGTGTGAGTGCTTAAGTCAGTGCTGATTTAACAAAAAAGCACACTGCTGTCCGGTTTAAAAAAACGGAAGGGGCTGGAGAGCTTAACCTCTGGG
>CAYFGP010000082.1:0-31301 GCA_964342385.1 uncultured Oleiphilus sp. | reverse complement strand
ACACTTTCCTATTTTCGTATTAGAAAGTGTCAACTTTATTCAGGACGGGACAGAGCCATAAAATCAGACTACCCCGCTATACCCTTTTTTTGAGGCTATTTTTTATTACTTATAAATCAACAAGTTAAAATATTCCCGAAAAAAAGGGGTAAATCGTGCTTTTTGAGGGATAGCCTTTATAAATCAGATGGTTATTATAAAGGGGCTCTAGTTCACCGCCGCATAGGCGGCTTAGAAAAGTATCTTGAATGAATCACTCTTTAAAAAATCGTTCACCGCCGCATAGGCGGCTTAGAAAAGTTTGTGCCGTCATTGGATCCCTCGAAGGTCGTTCACCGCCGCATAGGCGGCTTAGAAAATCAAGGCCCTGGCAGTTGATATTGGTACCCCGTTCACCGCCGCATAGGCGGCTTAGAAAAGGTAAAGCTATCAGCTACCACTCAACAAAGGGTTCACCGCCGCATAGGCGGCTTAGAAATCAAGAGCAGTTTGTACTTGATACTTTTAGACGTTCACCGCCGCATAGGCGGCTTAGAAATCAGAAAAGCCCCGAGCTTTTTTCTGAGAGGCGTTCACCGCCGCATAGGCGGCTTAGAAAAGGAGATAGGAGGGCCAGGGTTGGTAGTCCTAGTTCACCGCCGCATAGACGGCTTAGAAAATAGATCTCGATAAACTCTGCCAGATCTCTCAGTTCACCGCCGCATAGGCGGCTTAAATAATCACTGAAGTTGCCAGTACGACTCTCAGGTCATCTTTATTCTGGATAAAGTACAGAGATGGCCTGAGTTTTCTCTACCATCAATTTATATTGGCCCTCTCCAGCCAGAATCCTCTCCTTAGATTGCCTACAACATTAGCAAACTCGTTTTTTCTGGCGAAATATCTCTGAGAGCAAGCTTTATAAAACCAATATTTAGCCACGGCTTCAAACTCTTGAAAAAGCCTAACCTATTGCTTTATCACCATTAAATCTCTCCCTCTGCCCCCAAAAGCAACCACATATTTTGTTTGGTTAATTTTATTTGTCGTTCTTAAAAAAAATGTATTGGATGACCTCGTTGACATAAAAAAACCGATATACAAATATATTTATGAAAATTAAATATATTTTTTCACAAAACAATTATACATAAGTGTTTTAAGTCGAGGTCAAGATGAAGGTACTCGTCGCGGTGAAACGAGTTGTTGATGCCAATGTGCAGGTACGTGTAAAAGCGGACAACTCCGGTGTAGAAATGGCCAATATAAAAATGGCGATGAATCCCTTCTGTGAAATTGCCATGGAAGAAGCGGTGCGTCTGAAGGAGGCAGGCACGGCTTCTGAAGTAATCGCGGTCAGTGTGGGTGACAAAAATTGTCAAGAGCAATTACGTACGGCATTGGCGTTGGGTGCTGATCGTGCGATTCAGATTGATACCGATGCTGAGCTACAGCCGCTGGCCGTTGCCAAGTTATTAAAGGAAGTGGTGGCGAAGGAAGAAGCTGGTCTGATCATTATGGGTAAACAGTCCATCGATGGTGATAACAACCAAACCGGTCAGATGTTAGCTGCGCTTGCCGGTATGCCACAGGGGACTTTTGCTTCAGAGGTCAAAGTTGAAGGCGATGAAGTGATGGTCACCCGTGAGGTCGACGGTGGTCTGCAGCAGATTGCGCTGAAGCTTCCAGCCGTGATCACGACAGATCTGCGTTTGAATGAACCCCGTTATGCCTCTCTGCCCAATATTATGAAGGCTAAGCGTAAGCCGCTGGAAACGGTTACTCCTGAAGTACTGGGTGTCGATATCACTCCACGTTTAACCACGGTTGAGGTGAATAACCCTCCTACCCGTGCCGCAGGTCAAATGGTAGCGAGTGTGTCTGAGTTGGTCGAAAAACTGAAATCTGAAGCGGGAGTACTGTAATGACTATTTTGGTAATTGCTGAACACGACAACCAACAGCTAAAAACAGCCACTGCGAATACAGTCACCGCTGCACTGCAAATCGCCGAAAAAACCGGAGCGAATGTTGCCCTACTGGTTGCGGGTCAGAATTGTACGGCTGTAGCCGAGCAAGCCGGAGCCCTAAACGGTGTCTCTGAAGTGCTGCTTGCCGATTGTGCCGCCTTATCAGCCCAACTACCTGAAAACCTAGCCCCTATGCTGACCAGCCTGGTTGTAGAACGAGGTGTCACCCATCTGCTGGCACCTGCAACCACTCAAGGTAAAAACCTGCTGCCCCGTGTCGCCGCATTATTGGATGTAGCCCAGATTTCAGAAATCACTGCGGTAATTGATGCCGATACCTTTGTGCGCCCTATTTATGCCGGTAATGCTTTGGCTTATGTGAAAAGCAGTGATGGTATCAAGGTAGTTACCGTGCGAGGTACCGCTTTTGATGCGGCTGATACAGGCAGTACAGCGGCCACAGTGATACAACTACCTGAAGTAGTTGATGCGGGCCTGTCACGTTTTATCGGTGAACAGGTGAGTGAGTCTGATCGTCCTGAGCTAACCTCGGCCCGTGCCATTATCTCCGGCGGTCGTGGTATGCAAAACGGCGAAAACTTTGCCCTGCTGGATAAGGTGGCCGACAAGCTGGGAGCTGCCGTAGGTGCCTCCCGTGCTGCGGTTGACGCAGGTTTTGTGCCTAACGATATGCAAGTGGGCCAGACAGGAAAAATTGTCGCACCTGACCTTTATATCGCCGTGGGTATCTCCGGTGCTATTCAACACCTGGCCGGTATGAAGGATTCCAAGGTGATTGTGGCCATCAATAAAGATGATGAAGCCCCTATCTTCCAGATCGCTGATTATGGCCTGCATGGGGATCTGTTTGATGTTCTGCCAGAACTGGAAGCTGAGCTGGGCTAGCTCTTGTTCAAGATAAACCTGGCCTAGCCACGTCCTCAACCTGACACATTTTATAAACGCATCAATAAGAGGCTGCCGGGGTGCAGCCTTTGACCCGGAGAGTAACTCTGATGACAACCCGAACGTTTCGTATTGTGCTGGACTGCCCGGATCAGGTCGGCATCGTAACCAGTGTCTCTGCTGCAATCACCTCCAATGGCGGCTGGATCAGCGAAGCCGCTCACCACTCGGATGTGGAGAGTAACTGGTTCTTTTCTCGTTTTGAAGTACAGGCCGATACCCTGCCTTTTGATCTGGATGAGCTGGAAAGGCTTTTTGAGCCACTGAAGCAGGAGTTCAATATGAACCTGAGTCTGGTGGATAGCGATCAACCCAAGCGCGTAGTGCTGATGGCCAGTAAGGGCAGCCATTGTCTGTCGGATCTGTTGGATCGCTGGAAAAGCGGCGACCTGAAGTGTGATATCCCCTGCGTGATCTCCAACCATGAAGATATGCGCGGCCTGGTGGAGTGGTACGGTATTCCTTTTCATCATGTCGTGATCGACAAAGAGGATAAAGCCCCTGGTTTTGCCCAAGTCGAAGCTCTGGTGGATGACTACCGGGCAGATTGCGTGGTGTTAGCTCGTTATATGCAGATTCTGCCTCAGGCCCTGTGTGAGAAATTGCGCCATAAGGTGATCAATATCCACCACAGTTTCCTGCCCTCTTTTATTGGCGCCCGCCCTTACCATCAGGCATCCCGTCGTGGTGTCAAACTGATTGGAGCCACCTGTCACTACGTTACCGAGCAGTTGGATGAAGGCCCGATTATTGATCAGGATGTGGTGCGTGTTTCCCACAGCGATAAGATCGAGGATCTGGTTCGTCTGGGTAAAGATGTAGAGAAAACCGTGCTGGCCCGGGGACTACGAGGCCATCTGGAAGACCGGGTTTTGGTTCATGGCAATAAGACCGTCGTGTTCTGATCTCTGTTGTTGAGGAACATAAGCTAAGCAGCGTTACGCTGCCATGATCTGTCCGTATTAAAAATACAGAAAAAAGAGGTTCAATCGATGTCTGCACTCATTCCAGATAAACAAGCCCTAGACAAAAAAACTTTAGTGCTGGATGGCAAAGCCCTGGCTAAAAGCCGGGAACAACAACTGAGTGCTGCAGTGGAAAAGCTGCGTGCCGCTGGTGGTTCTCAACCGGTGTTAGCCACTATCTTGGTAGGTAGTGATCCAGCATCCGCCACCTATGTGCAGATGAAGGTGAACGCTTGTGCTCGTGTGGGTATGGGCTCGGTACGTGTTGATCTGCCTGAAAGCACGACTACTGAAGAGCTGCTGGCCGAGATTGAACGCCTCAACAATGATCCAAACGTGTGCGGTATTTTGCTGCAACATCCTGTGCCAAAACAGATCGATGAGCGCACCTGCTTCGATGCCATTGCCATAGAAAAGGACGTCGATGGCGTGACCACTCAGGGTTTCGGTCTGATGGCTATGGGTGAAGAAGCTTTTGGTTCGGCCACCCCAGCAGGCATTATGACTTTGCTAAACCACTACGATATCCCGTTGGCCGGTAAACATGCGGTCGTGATCGGACGCAGCCCTATTCTGGGAAAACCCATGGCTGCGATGTTATTAAATGCCAACGCCACAGTAACCATCTGTCACTCCCGCACCACTGATCTGTCGGAACAAGTCGCCCGTGCGGATATCATTGTGGGAGCCGTGGGTCAGCCGGAGTTGATCAAAGCAGAGTGGATTAAAGATGGAGCAGTGGTAGTCGATGCGGGTTATCACCCAGGCGGTATCGGCGATATTGAAAAAACAGGCCTGGAGCAGCGTGTTTCTGCGCTAACACCTGTACCCGGTGGTGTTGGCCCCATGACCATTAATGCCCTGATCAGCCAGACTCTGGAATCAGCCCAACAATTGCTTCAGAAACGTTCTCTACCGGAACAAAAAACGGTAGATAAAGCGGCAGATGATGAAGAGGCGCTGAACCTTATGTAACCCTCCAACTGAGCGTTATTTTCTTACTTGCTTGAATACTGATCTTGTTCACGACACAAGCTTTATGAGTGCTTGAACCCTGAACAGCCCCGGATCAGTTTTGCCTCACTTAACGCGTTAAGGTGCATAAGCGTTAAGCGAGGCTTTTTTATTGATCATCAAAGATGATCCTTACAATAGAAACCCAGCTATAACGGTTACCTTAAGCAAAGCTTGCTGCAAAAAGAGCATTCTCAAAGCATTACTTTGGACGAACGTGCGCAAAGTTTTGCTGAGGTATAAGAAAAAACTGTATAAAATAACAGATACCTCCACCTAAATAGCGACACAGTGTGACCCCATGCCCTCAGCAAACTCCAGCACCGATTTTAATCAGCAGGCCCTGGCCTTTATTGATCTGGAAACCACAGGTCTTAGAACCACAAAAGACCGTATCACCGAGATCGCCATTATTCGTTATCAAAACGGGCAGGAGCTGGATCGCTGGAGTCAGCTGATCAATCCCAAGATGAAGATTCCAGAGCAGATTCAACATCTGACCGGTATTAGTCAGGCGATGGTCGTCGACGCGCCGGAATTTAAAGAAGTCGCTGATACGGTACGGGATAAACTGCAGGGCTTTACCCTGATCGCCCATAACGCCCGCTTTGATTATGGTTTTCTGCGCAATGAATTTAACCGTATGAATGAGCAGCTACACTGTCAGGTGCTGTGTACGGTAAAACTGTCTCGTCGCCTGTTTCCAAAACAGCAGAAACATAACCTTGATGCACTGTTAGCGGCAGCTAATATCCCCAGTGAAAATCGTCACCGAGCCATGGCCGATACCGAAGCGTTGGTTGAGTGGTTTAACGGTCTACCTGGACGTGTCAGCATCGAAAGCATTAACGAGGGCGCAGATCAGGTGATGCGCCAGCAAGCCCTACCCAGCCATATCGACCCTGGCCAGATTGCCGATATTCCCGATACCCCTGGTGTCTATCTATTTTATGGCGAAAACGAGCTACCGTTATATGTCGGTAAAAGCGTGACGTTACGAAGTCGTATCCGTTCCCACTTCTATGATGACCGCCATTCAAATAAAGAGATGCAGCTGTTACAGCAAGTGCGCCATATTGAACACCGCTCAACTGCTGGGGAGTTGAGCGCTTTATTGCTGGAAGCCAGCCTGGTCAAACAACTCAGTCCGGTATTTAACCGCCAACTGCGTAAAAAGCAGCAATTAGTCAGTTTGCAGTGGGATGGTTCCTTAAGCAAGGCCCCTAAAATCGTCGATGCCTGTAGCCTGAACTTTCACCAATGCGAGCAGTTTTATGGCCTGTTTCGTAATAAAAGGGACGCAGAACAGACACTGCGCAAACTCAGTGAAGAGTTTCGTCTATGCCTGAAAAAACTGGGCTTAGAGAAAGGTAAAGGCGCCTGTTTTGGTAGTCAGATTGGCCGCTGTGATGGTGTTTGTGCAGGAAGAGACGATGAAGAAAGCTATCTGCAACAACAGCATGATGTGCTCAACCGAATTCGGCTCAACGCCTGGCCTTTCCCTGGGGCATTGATCATCGAAGAAGTCGCCAAAGAACCCTATATCGGATTTGATGGTGAAAGCCATCAGTCGGACTTTTTGCTGTTTGATAACTGGCGTTATCTGGGATGTTTTAGCAGCCTGAAAGAAGCAAAAACCACCTATGGCGATAAACAGATCAGCGATAGTCTGCCACCGTTTGATCGGGATATTTATAAGGTGCTGATCAGTCAGTTGAAGAAACAGGGTGAGTATTTACGTTTGATTCCACTGGAAGCCTAATCGGCTTCCAGTGGCGATAACAATCAAGTCGGGATTAGTGCATATCCGTGTCTTGTCACCGATTTTCTGGACGCTTAATCCGCCAGAAATTCGCTGACATTCCCCAGGAAGTCCAACGGCTTTTCGGCATGTAGCCAGTGTCCAGTCCCCTCAACCGTGCTCAACAGTGCCTGTGGGAACAGCGCCTGAATCTGTGGCCAGTGGCTATCCAGTACATAGTGGGAGTTACCACCTCGAATAAACAGGGTATTACCATCAAACGGCGTACCAGCTGGAGCTTCAACTACAGAATCATAATCATCACGGATCTGATCCAGACCCACACGCCATTCCAGTTTGCCGGTGTCTTTTTTCTCCAGGTTAGTCATCAGGAACTGGCGTACACCCAGTTCTTTCACGTGTTCGCTCATCAGCACATCGCCTTCCTTACGGGAAGCCACACCACCGGCTGCACGTACGGCGTAAAAAGCCGCAATCACATCATCATGACCGTGTTCGTAAGTTACTGGGGCGATATCGGCTATCACCAGCTTAGCAATTTTTTCCGGATGGCTCAGCGCCAGCTGCATCGCGACTTTGCCGCCCATAGAGTGCCCGATGATATGCGCCTGTTCGATCTGCTGTGCCGCCATAAACTGCTCCAGATCCGCCGCCATGGCCTGGTAGTTCATACCCTCGATATGAGGCGAACGACCATGATTACGCAGATCAACACAGTAAACCTTGTAGTTTTCCGCAAACTTCTTGGCCAGTGTCCGCCAGTTATCTGCCGAACCAAATAATCCATGGATAATGATCAGAGGAAAACCTTCACCCTGTTCAGTGAAATACAGATCAACCGTTGGCCAATTATCAGACATCTTTTTACCTGTCGTGTTTTGAGTTGCTGTGCTTGTGAATATACAGCCATGAATGAACAGCTGTGAATGTACAGTTTTAATCAGTGCAGTTTTGAACCGAGGCATTATCGTATGTTTCTGTGTCAGCTCCAAGTCTTGGCTTATAACCAGCTTCATTCCAAACGCCTCAGCTTCACTCTATCTCTTATCTCTACTGACAATTATTAACCCATAATTAACACTAATTTCCGATTAGCCTACTTTTTGCGATAAGACAGGAAACTTACACTACATCTATTAGCTCAATCTTAATACCAGCACGAGCAACGCCATACCGGCAAACTAATCCAACTCTAAACTCCAGGAGACCACTATGAATCCAACTCAAGCCAAGCAATCTATTCAGCCCAGTCTGTTTCTCTCCCATGGCTCACCGGATCTGATTTTGGGTGATTCTCCTGCGAAAGACTTTTACCAACAGTTAGCGACGCAGTTGACTAAACCTGATGCCATTATTGTTGTCTCCGCGCATTGGGAAACACCGGCTCCGATTATCGGAATCACCGCCAGTCCTGAGCCTAAAACCATCTATGACTTTTACGGTTTTCCTGACGCATTGTATCGCATGACTTACCCGGCTCCTGGTGCACCAAAACTGGCAGAACGGGTACAGCAACAGTTACAGAAATGGGAGTTTGATGCTCGTCTACACGAGACTCGAGGTTTGGATCACGGTGCTTGGTCACCACTCAAGTTGATCTATCCAGAAGCCGATATTCCCGTGATTCAGGTCTCTCTGCCCAGAGGTGTTGCATCCAGCACTTACTGGCAGATTGGTCAGGCATTACAGACTTTTAGAAGTGAGAATATTCTGATTATCGGTAGCGGTGCTGCAACCCATAACCTGAGCTACTTTAATCGCCGTCGACAACCGGGACAGCCAGTATTACCTGAGGCTAAAGGCTTTATGGGCTGGTTAAATCAAACGGTGATCTCTGGAGATAAAGACGCTCTGCTAGCCTATGACAAGGCACCTTATGGTCTGGAGAACCACCCCACACCCGAGCACTTTGTACCTTTACTTGTCGCGGCAGGCGCTGGTAGTGGAAAGCAAAGCCAAAACCAAGAACAGGGACAAGATCAGGGAGAGATTATCCACGATAGCTTCGAATATGGTTTTCTTTCTATGGCCTGTTATCGCTGGGAATAACCAACAAGCGAACAATACTCCCAATAATGCCCAAATTAAGCATATGACCAGAAAATCGACTAAACTCATCTCGCTGTCGCAAAAACGCAAACTAATCAGACTAGCCTAAGGTGCAATATGAGAGCCCGTGTTATATCTGGTTTAGTTTTAACACGATTGAGCGTTCCTGATAGACCTCAGCCCAAGATACATCAGGTTTAGCAGGCCAAGATTTATAAACCCGTTTGCAACAGGAGTGCAGTGTGGGCATTTCAAAATTAGAGTTAGTCTATCGTAAAGCGAAACAGCAAGACGCCGTTCCAGTGCTTTTTGTACACGGTATCTTTTGCGGAGCCTGGGTATGGGAAGAGCACTTTCTGGATTGGTTTGCTGACCACGGTTACCACGCCTATGCCGTCAGCCTCCGAGGTCATGGTCGATCATCAGCACCAGACCCTATGGGTCAATACTCGCTGAATGATTACGTCCAAGATCTGAAAGATGCTATTCAAACCATTGAGGCCACCCACAAACAACCTCCGATTCTGGTGGGACACTCTATGGGAGGTATGGTCGTTCAACGCTTCTTAAGCAAGCATATCTATCGAGGCGCGGTACTGATCAGCAGCATCCCTCCTCAGGGGATGATGCCTCTCTCCTGGCAAAGCTTCTGGCAAGATCCTCTGATCACCATGGAGATGACTCAAACCTACCTGATGCCTGAATTGGCAACCACTGAGCAGCTAAAGCGTTACCTGTTTGCAGGTCCTGTTGAACAGGAAAAGCTGGAAGCCTGGCTGGAGCATCTAGTCCCCGAGTCACAGCGTCTATTATGGGATATGAGCTGGCACAATCTCCCCAACCCTTTTGAAGTGTCTAAAACGCCTATTGCAGTGGTTGGTGCTTTACATGACCGCCTGGTGCCTAAAGTCATCGTAACCATGACTGCCGCAACTTACAGCTGTCAGCCCCATTGGATCGATGCAGGTCACGGCGTCATGCTGGAGCACAACTGGCAAGAAGCCGCTCAAGTGGTGTCTGCAGCTCTGACTGAAGTGCTACTGGCCGAACATGAAGCAGAGATGGAGCACGAAGAGCACATACCGGCCTGAGGCTGAAACCAAGGATTAGAAGAATAGATAGCCTACGACCAGGCAGACTCTAGTCATTACAGAGGGTCTGCTAGTCATTACAGGGAGCCTATTAGTCATTACAAAGGGCTATTAAAGGCCTCTTAAGACTCCATTCTATCGGGAGCAATACACACTAAAGGCGTACAACCAACAGTCAATAGAGGCCGTACGGATAAATTAGTTACTATGGCATTCAAGCTTCATAGAGCGGTGTCAGATCTAATCTGAACTAATGCAGTTTAACGCTCTAGTCAGCCCTAACTTCCTGTGGGTTCGGTCTAACAACCTGCAAGATGTTATCCTCAAGCCAATTTTCTGCCCGCAGTTTTTTCCGAAAGGTTGCAATTGCGGGTACCTTTTTCATCTGAAAAAAATGCCCCCTGCACTGACAATCCGAAGCCCCCAGTCCTTCTATCGGAATAGAAATACCTCGCCATGCCTGCATGATGCCCGCCCACTGATGTTCACGACGTTGCAAATCCTGAGTCAGCCACAACTGAATAAACTGCATATATGGACGTAGATAATCCAGATGCCAATGACAACGCTGATTGATTTTCAGATGGTGCCTTAAACGTGCCTTTAAACCACCAGAACCAAACGCACTGCCCACATAGGCATAAATTCCAGGCTGCAAAGTCACCTGAGCAAACTTCCCCACATCACAAGTTAACGTCTGCTCTAAAGTGAAAAACAGCAGATAGGTTCCCTTATTTTTGGGTAGTTGTTGCTCAATTTCCGTCAGCTGATGTACAGCTAAATCCTGCATCTGGTTATTCCCTTATTCATACGATTCCCTCATTCAGACTGTGTACTTTTTCATGCCATGTTCAGTATTTCTGACCGTATCGGCAATTTAGCATTTGGCCAATCTCTTTCTATACTCAGAATGATTTGAGCGTTTTATCCTTTTATGACGCATTGACTCGGTGAGCAATCAAACTGACGTTATTCCTTGCTGTCATGCGGACAGCCTACCCATTTACCTGCCTGACAACTTAGGAGGCCAAGGTATGGATCTTTCAACACATGATATGCCAACCCTGTTTGCCCAACTGGGTTTACTGAACGATGAAGCATCCATCAACCGCTTTATTACCGAGAATGCCCCCTTACCCGAAGGGCAACCTATTTACGAAGCCAGTTGTTTTAACGACTCACAAGCTGCTTTTTTAGCTCAGGGCCTTGATGAAGACTCCGATTGGGTCGAGATCATTGATACCCTGGACACAGCGATGCGTAATACCGACATTACTCAGTAGCAATTAGAAATAGCGGTCAGAAGCAATAGGGCACTGCCTCTATCACTCAAATTTAAACTAGGGCCTTCTCTCGCGAAGGCTCTGGACAAGCCAATTGCTTAGAACCACACACACCAGATTTTCACTTATGATCATCCGGGAGCTGACATCCAACCTCTGACTCAATCGAGCCATAACCCCATTAAAGACCCAACGATGCAGACAGTATTTCACCGAAGCACTCACACAAAAGTGTCTCTATAACAAAATGCTTCATTCCCCAGATGCAGGTCGAAGAATGTCGGAACACTTTTGCGTAAGTGGTCATCAATGAGTATCGATTAATGAACTATTAAGGTGTTATTGCATCTCAGTTTAATCCTGTTATTCTCCTGAACTTATATAAAAAATCGATCTGGTGCTATGGTAGCGACAAGTGAGCCTCCGGGGCTGTTTTCAAATATAGTGTTTCCTCTTGCCCTAAATGCAGCTAAACCTGTGTTCGCTTGCAATACAGTTGCCCATACCCTCTGCCCGTATATACCTAGTGATCTTTTGATCACCTCTCTCCTTTTGCCTACTCGTGTCTTACAGCTATTTTTCAGCACATGGGCTCGCTTTTTGCTCACATTTAGCGACAGTAGTAGCGTTAATATCCTACAAAAGCTGTCTAAGCCAAGGAAAGGGAATCAAGGCAACGGTGTGTATAATCATTCCAGATCCAGAATCCAAAGAAATTGAGGCATCACCACTAATGCGCATACATGTTTTACAACATGTTACTTACGAAGGCCCTGGCAGTATTGCTCGCTGGGCTGAGAAAAATGAGTATCCGGTTACCCTAACCCGTTTTTATGCCGGAGATTCACTGCCAGATCAGGACAGCTACGATATGCTGCTGATTCTGGGCGGCCCTATGGGGGTGAACGACAATAAAACGGTCACCTGGCTGAAAGAAGAAAAACGCTTTATCAGCGAAGCCATTGAGCAGGGCAAAATGGTTCTGGGTATCTGCCTGGGTGCTCAGCTGATCGCTAATGTACTGGGCGCCAAAATAAAGAAAAATGAGCACCGTGAGATTGGCTGGTATCCTATTACGGCGACACCTAATGCCATGGTGCTAGGTTTACCACAACAGTTCCAAGCCTTTCACTGGCATGGTGATACCTTTGGTTTGCCTGATGGTGCAACACCAATCGGTACCAGTGACGGTTGCGAGAACCAAGGCTTTATCTATCAGGATAGGGTTGTGGCGCTTCAATTCCACCTGGAAACCACGCCGGATGCGGCAAAAGAGCTGATTGATGCCTGCGCCCATGAGATTGATGATGGCCCGCACTCTCAACCCGCAGAAGCGATGTTGGTTGATCTGGAACTATTTAGTGAAGCTAACCAACGCATGGAACAGATTATGGGCTATATGCTCAGCCAGATGGAAACCAACTGGTATATGGGTTAGATCAAGATAGAAGTTGATAATGCTCCTGACTCCTCAGGAGCATTTTTTTGCACGATAGCCGAACAGACCAAACCCAAATATGGTCAGTCAAAGCAAGAACAACCAAAGCCCAGCCCTAAGATACGCCTTAAGACCAGCGCTTAGACGTATTTAGTACAGCTCAGAAAGCTAAAACAACCTCTAAGATAATAGTGCCACCAAGCGCTTAATCCCTTCCTCCATTTCAGGCAAAGAGATCTGACTAAAGCTTAAACGCAAGCAATAATTCCCTTCTGCAGCTACAGCAAACGAGCTACCCGGCAATACCACTACCCCATTTTCGATACCCTGCTGCAATAAACGCTGACACTCTATTGATAGCGTCAGCCAGAAAAACATCCCGCCTGCAGGCAATTGCCAACTCACCTCTTTTGGCAGATTCTCACTTAATAAACGCTGCATATCATCCCGCTTAGACCGGTAATGCTGTTGAAGTTGTTCAATATGACGAGGCAAGGCACCACTTTGCATAAAACGAGCAATCAGCAATTGTCCCAAACGATTGGTATGAAGGTCGGTCGCCTGTTTTGCACGATACAGATAAGAGTACAGTGCAGGATGAGCAACCATAAACCCTGTGCGCAGACCTGGCCATAACATCTTTGAGAAGGAGCCCAGATAGATCCAAGGGGAACGTTTCACGTAATGACAGATTGGTCGGGTAAAGGCACCATCGTAGTTCAGTGCCCGATAGGGATCATCCTCAACCAAAATAACCCCGTAACGATCCACCAGTTCGGCAACCGCGATCCGTTCCTGTTCGCTATAACAGTAACCGGTGGGGTTCTGAAAGGTCGGAATCAGATAGAGCATTCGGGGCTGACGTGTTTTTAACAGTCGCTCCAAAGTCTCCAAATCAACACCTTGCTCAGATAGCTCAAAGGGCAACAGCTCAGCCCCTAAACCATTTAAGATCTGTAGCATCGCCAAATAACTGGGATCTTCTACAATCACCTCACTGCCTGGATCAACCAATAAACGCGCCGCCAGATCCAGCCCTTGCTGAGAGCCGGAAGTGATCAGAATCTGGCTCTCTTCACAGGTTAAACCTTCGCCTTCTAACCAACTCACCAGTTGCTGTTTTAACAGAACCTCTCCTTCAGAAGTGCCGTACTGTGCCACACCCGCCAGCTCCTGTGATGTTAACACTGGCAGCTCCGGCATTACTCGGGTATCCGGCAAACCACCTGCAAAAGAGATCATCCCCGGCTGCTGGCTTACCGAGAGAATCTCCCGCACTGGCGAACCCGGTAAACGCTGACCGTAATCGGATAAAGACAAAGTTTGTCCTTTATCAGTGGAGAAAGATGTCTGAGCAGGTGAGTCAGAGTCAGTAGATGTATCCAGGTATAAGGTCATAGGGGTTTTCCTTTTTTCTCTGTTTTTTTGTTGTTCTTGGATTCAAGTAATAAGTGCTATTCGTCGAAAACAACTGCAGTAGTCATTAACGTGCAGCTATTATGAAAACACCCTGGGCAAACAGAATAGAGACAGATAAGCTAAAAGCAGACATACAGCAGTAAAGACAAGCACACAGAAGAAAAAATAAGAAAACAGAGATAGAAAAAACCAAGACTCCTCATATAAAAGCAAACAGACAAGATAGATAAACAGAGCGATGCCAGAAGACAATCACCAAAATCCTCAAGATACCCACCTGTATCTCAGTGCCAGTCAGAAGATCAAACTGTTGATTGCTCAGCACAAAGATCCGAAACAAAAGCTGCCCAGCCTGCGCCAGATCAGCGAGCAGCTTTCCATCAGTCTGAGCACGGCCCAGAGTGCTTACCAGGTACTGATTGATGAGGGCTTGATTCAGGTGCGGCCTCGCTCAGGCTATTTTCTTGCCCCCAAACCTGACCTCCAGCTACAACCCCAGATCCCAGCACCCGATCCTGGAGCTAAACGGGTAAAAATCGGTGAACTCGTCGTACAGATGCTGGCATTAGCGCGACAACAGCCAGTGATCAACCTGGGCACCGCAGTCCCCGAACCCCAACTACTGCCACTCGACGCCTTAGCCAAAGCCCAGCGCCAGGTCAGTCAACGTCAACAATGGGCTTATGGCAGTTACAGCCCCAGTAGCGGCGAGCCTGCCCTGCAGCAAGCTCTGGCGGAATATCTGCGACAAAAAGAGATCCCATGCACAGCTGAGCAACTGCAGATCACCAACGGTTGTACCGAGGCACTGCGTTTAGCCTTGATCAACAGCACCCAACCCGGTGACGTCGTAGCCATTGAATCCCCTACTTACTTTACCGTGCTGCAGCAGCTGGAAAGCCTGGGCCTAAGAGCATTAGAAATTCCGACGTCACCGGAAAGCGGCATCGACCTGCAACATCTGGCAACCATGATGTCTGCCATTAAAGTGAATGCCTGCGTAGTCAATCCTGTGGGGCATAATCCATTGGGTTTTGTTATGTCAGATAACAATAAACAAGCCCTGATAGAGCTGTGCCATAACCACGGCACCCACCTGATTGAGGATGTGATCAATCTGGATCTGACATATCACAGCCATAACAGCCATTCACTGAAAGCGTTAGACAAATACGGTTTAGTCAGCCAATGCGGCTCTTTCTCGAAAAGCCTATCACCGGCATTGCGAGTCGGCTGGCTACTGCCTAGCGATCAACTCACCCAAATCACCACCAGTAAATTTATCAGTAACGTCAGCGTGAGCACCCCTTGCCAGCTCACGGTCGCGACCATGCTGGAAAAAGGTTGGTACCAAAAAGCGGTCAACAAACACAGAGGACAACATGCCGAACGGGTATTACAAACCCGAGAATGTATCCTACAGCGCTTTCCGCAGGGCACGCGCGTCTCTCTTCCCCAAGCAGGTTTTGTACTTTGGGTAGAACTGCCAGAGCCCTATCGGGCCATGCCGATTCATCAGAAGGCTTTAGAAAAAGGCGTACTCTTCCTACCTGGAGATGTGTTTTCACCCACTAGCGATCTTTACAGTCGCTATCTGAGAATCAACTGCTGCGCCTGTAAACCCGAAGAAGTATTAGAAGGGATAAAAAGGATTGCACGCTGCTTTTAACCTTCTTGGGAGTCCCAATACGGCGGACTGCCAAAATAACCCGAGAAGTAATCAATAAAGGCTCGCACCTTAGGGGCTAACAAACGGGAGCTGGGATAGACCGCCCAGATCGCTGCATCATCACGCAGGGGATAATCTTTCAGCACCTGCACCAGTTCACCTCGTTGTAAATGTTTGTACACACTCCAACGAGCACTGATGGCAATGCCTAAACCATCAACACTGGCATCTCTCAAGGTATCGCCATTATCGGTGCGTACCCGTCCATGAGTTTTAATACTGACCGGACCATCCGGTGTATCAAAGGACCAGGTTTCCAGACCAATCAGATTCACACATTGATGCTCACGCAAGTCCTGTGGGGTTTGAGGCTCGCCATATTCCGCCAGATACTCTGGCGAAGCACATAGAATACGCTCATCGGTGGCCAGTTTACGGGCGATCAGACTGGAATCTTTTAGCTCGGCATTACGAATGGCAACATCAAAACCGCCCTCGACCATATCGACAATGGTATCGCTAAAACGAAAATCAATTTTCAGGTCAGGGTACTGGGCCATAAAGTCTTTTAGTGCCGGAATCAGATGCATTCGCCCAAACGAAGCCGGAGCAGCCACCCGCAAAGTGCCCGAAGGCGATGCTTTACCAGCACCTACCGAGGCACGGGCCGCTTCAATATGGGACAGCACCTCTTCCGCATGAGGCAGAAACGCCTGTCCCTCTTCCGTTAACGACACCTTGCGCGTCGTACGGTGTACCAAACGTACACCCAAACCATCTTCCAGCTTGCTGATATAAGAACTCGCCACCGCTGGAGACAAGCCCTGCTCGTGGCCCGCCATACTGATATTGTGAGTTGATGCCACCCGCACAAACAGCCTGAGATGTTCAATATTCATTGTCTGCTAAACCCTCTAAGTCCTTTTCCTCTAAAACCTTCTAAACCCTAGAAGACCCTCTAAGTTCCAAGTCTCTAAACACTAAACGTCCACTCTCAGAGCACTGACCAGGCCTATTCTGATTGCTCTGAGGGTAAATACTATCCCTCAAGAACGGCCACTATTATCAATAAAATAAAAAAACTGATTCTCTATATTCGACAATTATCATCAGAATTCAAGCAAATATAATGACCTTATTCAATCAGCAACGCTATTTAAGAAGGCACACAGTCATGACAACATCGATGCAAGCAATGATTATCCGCAGTTTTGGTGGCCCAGAAGTTTTTGAAGCGGCAGAAGTGGCTAAGCCGGTCGCCCAGGCCGGTCAGGTACTGGTTCGTATTGCAGCCAGTAGTGTAAATACCGTAGATACTATGATCCGCCAGATGGGTGAGGAGCTACCGATCTCTCCTGAGCTACCTGGTATTCTGGGTATGGATTTCGCAGGTACTATTGAAGCCGTCGGTGAAGGCGTTGAGCAGTTCTCTATCGGTGATGAGGTGTATGGCTGTGCCGGTGGCTTAGCAGATCTGCCAGGGACTCTGGCGGAATATATCGCAGCGGATGCCCGTCTGATCGCCCGCAAACCTAAAAACCTGACTATGGCTGAAGCTGCTGCTTTGCCTTTAGTCGGCATCACCGCCTATGAAGGCTTATTACGGGCAGGCATTCAAAATTCCCCTGAAAATCAAAAAGTACTGGTTCATGGTGGCTCCGGTGGTGTCGGCCATGTAGCTCTGCAGCTAGCGCGTCATTTTGGTGCCGAGGTTTACGCCACTGGCGGTGGTGATAGTCAACTGGCTCTGATTGAAGAGCTGGGTGCAAAGGGCATTAACTATAAAACCGAAGCTGTCGCAGATTATGTTGAAAAACACACCCAAGGTGCCGGTTTTGATCTGGTGTTTGATTCCGTCGGTGGCGCAAATATGGCCAACTCTTTTGAGGCGGCAACTCTGAACGGCCAGGTAGCAACAACAGTCTCTCTGGTTGAACTGGATCTGTCTGTCGCTCACTTCAAAGGACTATCATTGCATGTGGTCTTTATGCTGATCCCGATGCTTTATAACCAGGGGCGTGCGGTACACGGTGAGATTCTGACAAAACTGGCAGAGATTGTTGAGGCCGGTGGCCTACGCCCAGTACTGGATGAAGAGAAGTTTACTTTAGAGCAAGCCGGTGCAGCTCATGCACGTCTGGCCAGTGGTCAAGGTATGGGTAAAGTAGTGATTGAGGTTTAAGGCGCGATCTCAAACCAAGATGTAGGGGTGGACTCCGTTCACGATAAACCTGACACGGTTCTTCATTGACGACCAGTTTGCGGGTTCTCGCCGAAAGGATTCGGCTCCTACATTGATATTCACAGCCCTCATTTCTATAAGCATGGATTAATTAATTTCACTATTCCCTGTTTTATCATCCGGTATACTCCCTCGCCCTGGCATTGTCTTATTGCGCAGAATAATCTGGCTTTATTGAACATAAGCTTCACAGAGACACTAACCTTCTAATCATCCTTTGCCAGAACCTATTTGTTTAAAGGCCATTTATGACGACACAAATAAATAAGGTAAACGAGTCCACAGGACAACAATCTCAGTCTCTTGGCAAACAGCTATACCGTATGACCTGGCCTATGCTGATTGGCTTATTAGCTATTATGAGCTGCCAATTAGTTGATAGTGCCTTTATCGGTCAGCTGGGCGCTCAGCCTCTGGCGGTGGTGGGTTTCTCGATTCCGATTTATCAGCTGGTAATCGGCATTCAGGTGGGTTTGGGTATTGCGACGACTACAGTGATCGCGACGGCATTGGGAGCGGATAAAAACCACTATGCTGCACAACTGGGCAGTTTGGTAATAGGGCTTGGCTTTGTCCTGATACTGCTACTTTGTTTACTGCTCTGGTCACAGCAACAGCCCTTGTTGTCTTTTATGGGGGCTCATGAAGGCTTGCACGATCTGGCACGACAATACTGGTTTCCCTGGCTGATTAGCTGTTGGTTTGGAGCCATGCTTTATTTCGGTTACAGCATTTTCCGCGCTCATGGCGAGACCTTTCTGCCCGGCATGGTGATGGTCATTACCAGTGTGCTCAATATGATCCTCGACCCGCTGTTTATCTTTACCTTTGAGATGGGACTGGCCGGAGCCGCCTGGGCCACCGTAGTTTCTTTTATTATCGGCTGTGTGATTATCTATGGCGGTATTCTACGTCGCGGCTTTATCGCCCTGCCTAATACCACTCAAACCATACGCACCGGTTTACAACGCTTGCTGGCCTTTATGGCCCCCTCCATGATGAGCCAGTTTATTCCACCATTATCCGCTATGATCGCGACCACTATCGTGGCCTTTTATGGCGACTACGCCATTGCTGCCTGGGGCTTAGGCACTCGGATTGAGTTTTTCACCATTATTATCGTACTGGCGCTGACCATGGCAATGCCGCCGATTATTGGTCGTTTAAGAGGCAGTAAAGATATCGAACAGATCAACCAGTTGGTGACCTTGGCGGTTAAATTTGTCCTGGTTTGGCAACTGACTCTGGCGGTACTGTTGGCTCTGCTGTCTGATACGATTGGCGGCCTGTTGACCCAGGACGACACCATTGTCGGTATCGTTGATAACTATCTCTGGTTAGTCCCAATCAGTTATATGGGTCTGGGTGTATGTATGCTGACGGTCTCAGCCTGTAGCGCCATGGGCATGCCTAATCTGGCACTGGGCATCTCAGCACTACGTTTGATGGTGTGTTATCTGCCGCTATTATGGCTGGGCTCCACACTCGGTGATCTGACAGGTCTGTTTATCGGAGCTATGGCCGGTAACTTCTTAGCGGGTTTGATCAGCTGGCGTGTGTATCAAAAGCGCTACCTGAAACTTAGAGATGAAACCCAGGTGCAGGCTCTGCGGCTTGATCGCCCTCCTATCACCTAACTTATCAATCGATATAAAAGGCAGCTGAAATATGTCTGCCTTTTACCACTCTCTCAATTTATCTCCAGTAAGCTAGCAATTAATCACCACCTAATTCCCAATTAATCTCCACCAAACTAGCAATTAATCTTCCTCTAGCCCTCTGTTAAAGAACGCCTTCAAAGCCTCAGCTATTATCAATATTTTCCATAAACTGATTTCAAAATAGCCCACATTATCAATATTGATCTACAGTGTTACGCTTATAGCCAGTTTTTAAGCACTTATCTATTGATAGCAGCCAAGCAACCAGGCTAAGGCTCCTAAATTCTGACGAAGGACCCCATCATGAAAAAGACCATATTGATCACAGGCTCTACCGATGGCATCGGGCTGGAAACTGCAAAACTGCTAGCTAAAGAAGGTCATCAGATCCTACTGCACGGTCGCAATCCAGCTAAACTGGAGCAAGCCGCACAACAGATTAAACAGCTGTCTGCTGATGCTGAACTTGAGAGCTATATTGCGGATCTGTCTGTGCTATCAGAGGTAGAAAAACTGGCGCAAGCGATTGCTGAAAAACATAGTCAGCTGGATGTGGTGATTAATAACGCCGGTATCTTTAAAACGTCAGAAACACTGACCCAAGATGGGTTGGATATCCGCTTTGCAGTGAATACGATTGCGCCTTATCTGCTGACGAAAAAGCTGATGCCCTTGATGAAGTCTACAGGCCGGGTGGTAAACCTCTCTTCTGCGGCTCAGGCTCCAGTGGATCTGAAGGCATTGGTATCTGCACCTTCACTACCAGACAACGCCGCTTATGCACAAAGTAAACTGGCGCTTACCATGTGGTCTGCGGTGTTGGGAGAAGCTCATAAAACCGATGGCCCTATGATTGTTTCCGTTAACCCAGGCTCTTTGCTGGCCAGTAAGATGGTAAAAGAAGCCTATGGTATTGCCGGTGGGGATATCAGCATAGGTGCCAATATCCTGCGTGATGCAGCGCTGTTTGATTCATTTGCCGAAGCCCATAGTCTCTACTTTGATAATGACTCCGGCAAGTTTGCGGCACCTCACCCTGATGCATTAGACACTCAAAAATCAGAGCAGGTGATACAGGTAATTGAGCAGTTTTTAGCTCGTTAGACCAGAAACTCTTAACTCTTGGATTCAAGTAATAAGTAACATTGGGCTTGATCACCCTTTATCTGGAACCGTAGCCCTTTGCTAGATCACCAACTCCTGAACGGAGTCTTTTACCACGCGCGCGATCAGATCCGTATCCACGTCCGGCTCCAGATCCTGGGGTCGGCCCATCTTACCGGTCATTTCGACAGAAACCTTGCCATCCTTCTCATCGATCTTATATTCGCCAGAACAACTGCGACAGTATGCATGATTACCTGCATGTTGGTCCTTACGAATCACCAATGTTGGGCCACACATGGCACACTCATGCAGCGGAATGCCTTCATCGCTATGGCCGACAATATGATCTAACGCGCCGGCCTGTCCTAAAGCGATAAAACGCTCGCCTATGGCCTGATCAAATTGACATCCCAAATTGTCCTGAATGATCGACAGCGCCTTCTCGATAGGCATACCTTTGCGATAAGAGCGAGTACTGGTCATGGCATCAAAAGCATCACAAACACCGACAATACGGGCATCCATAGGAATCTCTTCACCGCCCAAACCTCTGGGATAACCTTTACCATCAGGCTTTTCATGGTGAGATCGGATTGAGGCTTCAATCAAAGAGGACAACGGATGACTTGCAATCATACGCCAGCCCACATCCGGGTGGGTTTTAATCACCTCGTACTCTTCATCAGATAGTGGTCCGCGTTTATTCAGAATCTGATCCGGTACGCCCACCTTACCCAAATCATGTAGAAAACCACCAATGGTAATACGAGAGATATCCGCAGCAGGTAGCTTCATATCGGTCGCCAATAAACGCGACATACGGGAAACACGCCACAAGTGGCCTCCAGTATAAGGATCACGGGCTTCCACCACCCAGGCCATCACCAACAAACTGCTTAAGAGATCCTCTTTATAGTTCAGTTTGTCCGGCGTATTTTGACCAAATACTCGGCTGATTTTATCAAGCAAACCCACTGTTACGGTTCCTTATCTGTAGCGTTAAATGACGGACATCCTATCAGACAACCCAAACATTTAAGATCAAATAGAATAATCATTTCAATTACAACATGTTGCAGCAGAAGTTCAATGAACGGTTCCGATAAACGACTCCGATAATGAGGCTTTTGTCTTGGATAGCGGCCTACTTTGTCTTGGATAGCCGCCTGCTATAGGATGGGTTCAATCTACTATTTGCAGTATTACTACAGGATGTGACGATGCCTGATGCCGGTGTAATAAAACAGCTCTTCAGCCACTATGGCATTGTGAATCAAATGGAAATGATACAACCCTGGTTAGACAATCTGACTGAGGTACAGGTTACTTCAGGTGAAACGCTGGTGCGTGTAGGTGACCAGCAAGACTGTGTCTACCTGATCGTACAAGGTATCGTACGCTATTATTATCTACTGCCTGATGGCAAAGAGTGGAATAAAGCATTTTTCTGCGAGGGGCGTTTAATTGGCTCCTTAAATGCATTGCTCACTCAAGCCCCCTGTCCTTTTTCTATCGAAGCTCTTGAAGACTGCACCCTATATCGGATCCCCATAGAATGCTTTGATCGCTTACCTCATTTATTATCCATTCAGCAACAACTGACCCAAGAGCTATTTCTGCGTAACGAATCCCGAGAAGCCGTATTACTCACAGGCGATGCCGAGGCGCGTTATCACTGGCTGGAACAACATGAACCCTGGCTGCTGAAACGCAATATTCCTCAATACCATCTGGCATCGTATCTTGGTATAGATGCAGTATCCCTATCCCGATTAAAACGTAAACTCAAACAGACTTAAGTCGCTTAAGTCTCAGTACTTCCACATTCACAAGAATAAAGGCAAAAATTCAGTTAATAACTCAATTGCTCTTATCACTATGTCCATACCACAATGCCCTTACCACTCAAATCGCAGAAAGACTGAAGGGCTAGCCAAAGCCAGCCCTAGTTTGTTGATAATCAACAGCATCAGCCAGATATCGACTGGGGGATACAGTGATCAATCTGTAATTGAATCGGTAGATTTAACTGAGCTTGCAACGCCTCACATCGTTTGTTCAGAGCCTGGCTTTCATCTGCCATATCTTCCGATGCCGTTACCTGAACCTCAATGCCACCACAACTCAACACTTGTGCACTTACCGCGACCATAAATGCTTCCAGTGCTTGAGCAACAACACTCTTTGCCGCTTCTGCCCGTAACGTGGCTTTATGAATTTTCCCAACAGCAGTGACGGGTAATGCAGGCAGGATATAAACTGCTTTAGGGCACGCAGGTCGCTCATCAATATGCTCAAAAGCAAAGTCATGCAGTTCTGATTCAGTGACGCTCTGTTCTGCTTTAAGCTGCACAAAAGCCACAGGTAACTCACCGGCATAACTGTCCGGCATACCTACTGCTGCAGCCAGGGCCACTGCAGGATGTTTCTCAAGACAAGATTCAATCAGTGCCGGATCAATATTGTGGCCACTGCGAATGATCACATCCTTGCTGCGCCCAGTGATAAACAAATTGTTATCTGCATCGATATAACCCAGATCTCCGGTGTAGAGCCAACCGTTGGTTAACAGCGGTGTTTTATCATTCAGATAGCCGGGAATCACCATAGGACCACGAATGCAGATTTCGCCTATGCCATGCTTTCCACGATTCCCTTCCTTATCGGATACTTGATCTGCCAGATCAATTTTGACCTCAATAGCTCCACTTATATGACCAGCACTACCTGGCGGCGGCGGACATGCCAAATTAGGCATCGTAATGGCTCCAGCAGCCTCGGTCATTCCGTAGATCTGATAGACATCTAGGTCCGTTAGCGATTTGATATTTTGTACCAGACTCTGAGGCACTGGTGCACCACCGGCGACTAAAAAGCGCAACGAACTGATATCCGCTGAATCCACTGGCACTTCAGCCATTGCGGCAACCGAGGTTGGAATACCACCACTGATTTTGACCTGATAGTGCTCCACCAGCTGCCAATGCTGGGCAATCACTCTGGGATCACGAAAACCACCCATCGTTGGCAATATCAGATTGCCTCCTGTGATAAAGGCGCCCAGTGTCATTACAGTAGCACCCGCGACATGGAACATCGGCAAACCATTAATACTGCTATCGCCTACCTGAGCATCCAATGTATCTAGATACGCCTTGGCGCTGTACCACTGATTGGCGTGGGTATGTACCGCCAGTTTGGGAGTACTGGTTGTGCCTCCGGTATGGAAATAAGCGGCAATATCGTCTGCTGTCGGTAACCAATCACTTGGCAGGGGCTCATCGCTATATCCTGCTAACTCGGCATCAAAAAATGAGGATTGAAGCCCTGCATCCTGCTGACTATCAGCAAAAACAACAGATACTAGCTTGGGTTGTTTTTCCAGCTGCTGGACTACCGCACAGGCTTTTTCCCACACATCAATCACCGGGTTAGGCCCCAGCACTACCAGAATATCCGTATCCGCCTTGGTCAGTAGTCCTGTTAATGCTTCCACGCTTAATAGTGGGTTTAAGGGGTTTGCGATGCCCAGTGTTTCTGCTGCCCACAGCACATAGTGCGTTTGTGGAATATTGGGCAGCAGAAAGGAGATCACAGGGCGACGTTTTTCTGTCTTATCAGAACCTTCCCGCTGGCTGGCAAGATCATGAAAGAAACGCACACTGCGATTGATATTGGCCAATAACTCAGCGTAACTGATGCGCTGATCTACCAACTCTGGTGGCAAGGCTTTTACAAAAGTCAGGGCTGTCTGATCGCCGTAGGCTGCTGCGGAATCTGATATCAGTTGATAAATACTGGTACAGCTATCGGTGCTAATGGCGCTAGCAGTACCAGTAGCTTCTCCAGTGTTAGGGCTATCACCAATATGAGCATCAGTGTTTATACCAGCTAGTTGCGAAGTATTTGTTTGTGTTGGAATAGAATCCTGAGCGGATATTGTCATTGTTTTTGCTCCAGTAGAATTACCAGAACATTGTGTGATGGCTGTTTTAACGGCTCCTTAACATTTGTTAATGCCAGACTTTCTACAATCTCTTCACCACCTGCAATAAAAGCCTGGCAAGTGGTCCGGCTAAGAAAACTGGTCTGCTTAAGTCTGTATTTTCAACAGAAAGTTAAAACAGCTTAAACCTTGAGCTTGGTTACCTGGCTAAAATATGACCAGTAGAATAAGCCGTTTTCAATGGAAAAGGGTTCAAAGCGTTAACCTGCAGTTAACCCGCATCTGATTACCCTATTCCTAACATCAAATACTTAGCATCAAATGCCTGACATCAAATACCCAACATCCAGCATCGTCCCCTAAACCTAGAGACAATATGAAAACAAAAAGAGTCGAACTCCCGCTTCAGCTAATTGGCAGTCTTTCTATTGTCGCCTGTATGCTCTTACTGGCCGTGGTACTCATTGCAGAATCCTTTTTCAGTAACAAAGCCGCTTTATTAGCTGCGGCAGAGAAAAATGCGCAGCAGATGGCAGAAAGCGTAGATTTTCAGCTTGAGCGGATTTTTCAATCCAATATCAATACTATTCGACTGCTAGAGCAAGATCCTCTGAACCATGCGGTGAGCCATGAGCAAAGAGAGCAGCGTTTAAAAACGTTAGCGCGTATCTTGCAGAGTAATGAGATCTTATCTGCCGTTTATGCCGGCTATACCGATGGTGATTTCTTTTCGTTACGCCCTCTGAGACAGGATGGGATTAAACAACGACTCAATGCGCCTGAACAGACCACCTATTTACTGCAAAGTATCGATCTTGATCCAAAAGGGACTCGGCTACGCGCCAGTTGGACATTTTACGATAACGACTTTAACGTCCTGCAAACACGCCCATCAGAAGCCGCTCCCTTTGATCCTCGCTCACGTCCCTGGTTTAAACAAGCCAGCAATAGCCAGGGCGTGATTGTTACCGAGCCTTATCTTTTTTCTGGCACTCAGCAAATCGGAGTCACTCTCTCTTATGCCAATGCTGATACAGGCACAGTAATCGGCATGGATATCGCTATTAATGATCTCTCTCATCTGATGGCAAGCCTTAAACCACCCGGTGATAATCATATTCTTATCGTTGATGAGCTTAATCGAGTGGTGGGGTACCCGGATCAATCTAAATTGATGCTGTCAGATGAACAGGGAAATCCACGTTTGGCTTCAGTCAGCGAACTGGGCATCCCTGGCCTGGAGAGCTTTGCAGATATCGCAACAATTTCTTCTACACTGACAGAAAAACAGACCCAAGAGGGAAGCTGGTATGGCCTCAGTATTCCTATCAAAGATCACAGTATTAACCTTGATGAGTCAAACACAGGGACTAATACAGAGGCTAATACAGGATCGAATACAGAACCGAATATAGGGCAACCGCGCTTTATCTTTGCCACTCCCAAGGCAAGTCTGCTGGCTGATGCCAACCAACGTTTGACCGAACAATTAATTTGGTCTGCTTTCACCATCGCTATTTTGCTGATCGTCGGCTGGCGAGCGGCTCGTTTTATTGCCAAGCCCATGCACCAGCTATTAGATGCCGTTGAAAGCATTAGACACTTTGATTTTAAACATGATTTCAAGGTCTCCTCCTCTGTCAGAGAAGTGAATCAGCTGTCAGAAATGATCAACAGCATGGCGCGAGGTATTGATAATTTTAAATCGATATCCAAAACACTGTCTGCGGAGAATGATCTTGATCGCATGTTGGATCAGGTCGTAACCCATCTAGTTCATATCACGGCAGCCGGAGCCGGGGCTGTTTATCTCTACGATACTAAAGCACGTCATTTTACCCGCGTCAGTCATATCGGTATGCAAGGTCCTGAGCAAATTGGCTGTGGCGGCACGACCACCCACCAGGTCAGCCACACCCTATCCAATGCCTTGGGCTTAAGCGAAGACAAGTTGCTAAGCACTCCGCTACGGGATTCCGATGGCAGCTTGTTGGGGGTATTTGTTTTGCAGTGCCCAGCAATGACCGGCGGTAGCCCACTGTTATTCCGTCAATTTGTCGAAGAGATCTCCGGTTCAGCGGCAACTGCGATGCAGACTCGCAAACACGCGCAGGAGCAGGATGATCTGATCGAAGCGATTATTCGCCTGTTAGCAGATGCGATTGATGCGAAATCCCCCTATACCGGCGGTCACTGCGAACGAGTACCTGAACTGGCGGAACTGATGATCAGTGCTGCCGAACAATCTGATGCGGCTGAGTTTAGAGACTTTCAGATGTCAGAGAAGGAACGACGGGAGTTCAGAATCGCTGCCTGGTTACACGATTGTGGCAAGGTCACCAGCCCGGAGTATGTGGTCGATAAAGCCACCAAGCTGGAAACTATCTACAACCGTATCCATGAGATCAGAACCCGTTTTGAGGTGCTGTGGCGTGATGCCGAAATCAGCTACTGGCAAGGTTTGGCAGAGGGTCACGATCAATCGGAACTGATCAAACAAAAAGAATCGCTGCAAGAGCAACTCAGACAGGAATTCGACTTTATCGCCCGAGCTAATATCGGCGGTGAGTTTATGTCGGATGATGATATCGCTCGCCTGGAAAGTATCGGTCAGCGTCAGTGGTTACGTTTTTTCGATAATCAAATTGGCCTGTCACGAGACGAGCTGAAACGCATGTCAGCTGACTCAGCCAATTCAAACGCTACAAATCTGCCAGTAGTCGAGCAGCTTCTGGAGAATAAAAGCTATCACAAGATCGGCTGGCAGGAACATCGACCAACGGTAGAAAAAGACAATCCAGGCAATATCTGGGGCTTTGATATGTCATTGCCTGAATATCAGTTTGACCAGGGCGAGTTGCACAACCTGACCATCCGCAGAGGCACATTGACCGATGAGGAAAGGTTTGCAGTCAATGATCATATCGTACAGACCATCCGTATTCTGAGTGCGCTGCCATTTCCTAAAGATCTGCAACGGGTGCCGGAAATCGCTGGGAACCACCATGAAAAGATGGACGGTACCGGTTATCCCAGACGCCTGAATGCCAGTGAGTTGAGTTTAGAGGAAAGGGTAATGGCGGTAGCAGATGTTTTTGAAGCGCTTACCGCCGCTGATCGTCCCTACAAAGATGCGAAAAAGCTCTCAGAAGCGATCAGGATCTTAGCCTTTATGGTTAAAGATCAGCACCTTGATGGTACAGTTTTCCGTTTATTCCTGGAATCCAACTCCTATTTACAATACGCACAACGTTTTCTAATGACGGAGCAGATTGATCAGGTCGATATTCAAGCAATGCTGGAATTAGCAGGTTTACAGCCACAAGTTGAATACAGTTAATTTGGCAGATCTGGCTTGAGTTAATTAGTCAATACAGCTCAGTGCAACTCGTTAGACCTTAAATTCGTCTAGACCTTAAACCCGTCCCCCGTCCGTCGGGTTTAAGGTCTAAGAAGATTAGACAGATAATTAAACGGATATAGTGTCACTTATCGTCGGTTCAGATATATGCATTCAGGCTCCTCTTCCATTAGCGTAAACACTCCACTTTTCCCCCTAACCACTGACTAAGCGCAAAATTTTTCTCTAGCATTAAGCGTAAAATCCCTGCCTTACTGCTGTTTTAAGTTACAGTTATTACATACCCAGGCAAAAGTATTTCAAAACATAAGCGCCAGGGAACTTTTAAGAGGCCCGAATTTATACGGGCCCTAAAGATCGTGAAGCTAGTGATTCAATCACTGTAAAGAATAAAGCTTGAGCAATACGGAAGAAGCCGTGGGAGAAACCGCCATGTCAGATCTAATCGCCGATCTACGCACCCAACACTACGATCAGCCCGCCATGGATAAGGCCCATCATAGGTTTACCGCCTTACTGGGAGCACTACCACTGGCAACAAAACAGGCGATACCCGCACTGCTGGATAGCCTGCGTCGTGAAGTGATCGATCATTTTGATCAGGAAGAGCGCTTTATGCAGATGACGGACTACGAGCTGTATGAAGCTCATCGTGAGCAGCATCAGATGTTTTTAAAGCAGCTGGATGAGTATCAAAGTGCGATGGCATCAGAAGGGGCAGATATTCAGAAAATCCACTGGTCGCTATGTCAGTGGCAGCATGAGCATGAAAAAAGCTGGGATGAACCACTGGCCTATTTCCTAAAATATAGTGCCAGCTGGCGAACTCACCGTACAGAAGAAGCCTCCTAGGCCTATAAGCACTTACACAAAAGTTTCTCTTTAGCCGTTGATTGAAGAATATCGAAGCACTTTTGTGTAAGTGTGTATCAGATTAAGAATTAACCGAACCGGTTTATCCCCTCTTTCAGGGCAAGGCTTGCGCAGTCAGATCCAGCACCTTGCCCACGGTCCGATTCCAGTTTGCCGCACACTCAGGGCCACAACGCTCGGCCCAACGGGGTAGAATCACTTCTTTTGCCACTCGATCCCGAATCATCAAGTCCTCAGCCGACGGTTTAACCAAGGTCATACCGCCATTTTCACCCAATTCACAGGGGCCATTTGATAAACAGGCCAAAGCGATCGCATCTTCTGTGGCCATTTCCTGCCACATATTGTCATTCAGAGTCGCGATCTCTTGCTGCAACAGCTGTTTTTGTGCATCACTTAAGCGCTGCCATTTATTCAGGTTAATGGCGCCAAACGACAGCCCCCAGCCCACACGCAGGGTAAAGCCATAAGGGGTGTATTTGTGCAAATCCACCAGATATGCGGACATGGTGCCGGTAATCACACAATCAATCGCATCCTGTTGTAAAGCCTGAGGCACATCATTAAAGGGCACACTGACCGGCACAGCACCGATTCCTTCAACAAAATCTCCCAGAGTTTCCAGATAGACCCGTACCCTCTTGCCTTTTAGATCCGTCATGCTGTTAATGCGCTGTTTACACCAGATCATCTGGCTGGGAAAAGGATAAAGCAACATCAGCTTAGCGTTATATTTTTCGGCAAAAGCACGTTCTAAGGTTGGAAAATAAGCCTCGGCCACCTGACGTTGCACCGAGATATTCTGTACCAGGGAAGACAAGTCAGCCCCTTCAAAAATCGCACTTTCAGGCACGACATAACCTGGCATACCAAAGGCAAAATCAAATACGCCATTTTTCATCAGGCGCATAATTTCATAGCCCTTTAGATCCAGCTCGGTATGGGGCGTAATCTCTCCGACAATCTGCCCCTCACTTACCTCAGCGATATGCTGATTCCAAAATGGCCCTTCATGCTTTTGATAATTGGAAAAATAGCCCCAGGTGCCGACGGCTTTAAAGATCAGGGTATCATTAGCCGACAGGTTATGACTGATCAACAGAGTCATCAGACAGGCTGTCATTAGGGCAAGAGTACGTCTAAATTGCTTTATCATCAGGAGATTACCGAGAACTGGGGTCAAATATGGCATTGAAGAAATAAGCGGCCAACAAAGCTGGTCCAGAGTACTCTTTATTCAGCCACTAAACAAAATGTTCTCTACAAAAATAGCGGCTTTCTCTGATGTTAGCGCAGTTGCAATCTACCTCAACAGATCCCAGAGCGAATCACAGGCTGAAGGCTGAGCCGGGGAAAGCACCTCTTCAATGGCAACCACTTGCAGCTGACCACTTTGCACCGCAACCATATGATTACTGTATCCCCCTAACAGATATTGAACTGCAGCAGCACCCATACTGGAAGCCAAGACACGATCATGGCCGGTGGGTGAACCACCTCTTTGGATATGCCCCAGGATACAGACCTTAGGATCTTGCCCCAATGCTCGTAAATGCTCTGCGAGCACCTGAGTTCGACCGGGTTGAGAGCCCTCAGCTACGACGATAATCTGGCTTTTTTTGATCTGCCGTACCTGATGGCTCTGTTTAGAGTAGCTAGGTTTAGAATCGCTAGGTTTAGAATGACCAGGTTGGGAATCGCTAAGTTTAGAACGATCAGATTTAGAGCAGGTCGGCTTGGCGTTGTACTGCGCAAAAATATCTTGTGCCAAGGCTGGGCTAATCTCTTGCTCTGGCAACACCACCCAATCGGCACCACCGGCAATACCGACCTCTGATGCAATCTGGCCAGAATCCCGCCCCATCACCTCGACAATAAAGACCCGGCCATGGGAGTCCGCAGTATCTCGAATACTATCAATGGCATTTAATGCCGTATTAATCGCCGTATCAAAACCAATGGTATCCGAGGTTTGATTGATATCATTATCGATAGTGCCTGGAATACCGATGACTGGTAGCCCTGTTTCCTGATTTAGCAGATGAGCCCCTGTCAGTGAACCATCACCACCAATAACCACTAAGGCCTCTATACCTCTGGCTTGAGCGATCCCATAAGCGTGCTGACGCACAGCAGCCTGCTTAAATTCCAGACAACGATCACTTCTTAAAATAGTACCGCCCCGTTGAATAATATTATCGACGGAGTGATGTTTTAGCGGCTGGATATCATTGTCAATCAGGCCGCTATAACCCCGATAGATCCCCTCCACTTCAATGGAATAACTCAGCGCCGCTCTGGTAACGGCACGGATGGCCGCGTTCATACCCGGTGCATCACCACCACTGGTAAGGACCGCAATACGGGAAAATGTTTTCTTAGTCTTACATGCAGGAAGTGTGTACATCACTGGTACTCTCACACTGAAACGTTAGGACAGAAGAGAAGTTTGGCTAGCCCGGATATTTCATAAAAGAAGGCAAGTTCCGCCCAAATCATTGATATGA
>CAYFGP010000081.1:0-31737 GCA_964342385.1 uncultured Oleiphilus sp. | reverse complement strand
TTAGATGATGATTGCCATGTCTTCTCAATCTGCTTTAAACCCGCACATCGCGTTACCATTATAGATGTTAACTGCTAGTGAATAGCAAGTGCCTAACCGTGCTGAAAAGTCTGAAAGAAACAATCAGCAAAAATTGCAAACTGACAAACAGAAACGAGACATGAAACATAGGATAAAGTCAAGTGTTTTACTCTGGAATGCCTTTAATTCACAGGTATTATTTCATAAGGGTTCCCGTTGCCCTGATCATTGATTAACAACTAACCTGTAAATTGATATCAATTTTCCTGGTGCTTCTATTTCTCTTTTCAAGATATGCTTCTTGCTCGACAGTTCAGAAAGATGTATAACACCCTCATATTATAAATAATGATATCTTAAATATAATTTAGCACAAGCACTCATAAACAACCCATAGACTGACGGGAAACACAGTTTTTACGCAAAGCTGTTCAAGAATTATAAGGATATTCAGGTGAGTAAATTTAGGAATAGTTTTCTTTGGAAAATGATATCTGGCTCATACCCATTAGTTTTAGTTTTTTAGCTAGGGTTTGTTCTAGGAAAAATTATTCTATCGAACATCGTTCTCCCATTCTTGAATTATATCACTCCTGACGGACCTGCATTTTTGTTTATATTTTACGGCATACTATTAGCTTACGGAACAATAATATCCATATGTGTCTGGAATTCAGCGTCAAACTACAACAACAGCCCTCTTTTTAAATATACCGCCAAAATAATTTCGGCAATAAGTTTGATTCATCACATCTTCAAAATAATAAAATTACTCACCACACTTACAGCTTTCATCCTAATATAAACAACGTAAAACCACCTCATAAATAGAAAAGCATTCCTACTCTAACTACTTAATACATAAAACAAGATGGTATTGATTATGCAGCCATCTTGAATGCACTGAAGGGTCGATCAGGCTAGGTAGATATAAAGTTTAGGGAACGAAATGGTGTAAAAGCCGGTGGGTGCCCTTAATTGACTGATTTAAGCGCACCCCACTGGATAGCGGCAGGCTACGAATTACCGTCCTTGATTAAAACGACCTGCTTTCCATTATGCATTTCAATGGAAAAAGATACGTTCGAGGAAGCAACCATTGTTTCTTGCAACCATTTTTTAGCATCGTTCAATGTTACTTCTGTGCCATTTGGCAATAGAATGTCAGTTACTTTTTGCTCGTCGACTAAGAAATTTAGATCGAACCATGCATCAACCCATGCATCCGCGTTGTCTTCAATACTCATACTACTTTTCACTTAAGACTTGCCAGCAGAGACCGAGATCAGCAAAGCGAGTCCCAAATGGGCAACTGCCTAACCTCGTTAACTACCGAATATTTGAATAATTCTGGATTATCACTATCAATCCATGCTTGCTCCGGTAATGTAACATTTTCAAGGTATGGGTTCATCTGCCGGTTACGGGAAGCAAATATGGGCTAGCCCACCTTTACCCTTTGATTATCAAGGATTATTTTTTGGCGATCCTGTATTTATGTGATGCCATTCTTACAGATCTTTGACATATTCAAGCAAACAAAACCTTAAACTGATTCCCCGAAGAGATCCAAGCCAAACCCTTATCTCTAGCAAATGTCTTCAACCGCTCAAAATGCCCCATCGCCCGACTACGCCTCAAACCATCAGGTTGCATCACCTTCAGCCAGGCATTCTGATCGATATGAAGCCGTTGCAGTATTGGCGGAAGATGGGCAGGAATATGACCCCGTTTATCGTCACGACAACAGCGCCCAGTCCAATCAATTAACTCCAGATAATCCGCATAATCGAAAGTAATCGAACAATGACTGTCTTTTTGTCTGGCCGAAAACGGCTTTAAACGAGGTGCTGGTGATGTCGCAGAATCAGTAACGTCTTTCCGCTGCTCGGCATACTCACTGATCCGCTGCTGAATCGAGGTAAAATCAGACCGTTCTGAGCAATCGGCTATAGCCGCACGAACAGGGTTGAGATCCACATAAGCCATACAGGTCAGCAAGCCCTGCTCATCCAACAACGCCTGACTTTTAAAACGACCTTCCCAGAAACATCCGATACAACCATCCTTTTCGTTGGCTTTACGTGCGATATACTCATTCAGACAACGCATAAACCACTAATATCTGCCAACCGTTCCCGCCACTTTTCGACAATCCCATGCACCTTATCCACTTCAGCCCGACAACTACACTCGCCCCGCTGGTAACGCTGAACCAGCAGCGGCCCCTTAAACAAAATCTGCCAACGGGAAATCACCTCATCAATAGACCAGTTTTCAGCCTCTGACTGATTGATATATAAAACAAGATGATAGTGATTAGACATGATGGCATAAGCACAGAGATCGACAGCAAACATCTGATCTAACAGCGTCAAACGCTCCACAATCCACTGCCGCCGATGCTCAAATGACTGACCTGAAAACTCATCCTCACCACACAAAAACGCCCGCCGAACACAGCGAGCGATGCAGTGGTAATAAGGGGTATCCGATAGACAATCTGTTCTTGCCGAGCACGGGCCATAACCGCCTCCTCCATGAGTAACCTTAATCCTTGTATAGATTAAGCGTAGTCAGCAAATTCAGGGGCTGCTAAT
This sequence comes from uncultured Oleiphilus sp., assembly GCA_964342385.1. GTDB lineage: Bacteria > Pseudomonadota > Gammaproteobacteria > Pseudomonadales > Halomonadaceae > Oceanospirillum. The sequence goes on along the minus strand of CAYFGP010000081.1, from coordinate 29,116 downwards.
TTTGTGGGTGTCCTTTTTTGGTTTATTGGTTTGATTAAATCGCTATGAGCGGCCTGAGAAACTCTGTTGAATTGCCTGCAGTATGAGGATAACCTCATGATCACTGATCTTAGTTGTAGCCATTTGTTGATAGCAAGCTGCCATATCAAAGGCACGTGCTGGTGTTTGCATAACCTGTGCTAACAATGTGCGATTAATCTTGGGAGCCTCTACACTGACCCGGTCCAAAACTGCATTTAGGTCGAACGAACTGAAGTCGAGAAAATGATTAGGATCAAGCATAATCTCCTTCTGAGACAGTCCGTAATTATGTCGGCGACGCCAAAACAAGTACTCAGACCAACGTCGTTCTAGTCGGTAATATTTCGATCGATCAGCAAGGTAGGTACGGAAATCTTCGTGAATGCGTAATTGATACGTGGCTAACGCTCCTTTGTCGCCCATGAAAAAAGTAACGATGTTATTAGCTGCATCTATACCATCCCGAATGGCTTTGAGCATACCTTGTGCAGACAGTGGATCAGCACTCCACGCGGAGTCACCTACCAACAGCCAGTTATCTCCATAAAGATTGCTGCACACCTGAGACTGACAAGAACAGGTGACCAGATCATCAAAGCTGATCTCTACATCTCCTATCAATGCTCTACCAATTCGAGTTGTAGTGAGGTGCTCTCTAAATACTCTGTTCGCAGTATCTTCTCGTGAGACTTTCTCGCTATCTGTTATCGCAGATACGATGCCCTCATTTTTAGGCAATCCAGCTACGTATATCCATCCTTGAGCATGAGGCTCAACTACAACGCGCCCGTCCCAGAGTGAATCTTGTAAGTCCCTCAAAGGAACTCTGAGATTCAGTGCGATTAGCTTATCATACTTAATCTTCCTCCCCCCTAACATAGAGGCAAAGCGTGAATTCCTGCCTGTCGCATCAACCAGAAAATCTACATTTTCGTATTTTTGTGCACCATCGTAATAATAGTGCACCGTCCAAGAGGCTTTTACTCGCTGAAGGCTTTTAGCTCTAGCACCGGTGATAATCCTAACGCCACAATTTCGAACAAAGTTCGCGAACAGGCGGTCAAACGCCGGGCGCTCCAGTAATAAACCCAGTCCAGTCGGGTATTGCAGAGAGTCTCGGAACTGGGGCTCCTGGGAGCCCCAATAACTCATTATTTCGTTACAAGGTGTGGCTACTTGTTCATAAAGCTCTGGAGCAAATCCCATTGTTTTAAGCAGATCAACAGCTTCCAGTGCTAGGTGCTCACCTGAGCACTGACCATCAAAATCACTGGCTTCGAGTAGTACCACCTCCATACCCAAGCGGCGGGCAGTAATCGCGCAGCTCAATCCCGCCAGACCACCGCCAATCACACAGAGTCTCATCGATCTATCTCAGATTGAACCACGTTCTTTTTCTATGTACTCATCGCCGTCCCTGACTATAAAGCCAAGTTTGCTCCAGTGATCACGCATGTCAGCATAGTCTTTTATGCCTCGATCAAAGTCCGCACGACCATTCCCTGTTTCAACAGAAACGGGACGCTGAGCAGGCCACCATAATTTACCGCAAGCGATATAATCTGCCTGCCAAGGCAACGCCATGAACTGTGTCATATACCCGGCACCGAATGCCGGGTCTATACGATACGAGTCAATATAGGTCGAAGGCAGAGCCATAAGATAGGTTGATTCAATTCCAGGAAAAAACGGGCCTCCTATACAGGCCTGCAAAGCTGCTTTATCAAGGGCCTGTGGCTGCTCAGCTAGGGGAATATCATCGAACTGAATGCCCGGTGGTTCTCCCTGCCAATCTTCGATGAAGTCTCCATTCGCCCATTTCTGCATATGCGAATATTGTAACGGCGTCAGCGAAGCATACTGACACTTTGTGAGATCCTGCGGATCAACACCACTGTAGAGCATAGGCATGTTCTGTGAATTGGGCGGCAGTCTTTGTGGGCCTGGAGCCGGAGTGTTCGGTGGCATCAAACGTGATAGGATTCGAGAGCGTTCAGACTGGTTTGCACGATCAGTCGACGAGAGCACAGACAACTTTTTAGAGTCGAGAAAGTCCCCGGCTCTATTCCGGCCATGCCCGGCATCGGCGGTTTGACTTACCCATTGCAATTGCGAGGCACGTTTCAAAATGGGATAAATGTCATGAGTAAAGGATGGCGCTTCAATGAAAGCCATCGGGTTGCGCGAACTCGCATCGACACTACGGGCCTGATCGTACCAAGTAACCACGTTCATAATGTCAGGAGCATAGGCGGGAGAACAGACTACAACCCATGCGCCTTCTACCTCAACTGATTGGCCATTGATCGTCAAAGTCGCGTTAACTGGCCCGTCACAACAATCGTCATACCAACCCGGATTATTTGCAAAATCATTCATCCGTCGACTGATCGGCGATTTGGATACGCCATCGCCACCAATGACCAATAGGCGTCCCTGAGAATCGGTCTCCAGATGTCCGAGCTTAACTGTATCGCGGCCTTCGACAACGTTTCTCCGGGTATTGAGAAATATAATTTCGCCGGCCATCATAGCATTTTGGACACTAGGCCCCTTGATGGCGTCATGGGCCTCAATCGTCAACTTTGACTGATCGTAGCCCGGATTCCGCAAGCGCTCATTTCCGTTAACGTCTAGCTCAACGTTTGGAACAGTACGTGAGGCAGCCTTCTTATTGGCAAGATGAACATGCCATTCGATACTCGTATCTTGCGAATCTAGAACCTCCCCTACCAATGTCTCTCGGCCTGACTCATCAATCTCGAATTCGTACACCCTAAAACGGGCTGCCTGTTTTTTGATACGGCCGCGTTCCTTGAATGGGCCATCTGAACTGACATATGGCGACTCTGGGCCGATAAAGTATTTTGAACTATTACCGATTCTAGCAATTCCGACTCCTGGGAAAATCCTATAACTTTTAGCCATACCTTATTCCTCTGGTTTGTCTTTCAATCTCGATACTACGTCGTCTCGTACTACCTGCCCAACTATTAAGTGGTTATACAGATAGCGAAGCTATAGCTATAACCGCTTTGAATATCAATACATACTAACTCTGCAAAACAAGCTCCACCAGAAGTTTAAAACGAATACAAAACACCATTACGACAAATAAAGTCCCAATATTATTATTAAGCCTAATTACTAACAGTTTGTGCGAAATATGTTATTAAGTGAACTTAACCTCCGATCAACTCCACCAGCCCAGCACTACTCTCCTGCAATCTCTTCAAATCATCCTTTAGCCGTTTAACAAAAGCCTTTGCCAATCCCGATTGGGTTCTATGTGCCGGATATATTAGGTTATATCGATAGCCGATCCTTGGCTCAAAACGCCGTACCTGAATCCCTAGCTTCTGGTAGTGCAATGCAGTGAGTGGGTCAACCAAGGATACGCCCATACCCGATTGGATAAAGCCACAGGCTCCGTAGGAAAGCTGGGTATCGACGAGGAGTTTGCGGTTGACGCCTGCGGAGTCGAATACGCTGTCGATTTTGTGGCGGAGGCTTTGGTCGGTGCCCATGGAGATAAAGAACTCCCCTTCCAGGTCTTCGGGGCGGATAAGGTCTTTTTCGCTAAGGGGATGGTCTTGTGGGAAAACGCAGACGAGACGGCTGTCGGCAAGAGGTTCGACTTGGATCGACATATCCATATGGGGTACGGCGGAGACGATGCCAACATCAAACTGTTGGCTGGCGACGAGATCGGCGACCTGTTGGGTGCTGCGGATCTGGAATGAGAGGGAGACGCCGGGGTTATCTTCGCTAAAGCGTTTAACGGCGAAAGGGACAAATTCCAGTGAGGCAGCGGGCATGGAGGCGATACGCAGTGAGCCCCGGTGCAGTTCGCGCAGTTCGTCGGCGGCGCGTTTGAGTTTTTCCAGGGAGATAAAGGCGCGTTCGACTTCGGCGTAGAACATATGGGCTTCTGGGGTGGGTATGAGGCGTTTTTTCTGGCGTTCAAACATGGGCACGCCGACGGTGTCTTCAAAGTCACTGAGCAGGCGGCTGACGGCGGGTTGTGAGACACATAGGATATCCGCTGCGCCACTCGTCGTACCGCTGATCATTACGGCGCGGAAGGCTTCAATCTGTCGGTAGGTTAGGTTGGCCACGTTTTGCTCCCTCTCTTTGTTATTTTTCCGGTTATCTGCTGGCTATTTGTCGGTTACCAGCCAGTTATTCGCCGCGCTCGGCATGCGTTATTTACTGTCGGATTATGTGCTGAGATTTTTTTTGCCGGTGGGTTCTGTTTTTTCAGCCCTTCAGACCGGGCTTTCAGCTTAGTTAATAATACTATGTTATCAAATCATGAAAACAAACGATTTGATGTTATTAGGTCAAAAAACCATCATTCCTCTCACCTACTCAACACAATAAAACAGACCCAACTAGGCAAGAGTTTGACTGCTCGGTACAGAGCAGCGGTCTTTTGTTTAGGTGTAAAAACGAGAGGTTTTGATGGAGAAGTTCTTCCGCTATACCTTGACCGCACTGATCAGTACGGTCGCAGTGAGTCAGTTTGTTCAGGTACTGACCCGCTATGTCTTCGAGATGCCTGTGATGGGGCTGGAGGAAGCTGCGCTGATTCCCACCATCTGGCTCTATATTCTGGGCAGTGTTAATGCGTCCAGAGAAGACACCCAGATCCGCGCCAATGTATTGGAGATTTTCCTCAGTACAGACCGTGCCCGCTTGGTACTGCACATCATCTCTGAGGTGATCAGTATCGCTATTTCCTGCTGGTTAACCTATTGGGCCTGGAAATACTTTAACTACGCCATGCGCGTGGGTAAGGAAAGTCCGACCCTTTATATCCCAACCATTGTTTATGAATCCGCGCTCTTTTTGGGCCTGGTGCTGATGACGCTGTTCACTCTGTGGCATCTGGTGCGCAATGTTCAGAGTCTGCTGGGCCAACGCCCTATGCCTGCGCATCTGCAACAGCCTACGACGGATGAGCTGGATGAGATGCAGGTTTTAGATCCGTCTTCCGGCGTTAATGTTTCAGCAAACAAAGGACATCAAAAGGAGCAAAACAATGGTTGAGATTGCCATTCTGGCCTTCGGGGTACTGGTACTTTTGCTCACCTTGGGTGTACCACTGCCGTTCTGTTTTGGTGCCGGTCTGATCGTGATGACGGTGATCGGCGAAGCCACTATGCGCGGCATGATGCTGTGGGGTTTTAGTCAGTTAACCAATCCGGTGCTGCTGGCGATTCCGCTGTTTGTTTTTGCCGGCACCATTATGAGTGTTAGCGGTATTGCCGCTAGTCTGCTGCAGTTTGTGAACGTCTTTATCGGACGGGTACGCGGTGGTCTGGGTGTAGTCGCTTCGGTCAGCTGTGCCATTATCGGTGCGATTTCCGGCAGTGGTTTAACCGGTATTGCCGCTATTGGTCCCCTACTGATTCCAGAGATGGAGCGTAAGGGTTACCCACGGGCTTATGCCACGGCGTTGATTGCTAACTCTTCGGTATTGGGTCTGCTGATTCCACCCAGTGTCACCATGATCGTTTACGGTTGGGTAACAGATACCTCGATTCTGGCCAGCTTCCTGGCGACCTTGGGCCCTGGTCTATTGATTATGCTGAACTTCTGCATCGTCAATATGTTTATGGCACGCAAGTTCCCTCTGGTACTGGATGAGCCTCTGGAGTTTACCGAGCTGCTGAAACAGAGCGGTAAAAAGACCATCAATGCGGTTCCTGCACTATTGATGCCGGTGATTATTCTGGGTGGTATCTACGGCGGCATTATGACGCCAACCGAAGCCGCTGCGGTGGCTGTGATCTACGCCCTGCCCGTTGGTTTTATGATCTACAAGGGCCTGACCTTCAAGATTCTGCTGGAGTCCGGTAAAGAGTCCGCCTCTGCGGTGGGTGCCATCCTGATCATGGTGCTGTTCAGTCTGATGCTGAGCCAGATCTACGTGATGGAAGATATCCCTCAGATGATGGTGGATAAGATCTTCGAAATCACCGATGACAAGGTTCTACTGCTGATTCTGACCAACCTGTTCCTGTTTGGTATCGGCATGATCGTGAACGATATCACCGCCATTATTTTGACCGCGCCTCTGCTGTTACCACTGATGTCTGCGCTGGGTGTTAGCCCGATTCAGTTCGCCGCCATTATGGGTGTTAACACTGCAATGGGTGGGGTAACGCCACCTTACGCCAGCATCCTCTATCTGGGTGCCCGTATCGGTAAGGTGAAGTTTACCGAACTGATTAAACCCGCCATGACACTGATTCTATTTGGCTACATCCCTGTGGTGGTGCTGGTATCGGTATGGCCAGATCTGTCGGAATTTATCCCAAGCATGTTTGGTTACTAAAACAGTTCTAAAACACAGTTCTAAAACAAAGGTTTTAACCCACTCCGAGCCTGTGGCCTTCGATTTAGAAGTGCGCAAGCAGCACAGGCCAGGAGTGTTGATCCACTAAGCAAGAGTCATCGACTCATAAAAAAACCGTCTGGAACTATCCCGTGAACGCCTTTCTAAGGCACTTTCCATGGTTACCTTCCAGATATGCTGAAAAGCAGGAGAAAATAATGAAAACAAACCTGATGAAAAAACTGGCCCTGGCCGCAGCGCTGTCCGCTTCTCTGACCACCGTAGCAGAAGCCGTTACGCTGAAACTGTCCCACGTACGTCCGCAGGAAACGGCGATTGATCTGGATGCCAAGCGTTTTGCTGAAGATGTTAAAAGCGCCACCGATGGCAAGGTAAAGGTCAAAATCTATCCAGCCAGTGCACTGGGTGACTACACCGTAGTACAGGAGCGTGTCAGCCTGGGTGCGATTGATATGGCGGTTCAGCCACCCGCTTCCGGTGCGGATAAGCGCTTCCAGCTGATCTACATGCCTTATCTGGTAAACACCTGGGACGAGGCCGAGAAAGTTTTCTCTAAAGGCTCCACCATGCGTAACACCGTATCTGAGCTGTACGGCAAGCAGGACATTGAAGTATTGGCCGCCTGGCCGGTTTACTTCGGTGGTGTATCGCTGAATAAAGAAGTCTCCGGTGCTGCTGATCCGGCGGTTGAGAAAAACGCCAAGCTGCGTGTTCCACCGATTAAAACCTTCCAGCTGACCGCAGACAATATCGGCTTTATCGGTTCTCCACTGCCCTTCTCTGAAGCCTTTACCGCTGTACAAACTGGTGTTGTAGACGGTGTGATGGGTTCTGGTGCAGAAGGTTACTACGCTTCTTTCCGTGATGTGACCAAGAGCTACCTGCCAATCAACACTCACTTTGAGGTGTGGTTCCTGATCATCAACAAAGAGGTGCTGTCTGACCTGAGCGATAGCCAGCAAGCGAAGCTGAAAGCCGCTGCTGACCGCTTTGAGCAGGCTCGTTGGATCACAGCTCGTGAAGATCAGAAGAAGAACGAGCAGCTGCTAGCTAAGGCCGGTGCCAACATTGTGCCTGTGTCTGATGCACAGATTGCGGCCCACGCCAAAGTGGTACGTGAAAAGGTTTGGCCGGAAATCATGAACGATATCGGTGCTGACTGGGCGAACGGTGTAATCAAACAAGCCCTGAAATAAGCCTTTAACGGGTTGTCTCAACACAGATACCTCAGCATGAGCATTCTTCCGCTGTTGAGACAACCTTTATCCCCATAACGTCCCTTGCAGTGATCTGATTTTCCCATGGGAAAACACCTTACAGAAAAGACTCTTTTGGTTATAGCCCAACTTAGGGCAACTCAATTTGAACTGCTGTGGACTCAATAAGAAATGGATATAAAAACAATGCAAAGTTCTAATCCAAATACCGCTGCCCTTTCTAGCCAATCAGCGGCCAAATCTGCAGCTGTTAACACAGCAGAAGTCGCAGTAATTGGTGGTGGCATTGTCGGTCTGGCTATCGCTTTAGGCCTGACTCGTAATGGTCATCAGGTGGTGGTACTGGATGAAAGTGATATCGCCCTACGGGCCTCTCAAGGCAACTTTGGCTTGGTTTGGGTTCAGGGCAAAGGCGATACTCTGCCGGAATACGCAGCCATTAGCCGTCAATCCGCTCGCCTGTGGCGCTCTCTGGCCGATCAACTGCTGGACAGCACAGGTATCGATATTCAGCTACAACAGAAAGGCGGTCTCTTCTTCTGTATGACAGAGCAGGAGCTCAATGCCCGCCAACAGATGTTACAACAGATGCAGCAAGCGGCAGGTGGTGACTATCCCTTCCAGGTGCTGGATCTGAAACAAGTACAAGAGTTAGAGCCAGAAGCAGGCCCTGAAGTAGCCGGTGCGACACTGGGCCCTGAAGATGGCCATGTGAACCCCCTCCTCTTCTACCGCGCAATGACAGAACAGTTTTTACAGTCAGGCGGACGCATTGTTCACTCTGGTAAGACCACTGATATCAAACCACTGAATCAGGGCTTTACGGTGACCTGCCATGATAAAGGGCTGGATCAAAAGTGGCACTGTGACAAAGTGGTATTAACGGCAGGACTGGGCAATAAAGAGCTGGCACCTATGGTCGGCCTGCACGCCCCGGTTGAACCGAATCTGGGCCAGGTGCTGATCAGTGAACGCCTGAAGCCTTTCCTGAACTACCCTACGGGTCATGTGCGTCAGACCAACGAAGGCACCATTCAGATTGGTGACTCCAAAGAAGATGTAGGCTTTATCACCGATACCCGTATTGAGGTACTGGCTCAGATCGCCAACCGCGCCCGCAAGATGTACCCGATTTTAAATAAGGTTCGCCTGGTACGCACCTGGGGAGCTCTCAGGGTAATGACGCCCGACGGCTACCCTATCTATCAGGAATCGACTCGCCATCCAGGTGCTTATGTTGTGACCTGCCACAGTGGCGTAACACTTGGTGCACTGCATCAGGGGCCTATCGCTGACTGGATCTCACAAAACACGACTGAACTACCACTGGAGGCCTTTAATGGACAACGCTTCAATGGCTAATATCGCTGAGCCAAAAGAAAACGATGCAGCAAAAAAAGCTGCTGCCTCACGAAAAACCGATGGGCCAAGAAAATCTAACAGCCAGGCCATCGCTTTTAAGCGTTTACCCACGAACCCAGTGACGGACAAACCGGGACAAACCGTTACCGTTTATGTTGATGACCAGCCAGTAGAGATGCATCCAAATGATACCGCCGCTGCGGCAGTACTCACTTCTGGTTTGGGTTATGGCCGTACTACCACGGTCAGCAATAGCCCTCGAGCCCCCTACTGCATGATGGGTGTGTGTTTTGAATGCATGCTGGAAATTGATGGGTTGGAGAACGTGCAGGGCTGTATGACCCCGGTACAGGAAGGTATGCGGATTAAACGTCAAAACCAAGCCCGTGAGCTGTCAGCCAAATAACCTCAGAACAGATAAGCCGATTAAACCGGCCTGCTAACCAATCCATCCTGGTAAGCAAATAGCCTACTACACCAGCCCGGTAGATAAGTAGCCAGATAAAACAAGCGCAGTGATTACTATGAATACAACCGCTTCCCAACATATTAAGACACAACAAACACCGAACGTATCCGGTGAATCAGCCGACTACGATCTGGTTATTATTGGCGCAGGCCCTGCGGGTATGACGACGGCAAGCACGGCCTATCAACAGGGTTTACGCGTTGCTTTATTGGATGAACAACACAAACCCGGTGGTCAAATCTATCGGGCTATTGGCCAAACAGCGCTTCGAGATGAAAAAGTACTGGGACCTGACTATTACACAGGTCGACAACTGCTATCTAATCTGCATCAGGCATTAAGCCAGTCAGAACAACAGAATCCAAAGGATCGAGAAGGCAAGAAAGATAATAAGCGTAGCGCAGGAAAAAGTGCTGAACTCAGCTATTTCCCTGGCAGTATGGTGTGGTCTATTGAGCAGGATCTTACGGTTTGTTTTAGCCAAGATGCTCATTGTGTAGACGATACTCAAACAGACAGTGCCAAAGGTATCACGGAACAAAACGCCGTTGGGCAAAGTACGGTTGGAAAAAGCTCCAGTCATCGTTTTAAAGCAAAGAAGATTCTGATTGCTACCGGTGCAATGGAACGCCCTGTGCCCTTCCCCGGCTGGACGTTACCCGGTGTGATGACCTGCGGTTCCGCTCAGATTCTGCTGAAACAAAGCGCCCTGGCTCCTAAAGCTCCCTTGGTACTTGCGGGTAGCGGTCCTCTACTGCTACTCATCGCTGTCCAACTGCATCGAGCGGGCGTTGAGATCTCTGCCGTACTGGATACCACGCCCAAGGGACGTTACCGCAAAGCGCTTAAATATCTACCCGGTGCGCTAAAGAATATCCCGCTGCTGAAAAAAGGCCTGGATCTGCTGCTAGAGTTAAAACGCACGGGTATTCGTTATGAAGAACATGTGACAGAACTTAGAGCGCTTTCTGGTAGTACCAAATCAGATCAAATAGAAATACTACAAGATGTGGAATTCTCGGTTAATGGCCAGAAGCAGAAACTACCTTGCCAAACCCTACTGGTGCATCAAGGTGTGGTACCTAATGTGCAGCTGAGTCGTTCGTTAAAACTGGAGCATCAATGGAACCCTCTGCAGCAGTGTTGGGCACCAGAAAAAGATGTTTGGGGTGCCAGCTCTCATCAGGATATTTTTATCGCCGGTGACGGTGGTGGTATCGCCGGAGCTAAAGCCGCCGAGTATCAGGGTAAACTAGCAGCATTAAAAATCGCCAGTGAGCTGGGCTATCTGGCAGGCGATCAGCTAACCGATCAAGCAGCACCGATTAAAACACAACTGCATAAACAGGAAGCGATACGCCCCTTCCTGGATCAGCTCTATCAACCCACGGGCGAGTTTCTTGCTCCTGCAGATGAAGCCATTGTCTGCCGTTGTGAAGAAGTTACTGCCGGTGAAATCAGGGAAATTGCGGCTAAAGGCATTGCAGGCCCTAATCAAACCAAGGCATTCTGCCGCTCGGGTATGGGACCTTGCCAGGGACGCATGTGTGGCCTCACCGTTTCAAATCTAATTGCTGAAGTTCAGGGTAAAGAGCCCGAGCAAGTCGGCTATTACCAGATCCGTAGTCCGATCAAGCCACTGACGCTTGAAGAACTGGCAGATCTTGCACAATAGTTTTCCTCCACTTTTAACAATGGCATCTGAACAAGAGGGCTCCACTGAGCCCTCACCTAACATCTTCAATAAGCACTCACACAAAGACATTGCACAACCCAAGCTTGTCACGGCAAAACAAAAACATTCCTAGAACAATAAAACGCTAAAACTGCCAGGTGAAGAAATGTTTACTATCAATATGGGCTTTAAAAAAGAGCTTTTTCTCGTTATCACTCTGTCATTTCTCAGCTATGCCGCTATCGCGGTTCTGACACTGCTATCACTCAATCGAATCGACCTGGGTTTTCTATCAACTGAACAACTGAATCGTACGCTTTCAGCCAGTAAGGATCTGCACATTCAACTGCTCACTGCGGGACAATCCGCCTCTGCTGAGCTTGACCCTTTGCAAGCTTCAGCCAATCAGCTGAAACAACAACTCAGTTCAAATCCCGAGACATCAGAACAGCTGACTGAGTCACAAGCTCTGTTTACAGACGTCAAGCACTGGTCTCAACTTAAACAGCAGATTACAGCTCAGGAACAGCAGATAGGTGAAACGGCTAATACGGGCTATCGTGGAGAAACAGCAAATGCTCTGGCAGAGATCGAAAAGGTACTCTTCTCTAATCTGAAAACGGAATTTGATCACCTGGAAGCAGCCATTCTTCAGGCAGGGGAACACAAACAACCCCAGCTTTTTCAACAAACAACAGATGCGCTCAAAGCCTTTGAATCTGCTGTAAAAGCTATTGAGTTTGAAGATCTTTATGCTCCGAAAATAGCCGCCTTATCAGTACAACTGGAGCGCCTTGGCACAACATCAATTGAGCTTTCACATAACCAACAATTGAGCCTTAAGCTTTATCACAACATCTCTCAGCAATTGACCCAGCTGGAGAACAGCCTGGGGGCTGAACTTAAACAAGCAAGACTGGATGTGAATGGTATCTCCTCTTCTGTGCGCAATATCCTACTGACCTTAAGTGCCATTATGGCACTGATCACCGCAGGCCTTTTGATTCATACCAGTCGCCGTATTATTCATCGTCTTGATCAAATGAGCGGGTTGTTTCGCGGTATATCCCAAGGAGATCTGACCAAACAGATCGCAATACCCCTCGTAGAAAAGGATGCATTGGACAGTACACTCTCCTCTATTGGTTCAATGACCACTTCATTAAACCAGCTGCTACATGCTGTTGTTCAGGAAAGTGCTCAGCTGAAACAACAAACGGAGTCTCTGGATCAGGTTTGTAAGAGCCTGTCTGAACACGGTACAGACACCCATTCTCAATCAGAAAACATGGTTGCTCTGACCGAACAGATTAATCACAACACTCAAGCTATTGTTCAATCCGGGCTTAATACTCAGCAGCAATCCAGTGAAATGCAAGATGCGGTACTAAAAGGTGAATCGGTTATCCAGCAGACCTTGCAAAGTATGACTCAGCTCACAGGCACACTGGATACGCTATCACTGCAAATCAACGATCTGGATGATGCGTCAAAACAGGTCAATGGTATGACTGAAATGATTAACACCATCGCCGAACAAACCAATCTCCTGGCGCTAAATGCAGCCATTGAAGCCGCCCGTGCCGGTGAGTCAGGCCGTGGCTTTGCAGTAGTTGCCGATGAGGTCAGGGAGTTGGCCAGTCGTACAGTAGAAGCTACTCAGCATATCGCTGATGTGACTCATAATATGCAGTCAGGTATTCAGGCATTACTCAATGCCATGTCGGAAAGCGCCAGTCATATCGATCAGAGCCAACAATTAGGTCAGGATGCGTCTTTATCCCTACAGCAAATCCGAACGGTTGTGCATCAATCCATGGAAGCCAATAAAGAGCTAAACGCTCAGATTGAGTCTATCGCCACGGCAGTCACGGCAATGAGTAACAGTGTCTATGCCATCTCTGGCAGCGTCACGCAAAGTCAGCAATTGAATCAAACCGTTGATGATTTTGTCAGTCAGTGCCGTTTGAAATCCGAGAGTCTGTTACACACAGCGGGACAGTTCAAATGCTCCCCTCCCAACAATAAAGCAGATCGACCACTGTAAATTCGTGATCTCTTTGTTCTTCGCATCACCGTGCTTGCATGTTTTAAAGCATGCCTTCGCTGAGGCTGGTGTTTTTAGCGCTTTGCCTCAGCTTTTTTTATTAAGCTAATTCTCGACCAAACAGCTAACGAGACAGTAATAAGACAGTTAACTACACCGCTGACTACACACTGAGCCACGTACAACGACCGGCTAGAACCAAACAAGCTATTAGCATCAAACGACTAACTAGAACCAAAAACGAGGAAAACTCTAATGACAATCCAACGCTTTGAAACCAGTGCCCGTATGAGCCGCACAGTAATCCATAACAACACCATTTATCTTTGCGGCCAAGTGGCAGAAGATCGTCACGCCGATATCACTGGACAAACAGAAACCATGCTGGCAAAAGTCGATAAACTGCTTGAGGATGCAGGTAGCTCTCGGGAACATATCCTATCTGCTACCCTCTATATCAAAGATATGACTGATTTTCAGGGCATGAATGCCGTATGGGATAACTGGGTACCGGAAGGTCATGCTCCCGCTCGTGCATGTGTTCAAGCTAGTATGGCCGCTCCGGAACTCTTGGTTGAAATATCCGTAGTGGCTGCTCTGATGTAATCTTATTTTACGGCTGGTAGGATCTTACTGACCTAGTGCTTTGTAGTTTACGCTTAGTATTAGCGGCTAAAGCCGCTACCAGTTATATCCCCTACTTTGGATGATACTGCGGCCATTACTGTTTATGGCACTAAGTATCAGGAGAATCAACAATGCCACCCGTTAACCTGATAAAGGGTTCCATATCAGAGCTCAAAGGGGCCGCTTCTGGATTAAATAGGCTGCATCTTTGCCTGTTGATTCTCCTTGTGACAAAGAATGTTCACGCAGAACTACGTTTTATCACGACCGTTGAGCCGCCAACCAATTATGTCCATGAGGGAAAATTTTCGGGCATGACCACTGAGATCGTTAAGGCAATACGTGATCAGCTGGGCTGGAGTAATCAAGTAGAAGTCTATCCCTGGGCACGGGGTTATCAACTTGCTTTAACCACACCAAACTCAGTGATCTTCACAGCCGGGAAAACGCCAGAACGCGTGGCTGCAGGTTTCTACTTTGTTGGCCCGGTATCCACCCGACAACATGTCGTCTTCACCAGAAGCGGACAAGAATCAATAGAGGTTGAAGATATTCGCCGCTCTCAGATCCCAATTGCCGGATTGCGCGGAGGATGGCGGGGTAAACATCTTAGTAACCAGGGGTTCAACATTATCGCAACCACTGAACACGATCAGGGCTTTCGCATGCTAATGAACCGTCGGATCAACTACTGGATAAGCTCTGATATGGAAGCTCCTATGATCGCTAAAAAATGGGGCTATCGTATGAGTGACTTGAAAATTGCCTGGATGATTAAAGAAGCTAAAAGTTATATGGCCATCTCACCAGGCAGTAGCCAACACCTGATCACTCGCTGGGAAACCACTTACCAAGCCTTGCAAAAGCAGGATTTCTTCCCCAAAGAGGTGACACGTTGGAGTGATATTCTTGATGCCGATGTAAAGTTCTCGGAAACGAGCGGCTATATTATTCACCACTAACCCCATCTATCGTTACTTCGTAACATTGTCCCCGTTTTACTCCCCCAGCCAAGAATGTAGTGGTCTAATAATCCCGGCATTTAGACGTAATCCCTTGTAATACCCATCATTTTTCTAATCTCCTAAAGTAGCGATGCATAAAACGCGAAACTATTCTTCGGATGATTAAAAAGGAAGTACGATGAAAAAACGATTGGGTTTAACACTCTTTTTGACCTTTGCGCTGTCCCTGTTTAGCGTCTTTGGTCATGCAGATAAAGGCCTATCCAATGTTGAAATGGCCCTGCAGGCCAATGCTACTGCTGATGCCAGTATTCAGGTTAGCCGCGAACAAGCACTGAAAGATGTACTAAGGGAAGCCGATAAACTTGAGGTAGAGATTCGCAGCAATCAGGAAGCGGAAGAATATCTAGACTATGCCGCCAGAATGTCTGGTATTAAAGCGCATCAGATGCATGCTGCTACACTGGGCAGTGACTTGATTATGATACGCAAGCTGCATATCAATAATCCTCGTATACTACGTGAAGAACTACTACATACCCAACAGCAGAAAAAAGGTATCTCCATCAGTTCAGCCAGTGTTACCAATGCGGAGATTGAAGTACGCATCGTCATGCTGCAAAACCGCTATAAATGGGGTATCACTGAAGCAGAAGCTCAGGAAATGATTGAAGATGTCAGGCTGATAGAAAAGCGAGGTGGTTATTAATACTCAGAATCAAATCCCGGCGGCACTGCTGAAACAGTTCCCGCAGCTGACTCAAATCACTGCGGCTATAGAGACATTTAAAGCTGGGCAAAAAGTAGAAACGACCTGCCCTAAGTGCGGTGATTTGCTTAGGGTTGAGTCATCGAAGGTCAGTGGTGCATTAACCGTTGACTGCTCCTGTGGTCATTGCCAACACAGGCTGAGCTGGCAGCCGGAATAGTTCAAGCCCTAAAACACGGTGTCTTCAGTTATTCCTGACAGGTAATTCCACTAATTTAAGCCCCCTTCTGCCAAGTCACTCCAAATGATTAAGAAGGGGAGCCCCTCCTCTTCACCACTTCCAAGCTCTACCGTCCAGAGGCTACACCCACACTGTTATCTCTCTGCCTCCTAATTTCAAAACTTATAAATCCGAGCAACTATTACGGTCTGCCTGCCACCATAATTGATCACTCACTATCTTTATATAGCCAATTAACATCGAGAATCTTTATTCAGATATTAACACCTATAAATATTAATCAACTACATCCTCACTCAATACTCAGTAGCATCTATCGTTATTTCAACCAGCCAAAAACAACTAAAGACAATATTTGTCACCAACGCATCCATATACACTATAAAAATAGAGCACAGACTCTTTCTAATCATATATTTTATATAGAAAAACAATATCTAACGATATAGACAACAATCAAAATACAAACAATACAAAAACAAAAATACGACAACAAATAACGCGAAAAACATAAAAACAAAGCCTACTATTACTTCCGCTTAATACTGCATCAGGTAACGGACCAACCTGATTATTGCCAAGGATAATATGTGGCTTTTTGTCAGGTCCTGCCTTATGCGTTTTATAACTCATACATATAGTAGGATTTATTTCTCATGCAGTTTTCTAAAACGCTTATCTTTCTATCTATTGTTGCGGCTTTAGCTGGCTGTAATGGTGGATCATCATCGGATTCAAGCTCAAGCGACACTACCACTCCAACACCTGTAGCTCGGGTTTCCGTCCCTGTAGCAGCGTCTTTCACTGCAATGTACAAATCTCAGGTAGATCATAATCAGGCCACTGCAACAGCTAATAAGAACACTCCTAAGCGACAAGCAAGAGAGCTATCGTATTTTGAAGGTACCTTAACCGCAACGAATACGATTACGGGGGAATCTGAAAACTTTGATTGGCCGGTTACAGCAGATGAAACAGGTAAAGTTACTTCTGAAAAAACGGTGACAGTTGAGCCTGGGGCTTATGACTTTACTTTGGTGGTAACCAAAGGCTCCCAGCAATATACCTCCGTTCTTACCGGAGAGGTTATTGAAGATCAGGGTGAGTACCGTCTTAACATGGATATATTCCCTGTTGTCGGCGATACCATTATCAATATCGATAGTGTTAAGAACTTTTCCCACCTGCAACTGGAGTTCCCTGCAAATCAGCTAACCAATATTAGCGCCCCTCAGATTGGTCTGGTAATCGACGGTGTTGAAACAATCTATGAACTGAATAAAGAGAATGGTTTAGCAGAGATTGTGCTTAATCTACCTGAGGGCACCCACTCTTATGATGTTAATTTATACGATGGTAATACTCTGATTGGCCGCAGCAAGCTAGGGGCTCAAAATCTGGATCTGGTTCAGGGTGACGACCTGAATATCGACCTTATTAGCTTACAGGCTGATATCACCATCGACTTTGGCGATAACTCACAACAACCGCTCTTTATCGTCAATATTCCAGAAGAAGTAGTTACTGATATTGGCGATATGAATAATCTGAAGCTGCTTGTTCGTATCACGGATGGCGACTCGGAAGGTGATCCCGTTCAAGAAGCGACACTGGATGTTCAACAAGATGGTGATCGTTATTATGTCGAACACTTGTTTGATGAAACCACTAATAACGATATCAGCACCTACATTGAGTTTCTGGATATGACCTCCGGTAGTGCAGAGACTATCGCCACCTGTTCCGACAGTGTGACGGTTTATACCACAAATACCATGTCCTGCGGTGTTGGTATTCCTAAGGATTATGTGATCGGCGGCAACCTGCTGGCAACACTTTCCATTAATGTACTGAATGACCTCAACGTAGCCCAACCCGGTGTCAGTATTTACGTTGACAATGTTCTGGCTGGTGTCACAGGTAATAACTTTGGTACTGAAGGCTTTATTAAAACCCATGTCAAAGCGGGTGAAGAACATACCATTCGTGCTGAAAAAGATAACCTGCAAGTCACGCACACTATGACCCCTCAGGCTCTGGATATTTATAATCTGGATCTTATTCTGAGCCAGCCTGTTTTAGTCGCAGATGGTCAAACCTGTCGGGATATTCTGGATTCAGGCAAAGGTAGCACGTCTGGTGTCTATACTCTGGATGTTGATGGTACCGGTCCGATAGGTAGCTTTGAAACCTACTGTGATATGGAAACAAAAGGAGGTGGCTGGACTCTGGTGCAAAACCGTAGTTATCAAGTACCACTGGAAACCACATTTAACCTTAATAACCCGATTGCTATTCCAGGCTCAGAGCAAAGAAATCTGGATAGTGTTGGCGCAATTTCAGATCAAGCCTGGCAACACTTGCGCCAGCTCTCTGAGAGCACTGGTGAACTACAAGTTTACTCAGCAAACCCAACTACGGGTGGAGATTTTACAGTTTATACGCCGTTTTATTTCTACACGACGGTTTCTCATCTAAAGAGTATCAATAGTGATCAAGCCTGTATTTCATGGGATGATGCCACCTCCCTGCTTAGTACAAGGCTGCTTCATTATGTAGGCTCCAGCTGTTCCGGAAGTGCGCTACCAGCGAGTTTTATTGGTTTAAATAATGACCGTATCGCCGATGTTTACGGTGAATTCGGTGATATGTGGCTGGAATACAACCCTAGCCAACACTATACCGTGCATTCCGATGCTACATCGATCTATATCCGGGAACAGGCACCTGACAATCCGACTCAGCAACCCATAGACTTCCCTGATCCAGATGGCTCGCTAACTGCAGATATTTTGGGTAATGGTGAGACTTGTAAAACGATTCTTGATTCAGGGAATAGCCAAGGCTCAGGGTTGTATCAACTGGATGTTGATAGCGATGGTCCATTGGATTCTTTTGTTACCTATTGTGATATGGATAGCAATGGAGGTGGTTGGACTCTGGTACAAAACCGTAGCCATCAGACACCGTTAGAAACTACTTATCACCTGAGTGCACCTATTGCCATACCTGATTCAGAAGAGCGTAATCTGAACACAGAAGGGGCTATCGCAGATGAAGCTTGGCAACACCTGCGTCAAACAGCGACAGACCTGCAGGTCTATTCGGCAAACCCGGTGAATGGCAGTGACTACACCATTTACACACCATTCCGTTTCTACACAACCGTAGTGCATTTGAACAATCAGGATGCAGAGAAAACCTGTGTTTCCTGGAATGACGCGACATCTCTTTTGACCCCACTTCTACTTCACTATTTAGGCGGTAGCTGTAGTGGGGGCGTAACCCCAAATCCAGAAGGATCTATTGGTCGTAACACCGACCGTGTCGCTGATGTATACGGCGAGTATAACGGTATGTGGATCGGGCTGGATCCAGCCAGAGACTATACAGTCAACTCTGATGCAACATCTATCTATATTCGCTAACGGGCACCACAGTAAAACTTACAAACATTAATTAAGCCAAACAGTTAAACACCTAAGCAAAAATTACTTTGTTTAAACAGTAATACTCTCCAGCCCCAAGCTGGAGAGTGCTCAATTGCCTTTGTTTAGGTCTCAATAAAAGGAATTACTGATGTTTTTTAATACTCCAAAGATTTTTGTGCCTCTGGCTCTTGCTGCTGCAATCGCCGGCTGTAATGGTGGGTCATCATCAGACACATCTGAAACAAACGCCTCCCCTACACCTGTAGCCAGAACACCGGTCTCACTGCAACCTACATTCACGGCTACGTTTAAGGCCAACGTCGATCACAATGCCAATGTGAACAATGCTCAAAATGCGCAAGCCAATAAGGTGATGGCAATGAGCTATTATGAGGGTAGTCTGACAGCACTTAACACAACAACCGGCATAACAGAAACCTTTGATTGGCCAGTAACCGCTGATGAAACCGGCAAAGTGGTCTCTGAAAAAACGGTCACTGTAGAGCCCGGCACCTACGACTTTACCTTAGTGGTGACTAAAGGCTCTCAGCAATACACCTCTGTATTAACAGGCGAAGTTATTGAAGATCAGAGGGAATATCGCCTCAATATGGATATTTTCCCTGTTGTTGGCGATACCATTATTAATATCGATAGTGTTAAAAATCTGTCACGACTCCAGTTTGAATTCCCTGCTAATGAACTGGCTAGTATCAATGCGCCTCAAATCGGCCTGGTGATTGATGGTATTGAAACAATCTATGAACTGAATACAGATACAGGTATCGCTGATATTATCCTGAACCTCCCTGAAGGAACCCACACCTATAACGTTAACCTTTATGATGGCAATATTCTTATTGGCCGCAGCAAACTGGGTGATCAAAGCCTGGACTTGGTGCAGGGCGATGATCTGAATATCGATATCACCAGCCTGCAAGCCGATATCACTATCGATTTTGGTGATAACACCCAGCAACCCCGCTTTATCATCAATATCCCTGAAGATGTCGTGACCAATGTGGGTGATATAAGCAATCTTAACCTTCTGGTACGTATTACCGATGGAGATCAAACCCAGGAGGTCACTCTGGCAGTACAGGAACAAGATGGCCAATACTTTGTCGAGCATATCTTCGACGATATCACTAACGAAAAAGTCAGTACCTATATTGAGTTTCTTGATCTGACTTCAGGCACAGCAGAGACCATTGCAACCTGTGCAGACTCTGATGATGTCGTAGTACATGAAACCAATGAGATGTCCTGTGGCATCGGTATTCCTAAAGACTATGTGATTGGCGGCAACTTGCTTGCGACTTTATCCATTAACGTATTGGATGAAAACAAGGTAGCTCAGGCCAGTGCAGAGGTTTTTGTAGACAACGAGTTAGTGGGTATTACAGGCAATAATTTCGGTACACCTGGTTTTATCAAAACTTATGTTAAAGCCGGCGAAGTGCACACAGCAGTAGCGAAAAAAGATGGACTTGAGGACAGCCATACACTGACCCCTGATCCACTTAGCATCAACAACTTTGATTTAATTCTGAAGAAAAGCTACCCAGGCTTAGATATTCTTGGTGAAGGCACCACTTGTAAGATCATTCTGGATTCAGGCGAAAGTCAGGGCACAGGTTTATACGTGCTCGATATTGACGGTAGCGGCCCATTGGAAGAGTTTGTCACCTGGTGTGATATGGATACTAAAGAAGGTGGCTGGACACTGGTACGTAACAACCGCGCGGGAAGACCTGTTGAAGTTACCACAACCTTAGCAGGCCCTATGGTGCGGGAGGGAGTACAAGACGTAGATGTCGATCTTATTGGAGCTATTCCAGACCCCCAATGGTTTAAACTGAAGGAAACTACAGAAGAGATACTCTTTATCACAAAAGTTGGTGTACAAAGCGGTACCTATACTTCAGATCCAGAGTTTCCTCTTGTTGCCCATACAAGCATTGAGAAACTGAATGAAGCACCGGCTTGTATTTCTTGGTCTGATAGCATCAGCCTTTCTCCTGTGGGTGAACAGTTCCTATTTTGGTATGAACCCGACTGTAACACGACTGGTAGTGACTACACTTTTATCAGGGGCGCAGATGTGTATGTGCATGGCGAATACTGGTTGGAAAGTCACGGTGCCAGCTATCAAGCAACAGGCACCGCGTTTTATGTGAAGTAAGCTTCCAAGAATAATTCTACACACTTACACAAAAGTGTTTCGATATTTTTTGGCCAACGGCTGAAGAATGAAGCCATTTTCTAAAGAAAAACTTTTGGGTGAGTGCTTCTTAACATAAGTTTCAATCTTGAGTTTCGCATTGATGCGAATGTGCAACAAAATATATTCTCCGGTCATGAGCCGGAGAATATAGCGGTATTTCTTGAGCCCTAAGTACCATTCTCATCTGGTAAAGCAAAGATCCCCTCTACCTCAACTTTCAAATCTGGGTGAAATAAGGCATCGACCTTGACCAGTGAACTGGCTGGAGAATGTCTCTGATCGCCCCCATCAAAATCAGCCCCCCCCTAAGAATAAGCCTCCTGCCCAGGAGCTTAACCTCCTCCAATTAACCACTCCAATTTTTAATACTGATCAATAAGGAAGGCTATATTCCCCTTCATTCTATTCAGACCCAACCTTTATCTATTATGGTAATAGACTAATCTTAATTAAAAGACACAACATATAAGTATATTATTATCAAGGAACTGGCTCACAACTTTTAATTCCCCAAAGAAAATAATACACAAAGCAAAATCACTCCATACATAATAAAAAACTCTATAACTGTAGACGCACAACAAAACACTCAAAACCATTACCAGGTGTAATCATATGTTTTTTAAAGTTATTCTCGATAAAGTTCTTTTTTCAGCCTCCGATATATAAAGTCGCATAGGGATAACATCAGACTGATTTAGTCTTAATAGACCAATAACTACAGGATGTAGTTCGGCCAACCGGTTTATTCAAGCTAATCATCCACTCTAATGTTTTACTCCTATCAAACAGCTAATAAATTAAACAAGGAATAATGGAATGCGTTTATATTCAATAGCCTCTAATAAATTTTTACCTCTGGCATTGAGTGCTGCTATTACCGCAGCAATTACAGGATGTAATGGCGGATCTTCATCTGACAGTTCATCAAACAGTAATCAAACCCCAACGCCCGTAGCGCGCGTTTCCGTACCTGTTACGGCTTCTTTCACAGCAACGTATAAGTCACAGATTGATCATAATCAGATCACTGCAAATGCAAATAAAAATGCGCCAAAACCACAGGCCCGTGAACTGACCTATTATGAAGGCACACTGACAGCAACAAACACCACTACAGGTGAATCTGAAAACTTTGATTGGCCGGTAACTGCAGACGAGACGGGTAAAGTAACCTCAGAAAAAACGGTTACCGTTGAACCCGGTACTTATGACTTCACTTTAGTGGTTACCAAAGGTTCTCAACAATATACCTCAGTAATGACAGGAGAGGTTATCGAAGATCAGGGCGAGTACCGCCTGAATATGGATATCTTCCCTGTAGTGGGTGATACCATTATTAATATTGATAGTGTTAAAAACCTATCCCGCTTGCAATTAGAATTCCCAGCCAATGAGTTAACAAATATCGGTTCACCTCAGATAGGATTAGTTATTGATGGCGTTGAGACTATTTATGCGCTGAATAAAGAAAATGGTCTTGCAGATATCATACTAAACCTACCTGAAGGCACTCACACTTATGATGTAAACCTATATGATGGCAACACCCTAATCGGGCGTAGCAAACTGGGAGAACAGAGTTTAGATCTTGTTGATGGAGACGACCTAAATATTGACTTAATTAGTCTTCAAGCTGACATCACCATCGATTTTGGTGATGGCCAAGAGCCAAAGTTTATTGTCAATATTCCTGAAGAAGTCATTACAGACGTAGGTGATATAAATAACGTAAAACTTTTGGTCCGTATTACTGATGGCGATTCTGAAGGAGCCCCAGTTCAAGAGATTACACTAGATGTTCAGCAGGACGGTGAGCGCTATTATGTAGAGCATATTTTTGATGAGACCACGAATAATGATATCAGCACCTATATTGAATTTCTGGATATGACATCGGGCAGTCCGGAAACTATCGCAACCTGCTCCGATAGTATTACTGTATACACTACAAATACAATGTCTTGTGGAGTTGGACTGCCTCAAGATCATGTGATTGGGGGCAACTTATTGGCAACACTTTCTATCAATGTTCTGGATGATAATAAAATTGCCCAAAGTGGTGCGAATGTATATTTAAACGGCAGCCTCATTGGTGTAACCGGAAGCCATTTTGGAACTTCAGGCTTCGTTAAAACCCATGTAACAGCAGGTGAGCTCCATACTGTAAGAGCTGAAAAAGATGGTATTCAAGGTACCTATGAAATCACACCAAGCTCATTCAGTATTAATAATCTAGATATCACCTTAAAAGCCCCAGTTGTTGAAGTGGACGGTAGCACCTGTAAAACTATTCTAGAAGCTGACAACACAGCAACTTCTGGTGTTTATACTCTCGATGTTGACGGAGCTGGTCCTCTCGACAGCTTTGAGAGCTGGTGTGATATGGAGACCAAAGGCGGTGGTTGGACTCTTGTGCAAAACAGAAGCTACGCAGTACCGTTAGCCACCACCTTTAATCTAAGCCAGCCAGTTGTTACTCCTGGCTCTACAACAGCGATTGTTGAAGCAGCAGGAGCTATCTCTGATAACCACTGGCAATCTTTGAAGAACTCAGCTACAGAGATGCAATTATATACGGCAGAAAATAATTCAGAGCCATTATATTTTTATACAACTATTGATAGGATCAAAAATAGTCCCGGCGCATGTATCTCATGGGATGATGCAAGCTCACTACAGGCTCGTAGCCTATTGCATTTTGAAATCACAATTGGTCCAGGGGACACCCCTTGTGATTTTGTTCAAAGTCACTACAGCTATATTGGATATTTCTCTCCTAGAGCAGCAGATATAGGCAGTATGGCCCATGAAGATGATATTTGGTTAGAAAAAACAGGCTACCATACAACAAATGCGCAGGGTACGGCCATCTATCTTCGCTAATCGGAGTTCACACTTGATTTAAATAGTTTATAACAAGGAGGGGATTTCCCCCTCCTTGTTATTCTTACAATCTCTAACGCAGCATTTATCCTCCACTTGATAAAGCAAAGACCCCCTCCACCTCAACCTTTAAATCAGGGTGAAATAAGGCATCGACCTTGACCAGTGAACTGGCTGGATAATCCCCCTGATAGACATCCATCAAAGCATTTCTGGCACTTGCCAGATCGGATAAATCTGAAACAAAAATCGTCACTTTGATCAGAGATTCAAGTCCCGTATGGTGCTGATGAGCGATGATTTCCAACTGACCATAGATCTCTCGAATTTGTGTCGCTATGTCCCTTGTTTGTGCCTCTGTACCAAAAGCGGTAAATCCTGAGGTAAAGAGCAAGTTTTGATGGGATACTGCATGCACGTAGGGGCCTGCAGCTTCACCCAGTTCGGCATAAAGATGCTTATGTACTAATTTTGACTGAGAAGGATTCTGTTGCATAAGCTATTCCTTTTAAGGGTTGGTTTCTTACTGTTTCGCAGCCAGAATTTTGCTCGTCAGCTGCTGAACCCTTGGGCCCAGAAGAATTGCGATGGTCGCAGCTACAGGCCAAGCCATCACAAAAGCCCTGCCCCATAACGCTAAGAAGCTGTCAACAAACCCCATATTGGACCAGGTTACCCAGAGAGTCATAAAGCAGGACAGCACCAGTGACATCAGCAATCCAGAAACGATACGTTGTGCCATTTTTATCTCCTATTGTTCGCCTCTTGCTTGTGCCGGTATGGACTCCAATTTCTCGATATAGGCCACTTCTGTCAGATTTAACGCTAAATACTCCAGGGTATGTGGGGCTTGAAAATGCGCTTGCAGTGCCTCTTCATTATCCCAGTGCTCCCACAGGGTAAATCTTTGCTTATCGTCTCTGTGGGCTAGTACTTCAAAATGCCTGCACCCTGGCTCCTGTACTGTTGCTTGTACCAATGTTTCGATTCTCTCTACGGCAAAGTCCCTATCTGCACCTTCAGTCAAAACAAGGCCAGCACTCACATATAAGGTTGTCATCGCATTACTCCTTTCACAGCTCATTCGTGTAATCGTTTTGTGGGTGTAATTGAACGAGAAAAAGAGTAGAAGATTACAAAAAAGAAGAATATGGTTAAAAACTGAACCTATAATTTCAAAAATGAAACTATGTACGACGATATAGCCCTATTTATTCATATTGTGCAAGCCCGTGGACTCGCAAGTGCGGCACAGCAACTGGATATTCCGCCACCGACAGTGACTCGAAGACTGAAGAAACTGGAACAACAACTGGGTTGTCAGTTGATACATCGTTCAGCGAGACAATTCAGGCTCACTGCAGAGGGTGAAGTGTATTACAGTGCTTTTGCAGACTTGGTCAATGACTTCGATGTAAAAACCAAAGGACTCAGCCAACAGATGCAGTCCTTGCAGGGACAGTTGACGGTACTGGCTCCTACCAATATATCCATTGGTTATCTGCAGCCGATGTGGTCGGAGTTTATTGCCCGCTACCCGGATATTCAGCTCAACCTGAAACTGAACAATGAGAATAAGGATATTATTTCAGAACAGGCGGATATTGCTCTGAGAATAGGTCCGCAAAAAGACTCGCAGCTTTATCAAATTGGGCTGGGTGCGATCCCTACTTTTCTGGTCGCCTCACCTGATTATCTAGCCTCCAGTCCGATACTTAGTAGCCTTGATGATATCAATCAGCATCGCTGTATCACCTCTATTCACTTAAAGCACTGGCAACTTGAGCATAGAGATACGAAAGAGACAGTCGATGTCCACCCCAAAGCAGCACTGCGTGTCGATGATATCAATATCGCCAGTCAGTTTGCCGCCGATGGCCATGGACTCGCTCTACTGCCCGTTTCCGAAACAGTACAACTCCTGAAAGAACGAAAGCTAACCAGAGTATTAACAGAATGGCACGGCCCCAATAGAGAACTATATTTAATCTGGCCAAGTGGTAAGTTGCTTGGTGCAAAAGCCAGCTGTCTGAAACAGCATATACAGGATTACTTAGCCAATGCTTTAGCGAACTTGAAAGAAATAGGGTAATTACTAATAGAACAAACTTAAGCAAACCACATCAAAACCAAAACCTTAGTTTTTCTCATCAATAGATGAAAAATTCATCGTTTGTCTCGACTAAAGTCCAATCATAGAATAGCCACATCAAATTGAGATACACCCTAATGAGGCAATCACTATGTACGACAACATTGAAGTAAAACTGAATGACGCTGGCGAAATCGATCACGACTACTACGTTCAGAAAGCCTATGACCTACGTGCTGAGTACACGAATGAGCTGATTGATTCCCTGAGCAAAAAAATTAAAGCGTTTTTCTCTGCTGAATTACCACGCTTCCACATCGGTTCTCTGGCACACCGTTAATCATCAGAGCCTAAAGATTCAAATATTGAGTGAAGCATGACTTATGTTTGATCTAATTTCCTAAAGGATGCATCATTTGATTTTATCAAGGGTCAGCATCCTTTTCGGGCCTTGAGGCCTGATTTTTAGAACATCGTTTTTGAGACTCGGTCTTTAGAAGTGGTCAAAGATTAACAGCCTCCCTCCCCCGATAATTCACCTATTTCCTGTCCGGTATTAGTTGACCACTGCAAATTATCCCCTAAACGATATCGGAATAGAGTTCCCTCCATCCTTGCGTACCCTCTTTCACTAAGCAGGGTTGGTCAAGTAAGTCCAACATTCGATTAATTACGACATAGCTCATCGTGAAATCAACCGCAGTAGCTTTAACTCAGATCAGAACTGAGGTCTGAACCCTTCCTCTCTCCAAACCTGGTTTGCTGAAATGCCCAGATTAAAGGCTATTTTCTTGGTTGAATGACGTAGTGTCTAGTCTCTCGCTGCAATCTCTCTTCCTAATCTGCTTCCACGGGATAATTGACTGGCCTACAAATTGTATAAAATATACAATTTGAATTTACAATATAATAAAAACAGTTTGAAGATACATCACAGGAAGTTTTATGAGCACAATTCCAAATCGCTTAGCGGCCCTGCGTGAACAGATGCAGGAACATCATCTGGATGCCTATCTTATTCCAGATTCAGATCCTCATTGCAGCGAATATCTGTCAGAACACTGGCAGGGCCGACGTTGGATCTCTGGCTTTACAGGTACCGCAGGCTCTGTTGTGATCACTCAGAATCAAGCGGGCTTATGGACCGATGGCCGCTACTATATTCAGGCGGAAGAACAGTTATCCGGTAGCGGTATTGTGCTGTTTCGTGCTGCTGATCCGAATGTACCGGACTGGAACCTATGGCTACAGCAGGTATTACCTGTAGGCAGTAGAGTGGGCTTTGACGGTGATACCGTCAGTATTGATCAGGCACAGGCACTACTTGATCACGGTCTTGAGATAGCACCTGAATATGACCTGCTCAATATTGCCTGGCAGGATCGACCTGCTCCTCCTTTAGGTCCGGTTTTTGAGCATAGCGAAGAGTTTGCAGGTCTAACTGTCGCCGATAAGCTGGCAGAATTGCGCCAGTCAATGCTGCAACACAAAACGGATTTCCAGCTGGTCAACTCTCTGGATGATATCGCCTGGCTATTTAATATTCGAGGTACAGATCTCCCCTATTGCCCTCTGGTATTAAGCCACGCCCTGGTGGGTAGTGAACAGTGCTGGCTATTTATCGAACCCGATAAAATGCCCGATTCTCTGTCCGACAAACTCAGACAACAGGGTGTAACACTACAAGATTATCAGTCCTGTGCAGCAAAACTGGCTCAGTTACCGTCCTCAGCAACCCTAAGGTTGGACTCGGCGGTGACAAATATCACTCTGTATCAACAGCTACCTGCTTCTATTAAGGTACAGAGAGGACAACAGCTGACCACTGCTCTAAAAGCAGTCAAAAACTCAACGGAGCAGAAGCACTTCCGTCAGTGCATGCGTGATGATGGTGTAGCTATGGTGCGCTTTATGCGCTGGCTGGAAGAGAAGGTACCCACAGGCAAGGTAACCGAACTCTCTGCCGAAGCGAAACTGGAATCCCTACGCCAGGAAATTACCGGTTATCAGCAACCTAGTTTCCGTACCATTGCGGGTTATCTGGCCCATGGTGCCAAGATGCATTACGCTGCAACATCAGAGTCTGATGTAACGGTTGAGCAACACGGCTTTTTCCTGGTCGATTCAGGCGGGCAATTTCCCAATGGCACAACGGATATAACGCGTACCTTTAACTTTGGCTCCCTCACAGATAAAGAACGGGAAGATTACACTCTGGTTTTAAAGGCTTTCATCAGCCTATCCAAAGCACGCTTTAAACAGGGCTGTCGGGGCACTCAAATCGATGCTCTGGCTCGCGCACCGCTATGGGAACGGGGTATTGACTACGGTTGCGGCACAGGACATGGCGTGGGCTTTTTCCTTAATGTGCATGAAGGCCCTCATAGTCTAAGCCAGAAATGGATCGATGAACCTTTGCAACCGAGTATGACAGTAACGATTGAACCCGGAATCTATCGGGAAGGTGAATACGGTATCCGTATCGAAAACATCCTGCTGGTGGTTGAAGATATCACTACTGAGTTTGGCACCTTCTACCGTTTTGAACCGTTGACCCTGGCTCCTATCAATACTTTGCCAGTAGTGCGTTCATTATTGTCTGATAATGAGATACTTTGGCTAAATCGGTACCATCAACACGTTTACGATAGCCTGTCTCCTATACTTGAAACAGATGAGCGGGAATGGTTAAAACAGCAAACAGCAGCTTTATAATTCATTGATTATTAGTAACTATTCAGCCCCCTCTCAACTATTCGCTATCTTGACGGATAGTTGAGATC
>CAYFGP010000080.1:0-31859 GCA_964342385.1 uncultured Oleiphilus sp. | reverse complement strand
TGAGAGGCGTCAAGCTTATGCTTCCACTATCGAGAACTTCGCACTGTCCAGTAAAGCTTTAACAGAAATTGCAAAACCTCAAGCAACCGCTGGCCGCAAAGTTATCTTTGACATTTGGTCGAGCCCTGAAAGCTATATTCCAGCACAGAAGATTAAAGGTGCATCTGGCCGAGAATATATCGGCAATGCCCGAGTAGATGAACACATGGATGCAGAAAGCTGGTCGGTACGGTGGGCAGATTGGTCAAAGCAACACTCTCTTGGCTTTTCAGTCACTCCTGTTGAAAAGTCTAACTATTATGGTCTTCGTGTTTCTTTTTTTAATCGTAACCTGACAGTGAAAAATGAATTTGTAGTTGAATCTAACACAACAGGTGGAGCACTTGATTTTCTAGCCCTTCCCCATAATGATGAATTAGTAATCGTTGCTAAACAAAGTAAGAATTTAATTATCACTCGCTACAACATGTTAGACTCAGGAAAACAATTATCCCAAGTTCGAGTCGAAGAATCTTCATTTGGATCAAGCGTTCAAAGCCTGATACATATGCGAATGCCACGCTATATAACTGATGATGGCTGTATTGTCATGCCGTATTATCGGTATCAATCATCAGTTTACTACTATGGGGCTGCAAAGATTAATATTGAAACAGGTATTTTAATCAATGCAAGCCTTTATAGTTCTAGTAGCAGTAACCACGCCATAACTGCAGTATTCTCAACATTATCGGGAGATTACTCACAAATTTGCTTGAGAGGTGTTGGTGTTAAGCGTGTAGATTGGTCTCCGGTATCTATAAGCAATGGAGCTTTGCCTGATTCATACTATACTGTTTACGGTGGAGGCTCGGATAATGGGTATAATCCAATTGTTGTAGCCGATATGAAAACCAGAAAAATTATCACTTGCCCTGATGACATTACCAATTCCTCATCATCGTCACATTACATGGGTTATATATCGGTACTTAATGAAGATCTTTATAAGCTTTCACGAGGAGGTATAAAACTTTCTACTTTAAACAACGGGCACGCCCCCTCTGACTATATGCGCGGAGCAGGTCTAATAGTTAAGTTTGACCAAATCGTTGCTTATGATACAAATTCTGGTGGTGCTAATACATCTTGTCCCGTTTTCGCTCAATTTGATTCATCTCAGAATAAATTTATTTCGACAAACACTGCCGGCTTCCCTTCTGCAAATAAAGAATATAAGTTTAGTACAACCAATACATATAGCAACGGTTATTCTTATCTATCCTCTATTAAAATAAACAACACCTACCAGCCAATAACTGAAAACAGGTACCTATGGGGGACAAACGTTAATAACCGTTATATTAGATGGTGGAAGACAGGCTGCATTACAGACAACGGTCGCCTTTTACTACCAGGTGTATACTCATCGAGTGGTGATAATGCCAGTGTTATTCACAGTTTCACAGTTTATCCCTACGAATACGATTTCGGCCCCACTCCCGTTAAAATCCTTGTCACTGCGATTGGGGGCGGTTTTAAGGGTGGTTCTTTTACATCTGGAACATACTATGCGGAAGGCAGCAAATTTGGCGATCTGTTAATTGCTAATCCCGCATCAAGTAACTCAGGTTACTTAGCATCTTTCGTTTCTGCCCCAGGGCAAGCCAGTAATGGCTATCTGGGTTACGGGAGCAGCTATGATTCATACTCTGGATTTGTTGAGCAGAAAGAACTTACCGTTTCAGGTCGAGTTGGCATTCATGTTGGTCATGGTTTTAGACGAGTCAAAGACACTTCAACATCACCCACAGCCAAAACCGTTTATGAACCTAGAATGGCAGCAGACGGTGCAGTAATTATTGAATTCTTAGAATAAAGTAGACAGAGGTCTCCCTAACCTTTCTCCAGTTTACTCACTACCCTTATCCAAAACTTCTACCTACCTTTAACAAGCCCACTACTTTACCTTGTCCTGAATCTCTCAGTACGAGTCAATTTTTGCTGGGCTTCCTTTCTTATAAGCAATAAAAAACCCCGCTAGCGAACTAGCGGGGTTTTAAATAATGGCGGAGGGACAGGGATTTGAACCCTGGAAGGGCTATTAACCCTTGCCGGTTTTCAAGACCGGTGCTTTCAGCCGCTCAGCCATCCCTCCAATGGGGGCGTATAATACCAGCCTGTTTTTTTTCGTCAACCCTTAATTTATTGTTTTTTCTCCAGTTATGATTTCTTTGACTTTGGAACTGATTCAGTGACAATAGGTCTACAGAATTGTGTTTTCTGGCTGGAGAGGAAAGAAATGGCCTTCGAACAATACGATATGGCCGCGCAACAGCAAACCCAAGCTGTTCCGGTTAACAAAGTTGTGCGTAATACCTTTATGCTGTTAAGCCTGACATTGGCTTTCAGTGCGTGTACCGCTGTTGTGTCCATGATGATGGGCCTTGAGCGGATGAATATTTTTGTGTTCTTTATCGGTGCCTTTGGCCTGATGTTCCTGGTGAATAAGTTCCAGGACAGCGCTCTTGGCTTGGTGCTGGCTTTTGCCTTCACCGGCTTTATGGGTCTGTCTATTGGACCTGTAGTCTCCGCTTACATGAGTTTACCGGGTGGCGGCCAAACCGTGGCCAATGCTCTGGGTAGTACTGCAGTGATCTTCTTGGCACTGTCTGGTTATGCTCTGGCATCGAAAAAAGATTTCAGCTTCCTGAGCGGCTTCCTGTTTGCAGGCGGTATCGTGCTGATGGGTGCTGTGGTTGTGGGTCTGTTTACTGAAATCCCTGGCCTGCAGCTGGCAATCTCTGCTGGTTTTGCGCTGTTTGCCTGTGCGGCAATTCTGTATGAGACCAGCGCTATCGTTAATGGTGGTCAGCAGAACTATATCGCGGCAACCGTGAGCTTGTATTTGTCCTTATATAACCTCTTCCTAAGCTTACTTCAGCTATTTGGGGTACTGGGCGACGACTGATACAGTCGATTTAGATATACTAAGCGCCCTGCCCTAACCCGGCGGGGCGTTTTTGTTTAGGGCGGTAAAAGAACCAGGGCGGGATAAGACGACACTATGAAATACAGCATTGCAGTTTACGGTGGCCCTTACAGCCATCAGGCAACCCATACGGCGTTTCACTTTGCCCAGGCAGTTCTGGACAAAGGCCATGAGATTCAACGGGTGTTTTTCTATCACGACGGTATCTATAACGGTTCAGCTCTGGTAGCACCGCCACAGGATGAAGCCAATCTGCCGCAACAATGGCAGCAGCTGGCAGAAAAGAACGGTGTTGAACTGGTCGTCTGCATCGCTGCAGCAGTTCGTCGCGGTCTGCTGGATGAGAATGAAGCCAAGCGTTATAGCAAGCCGGGTTCCAACCTGGAACAGGGTTATCAGCTATCTGGTTTAGGTCAGTTAGTGGATGCCGGATTGGAATGTGATCGTTTAGTCAGCTTTGGGCCATAAAAATGTCAGATATTTTAATTATTTTTCGTAAGCCCCCTGTGGGCACTTCATGGGCCCGTGAAGCACTGGATTTGGCATTAGTGGGTGCGGCTTTTGGCCAAAAGGTGAGTTTGCTGTTTATGGGTGATGGTGTATTCCAACTGTCCCAGAATCAACAACCGGATGCCGTTGGCCAAAAAGGCACTCAAGCCATGATGCAGGCGCTATCGATGTACGATATTGATGATATATACGTGCATGATGATAGCCTGGACACTCGTGGTATGGCAGCGGATCAACTGAATATAGACTGTCAGCCTATTACGTCCAAAGCGCTACCGGGCCTTCTGCAGCAACATAAACAGGTTTTTAATTTTTAATATGATTTTACATACCGTTAATAAGTCTGTTTTTAACTGCAATACACTCAATGAGTGCCTGCTGACCACTGCCCGTAATGATGGCGTGCTCTTGCTTGAAGACGGTGTCTATGGTGCGCTGAAAACAGCCCATCCCACGGAGATTCATGAAGTCTCCTGGTATGTGTTAAAGGAAGATCTGCTGGCCCGAGGCCTGTCTGAAGAACTGTGCCGTGAGGGTATTACTATCGTCGACTACGCCGGTTTTGTTGAACTGACCGAACAATACAAGTCAGTGTGCAGCTGGTTCTAAGGCGGAAGACGATTTTAAGATGGGAAACGCCATGGCAGATCATAAACAAGACACTGAAAGCGTAATGAATAATCAGGCTTCTGATACAGCGCCCGAAAAGAGCCAGGAGCAGCACCAAGAGATACCTGCTACCGACAGTGAGGGTTATCTGGAAAACCTTAGCGATTGGAGTGAAAAAGTCGCTGAGCAGATCGCCCAAAGTGAAGGCATGCAGCTAACGGAAGCCCATTGGCAGATTATCCATCTGTTAAGACGCTTTTATGAGGAGTTCGAACTCTCACCGGCCATGCGGCCTCTGGTGAAGTATATCGGCCTCCACCTGGGTAAAGAGCAAGCCCGCAGCATCTACCTGATGCAGCTGTTTGGTGACAGCCCGGCCAAGATGGCCAGCAAAATCGCCGGCTTGCCTAAACCTACCAACTGCTTGTAACGGAATCGTCATAACGCCCAAAGTATAGTGTTTAGCACTATCCCTAAGGGCAAAAAAACAATACCCTAACAATAACAAGTAGTTAAAGAGCTCATGGAGAGCTCAATAAAATTATAAATTTAGACCAAATACAGCTAACAAAGGATTCTTAGAATGCCTGAAACACGTCTGACCAATGTTAATGTGGTGTCACAGGATATCCTGATTACACCTGAACAACTGAAAAAAGAGATCCCGTTAACTGAAGTGGCGCGTGAGTCCGTTATTGAAGGCCGTGAGACCATCAAAAACATTCTGGACCGTAAAGATGACCGCCTGTTTGTAGTAGTGGGCCCTTGCTCTATTCATGATGTTGAAGCGGCGAAAGATTATGCCAAGCGTCTGAAAGCCCTGTCGGAAAAGGTCAGCGACACCCTGTATATCGTTATGCGTGTTTATTTTGAGAAACCACGTACAACAGTCGGCTGGAAAGGCTTGATTAACGATCCACACCTGGATGATACTTTTGAGCTGGAAGAAGGCCTGCACATTGGTCGTCAACTGCTGGTTGATCTGGCTGAAATGGGTCTGCCACTGGCGACTGAGGCGCTGGACCCTATCTCGCCTCAGTATCTGCAGGATACGATTGCCTGGTCTGCCATTGGTGCACGTACTACGGAATCTCAGACTCACCGTGAGATGACCAGTGGTCTGTCTATGCCGATTGGCTTTAAGAACGGTACCGACGGTGGTCTGGCTGTAGCAACTAACGCACTGGAGTCTGCTTCTCACCCTCACAGCTTCCTGGGTATTAACCAAGGCGGCCAGGTTTCCGTAATCCGCACCAAGGGTAACACCTACGGTCACGTGGTACTGCGTGGTGGTAACGGTAAGCCTAACTACGATTCTGTAAGCGTTGCGCTGTGTGAGAAAGATCTGGAAAAAGCGAATCTGCCGAAGAACATTATGATCGACTGCAGCCACGCTAACTCCAATAAAGATCCTGCTCTGCAGCCACTGGTTATGGAAAACGTAACGAACCAGATTATCGACGGTAACAAGTCTATTGTGAGCCTGATGATCGAAAGTAACATCGGCTGGGGTAACCAGAAGATCTCTGCAGATAAGTCTGAAATGAAGTACGGTATCTCTATCACAGATGCGTGTATCGATTGGGATACTACTGAGAAGACCCTGCTGGAGATGGCTGACAAGCTGCGTGCTGTACTGCCAGCACGTAATAGCTAAAATCCAAGCTGATATGAGTCGGCTCAGCTTGTGTTTTTAATCTGTTATTGCAGTTAAAACGCTAAAGAAAAAGGCTGAAGTCTGACTGATATAAAAATCCTCGCTGGTTGAAGCTTTTAGAAGCTGAAACCAGCGGGGATTTTTTTATTTGTGCCTTAAGCCATCTAATTCTGCTGATTCCAAGCGATACACTCTTCTAGTGTTACACCCTGACCACCAAAAATATCCAGCGCACTACCAATGGTCAGATCTACCTTGCCATTAGACAGCTCATGCACCAGCTTCAGATCATCCAGAGAACGGGCACCACCGGCATAGGTCACAGGAATCGTACAAGCTTCGCCCAGCAATTTAACCAAGTCCTGATCAATCCCCCCCTGCAGACCTTCAACATCCGCTGCATGAATCAGAAACTCAGAGCAGTGTTGCGCTAATTCAGCCAGAGTTTCTTTATTGACCGCCAGCTCTGTTACGGTTTGCCAGCGATTGGTGGCGATGTTCCAACCCTGTTCAGTACGACGACAACTCAGATCCAGAATCAGGCGTTCTGTACCCGTTTCCTGTTTGATCTTTTCCAGACGCTGCCAGCTAAACTGACCACCTTCAAACAGATAAGAAGTGACAATGACATGAGAAGCACCTGCTTGCAGAAACTCAGCGGCATTCTCATCATTCACACCACCACCAAACTGCAGGCCGCCCTGCCAGGCTGACAACGCTTTTAACGCCTCTTCTTTATTACCAGGGCCTAAAGCAATCACATGACCACCGATCAGATTGTGTTTCTTATACAGTTCGGCGTAATAAGCCGCATCGTAGGGACTGACATAGTTGGTATCCGCACCTTCATCATTCAGGCTACCACCAACAATCTGTTTTACCTGCCCCTGGTGCAGGTCAATACATGGGCGAAACTGGGTCAAAACTAAGCTCCGTGCAATTTAGCAGTATTTATTCAACTTCCAAACAGACTTCCCCACTAAAACTCCGATGATTTCTATCATCTGTAGCAGAGCAGTTAGCAAGGTCGTTCTGTTTGGGTATAGGGAAGAGGCATTGTATCAGAAGTGAACAAAGGCGCTTAACTCAATTCAGGATGATAATTTGCTTAACAGAGCCACTTGAGAGAGTTATTCATAAAGTGAA
Organism: uncultured Oleiphilus sp.; assembly: GCA_964342385.1. Classification (GTDB taxonomy): domain Bacteria; phylum Pseudomonadota; class Gammaproteobacteria; order Pseudomonadales; family Halomonadaceae; genus Oceanospirillum. The sequence continues at coordinate 24,966 of CAYFGP010000080.1, read as the reverse complement.
GCCTGATTCTGAAATCAGGCTTTATCTTGAAGCGAGCCTACTTGCGAGCGAGAACTTACTTATGAAAGCAGCCTTATCACCTTATGGCAGAGATAAAGCACTCTACTGAGTTAGAACTCGCTCTAAATGATCAATGGTTATGATCACCTGAGAGTACGATAACGGCTTGGCTCGTACTACTTGGCTCGCACTACTTCAGCGGTTTGCATAATCGTTACTGGCGGGTAGATATCCAGAGACTTGGCCGAATCCATATTCACGATCACTGTAAAACGCTTCAGCGTCTGAACAGGTACTTCAGACACTTGCTTACCGTTAAACAGCAGTTGTCCCGCCTTATACGCGGCAAACTGGCCCACGTTATAGTAACGACTCACAATCCCCATATACGCACCAGCGCTACGAATAGGACCTTCTGTGGCCGAAAATAGCGGTACATCAACATTATGCACGGCTTTTACCAAAGACTTGGCATGGGAGATCAGGAAAGAATCCGATGGCAGATAAGCAACATCGACTTGTTCTTCCTTCAGCATTTGAGCAAAGGTATCAAAGTAAATAGTCGCTTTGCTGTCTTCCGAATCAGGCAAAGCAAATGCCACCAGCTTTAACCCTGCATCATCCGTGGCTTTTTTCAGTGCCTGTACCTGTAAAGTAGAGTTTTTTTCCTTAGGGTTATAGATCACTGCAACCGTATTGACCTGCTCCATTTCCTGCATGGCAGCAACCTGAGTGGACATAGGTACCAAGTGGGAGGTTCCAGTCACATTACGGTTGGGATGTTCGTAATCACTAACAATACCTGCACCTTTTGGGTCTGCCACGATATTAAATACCAAAGGGATATCTGTGATATTCACTCCAGGCTCAGCTTTAGCTTCTGTACCCGCCAGCACAGAAGTCACAGTGGTACCAAAGCTGTATACCAGATCAGGTTGCTGACGCAGAATATCTGCTCGAATCTTCTTTAATGTATCCCTGCTTTTGGCAGCATTACGTACAATAAATTCAACGGGATGATTTTGTCCCATCAAGGCATCCATAAAGCCCCTTTCAGCATCCGTCACACCGCGCCATAGCACCATGTAGACACGCTTCACATCTTCGTCGCTCACGGCATCATTAGCTGAGGCAAACAGAGGCGTAAACACTAAACTCACGGCCAGTAATAGTGCTTTTAACGCTAAGAACCCTTTGTTACTACTCATAACTACCTTTTTATTCTATTGCTATCTCGAAGAGGTAAATATTCGACGTCTTTAGTGGCCCCTAACTTTATCAAGCAGGAGCCACTATGTGTATTGATATTGTGAACTTTACCTAAGCATTCTGTAACTGTCGCTGATCCATGTTCTTAAAGAGCATATAAAGGATCACTAACAGTACTAAACTCGCACCGACACCTGATGCCAACCATAGGAAGGAATCCTGGAAACCCATCAAGCTGATTAAGGTTGCCGCTACTAGAGGTCCAGCGATATTGCCAATCCGTTCAGTTAATCGGAAGATACCAATGGTTTTACCCAGTGTCAGGCCACCTTTCAGCTTCACTTTTTCGGTTAACAGAGAGAGTTGAGGTGAGACGCCCACCGCATGAGCAATTCCCAATAGAAGTACGCCTGTAAACATACCGTAAATACCGGGAATCATATACACGGACAGTATTGCTAGCGCTGACAGGCCACCACCAAAGACAATAAACAACGTCTTCTTCTTCAACTTATCACCTAACCAGGCAGTCAGTGGTGAGATCAGTACAATCGCAAGACCATAAGCCATTAATACTCGCCCAACAGAGGATTGGTTTGCCCCTAATTCATTGAGATACACAGGCCCTGTGTAATACAAGAATCCTGTTAGCAGCAGCTTCGCAGGAATTGCTGATAGGAAGGTAATTAACAGGAAATATTTATCCGTCAATAAAGTAGTAAAGTCGCGCCACGACAACGTTGCCGGTGCTGCTCCTTTATTGGCAGGAGCAGAGAAGAATTGCATAACAAACAGCGCTGAAGCCAGTGACAGTGCTGCAGATAACATAAAGGTCACTTCAAAGCCGATACGATCTGCCAAAATACCACCGATTGCTGCACCACATAAGGAACCCGAGAAGAACCCGGATAAGAACATCGCCATGCCTCGGGTACGGTTCTCCATCGTAGTGTTATCGGTGACATATCCCTGGGCGGTAATAAAGACAATACCGTAACCTACAGCCGTCATAGAACGTACAAATAGCAGTTGCCACAGGTTATCGCACCAGGCCGTCATAAAGAGGCCACTGGCAGTCAGTGCAGCACCCACCATAAAGGCTTTCTTTCTGCCTACACTATCCGACCATTGGCCCGCCATCGGCAAAGACAACGCCCATACCAACATAAACAGAGAAATAGGTAAGCCAATCACCATGCTCAGCGATAAACCGGGAATAGGTTCGTACAGCGAATGTACATAAGCAGGGAAGAAAGACAGCGACATAGATTCCGAAAAGATCACCAAAAACAGCGGAGGTCGCACAAAAGATAACTTGGTCAGGCCAACCTTCTCAGGCCCCTGATCATTAACTTGATAACCCGCCCCCTTCTGACCGTTGCTGGTTAACCAGGTGCTCATCTTTTCAATGGACTGCCCGACTCGATTACCAAATAGAGAAAGCTCATCGCGTCCTGGGAAAATAACCACCTGTCTCAGGTCATTATTACTTACTTTACCCAGCATCTCACGCAAACCGGCCATTGGGGTCTTAATATGGTAGGTTGTGATAAAAATCAGCAGTTCCATAGCCAACAGCAGAGTCACCACCAGAATGGTGCCGACATCATAACCAATCTCTTCAAACACCTGAGCCATAAAGGCGGGGTCAAAACCCACCCAGACCTCTCCAATCAAGGTGCCGTTATGATGCAGTTCATGTCGATACAGTGAAAAAAGATTTTCCACCTGAGACAATTCTGAATAGGCCTGTTGCTGAGCAGAAGCTTGATAAAGTGGATTCCCTGAAGCATCCACTACAGCCAGATAGTGCAGATCACTATGACCGTCTAAACGGCTGGCCAGCACCTGATCCATCTTGCCAAAGCGCTCAAGAGGTATGCCGTAATCCAACATGCGATTAATAAGACGACTGGTAGAGTCTGCTAGAACCGTTGCTTTTTCCTGTTCAGCAGGCTGCAAGTTATTTTTTACCAGCTCCAGGGACTGCCAGGAGCTTACTCCCGTCCCTAATACAATGACCAGTACCGCTATAAGAATAATAGCGCCTGAGATAGATACTCTTTTCATCTCGATTTTTAACCCGATTGTCCTTTCTGACGCGCCTCCTGCACACGGTTATGGAGCTCACTAAATTGAGTTTCCAGAGCATCCTGCTGATTTTTTACTACGTATTCCTCATCCGATCCCGACAGATTATCTTCTAAAGCGGAATCCATACGTCCAATTACGCGACGTAAGCGATGCATCATTAACCACAGTATGGCAAGACCAAACACCACACTGATTGATACCCATATACCAGACTCTTGTGTCTGTTGTTTTAACAGCGCCATATTTTTCATCAAATAAGCTTCGCGCTGATACGCCAACACGACAATGCCTATCTGAACATCAAAGGTGTTGAACAGAGGTTCTGCCACTAGCAGATAATCCTCTGTCTCCTTAAACATAGCCTCATGGGGACCTGAGGATTGTGCAAACCACCTCTCTGGAAGCTCTTGATTTAATCCCTCAAGATGACCTGCACTAAACAATATTTGGCGATTCGTGGTAATCACCGCCGCTAATTTAATATACGGATCAGTGGCACGCAGTGAACTCAACTGAGTGTTTGTCTCCGCCAGGGTATTCAGTGGTAGACCTAGGCCTGTGCCCTGATCAATCCCCAAACGTACCTCATCCAGCATCACCAACAACCGCGAACTGATCAGCTCTTTATGTCGTTTCTCGAAATTAAAATAGGTCAGTAAGCCACTCAGTCCTACACTGAACACCAATACAAAGACCAGTGTTCCTCCCAATCTAAGCGTCAGGGAGGAACGCTTTTCTGCTTTTTTCGCGCCGTTTTCACTCGCTTCATTCTGCGTCATAACTTACGCTTCCTGGGCCGTCGCTTTCGCCGCATCTACTTCGCGTATGGCTGCTTCACTCAATTGCATCGCAGACAAACGCCACTCAATTTGACGCATTACATCTCCACACTGTTGCATAGTACTTAAGAATAGAATGGATTCTGCCAAATCTGTACCATGAGCAAGCACAACGGCCTGCTGTTTTAGGCGAATCACTTCTACTAAATATTGTTTCAATAAACGCCAATCCCGGGCTTCTTTCTGAGAACGCTCAATCTCAACCATGTCCTGAAATAAAGCTTCCAGTTCAGCAGCCATACTAACCCGTTCCTGCTCCATCTTACGGCGACGCAATTGTGTCAATTGCATCACGATAATAACCAGTACAATCAGCGCCTCTAAAATCAACACCTTATGCTCAGCAATCTCTCCTAACAGGCGAGAGAAGTTATCCAAGCCAACAAACGGATCATAGTAGCGAGTACTTACTGGGTGCAATGGAAGATAACGCAGCACAGGATCTTCCGTTGGATTAATATTCAGCATCACAGGCGCTTCGTTGCGCATCTGATCGCTGTTTAGCTGATCCAGTACTGCCTGTACCATTTTTTCCGGCAAACCTGGACGAGAGGCCATAACCGCATAGGTTGCAATGGTTTCCACAGAAGTAGCGGGCTTCGGTCCACCGACAGAGCTATAGACACCTGCAGGGATTTTTGCCGTAGTCAATTGAGAATGATTTAAGGCATAACCTTCTGCACCTTCGAGCTCAGCCAACTGGAATTGACCACTGGCCATTACCTGGCGTAGATCCGGGTTCAATAGACCCGTGGTTACAATAGCGCCTTCCAAGGTCTCGTCACTCAATAACTGGGTGAAGTAAACATCATTCAGGCCAAAATCCTCAGCATCCAGAGCATAGTGTTCCAAAACCTTCATGGACTGAGCACGATAGCCAGACCCTTGCTTACCCAGAGCGATATTGCGACCAGCCATGTCAGACAGTGAATTAATATTACTGCCTTTACGCACCACCAGGTGCATATAGTCCTGCCATAATGGCGACACGACATATAGATTCTGTAAGGATACAGAATTAGTACCCACAATAGCAAAGTCCGCTTCCCCTGCCAGTAGCTTACCTCGGTTATCCACTGAGCCACGAGTCACCATCAGCTGGACTTCGTAATCGGTATTTTTTTCGATATAACGCTTTAATAAGGTGCCATATTGGAAGTAATAACCACCTTTAGAGGCCGTAGCAACACGAATTAACTTTGATTCCTGACTTTTCTGATAACCCCAATACAGAATCAAAATCCCTGCAATAGCTAACAGTAGCCAGCTAATCATATTTTTAACACGATAGCTCAACATGGTGTGCTCCCAATCAATCCAGTGCAATCCGGGCCTTCAGCTGATAAGCCTGACCTTCTGCCGATGAAAAATCCGGCTGAAGCAGCCAAGCGTTCCGCCCCAATTGCCCCCAGTTGTTAAAACCTGTTTGACTTGATGAAATATCAGTACAGTCCAATAAAAAAAACAGTTCACAGCACAACGGCTGTCTTAAATACAAACGTATCAACTTACGCAATCTCTGCCATTGCTCAGGATCTTTAAGCAACTGATCAAACCGAGCATAGGCAATAGGTCCAATCTGTAGCTGAAACAATCCCTCTTTATCATTTAAACGGTGACCCAGTAGCGCACCTTGACCGATTCCGATCTGACGTTGACCTAACGACAGTTGCACTTTTTTCGATAGGCTCACCTGACGATCCGCACACTCTGTCACTGACACAGGAATATGGCCCATCGCATCGCTGATCAGAGTTTCCAATCCTCGCGCGGAGCGATAAGGGGATGCTAACAATTTAAAATAACGTAAAGGCTGAGCATGCTCCGAAGTCTGCCAGTGCGCCTCTTCCATATCCAAACCGGCTAAAGCCTTCAATCGTTGCAGCAGCGGATTCTCGGTCAATTCATCATCTTTCGACACTAGAACCGAGCGCTGCAGACTTTCCAGCAATAACTCATATATCCTTTGATTAAACAGATCTAATAGCTGACGCGCCTGCCCCTGTTCATCCTGTTCTGCCTGCAGCAATATCTCCGTTAAATAAACGGGTAACACGCCATTACGGCCATACAAGCTGAATATATTGAGTTCGATCACAAAGTGATCCTCAGCGCACTGGTAAACCTGTTCAATCACACTACGAGCGCTATCCATCTTGAGTGATGGCCTCATCTCAATGCGCGCGTCAGCGCCACCATAAGCCAGCAGCAAACGATAGGCCTGCAGCAGACTATATTGGTGGCCATTGTCCAGCAAATCTTCAATTACAACAGGGGTTTCCTGCCCAGCATCGGTGGCCATTGCACCTGCTCCCCTGTCTGTTTGTCAGTTACGCTCAGCTCACAGAAGTGATTAACCGGCACTATGCTTAAGAAAAACTGCTGCAGCATGGTTAAAAACAGTTTCATTTCACTTTTTGATGGGAAATGATCCCCGGCTACGGCCAGATGCAGGTTAAACCCACGCACGAGCACAGCATCCAATAAGCGTTCGCTATGCTCCACGGTTAAATCCTGAATGGCATCAATTTTTTTCAAACTGATCTGCAAACGAGCATTATCCGCACTGCCATTAGCCGCTAATTGACGCAATCCTCCCCGCAGTGATTGCAAACTAAGCCCACCCATCAGATTGCTACAAAGCTGTTGAATCGCCTGCCACTGCATATTGCGATTGGGTAAAACTTTACGATAAGGCGTTGGAGAGGTCAGATTGGTAAAGTCCACCATCTCTGAAGACCCCGTCGTATGCTCAGTTAACTGATGTGGTAACAGGCTATTGGCTTCTTCCCCATTACTACAAAATAAACGGGTTCGAATCACTTCTTGCCCCTTAAGCAGATCACCGTTTAGTGCTACAGATACCTGCAGCTCTCCTGTGATGGGATGGATCGAGATCTGCTCTTGATAGATCAGATCATCAACTGAGACCTGATCCCAAAATGGCAAGTATTGGTGGCTTTCTGGTTCACTTCTAAACTGGCCTTGTACGGATAGAATGCGATACACCGAAAGCTTTTCATCACTACGCTCTCGCGGCTGCAAAGGCATATATAGCTGGCGATGATCTCTGACCTGTGGTGGCGTGTCTCGGACAAAAAGATTAACGGCCGGTACCGCAAACAGAGTAACCACTTCGGCCAAATTCAGCTTGGGCCAATCCACCTGGCCATCCAAATACCAGGTCAAAGACAACACTTTCTCCTGACAATCCACGGGGAGCTGAGAAAGATCAAGCATTAAGCTTTGTGCCAGCTCGGACGATAGGAAATAGCGCTGTAACAAACGAGCCCCCGGCAATTCCGGAATATCATCCGATGTTAAAGGCCAGTGCATAAAGTCAGTATTCAGTTCAGGGCATACCAGATCCAGCTCGCGCTCACCGGCCTGGGCTGAAAATACATCCAGATGGTGTAATAAACTGCCCATTAGCTTACTGATCATGCCGTGCTGGCCGCTCAGATATAAGGGCAACTGTTTTCCTGCTAACTGGCCTAAACTGCCTTGAGTACAAGTTAGGTTGACAGTGAACTTATAAACACCCGGCTCATGATCACGACTCTTATCAAAAGCAACGTTACTGATCTCCAGCGGCCAAAGTGTAACGGGTTGTAGAGTACGGAACTCGCAGCGCTTACCATTATTATTGATTCCGGAAACAGGCGTACCGGCAGCCAACACCATCTCGCTTTTCAGCGCATTGCGAGGCATAAAACGCAGAATTGTCGTTGCTGGTAGAGGGCGTAATAACTCAGGAGAAGCGACCTGCAACAAGTTATGTAACAGCTGATCCTGATCTTTTTCCAGTTCTTCTTTAAGGCCCGCCGTTAAAAAGGCTACCCCTTCAAGAATACGCTCCACATCAGGATCAGAACCGGCTCCTACCAGATGACCGGCCTGTGAAGGGTTAGCACGCGCATACTCACTAGCCAGCGTCTGTAATCGAAACAGCTCTTCTTGGTAATACAAATCAATTTTGGCCATAGAAGTATTCACTTATCCATGAAATTATCTTACTCAAGCAACCCACACCTGCTGTTAACATAATCTTCTTTCACTTTATTCTTAACGGGTCACATTCAAAGCATGCTGTAACTGCTTAGAATGTATGGGCAGACTATCCTGATATTGAAAATGCTGTACCAAAACTTCAGCAATGCTGTCACTGTCAACCTTGATCAGGTAGTGCACCTCAAGACTCTCATGCCCTACAGGGATCCCCCCCTGTAATTGGAACAGTAAGAAATCAGAATCCTCTTTCCGCACCGATACTTTTGCTTGTATCAAACGGGGTTCAAATAACTTGATCTGTTGCTGAATAATGCGACAGAGCTGGTGCTGCTGTTGCTCCTCTCCACGCAGGGATAATGGAGAAATAACCGGTAGTCCCATATCTTTGCGTACAACACAGGAGCCATGACGCACATTAAATAGTTGCTGCAGATGGTTAGCGACCGAGTTCACCACTTCTTCACCATCCTGCTTTTTACCAGGCTGTTGTGCTAAACGTTCCAGAAGGCGCATCATACTTTTTTGCCTGCATCACTTTGGGTTTTGTACTCAACTTCAGCGGTTGGTCCATAACGCCAACTGATAGTTTCATAGATCAAAGCCACCTGCTCCCGGTACGGCAGTGCATCATGCTCAGGCTGACTTAAATCTGGCATAGATGGCTGCACGCTGATTAACCGAGCATTTAATAGCTCAACCTCGAATACCAGCTCAACTTCACCTTTCTTACTGAATTGCGTCCAAAAAAAGGTCACCTTATCGAGTAACTCACGCTCACATAAGGCTTGGTAAAGCTGCGGTGTTGTATCATCAATAGGTTTCACAAAACTGATCGGTTGATGCACAGGTTGGCCACCAAAAACGGCTGGAGACTGCACAGAAGCGTTAAAGCCCATATCAGTATTCGCTGACAAACCACCTGAGAGAGGCATATGCACATTATGCTCAAAGGCCAGCACATGACTGAGTGAATCACGTTTCATAATTGTCTCAGGTCCAGAGAGTTGCCCCTGTACCTGACTACTGATTTGAACAAATCCAGGTCTAGCCATCGCTCGTCTCCAGTAAGATCAGATCAAGAGACAGTTGGAACTTCTGATTCATATAGCGTAAATGAGGTACAAGATGCACACTCATGGCCACACCATCAATCGTCTGATCCATCTTCACAACGGCCTCTCGGAATGGCTTTTTCATCATGACTTCTTCCGCCGGAGCCTCTAGATCAACGACAAAATTTCTCAACCAACGTTCTAGTTTTTCACGCAGTGCTTCTGGCTCATCCAAAGTACCAATCTGCTCACGGAAGATAACCTTCATCATATGAGCAATACGGCAGATCGTGAGCAGATAAGGCAATTGATTATCAGGCGGTGTAGAAGCCTCATCATTAACAAAAGCATGCAGACTATGCAGCTGGGTAAAACAGCTGCTTTGCTCTTCCGGCAAACTGCTCATAGCGATAATGCCGTGATCAGCCAGATCTGCGATAAGAGAAGGCGGGAAATCAATTTCAACGGGAGATAAGTTCATCCCCGCGATAGGGTCCTGATAAGGCTCAAGTAAGCGCTCACGCCCCCACTCACTCCCTGTCATCAAGGTAAAAGCCTGTTGCTGCTCAAAAGCAATTATCACGTTGGCAGCGAGTGAATAGATAGCACTGCCCCATAACAGGCCTTCACCATCGGCACCTTGACTCTCTTTATATAACAGATCATCAAAACGACCTTTATAGGGAGAACGCAGCACCTGACGTGGCATGGTTAAAAACAGGTAACGACTGGCTTCCAGTTCGGCAAGATGTTTAAAAGGTAAAAAACGTGTCGAAGAGCACCACTCACCAATATTCTGTCCGAGAAGATCTTCGTAATGCTCAAAGGATAATAACTGAGGCCTCACGGGCAATACCACAGCGGCATGTGCAGCATGACCCAGCCGAGCCAAAGACTCCATCAACTTCAGATCCTGCTCTGAACGACAGGCTGAGTAATCAACAGTAATCAAGTTATACGGCTGACCACCAAACTGACCAAACTCATGGCTATATATACGATCAAATAAAACACTGTCCCTCAGATAGCCCTGCTGAGTGAGGTCTTCTTCTAAGTTTTTATGACAAGCATCCAACAATTCAACACGTGCACTCTTCGCTACCCTGGCAACGGCACAAAGAGCAAAAATCTGACGCCAACAGGCCTCCAAGGCCTGAAATGCAGAATGATGCAAGACCTGATCTAACAGATCGCTCAGCAGTTGTTCAAGATCAGTATAGAGAAAATCCACTGGCGTATCTTCTAACGCCACACCTTCCGCTTCTCTAAAACCATAACGACGCAAAAAGACACACACCTTGCGATGGATATCATCATCGGACTCCGTCAGCTCCCTTTGTAACAAATCCCTTAAGGTCAACGCTTCTTTAAGTGCTGGGAGCTGCTTAAGCAACACCGCTGGGGAAAAGTCACTTAATGATCGAACAGGATAGGGCTCATAACCAGGAAAAATATCACTCAGATCCACCTGAGTCTGGAAAAAGCTCATGGCTTTTTCAGGCTCAGCAGGATCAAGTGAGTACTGTTGAAAGTCGCTATCCGTACGCCCAGAGAAATGGGCGATGCATAAGACACGACAGGGTAATGCCCCTTCATCAGAAACAGGGTTTACCATCAAGGCCGATAAAATATCTGGATTAACGGCCATGTTAAGAGCTCCAGCAATCCGCAATATAGCGAGGTGGCTTCAACTCAGAGGCTGCCAGCGTGCGAATAACGGGGCGCTGACCTCTAAACTGATAACGCACATCAATATATTTAACTTTGTACTCTGTTAAACGATCCTCTAACAGAGGAAAGTCTGCAGGTATAAAACGCTTCTGACCACTTTGGAAGTCTCTTAGGAAATGAGGAAACCCCTGTACACCACCATAACGTTTTTCCAGTGTGTAACGACCAATGTTGATTAAAAGAGTGGCATCAGTACAGCTCTGTCCCCACTGGAACGCTTTATCCTGAGCAAAGTTCAGGTTTTCAAGTTGACGTGTACCATCTTCACATTGCAATTCCAGTACCGTACGGCGAGGCAGATATAATGCTTCTGGGTTGGTTGAAGTCGGTTGTGCCTTGATAATTACAGTGTACTGACTTTGCTGCTGTTTACGGAAATCATCACCCCGGGATAAGTATTCCAATAAGCCAAGATCCAAAGGGAAAGTTTCGCCATCCGCTCTTACCGGTACAAAACCGGCACCAAAGCGCGGTTTCACAAAAGGGTTCAGTTCAGTATCCTTAAATGTCCATAGATGACCGCCTTCACCATAAAGAAAGTCTGACTTTTTATAACCTGGTACACCCTGTAAACCGGCCAGGAAACGGTTTTCCCAACGGTCTTGTAGCTCACACGCAGCTTCTGACGTCATGTACTCTCTAAATAGTTGTACAGGCCCCGTAAACAGCGTCCAGAAAGCTTCATTCTGGCGGTTACGTTTACCCAGTAAACCCTGAAACTGACGCACAGTACTATAGCTCTGCGCTAATGCACTTTCTCCTAATGCGGGGTTGTCTGGATTGGTATACATCGACGCTATACTGGTAAAAGATACCGAACGCACAGCTGAATTAAATACAATAGACTCAATCAGCTGACGATATTGTCCGAGCAGGGTTCCCGCCTGCTCCAGTACCGCCAAGCGCTCTTCATCCGTTAAGGCACCACCTTTTTTCTTACCCTTATTCAGTTTCTTCTGAGTCTTCAGCGCCGTTTTACCTGCACCGGCTACAGCTTTACCTGCTGCCCCCGCTTTACCCACGGCCTTTAACGCCAGCTTAACCAGTGGGTTTTTCCCACCAGATTCTGCGCGGTCAGCTGGGGCATAATTGGCCATTTCCTTGTAGTAATTCACCAGGAAAAACCAATCAGGCATAGACTCCATCTCTTTAAAAGGATCTAACTCCTCAGCCATGCGATCTAGAAGACTAAAAAAAGGGTTGCGGCCTGTAGCCTGTAAGTCGACTGCCGTTTGCCAGTCTAATGGACCACCCAAGGCACTAGAGCCTTGGTAAAAGTTCAAGGCAAATTGCTGCCAAGCATCCAGGTAACGTTTACGATAACTTTCCTGAAAGCCTGGAATTAACGCATTGATCTGTTCTGCGGCCTGATCCGTGGCCAAAATTTGCTCAATAAAATCATCAATCATCTCTTTGCCGGCCAGAGTAAAAGCCGGAGCTACACGGATTGAGCGGTTCAGCGGCACACTTCCCTGCCAAAAATCAGCCAGCCGAACCTCATTGGACTTTCCCGCGGTGTTCCCCCAATTCACCAACCAATCCAGATTATCTGGATGATCAGCCAAAATTCTCTTTAACAGACGCTGCTTACGCTCCAAGGTCGCCTGATAATTATCTGTCGATGAAGACCAGGTCAGCATCATCAGATAGAGATTGTTTAGATTATCCAGCTCAGATTCCGCCAGCTCTTCATGCAACAAACGATCTTCAGCCTGATACAGAGGAGGTAGCTCTTTCAGAGAGTCTAAGTTTTTACCGGCCAAAAAGTTCTGCAAGATATTGATCTCACGCACCAGAATCCCCACAAAGCGGGCGATCTCTTCGGCCGCTTCATCTGGCGGCAGTGTGGTTGTAAACAGGGCTTTGTTCAGAGAACGCTCAATACGGCGATCTATGGGTTGTACCAATTCATTCCACACCCGATCAACAAAGATCGCCTTAAGCTTAACAATGAAAATAGGCTCTTCTGAGGCATCATCAATCCAGGGTACAAAACTGTGCTGATTCAGATCACCAATTAGCTCAATCAACTTCGTGCCGTTGGTGATATTCCCGCCCAGATCACTCCTTTCGACAATTTGTCCGGCATAGGTCTCTTCAAGCTGGTTTAAGAAGCCCCGATCAGACATATAGGCATAAATCAGCGCCACCCAAGCGACCACAACTATTGCTGCAAAACCCGTAAACCAGAGATTACGAATCCAGCGTTCAGCCTTAACCGCAGTGGGAATTTTGTTAACCAGTCCACGATCATTAGGCAATACGTCAGTGAACAGCTCGCGAACAAATAAGCCTTCAGCCACGCCCTCTTCCTGATTGGTGACCATACTTCCAGTCCAGTAGACACCATTCAGTTCTGGTGATGCCTGGAAGACACTGTTCTGGAAAATCCCCCGTACTAGAGAACGACAATCAGCTTTCAGCTCATCTAAAGCAGCAGGTAACTGGAACAAGCCATCATCAACGACACCTCGTCCCATCAACTCGAGATTAATCTGTTTCAGCTGCTCTGAAATTGCATCCAAAGCGGTGGATACCGCTTGCTCAGCATCAATACCTTCGGTTTGTCCCGTAGGTACCACAAAACGCTGACCAAAAGCCTGACGCTTAACATGTTCGGGCAATCGACTGATCAGACTACTACCACCTGGAATCTGATCCAGATCGGTGAAAATCAAATAAACCGGCGCATTCACTTTTAGCGTTTGAACCACCTGGTCCAAACGCTCTCTCAGCACCAGGCCATGCTGATACAGGGCATCTTCATGCATCTGCTGCAGCTTTTTGATGGATACTGTTAAAACAATATGACTGATCGGCTCTGAAGGCCTTTTCGATGCTAACAGTTCAAGCAGACGCCCCCACTCTGGGTGCACACCACCACTGGATTCAAGCACACTGTCAGGAGTCTGGACCAAAACTCCTTCGTTATGCATCCACCACTGGGTTTGGCACTCATCACCGGAGAAAATATCCTTATGGCCTGACGGCAAAATCAACTGACCGCCGGAAACCAGACGCTCACAATCACTGCCACTATCGGGCAACACCAGCGTCCAAGGTAGCTGATAGACAGGATCTGAAGCGTGGGTCAAAGGGCTGTTTTTCAGCAAACGCATGGCATGGGTAAAACGACGGTCCAGACCTGACGTATCCGCCTTAATCTGTTTTGTCGCTTCATCCTCTCTGCCTAGACGAATCAATTGCTTGATACGCCCCTTAGCATGCATACGGATGAGCAGCCGCTTAATCAGACGATAGAGCAGCCAAAGAACAAACAAGCCGCCAGCAGCAATCGCACCTTCTATTGGCGTAAAGTTCAAGAACAGGGCTACACCAATGACAATGCCAAAAATCAGCAGCCAGATGAAAAGATAAAAAAGCACTCGAAGAAATGTTTTCACGGTCCGTCTTCTTCTTTAGTAGTGAGTATGCGTATACCCAATCAGATCAGTGATACCAACTGATTAGCCATCCCAACAATATCCAGCTTCATCGCTACGTAAGTAATAATTACCAGCAATACAGGAGCACCAAACAAGTAAGGCGTCCAACGGCCAGAAACCACATCTGGATTAAAGTCAGTTTCTGGCGGGTAACCCTCGGGAGAGATTTTTTTGCTGTCTTCAGCAAGCTTGCTGCCTTGACCTGCCATCAAGAGTTGATAGGTATCCTGGCGAATACGATCTAGTGTCGCTCGATCAGCACTGTCGAAGTAGCGCCCCAAAAAGCCCAGGGACAAGCAATAATAATAGACTTCCCGGATATCATGATGGGCTGGGTCAATCATGTTCAAACCCGAGAGCTGATCGAAAAACTCAATACCCGCAGATGCGGTGTTGTAATAGTTTTTCTGTAATAGATCACTCGCCCAACGCTCTTTATGCTGCCAACCAGAAGCCAGAATCGCTTCATCGATATAAGCAATCACGGCAAAACGAGCTTGGTCATAATGCTCTGCTTGATAGCCACCCTCAACATGCATGGAGGACTTTTCCGTCAGACGTTTTTCAATACCTAAACGCAGATTTTCAAACTCAGGTGAATCACCATTGGCGATCGCGTTTACCTGACTGCGGACGAATACCAGAGCATCTATAAAACAATCAATCAGATGCATAGTTAACCCCTAAGTGAAACCAATTCAACTTTTAAATCTGCCGGAGCGTCCGGCCAGAACAGACTCAGCGCAGCTTCACTTTCTACGGTTTGCCATAAACCTGATGCGACATCCATGCTGAAATAATGGGAATTAGGACGACTTGGCAATCCTTCTGGACGGCTGGAGAGCAATCGTTTTCCAATACCCGGTAGAGCCCTCGATTGATACAACTCCACTTGTGAGGCTGCACCCAATTTTGAATACAGACGAAAGCTTTCCAACCATCCCTCTTGTGGTTGTTCTGTACGGAGAATCAGGAAGAATTGGCCTTTGCGCTCTAACATCTCTGGATGCAGATTGCCGATATAAGTCGCAGAACCTTGCTTATCCAGATTGATCATCGCTTCGGAAGCCACTGTAATTTCGTTTAACAAACGATGAATCAGTACTTTTGCAGTACTGAAACAGGCCCCTAAATTTAAATGGTCATAGGCAGGTAGCTGAATTCCTTCCTGAGCGATTTCACAAGTCGCAGTAGACAATGGAGTAAAAGCCGTCAGCTCAGCAATTAACTCTCTTAATGCCACATAGGCTCGTTCAGGTGTCAAATCTGGAATATCAATAAGATGACTCAAAGTCTGGACATAACGCGCCAACACCTGCAATGCCATGCGGTATCTCATCTGACGCGGATTAAATTCAGAAATCGTATAACTGGTTGCCGGAAGTTTGTAATCTTCTAGCTGACGAGTACGAGACAACACTTCTTCTTTCACACCACGCATCAGCTCAATTAGATTTTGAGCACCACGCATAGTGACACAAGGCGGGATATAGTTCTCATCTACAGAAATATGGTCGCCACTTTGAATAAGCTGAAGTACCGGAATCAGATCATAGCCGATGGCTTGATCTAACTCTGTTTCAAACCAAATGCGCCCTGACAGTGACAATACTTGTGCATCAACGCTTTCACTCTGCTCATAGCGATTAGTTAATACGGCACTTTGACGATCGATCACATAACGACTGAGAACCTGATCAGCATTACCGGAGTCCTCACGCTGAACAAAAGGCTCCTCGTTACGTTTTTTGATCCCAAGATAAACCTTAATAGGCTTATTTCGATCAGGCCAAACTTGAGGTTCAATGACACGCCCAGCTAGCTGGGCATTTTCAGGAAAAGAAAACAGGGTTCCATCCTGAAACAATGTTCGTAATGTTTTAAAACTCACCTGCCCTGCTACCAAACTGGATTGATCCAGATCCGAATGAGCCACGCCCCAGGCCATTGGGGCCACTGTTCGGCGAATGACAGACTGAATAAACTCGTTATATGAGTCCTGATACTGGAAATGATTTGGCTGTAAAAACAGCCCCTGATGCCAGTACAGTGGTTTATTAGTATTCAAGGTAAATCCTGCCTATATCCATCAACAGTCCATCTCTGGCTGTAACCGTTATTACAGCACCCGGGCCTCAACATTAGTGATTGACGCACTTTCAATATTCAGCCAGATTTTAAGCCGCCCCGGAACATTCGGTGGTGCGGGCGGATTCTCTTCACCGATGGGCCAAGGTAGTGGGTCATAACAGGGTAAGGTGCGCGCATGCACCGCTGGAATTTTCATAATACGAACCGCTTTCTTGCCATTCATATCAAAGAAACCCGCTACAATAGCCAGATACTTTACGCCTTCTTCACGATCCAGCAGTAAAGTTTTTACCTGTCCAGGTGCAATATCAAATCTATCTTCGCGAACAATATTGCCAGAGAGCTCTTGCCCTTTTACGGCCATCAGATCAGATAGACCAAAGGGGCTTTGTCTCAATTCAGAAATAATTCCAGGATCGGACAGCTGGATAATTTTCAACACCAGAGTATGAGGCTGTCCCAAATAATTATTCAGTTCTTTGCTGGCAGAAACATGAAAAGCTAAAGAACGGGACTCAAACAGCCACTGATCTGCTTGGGCTTCAGGCTTAACCCGACCTGTATATACCCACTTTCTTGCACCATCCTGCCAATACCAAGCATCCTCAACATCATCCTTTCCACCTAAGATATTCGAAAAGAAGTTATCATCTGAGGATTTAGCTGCCTCATCCACCATAAGCTGATCAGGTTCATGTTCAATTTGACCAGACCAATTGTCTTTGGAGGGAGGACATACTGTGCATCCAGCTAAAGCAAATAGTACAGCTGAAAACATCAGCTGTACTACAGGCTTCAACCACCCTAGGCGGTTTTCCATTCTCACCTCTACTCTTCACCAGCCCAGTTATCAATTGCAGTACTTGAAGCGATCTCATGGCTCCAGGTAATACTGTTGTAGGTGAAGCGAACTTCTTCATACGCTGGGAAACCATCGTTATTAGGATCCAACATATCCGGAGAACAAGTACGGATCGAAACGATTTTGGCACCTTCCAATTCAATGGTGTAATAGTGAACCGGTTGACCATCACTGCCCGTATCCGCTGGACGGAAGAACTCCAGAGTACAAGTCAGGGCTTTTGGCTCAGCGATACACTGGAACAGCAGCGGAGAACTCTTATCGATCAGCTTACGGATCTCTAAGTACTCATGCTTACGGTTGCCCATCACCTGACCACTTAAGCGATCTGTAGGGATAACCACTTTATGGTCAAAAGAGATCACAAAGATTTCGTCTTCATGGGCTGATTTAGTAAACGCACCAATACTGTCTTCAGTAGATGCGCCTTCTGTTAGTGACTCACCATCTTCAGTTTCAATGGTCAGAAAAATTTCACTCGGCATGTCAAAACTCCTCTAAATTATGAGATTAAACGCGGTCCAACAGACCGGTCAGGGATAGAGTGAAGTTCGCACCCATAAACTTAAAGTGAGGCGTGACTTCCAGACCTACTTGATACCAACCAGCATCTCCATCCATTTCAGTAACCGTCACCTGAGCTTTTCTCAGAGGACGACGGCTGCGCGTTGCTGGAGACGGATTTTCCTGATCCGCTACATATTGACGAATCCAACGGTTAAGCTCCGCCTCTAGGTCAGAACGGCTTTTCCAGCTACCCAGATTTTCACGCTGCAACACTTTAATATAGTGAGCCAGGCGATTAATGATAAACAGGTACGGCAGTTGAGTACCCAAGCGATAGTTCAACTCTGCCTGACGGGCTTCCGGTTCAGAACCAAACTGCTTAGGTTTCTGTACTGAACTGGAAGAGAAGAAGGTTGCATTGTCTGCGTTCTTACGCTGGGTCAGAGGGATAAAACCAAGTTCAGACAGCTCATACTCTTTACGATCTGAAACGAAAGTTTCCAGAGGGCCAACCATCTCCTGGCGACCGTTATTATCCGTAGTATGAATGGCAAGATCGGTCACCGCGCCACCGGATTGCGGGCCAATAATATTTGGACACCAACGGTAACGGGCAAAACTCTCAACCAGACGTGTCGCATAGGCATACGAGGAGTTCAGCCACAGGTAATCATCTTTACCTTCTGCCTTCTCAACATAGTTAAAGCTACGTACTGGTTTGTTTTCACCATAGGCCATACGCCCCATAAAGCTTGGCAGTGTCAAACCGATGTTACGAGCATCATCCGTTTCACGTAGTCCACGCCACTTCACATACTGAGGCCCATCAAACAGTGAATCCACCTCTTTCAAATCAGCTAATTCAGAGAAGGATTCCAGACCAAAGAATTTAGGCGATGCGGAGGAGATAAAAGGAGCATGTGTTACTGCGGCCAGGGCCGACATATTTTCCAGTAAAGAAACATCAACCGCTGCAGGCGTAAAGGCATAATCACCAATCATTACACCGTACGGCTCACCACCAAACTGGCCATACTCATCGGTATAAACCTTCTGGAACATGGCGGTTTGATTCAACTCAGGCGCATCTTCAAAGTCTTCACGCAACTCATCGGTGTTAACGTTCAGTACTTCAACATTGATATTTTCATCGAAATCCGTTCGATTGACCAAGAAGGCCAAACCACGCCAGGAAGATTCCAGTGACTGGAAATCATCGTTATGTAAAATCTCATCCAGCTGCTCACCTAAACGGCGATCCAACTCATCGATCATTTGATCAACCAGAGATTTGTCAACACGTTCAACCGGCTCATCTTTTTTCAGCAGCTCAGCCAACATGGTCTCAACACCCTGACGAGCCAGCTGATAGCCTTCATCCTGCTCATCAAGACGAGTAAACTCCAGGATTTCCCCCACCAGAGGTGCATCCTGCTCTTTCACTGCTGTTGGGGCTGCTTGTTCCTGACCCTGATTTTCTTCGCTCATTGCTTACCCTGCCCTTATTATTTCAGACCCAGCTCTTTCATTAATTTGCTGCGCGAGGTTTCGTCGGCAAGCATCAGCTGAATGGTTTTACGCATTTTTGGAGTGTTCCCCAAAGGCCCTTTAAGTGCTTTCAGCGCCTCTCTCAACTGCAATACCTGCTGCAACTCAGGAACAGCCTGAACAATACTGTCTGGTTCAAAATCTTTTAGACTATTTGGGTCCAGGCTAACGGTCAGATCTTCACCGTCTTCCTGCATGCGATTTGGCACTGTAAAGCTCAGCTTCAGATCCAAGCTGCTCATTACATCATTGAAGTTTGTCTTATCAATGGCCTTGGTCGATCGCTCTTCCAGGGGAACGTCATCCTGTTCCGGGGTAAATTGCCCCATCACTAAAACCTTGAAGGGAAGCTCTACACGTTCTTTAGCGTCACCAATGGCCGGCCGGTAGGAGATATTAATTCGCTCCCTCGGCGCGACAGACCCTGTATTTTTGCTAGCCATCCATTACTCTCCGGAAATTTATTTCAAATTGAACTCAAAAAACGAAAAATTGAGGCTCAATTTAAGTAAAAAACCATATCCGGCTCGTTACAACTTGTAAGCCCCGCAGTAAAAAAATAAACCTATATTGTTATTTTTGAAAGTGAAAACTTAAAAAATAATACTTGGATCAAAAAATAAAACAGATAATAACCTCGCTTTTTTTAAACCTTCGCTTTTCACTCTCATTCTCCAACCGAGAATACGAACAATAATGTCGCCATATAGCACAAGAATATTAAGAAAACAAAAAGACAAATATTTGACAAACCTGGCACCTCTAGACTACACGTATATTTCAGGGTATCTACCTACTTACAGGAAGAATAATTGCAAGAAAAAATGCGTCGCAAAAAAACAAGCACAAGTACATTAATGATATATAAAAATCACCACTTAAAAAATTGACAGCCTTTTAAAAACGGGCAACCATTGCGAACTAGCGTATCAGTTGATACTTTATCGGAAATACTAGCTATGGATTAATCACGTGAGATATATATCAACAGGACTGCTATCTCTTTTATTATCCGTTTCCTCGGCTTCTACATCAGCAGATACCAATGTCATAGGAAGCCCAAATGAACGTGATCGGCTAATATTGCAAGCAGATTACAATCTAACCAAACAAAAACCTGAAGAAGCTTATACAAGCCTAAAATCGTTTGAACAAAAATACGCAAACGATGCGATGTTCAATTATCTACTGGGTTTATCGGCGGCTGAAACAGGACGTTTTAGGGAGGCAACCTGGATTCTGGAACGCTCCATTGCCTTGGAACCCAATAATGCTCATGCTCGACTGGTCATGGCTCAATCTTTGTTTGAGCTAGAGGAATACGCAAAATCACAAGCTCACTTTGAGTATTTGCTACAGCTCGACCCACCGGATGATAGTCGTCGCATTATTTCAACCTACCTTCAGAAAATTGCTCTGATTCAGATACGTCCATCCAAAGAAGAAATACGACTGCAAGCAAACTTCTTTGGTGGCTTAGGTTATGACAGCAATGTCAATACCGCACCGGATGACCGCACCATTACACCTGGTGATGAGATCAGAACCCTGTTGATTACTCTGGGCAGTACAGACGGTTCTTTTGAAGTGGAATCTGCGAAAGGTTCTCTGTATGTGACGGGTGGTGCAAATGGACGTGCGCTTTACGAACTCTCCCGTAATACTCAGGCTTGGGGCAGTATTCAAGGCTCTACAAAGCAGCTAGCGAGCAATACCGAATACTCGACCATCGATATTGATGCCTCGATGGGCTTTCAATGGAGCAAGGAAAATCACCGTGTAGCCACTGAAGTCAGTCTGAACAATGAATGGCAGGATGGCAGCCAGAGTAAACGCTTTATCGGCCTGACAACCTCTTATCAAAACCTGATCTCCGACAATATGCTACTGGGTGGTTATGGCATTTTAGAAAATCAAGACTACCCCAACAATTCTTCCAGCGACGGTAAACTGTTTGTACTGGGTGCATCCGGAAGCTACATATTCAATAACGGCGGCCCTCTGGCCACTGTCAATCTATTTGCCGGTATTGATCAGGCTGGTAGCGGCCGAGCTGATGGTGACAACACCTTATTAGGTTTTAATGTAGCGGGCACCATTTTCAGGGAAAACAACCATCGCATCACCACCAAGCTCACTTATATCACCAACTCATTCGATAAAGAAAATGCCATTTTCAACAAGAAACGCTCGGACAATCAGTTGATCACCAGCGTTGATTACGGCTGGCCTGTCAATGACAAACTTCAGTTGTCCTCTGGCCTGTCATACAGCACAGTAACATCGAATATTGATCTTTATGACAGCAAAAAAGCCACACTTTATGTCAAGTTCAATTACCGTTATCGATGAGCAGCGAAACAAAACCTCTCATCCTAAGTAATGCCATATCCTCTGGCATTTGGAACGGAAAAATATCGGAATATTTTTGTTTCGCGATGCAACACCACGAAACACGATGGTGATAAAAAAGGCAATAGCATGAAAAAAGCGCCCATTATTTTGACATCAATGTCGTTATGGTTGTCCTCGCAATTGGTAGCTGCTTATCAAGGTGACGGGACAGTTCAGTTCGCACATGGAGACGTCTATTGGGGTAACACCCCATCTGAACTGCATAAGGTAACAGCACCTTCTGCAATCAATCTGGATCAAGCGATTGTTACTAACAACAATAGCGGTGCGCACCTACTGCTGGATGACGGCACCCAGATTTTTATCAAACCCAATACTTCTATCAAACTGAATACTACTCAGGATGAGCGCAGGCATTCCATCTCGCTTTATTACGGTGGCGTACGCATTGACCAAACCGCTAAAACAGCCCACCCGATGCGGCTGGCAACACCGGTTAATATCATCGCAGCAACCGATTCAGATATTGAAGTTAGCTATCTTCCAGATGGGCTCAAGGACCATAAGGCCGGAACTTACCTACATGTAAGCTCTGGCCGGGCTGCGCTTGAAAACAAAGCGGGAAGTAAACGCGTTAACGCCAACCAGACAGCTTTCACCCAGTCATCAAAGTCAAGCCATAACATTTTAAAACAGCTCCCTCTGTTTTTTGTTTCAAACCAGGCACTCAATACTCTCGATATCAGTGCCAGGAGTGAAACGAGCACTTTTGTCAGCCCACCTAAACCCAAAGAGCAAGATGCCAGCAAAGAGCCAACCACTGAAGATCTGTCTCCCAGCGATACCATCTACGTCTTAAATGATCCTTTAACAGAAGTGAAAGACCGGGCACCTGACTTTAATGCTCTCAATACATCGGCGACTCAGCTAGGGGAACAGAACGGCTATTTCATCTCCGATGGTGGTGTCATCAATCTGTCTGATGCCACGCTCTGGCAAGAAGAATCTGAGCTAAAAGCCTTAAGCACCGATGAAGGTTATCATTGGGTTTCCAGTGCCGTATCTGGCACCGAGAAAACACTGCTTAGAGGCAATATCCGCTATGGCAGCTGGAGTAACGGCTGGAGCCTGGTTACACCTCAGTCTCAGACGGATTACACCAGTCCGACCCAGTATGTTTACACAGACGAATACACTGAGTTCTCAGGGCGAGAGCAATTTGAGCAGATACTGTCATATACTGCCGAAGGCCTTGCCTTTGATAGCAATGGCAACCAAGGGACAACCTCTGGCCAATTAGCCATCGATTTCTCCAACAGCAGTATTGATCTGTTGCTCTCCAGCACGATTGATAACACCAATTGGGAAGCCGAAGGTAAAGGTAGCCTGGACAACTTTAAGAGTGACGGCTTAACACTGTCAGGCAGCCAGACTACATCGGGCGTTGCTCAATCCGCGAACGGAACTGTGGTAGGCCAATTTGCGGGGGACAACGGTGAGGCTCTGTTTGGCCACTTCAACCTGACCAGTACCAATGATAGTCTGCAAGGGGTTTATGGCTCTACAATCGCTACCGAGCACAGTACTCTATCTTTTGCTAATGGCTACGGGGTTGGCCTGAGCGCCGCCCCAGTGAGCTTAGGTGATTACAAGCTTTGGGGTGATGACAGCGTAAAAATCATTTCCGCCGACTCTACCTATTTCACCAACCTAAGCTTTGATGGTGAACAAAGCCAAAGTACTTTTGAAGACGCCACAATCACCATGGGTTTATGGAATAGCTGGCACAGTGAGTTAATTAACAGCACATCGAGTTCGTCGCCAATCGCCTACATCTATAGTGATCAGCACGATTTGTCTGGTTTACTGAGCAAAAGCGATACCAATAATTTCTCTTTGCAAAACGGCTACACTTTCTCCAGCCTGGATTCCAGTGACAGCCTGATTAACAATGCCTTCTTCTCTATGAACTTCACCAACCAGAATGTTCAGCTTACTTTGTCAGCTGACTCCGGTGGTTATCAGTGGGAAGTCAGTGGTAGTGGCACTCTTGACCAATTCACGGAAGGCTCACTGGCACTATCTGGCACCCGTACCAAGCTGGACGATCTTGCTAATACTGAATCGATTTCAGGGGTATTTGGTGGCAACCCAACCGACAGCGGCGTGAATGGTCTATATGGTTACTACAACCTGACCTCCAGCTCTGACAGCTTAAACGGTGTTTTAGTGGCAGCCAATGAAGGTTATACGCTAACAGGCATTCGTGCTTACGAGTTCTATGGCAAAGACATCGCCAGTCTAACGGCACTGCAGGTCATTAATCTGTTAGATCCTAGCAGCTCAACCAGTACGCTCTCCTCCATCGAATCAACCAGTGAATTAAGCACCAGCGATTATTATGTGGACAGTGCAGGTGAAAACACCTTTACCGGCTATCATTCGACCAATGAAGATGCCTGGGCCACCATTGACCACAACTCTGGATTCACTCAGGTTAATCTCGATGAAACCACTTACACGCTGAGCAGTTCAAGTGTGGCACTTGATGGCACTCACACGAGCTATCCGGGCATCAACACCATTCGCAATATCGAAACAGGTATGGCGGAAGGTAATGTGTTCTGGGGCAGAGTGTCCAACAACTCTACGGATCAAAGCCTATCAGTACGTAGCAATAAACTGATTGAAAACAGCACACTTGCCCAACTGCATTACATCCATACCGACACTCTGACACCCGAAAGCCAGGTTTTGAACAAAGTTGGCACTGCTGAGTATCAGTTTGCCGGTGGAACCAAGCCTAGCCGTGTGAATCTTGACGGCTCAGTTTCCACAGGTAGTTTGAACTACTTTAACGTCTCAGTTGATTTCAATAGCCAAACCCTATCTGCAATTATGGGATTGGCTATTGATGACTCTGAGATTGTAGCGTCGACTCCTGGCAGCCAGATCAGCAACTTCTTATCCGAGCAGGGAACTTCACTTATTGTGGATGACGGTGTTAGCAACACTCTTGGTGGATCGCTGAAAGGTAAGTTTGTCGGCAGTGACGCTCAGGGCATTATCAATACCTTTAATCTGAACTCAACCAAAGGCGATATCTCTGGAGCCGCTTTCCTCCAACAGACCAATTAAGCCGTGGAGCCAAAATTTAAGGCCTAAGGAGCTAGCCCGGATATTTCATAAACAAGCAGTAGCCTGTCACTTTTAGGTTCATT
>CAYFGP010000079.1:0-32008 GCA_964342385.1 uncultured Oleiphilus sp. | reverse complement strand
ATCATATCAATGATTTGGGCGGAACTTGCCTTCTTTTATGAAATATCCGGGCTAATACCGATTAATACCGGTGTGAAATAGTTTTTGATTCAAAACAGTCAGTGATTGAAGAAAGATCCGAGGAAGTTGTAGTTATGAGTGTGGTAGCAAAATCCGCTCGGGTAAGCGGTCGAGTACAAGGGGTTTGGTTTCGAAAAAATACCCAGCAGCAAGCGCAGAAACTGGGCCTGCTGGGGTGGGCAATGAATATGGAGGATGGCTCTGTTCAGGTCCATGCTCAGGGCGAAAGTGATCAGGTGGATAGCTTGATGGAGTGGTTATGGAAAGGCTCGCCGCTGTCCCGTGTTGATGCGGTTATTGTTGAAAAGACGGATTGCGTGTCAGTAGAAGATTTTTCCGTGCGTTAATTGCTTTGTTTTTATCAGTCATCACTGATGAATTATCAATAAAAACAATCTGTTGATTAAATGTGAAAATAAAATTCATATTTTGATGTTTATCAAGAGTGAAAGCGGAATAAGTTCGGTACAATAGCGTCGCTAAGCAACTAAACCGCAGTGTTTCAAGGCAAGTTGTTCCCTTGTCAGGCCGCTAGCCAGCATCCATATGGTTACAAGCCGATAAGGATTTGGAACTCTGGGGTTTAGGTTTGTGCTCTACAAGGAGGCGCTATGTCCACTTATTTCTCACAGTTTCGTTTTTCCTACCAAGCGTTATTCTCCATCGGCTTTAGGCCGTTTTTCTTATTGGGCAGCTTGTTTGCCGTTGTCCTGATGCTGCTTTGGATTATGCAGTTGCGTGGTGCTTTTACACCGGGTTATTACCCAGGTGTGTTGTGGCACAGTCATGAGCTGATCTTTGGTTTTACCACCGCTATTATTAGTGGCTTTTTGCTAACTGCTGTACGTAACTGGACCGGCAAAGAGACCTTAAGTGGTCACTCATTGGCAGCCATAGTGGTGCTCTGGTTATTGGGACGCTTACTGCCTTTTACAGCAGTAACGCCGGAGCTGATCGCTCTGGTGGATCTGGCGTTTTATCCCTGTCTGACTTTTGCGATTGGTAAACCGATCCTGCAGAGCGGCAATATGCGCAATATGGTGTTTATTGCGTTTTGTGGCCTTTTTTTCCTGATGAACCTGTTGGTGCATTTTGATGTGTTGGGTATCGCACCGGGCATGGCCCATCTGGGTATCTATGGCGCACTGAATCTGGTTATCCTGGTGATGCTGATTATCGGCGGTCGGGTGATTCCCTTCTTTACCGAAAAAGCCACGCCAAACTATAAAGGTAAGCGCATCGGTTTTATTGAAAAGGCAGTGATTCCCGTTGCTGTAGTGCTGTTTTTAAATGATCTTTGGCAACCGTTTGCACCTTGGGCTTATCTGTTATCGGGTTTGCTGGCTATTCTCTTGCTACTGCGAGTAGGGGCTTGGTTTGATAAAGCCTTTTTGAGCAATCCGCTGTTGTGGATTCTGCATCTGGGTTATCTGTTTATTGCTATCGGCTTTGCTCTGCGGGCCACAACACCAATGACTGGTTTATCGCCTTTCCTTTACGTTCACGCGCTAACAACAGGCGGTATTGGCTTGCTGACAATCGGTATGATGAGCCGGGTCGCATTAGGTCATACCGGGCGACCTTTGGTGCAGCCTAAACTGATGCTGTTCGCTTTTGTCTTGATGGTATTCTCAGTGTTGGCTCGGGTTGTGATGATGGGGTTGGTTAACAAACCTTTTGTTTACGATATGGCCGGTAGCTTCTGGATTGCTGCCTTTATGCTGTTTTTTGTCGTCTATCTACCCGCATTGGTATCGCCACGGGCTGATGCTTAAAGAGCAAGGCTTGTTTGAGAGCCCAGGTATTAGCCTCAATAGATAATATCTGCAGGTGAGATACTCAGGCTAAATATCGACGCTTAGAAAATTTAGCCTGAAACAAAAGAACCCTCGGGGCATACTATTAATGCCTTACCCCGAGGGTTCTTTTTTATTGCTTAAGCTAAAGCTGTTCTGGTAGCTTTAGCGACGCAGACGGCTTGGTGCAACCATGCTTTCAGGTCGTAAAATCTCTTCCAGTGTTTTCTCATCCAGCAAACCTTCAGTGCGAACCAGATCCAGTACAGAACAGTTCTCTTCCAAGGCTTGCTTGGCAATACGGGTGGCATTGTCATAACCGATATAAGGGTTCAGCGCAGTAATAATGCCGATACTGTTATTCACCTGATCGCGACAGTGCTCAACATTGGCTGTGATACCCTCGATACAACGAGTACGCAGCATCTCCATCGCCTGAGATAGCAGGCGCATAGATTCCAGTACGTTATAAGCGATCAGTGGCTCCATCACATTCAGCTGCAGCTGACCGGCTTCAGCGGCCATAGTGATCGCCATATCGTTACCGATAATCTGGAAAGCCACCTGATTAACCGCCTCAGGAATTACAGGGTTTACCTTGCCCGGCATAATAGAAGAGCCCGGCTGTTGCGGTGGCAGGTTGATCTCATTCAAGCCCGTACGCGGACCGCTGGAGAGCAGACGCAGATCGTTACAGATTTTAGATAGCTTCACTGCCAGACGCTTCAGCATACCGGAGAAGAGTACAAAAGCACCCATATCGGAGCTGGCCTCTACTAAATCAGACGCAGGACGGAAGCCAAAGTTGCTGATATCAGCCAGACACTCGACCGCCAGATGAGCATACTGAGGATCGGTATTGATACCCGTACCAATCGCCGTACCGCCCAGATTGATCTCCAGGAACAGATCTGACAGATCAGCAATACGGTCAATATCTTCTGACAGGGTAGAGGCATAACTGCGGAACTCCTGACCCAGTGTCATAGGTACCGCATCCTGTAACTGAGTACGCCCCATCTTGATTACATCGGCAAACTCAACCGACTTCATCTTAAAGGCTTTTTTCAGTGCGCGCAGACTACTCACCACCTGACCATGATCCAACAGAATGCTTAAACGCACAGCCGTCGGGTAAGCATCATTGGTGGACTGAGCCATATTGACGTCATTATTCGGGTGCAGGTGTTGGTACTCACCCTTGTTATGACCCATATACTCCAGACCAATGTTGGTGATTACTTCATTGGCGTTCATATTGGTGGACGTACCCGCACCGCCCTGGATCATATCGACCACAAACTGATCGTGGTATTTACCGTCGATAATCTCCTGGCAAGCAAAACAGATCGCCTCGTAACGGGCCTTTTCTAACTGCTTCAGCTGATAGTTTGCCTGTGCTGCAGCCATCTTCACCATAGCCAGCGCTTTAATCAGGTTAGGGAAATGCTGTAGCTGAATACCTGACAGATTGAAGTTCGCCATCGCGCGCTGAGTCTGAATACCGTAGTAAGCATTCGCCGGAACCTGAGCCGTGCCCAGCAGGTCTTTCTCGGTACGAGTCGCCGATGCCGTAGTCAGCACAGGGCTGGCCTTTTTAGCTTCAGTTTTGTCAGTTGCAGGTTTGGTCTTCTTATTGTTTTTGCTTGCCGTCGCAGTAGTCATGGTGCTTCCAGTTGTTTTAATCAAGTGAGCTTTTCTTAAGGTGTTTGGTTAAGAAATAGCCAGCAGTGTTTGGATGCTTTTTAGACTAAAGGCGAAAAAAAAATCTGACCAATGCCGTTTTCCCATCGACCCATACCAGAATTGCATGGGGTTATTAAGTGCATCAGTTATGAAAATCAAGCGGTTACAGATTTTGTCAAAACTCTGACAAAATCCTTCTTTATAAGTAGGGGTAAGCATGGACTAAATTGCGGTTGAGATTGAAGGCACAGTAACCCAGTCATGGTCTCTTGCATCGTGGTAAATTTCAGCCATACGCTTATGTTTATGGTCTTATAGTGACATTCCTTCATGGTATGAACTGGGGAAAGAAGATGGGAGGGAATAACGGCAATTATTAGTAAAGCAGTGCATAGGTAACAAAAACAAACACCTTTCTTACTCCGACATGTACCGTCACCTTCTTCTGGCTATCCCACAAAATACGCTAACTCCCACCAAAATAGTCCGAATAATCGCTCATCTGCATCGAATAATCAGGTATTGCTAAGATAACTTAACCTGCTGATAATCAGGGGTGATTTGTGGGTGTTCCATTATGGTTCTATTTGACTGGGCAGGGAGTGACGGGTGTTTGTCGGTAAAAGTATTATTTGGACAGTTGGTACAACATTCTTTGGTTTGCTTCAATTGTTATTGTTACTGGGTGACTCGTATTTCAATGGCAGCGATCTTGATATTGAAAGTAAGGTGTTCTTAAGTGGTAGTCTGTTGTTCTTTTGTAGTGCTGTAGTTGCTGCTATAGCAGCTGATCATCATTTGGGAAGCGATGATTTGCATAAAGCTATTTCATTTGTTGTGTATTGGGTTGTACCAGTCTTTATCATTATCTGTTCAGTGTATTTATTTTCTAGGGTAATAGATGATGGTAAAACACTGCATATTGAGCGATTTAAGGATTTTCAAATTGTTTTGATCGGATGTACTATCGCTTATGCGTTGATTACAAAGATGATCATGTTTTACAAGGAGGGTAAAAATGTTTGATGAATTCTTGATGCCGCTAATGGCTTTTACGATGTCAGGATTACTGATTGCAGCTGTTGTTTTCTTTGTGTTGGAAAAGAAAAATGTATCGCAGTCAGAAGATCTAAAATCAAGTATCAAAAAAAGTAACCTAGAGATAAAAATTCCTGTTGAAGAAGTTAAGTCTAGTATTGATGAAAAAGTTATTCCTGAGATTAAGTATATAAGAGAGGCGATTGATAGCCCTGGGTATGCGTATACTGAAAGTAATCTTGTAGAGGTTTTAGATAGTTTTGGAATAAGCTCTGTTGAGTTTGATGATGGGCGTATGGACTGTATTATTACAACTGATGATGATGAGAAATATCATATGGTTGTATGGATTGATGAGCGTTTATCAATATTTTTATTTGCTTTTGTAGTTTGTGATGTAGCTGTTCTAGATGTTAGCGCATATAAGCATTTATTGCTGGCATATGACGGTATAGCTAAAACGTCGCTTTGTATTTCTAAGTATAGTGATGTCGATATACTAATGATCCAGTATGGAGTTTTTAGTGGCAGTAACAAGTTTAGTAAGGATGATATTCGGAGTGCAATAGATTGCCTTATCACGGTTTATGATGAAATATATGCAGATCTGGTGAAAAATGAATTATTTATTACTGAAAATAGCTTTGATAAAGATATCGCTTAGTCTGTTTTATGGTTGATTTTGCGAAGCCAGAAGGCTTTCAATATCTAAGCAGAGCATAGCCCGATGGCTTGAAGGTAAAGGCTATATTCACACTAATGGTTGCTATCTCTACACTTATGCCAACAACGCTCTATTTTGACCCCATCTGGTTTTCCGTTCATTCGGAGCTTTTTCTGCAGCGTTTTTCATAGCGATTCTGTATACGCACTTCAGATCAACCATAAGTGCCTTCTGGTTCTTGCAGACGATGCATTTCATTGAGTTGAGGATTTGAAACCTTATACAGACCTGTACCTCAGTCTCTGGATAAGTCGTCTTAATGGCTATTCCTGTTTTCAATCATTGTAGGAGCGACACAGGATTTCGAACACTACCGTTTTATTCGATGATTTGTAACTGCTTAAAGACGTTATACTTCTTGGCTAAATTAAAACTTATTTTTTGATGCAGGAGATCTTTATGTCCACGGACTGGCAGTTAATTCGTAAGCTTGTTAATTCCACTCTTGATGCCTGAGAGGCAATTGATCGGATGAATGTTTCTGATCAGGAGAGGGCAGTACTGATGGGAGGTATTGCAGGTGAGCAGGGACCTACGGTATGGGATGGTCTGCAAAGTGCCTATATTGCGCCAGAGAATCTACGCTATTCGGTAATTCGTGGGCGTGGTCAGTTGGATGATGCTGCGCCTTTTGTTCAACCGGTGAGTCGGGTGTTGCAGCAGATGGGTATGCTGGCGGCTGAACTGGTGGGGGCTGAGCAGTTACATATTCCACTCAAAGGGCTTGATCCTTATCGTCCTGATAGTTCGACGACACTGGAGACAGAAGTGGAAAATCTGGCGCAGTGGTATGAAGCGTTTCTGGTGCCTGGTATTGAAGAGGTTTTAAATAAGGCTCGTAACGATAAGAGCGTTTGAGCTTAAGCTAAGCTCTTCGTGTGCGGAGAGTATAGCTGGCTAGAACTTTCTGAATTCATCGCTAAGGCAGCCATTTTTAGCGATAAAGTTATTGTATGCTTGAATTGCAGTTTGGTTGTCTTGTTGCCAAGCCTCTCTAGCTCTTTTGGTACTTGCTGATAAATTGTTTTTTGATTCAGGACTGACTGTTTTCCCCGAGGTTGATCTGCTGAGAGATTTCATAACCTTTCCCTCTCTGATTTTGTTGCAGCATAGCGATTTTGGAGAGTTTATTGTATGTCTTTGCTCTAAAGGTGTAGAGCAAATCTTTGCTACCTTCTGAATTTTCCTTAGCCCTACGCTACTCACTCCAAACTTAGTTAATGAGACATAAACGTTCGATTTAGCCATTGTTGATGTTTAAAGGTTGAATTTTTGCGCAAAACTGCATCCAATAGCGGGCTTGGATGGAGGGGTAATGCAAAATATCGAAACCAAGTGGTTGGAAGACTTTATCGCTTTGGCACAAAGCCAGAGTTTTTCCCGCGCTGCACAACAACGTCATGTGACACAACCGGCCTTTAGTCGTCGTATTAAGACGCTGGAGCAGGCGGTGGGTGCTCAACTGTTTGATCGTGAGGCTCAGCCTGTGCGTTTAAGTGAGGCGGGGCGTCAGTTTCTGCCTGTGGCGCGAAAGGTGTTGGTACAACTTCAGGGTTCGGTTAAGCAGTTGTCTCATGCCGGCGAGTACCTGCCTCGGGTGAACTTTTTTGCTGCCCATTCTCTTTCTTTTACTTTGATGCCTGAGCTGATTCAATGGATTCGTCAGCAGGAGCCGGGTTTTATGGCTCGTACTGAGGCGGCTAATGTTGAAGCCGGTTTAAGTGCATTGCGTAAAGGCGAGTGTGATTTTCTGCTGGCTTTTCATGATCCTCAATCCTGGATTCGTTTAGATGATAGTTTGTTCCCCAGTTGTCAGCTGGGTTGGACCAAGCTGATTCCTGTCTGTAAAGCGACCCGTCATGGTCAGGCGATTTACCGTTTAGATATCGATCAGGAAGTGCCTTATCTGGCCTATACCGCTGAGGCAATGCTGGGGCAGGCGGTGCGTGAGCGGATGCGTAATCAGCAGTCGGACGTTCAGCTGCATAAAGTGTATGAAACGGCGATGGCTCAAGGTTTAAAAGAGATGGTGATGGCTGGCGAAGGTGTGGCCTGGTTGCCAGATGTGACCATTAAACGTGAGCTGGAAAGCCTGCAGATGGTGCAGTGTGGTTCTGAGCAGTGGGTGGTACCGCTGGAGATTCATGTTTACCGTTCTGCCAAGGTAGATAAACCTATGGTGGAGCAGATCTGGCAGTTGCTGAGTGAGCGTTATAATCCGAGTGGCGCTTAATGTGACTGTTGAGGTTTGAGTTTATGCTTACCGGTACTCTTGGATGCCTGGGGCTGGTTTTTGATAGGTTATCTTTGCAGCTGCTTTCGATGAATGAGGGCAGCCATTGTCTTGTTTCTTGAGCCTAATGTTTCACCCCTTGAATCAATTAATTTAGCAATTACCGATTGTTACACGGTATGAGTATGTATCTGGTGTAATAGCCTGTCGTTGCGACAGCTGAGTACTCGGGCGACTATTTCTGCTTCTATTTTTTTAATTCTAAATGGAGCGCAGAATGAAAAAACTGATCCAATCAGTCGGCTCTTTGATATCCATTGCCGCGATCACTTCTCTCTCTTCCACTGCTATTGCCGCTAAGCCTGATAAAAAGTCGATGGCGAGCACGAATCAACAATACGGTAGCTACGTTATTCTTGGTCAGTCACCGGCGGGTGAAAATATCGCTATTGCCCGCACGGTGATTGAAACAGATCGTACCTGTCCAACGGTCAGCAGACCGGGGCAGGTTAAAACGACACCTATGATCACCCGCGAAAACCCCAATCATTTCTCTGTATTGGTATGTGAGGCGTTGATCGGTTTTGATAAAAACTACCAAATCAACTTCTCTGATCGTTCTATCGCTTTGCCGGTCGCGAAATCCAATCCGGTTAATATTCAGGTGTTTGGTGATTCCGGTTGTAAGGCCAAGGACTGTGCTATTAATACTCCGGCAGAACCTTTTAAGTCACTGGCTGATGCTGGGGCGGCAGATAAGCCCGATCTGGTGTTACATATGGGCGATTTTAATTATCGCGGTACTTCTGGCAAAACCTACTTTTCGGAGCGTCAGTCTAACGGCGAGATGAAGCAGGTACAGCAATGGCCTTATGATGCCGGTGATGGCCTGGATTCAAAGGCGCATTGTGGTCAGACTGCTGATACGCCTTTTTATAGTCAGTCGGCAACCAACTCCAATCGACCTGATATCTGGCGCAACTGGAAGGATGATTTGTTCACTGCAGGCCAAAAGCTACTGGCTGCAGCACCTTGGATTACGGCGCGGGGTAATCACGAACTCTGTAGTCGTGCCGGTCCGGGTTATTTCTACTTTATGGACCCGAATACCAATCTGACAGAGGGAGGTCAACAATGGAGTTGCCCAACACCTCATGTTGATCGGGGTACGTTTGAAAATACCACTCAGCCACCTTCCTATAAGGTGAGTTTTCAGAATCTGGATATCCTGATGATGGATTCTGCCAATGCGTGCGATAACTTCTCCAATTCGGATTATACGGAGCTATTTGCGGCGGAGTTTGCCGAGATTAATAGTTTTGCGAATTCAGAAGATAAGCAAACCTGGTTGGTAACTCATCGTCCTATCTGGGGCATAGAGCCTTATAAAGCACTTGAAAGCACGCCTTGTGACAGCAGTGATCAATACGCTTGTGTGGGGCAGATGATGCAAAAGGCGATTGAGGCTCAACCTGCTGGTGCTTTAGCGGACAATATCGATCTGGTGATCACGGGTCATATGCATAAATTCCAAAGCGTCAGTTTTCCTGGTGAGGGGCGTCCGGCCAATCTGATTGTAGGTTCCAGTGGTGTGGCTTTGGCTGGCGGTGCGCCTTATGGCGATACCGAGTTAATGATTGATGGCTTAAATGCTGAGGTGCTCAGTACTGCCACTCAGGTTGCGTTTGCCGGTGAAAATTACGCAGCATTCAGTTTTATGAGAATGCAGTTAACAGAAGATGGCGGTTGGGAAGGCTTATTAGTTAACCCAGCAAAAGATCTGATATTAGCGCAGTGTTCCAATGAGCCGGTTTCTGCTCAAGGCGTTTGCCGTTTGGCTCCTGGTATCTCTGTGCCAGTGCAAAAATAGTCTGGAGAGGTTCATTAATCGTTCTTTAGAGAGGGTTAATCGCTTTTGCTGAGCTGTTAACCCTTATTGAGCACTCTGACGGTGGAGTTGCTGGAGTCTCAGGTATATAATGGCTGGCTTTGTTATCAGGGCCGATAGCTGACTCAGGGCTTGGAATTTTGCCGACAGCCCATATTGGAGATTAATCAGACCGCTTTAGCTAACTGATTGATTTTCTTTTTAAAAGAGAATATTTGCCTTTGAGGGTGTAATGCCTTCTGTACTGGCACTAGCCCGGATAGCGGTGTCGGTAGGTAATACGGCCAGGCCGTGAATTGAATCATGAGTATGACGGTGTTTCATACTTGAGCTCGAATAGATAATTGATATAACAGGAATAGATTATGCGCAGCCATTATTGCGGCGAACTGAATGAGGCCCACGTTGGGCAGGAAGTGACGCTGTGTGGATGGGTACACCGTCGTCGTGACCACGGTGGGGTTATTTTTATCGATCTGCGTGACCGTGATGGTCTGACTCAGGTTGTTGTTGATCCTGATACCGAAGAAGCGTTTGCCACTGCGGACAAGAGCCGTAGCGAATATGTGCTGCAAATTAAAGGTCTGGTGCGTCCACGTCCTGAAGGTACCACTAACGAAAACATGCCTACCGGTATGATCGAGGTACTGGGTAAAGAAGTTACTGTACTGAACGCTTCTGAAACCCCTCCATTCCCTCTGGATGAGCACGTTAAAGTCGGTGAAGACGTACGTCTGAAGTACCGCTACGTTGATCTGCGTCGTCCTGAAATGCTGGAAAAACTGCGTTTCCGTTCCCGCATGACTCACACCATCCGTAACTACCTGGATGAGCAGGGTTTCCTGGATATCGAAACTCCGATTCTGACCCGTGCGACGCCAGAAGGTGCACGTGACTACCTGGTACCTAGCCGTACTCACGCGGGTAGCTTCTTCGCACTGCCTCAGTCGCCACAGCTGTTCAAGCAGCTGCTGATGGTGTCTGGTATGGATCGTTACTACCAGATCGCTAAATGTTTCCGTGACGAAGATCTGCGTGCAGACCGTCAGCCTGAATTTACTCAGATCGATATCGAAGCGTCTTTCGTAACTGACGAAGAGATCATGGGTCTGGCTGAAGGCATGACCAAGAAACTGTTCAAGGAAGTTCTGGACGTTGATCTGGGTGACTTCCCGCACATGCCTTACGCTGAAGCGATGAGCCGTTTCGGTAGCGATAAGCCTGATCTGCGTATTCCTCTGGAAATGGTAGACATGGGCGATCTGATGGCTCAAGTTGACTTTAAAGTCTTCTCTGGTCCAGCGACTGATCCTAAAGGCCGTGTTGCTGCGCTGCGTGTACCTGGCGGTGCTTCTCTGTCTCGTAAGCAGATCGATGAGTACACCAAGTTTGTCGGTATCTACGGTGCTCGTGGTCTGGCTTGGATTAAAGTTAACGATCGCTCTGCGGGTCTGGAAGGTCTGCAGTCACCAATCGTTAAGTTTATGGAAAATGTGATCGACCAGGTTCTGGATCGTGTTGACGCGCAAGATGGCGATATCATCTTCTTCGGTGCGGATACTGCTAAGATTGTTAACGAAGCGCTGGGCGCACTGCGTTGCAAGCTGGGTGAAGATCTGAACCTGTACACTTGCGAGTGGGCTCCGCTGTGGGTTGTTGACTTCCCTATGTTCGAAGAGAACAGCGATGGTAGTCTGACTGCTCTGCACCACCCATTCACTTCTCCAGCATGCAGTGCTGAAGAGCTGGAAGCCAACCCAGAAGCTGCCCTGTCTGTGGCTTACGATATCGTTCTGAACGGTACCGAGCTGGGCGGTGGTTCTATCCGTATCCACGATCAGAAGATGCAGGAAGCAGTATTCCGCACGCTGAACATCAGTGAAGAAGAGCAGCAAGAGAAGTTCGGCTTCCTGCTGGACGCTCTGAAGTTCGGTGCGCCACCACACGGTGGTCTGGCATTCGGTCTGGATCGTCTGGTTATGCTGATGACAGATTCTCAGTCTATCCGTGAAGTGATTGCTTTCCCTAAAACTCAGAGTGCAGGTTGTGTTATGACTGCGGCTCCAGGTGAAGTAAGCGCTGAGCAGCTGAAAGAGCTGAACATTCGTCTGCGTCAGAAGATCGCGCCGACTGAATCTGAAGATTAATTTCTTCTGAGTTGGCCGCAGAGCTAAAAAGTTCTGTGGCTAACTGTGGAATCTTAGGATTCTATAAGATGGCATCAGGGGAAGCTCTGATGCCATCTTTTTATCTCTCATCTATGACCTGTTTGATATTGGTTTTATATCAGACTCTTTATATTAAATAGCAGGTTATAGCTGAGAGCTAAAAGTTAGGTTTTAAACCGTATTTAGCCCTGCTGTTTTGGCTGGGCGGAAACCAAGAAGTCTTAGCTAAAATCACTGGGTAGAGATTAATTTTCTTGGTTATTCGGTGATTAAATCAGAATAAAAAGTTGGAGTTGTACCATGGCAGGCCATAGTAAATGGGCGAATATTAAGCACCGTAAAGCGGCACAGGATGCCAAGCGCGGTAAGATCTTTACCAAGCTGATTCGTGAGCTGACTGTAGCGGCGAAACAGGGTGGCCCGTCACCGGAAGATAACCCGCGTTTACGTGCTGCCGTGGATAAAGCGCTGGGTGCCAATATGACCCGCGACACCATTGATCGTGCCATTCAGCGTGGTGCCGGTGGTGGTGATAACGACAACGTTGATGAGCTGACCTACGAAGGTTACGGCCCAGGTGGTGTAGCGGTATTGGTTGAGTGTATGACCGATAATCGTAATCGTACCGTGGCAGAAGTGCGTCATGCCTTTAGTAAGCGCGGTGGTAATTTGGGTACGGATGGTTCTGTAGCCTATCTGTTTAGCCGTAAAGGACAGATTGTCTTTGATGCGGATGCCGACGAAGAAGCTGTAATGGATGCGGCGTTAGAAGCCGGTGCGGAAGACGTGGTCAGCCATGACGACGGTTCCGTTGAGGTGATTACCGAGTGGACCGAATTTAATACCGTTAAAGAAGCACTGGAAGCTGCTGGCCTGACGTCAATGGGTGGTGAAGTGACCATGATTGCATCGACGACGGCTCCGATGGATGAAGACGGTGCGGCCAAGATTATGGGGCTGATTGAACACCTGGAAGATCTGGATGATGTGCAGAACGTGTACACTAATGCAGAGATCTCCGCTGAAATTATGGAAAAGCTATAACCGTCAGTTGTATCTGATGCTTTGTAGCGAATAGGTTAAAACAGGCAGAGTCACTTGGCTCTGCCTGTGTCGTTTTAAGTGGTTGTTGGCTTGTAAGTCTGTTTTGCATCAGGTTCGGTGTTATCGACTAACAGCCTGCAGCCAACTGCCAAAAATAGAAGAATTTAATGGCCATTATTTTAGGTATCGACCCCGGTAGTCGCAAAACCGGTTACGGGGTGATCCGTCTGGAAGGGCATAAGATCCACTATATCGCCAGTGGTTTTATCCGTATTACTGGTGACACCCTGGCGGATAAGCTGCAGCAGGTGTATGCCGGGGTGAGTGAGGTGATTGCTCAGTATCAACCGGAACAATTTGCTATCGAGCAGGTATTTATGTCGAAAAATGCTGACTCGGCCTTAAAGTTGGGGCAGGCCCGTGGCGTAGCGATTGTGGCTGCAGCTAATCATGGTTTGCCGGTGAGTGAGTACGCGGCACGTTTGGTTAAACAGGCTGTCGCGGGTAAGGGCTCGGCGGATAAGGTGCAGATCCAGCATATGGTGGCGTCGATCCTAAAGCTTAATGATCTGCCTCAATCTGATGCGGCAGATGCCCTGGCGATTGCGATTACTCATGCGAACTCAAGCTTAGGCTTGGTGGCGATGTCCGGTCGATCCAGTGGTCGTCGAAGCAGTAGCTGGCGTAATTGGCAGCCCTAATAGAGGCTGTTATGAGATGCTTTTTAGTCAGAACTGGATTTCTGTTTGGTCCAATGTTTTGGCGCACGGTGATAGAGGGCTGTTGATATGGCCGTCTTTGATATGGAGAAGAATTGAAGTGCCGCTATTTGAAATTCCCTTTATCTATTATCTGGATGTCTTCGGCACTATTGTTTTTGCTATTACCGGTGTATTAGCGGCCAGTGAGAAGCGTCTGGATCTATTTGGCATGATCGTAGTTGGCGTTGTGACCTCGATTGGTGGCGGTACCATTCGTGATCTGGTGCTGGGGCGTACTCCGGTATTCTGGGTGCAGGATCCGTCCTATATCTGGATTATTGTGATTACCTGTACGCTGACTTTTATTGCTGCTCGTTTTCATCGCTTTCCTCGTCGTGCTCTGCTGCTCTCTGATGCGGTGGGTTTAGGTGTGTTTACCGTTATTGGTGCTCAGGTGGCTTTGAATCTGGGGCATCCGCCGATTATTGCTGTCACCATGGGGATGATGAGCGGAGTATTTGGCGGTGTGATCCGCGATGTGCTCACCAATGAGATCCCAGTGATTTTCCAGAAAGAGATCTATGCGACTGCAGCTCTGTTGGGGGCTTTGGTGTTTGTTAATCTCAGTTGGTTTGTGCCGCAAAGCTCGGCTTCGTTCAATGCTGTAATGGCGATGTCATTTGTGATTGGGATTCGTATTGCGGCGATTCGCTGGGGCCTGCAGTTGCCGGTATTCTTACTTAGCAAACGCCCGGGGGAAAAGTAGTGTTCGGATGTCAGTAGCAGCTAGGTGAAAATAGAGGTCCTTGGATTCAAGTAAAAGTGGCGTCTGGTCTGAATAAGGGTAAACAGAAGCTTATGACATAAGCTGTTCGCTGGATTTGTTTGGCGTGAATGACCAGATACTGTAACTTTCGAAAATTAAAAATAATCCGGTTTAACTGTAAAGGTGTTGTAAATCCGTTAGTTAGGCCGTGCAACAATTTAAAAACAGGGAAATAATATGATCGGTCGACTACGTGGTGTCGTAATCGAGAAAATGCCTCCTCAGTTGGTGGTTGATGTGAATGGGGTGGGTTACGAAGTAGAAGCTCCAATGACGACCTTCTACAAACTGCCTCATCTGGGTGAAGAGGTGACGCTGTTTACCCATTTTGTTGTGCGTGAAGATGCTCAGTTACTGTATGGCTTTGCAGATCGTAATGAACGTCGCCTGTTTCGTGATCTGATTAAGGTCAACGGCGTCGGTCCTAAAATGGCATTGACCATTTTATCCGGTATTGAAGCGACTCAATTTGTGCGCTGCGTGCATGATGGTGATACCAATTCTTTGGTTAAGCTGCCAGGTGTGGGTAAGAAAACTGCAGAGCGTCTGCTGGTTGAGATGAAGGATCGATTGAAAGACTGGAACAACGCACCGGAAGATTTTGCACTGGTGATGAGTGATTCCGATGCGCCTATGCCAGCGGCTAATCAGGCCGATAATAGCTTGGAAGAAGCGGAACAGGCGCTGATTGCACTGGGTTATAAGCCGGCTCAGGCCAGTAAAGCGATCAATGCCATTTATGAATCAGGTATGAGTACCGAGGATCTGATTCGTCATGCACTAAAAGGCATGGTTTAATATACAGTGTTGAGTGAAAAGCTAACTGACTAGAGCTATGCAATGATAGAAGCCGATCGTTTGGTATCCGCACAAACTAAAACGCGGGAAGACAGTCACGACAGAGCCATGCGCCCCGAATATCTGGCGGATTATGTCGGGCAGCCGGAAGTGCGTAAGCAGATGGAGATCTTTATCTCTGCGGCCCGCAATCGTGGTGATGCCTTGGATCATACCCTGGTGTTTGGTCCGCCGGGTCTGGGTAAAACAACTCTGGCCAATATTATCGCCAGTGAGATGGGCGTAGCGATTAAAAGCACCTCGGGGCCGGTATTGGAAAAAGCCGGTGATGTGGCGGCTCTGCTGACCAATCTGGAAGAGGGTGATGTGCTCTTTATCGATGAGATTCATCGTATGAGTGCGGCGGTGGAAGAGGTGCTCTATCCGGCGATGGAAGATTATCAACTGGATATTATGATCGGTGAAGGTCCTGCTGCTCGTTCCATCAAGATCGATCTACCGCCTTTTACCTTGGTGGGTGCGACAACTCGTGCCGGCCTGTTGACTTCTCCGTTGCGTGATCGTTTTGGTATCGTACAGCGGCTTGAGTTTTACAGTGTGGATGATTTGAGCTTTATTACCTCCCGTTCCGCTGGCTTGCTCGGTGTTGATATTGAGCCTGAAGGAGCGTTGGAAATCGCTAAGCGTTCCCGTGGTACCCCGCGTATTGCCAATCGATTATTACGTCGTGTGCGCGATTTTGCTCAGGTTAAAGCGGATGGTGTGGTTTGCGGTGATGTTGCCGATCAGGCACTGAATATGCTCAATGTGGATGCTCATGGTTTTGATCATAACGATCGACGTTTACTGCTGGCGATGATCGAAAAATTTGGCGGCGGCCCGGTGGGGGTTGATAACCTGTCAGCGGCTATCGGTGAAGAGCGCGATACCATTGAAGATGTGCTGGAGCCTTATCTGATTCAGCAAGGCTTTATTATGCGTACGCCAAGAGGGCGTGTGGTGACCGAACAGGCTTATCTGCATTTTGGTATGACTATGCCTGAGATGTAGACACTGTAAGTATTACGAGCACAAGAGTAGGTACAGTATGTGCTGAGAGCACATGCATTGAAAGATCAAAGACGACAAAATACAAACAATCAAAACGACAGTGTCGGATTAAAAAGTAATGTCTGAAAAATATACGTTTGAGTGGCCGGTAAGAGTCTACTACGAAGATACCGATGCCGGTGGTGTGGTGTATTACGCTAACTATCTGAAGTTTTATGAGCGTGCTCGTACCGAAGCGGTGCGTTCTATCGGTTTTTCTCAGGAAGAGATGCGTACTGAGTCCAATACGGTGTTTGTGGTTGGCAATATTAATGTTAACTATCGCCGCCCTGCTAAGTTGGACGACGAATTAATTGTGCAGTTGAGGCTGGACAAAATTGCACGAAGTTATATTGTGTTCCACCAACAGATAGTTTGCGCTGATCAGGTGTTGGGTACGGCCGAAGTGAAAGTGGCCTGTGTTAGTGCTGATCAGATGAAGCCAGTGGCTATTCCGGCGCAATTAAGAGAAAAATTGACTCAACTCGCCTAATTGTTTGAAACAAAGTGCCGCGAGGGAAACTTTTTCTCAGCCTGGGGTCTTATCCTCCTAAGCAGAAAATATTTCGTTTTCTCCGGCCTGAGGCAAGAGAATTTGATAATTTTTATCGTTTAGGCGCTTAGTGCTTGCAACTTGGTAAAAATTTTATATATAACAATAGCTTTGGCTATTTTGATGGAAATGTAAGGGGTTCCTGTGGACGATAAACTCTCACTGCTTGGACTGATTGTACATGCCAGTCTGGTTGTGCAGTTGGTAATGGCATCTTTGGTACTGGCTTCAATTATATCCTGGATGTTCATTATGCAGAGAGCTGCCGTGGTAGGCCAAGCTCGCAGAAACCTGGAAAGCTTTGAAGACCGTTTCTGGTCAGGTATGGATCTGAGTCATCTGTATCAGGAGCTCTCTACCGAAGGCAGTGGCGAAGGTGCCGAGAACATCTTCCGTGCAGGTTTTAAGGAGTTCTCCCGCTTACGCCAGAAAGGCAATATCGAATCTGATGCCATCATGGAAGGAGTTCAACGGGCGATGCGTGTGGCCCTGGCCCGTGAAGAGGAGCGTCTGACTGAGAACCTACCATTACTGGCCACCATCGGCTCAACCAGTCCTTATATCGGTCTGTTTGGTACGGTATGGGGTATTATGAATTCCTTCCGCGATCTTGCTCAGGTTCAACAAGCGACTCTGGCAGTCGTTGCTCCCTCTATTTCTGAAGCCTTGATTGCAACGGCAATGGGTCTGTTTGCTGCGATTCCTGCCGTAATTGCTTATAACCGCTACTCCTCAAGAACAGAGCTACTGATGGTGCGTTATGAGACCTTTGCTGATGAGTTCTCCAGTATTCTGCACCGCAGTGTTCACAGCAAGGAAGTGAGCTGATCAATGTCTGGATATCGTTACCGCAAGAGCAAAAATCTGGTGGCAGAGATCAATGTAGTGCCCTATATCGACGTTATGTTGGTGCTGTTGATTATCTTTATGGTGACAACTCCTATCCTGACGCAAGGGGTTAAGGTTGAGCTGCCTGAGGTGGTTTCTACACCGATTGAGGTAAAAGAAGATGATCTGCCTCTGATTGTTTCGGTGAAGAAAACCGGTGAATACTTTCTTGAGTTAGGGCCAGATAAAGAACAACCGATTGCTGTGGCCGAGCTTGAAGCTCAGGTAGCGAAAGTAACCGG
Source organism: uncultured Oleiphilus sp. (assembly GCA_964342385.1). Taxonomy (GTDB): domain Bacteria; phylum Pseudomonadota; class Gammaproteobacteria; order Pseudomonadales; family Halomonadaceae; genus Oceanospirillum. The sequence continues at coordinate 14,274 of CAYFGP010000079.1, read as the reverse complement.
GCAAAATCCCCAGGTACAGGTTTTGGTACGGGGCGATAAAAATGTGAACTATGGTGCTGTGGTTGAGTTGATGGGGATTCTACAGCAGGCCGGTGCCCGCAATATTGGCCTACTGTCCCAACCGCCTGAGGAATAAGAACGGTTATGTCGTCAACTCGTGGAAGAGGACTCTTTCTGCCATTTGTTGTGGCCCTGCTTTGCCATGCTGCTTTGGCGGTATTGTTGCTGTGGGGTTGGCAGCAATCCAGCGAGATCACACAAAAACGTGTGGCTTTGATTAAACCCGGTGAAGTGATTACTGCTCAGGCAGTCAGTCATGATCCTATTGCTGCGTTGAAAAAACAGCAGCAAGAGGAGCTGGCAAAGAAGAGAGCTGCAGAAGAAGCGCATAAACGTGCTGAAGCAAAGAAAAAGGAAGAGGCCCGCAAGCAAGCATTAATTCGTAAACGCCAGGAAGAAGCCCGCAAGAAAGAAGAAGCGCGTAAGCGAGCCGAAGCGAAGAAAAAAGAGGAAGCTCGCAAGCGTGAGGCTGCTCGTAAGAAAGAAGAAGCCCGTAAACAGCAAGAAGCTAAAAAAGCCGCTGAGGCTAAGGCAAAACGTGAAGCTGAGTTGAAGAAGCAGGCATTGCTGAAGGCTGAAGCTGCGAAGAAGAAAGAGCAAGCAGCTAAAGAGAAGGCCGCCCGTGAAAAAGCCGCAAAAGAAAAAGCGGCTAAAGATAAAGCAGCCAGGGAAAAAGCCGAACAAGAGAAGGTCGCAAAAGATAAAGCTGCGAAAGAGTTAGCGGAGAAAAAACGTCAGGAAGACGAGCAGCGCAAGCGGGACGCTAAGTTGGCAGCGGAAAAAGCAGCCAAGGCAGAAGCCGAGCGCCAACGTCAAGCTGAGTTAGCGGCGGAGAAAGCGGCGTTTGAAGATGCTCTGGCTCAGGAAGAGGCTTTCTTGCAACAGCTGGAAGATCAGGAAAAACTCAGTGGTATGCAGGCGCTGATTAAAGCTTACGTTGAGCAGAATTGGTCTCGTCCGCCAACAACACGAGCAGGTATGCAAGCACTGCTAAGAATCTCTCTGTTACCCACGGGTGAAGTGAGAGACGTTAGGATTATTCAGTCCAGTGGTAATGCAGCCTTCGATCGTTCTGCGCAGCAGGCGGTACATAAGGCGGGGCCTTTCAGGGAGCTGATCGATCTGAAACCTCATCAGCGAGATGCGTTCAAAGAATTTAACATGGTGTTTAAACCCGAGGATATTTAGAGCATGAGTGTAAAAAAATGGATGACAGCATTTGTCTGCGGGTTGCTGGTGGTTGCACAGCAGGCTGTGGCAGATCTGACCATTGAGATTACCCAGGGTAATGACAAGGCGACACCTGTAGCGATTGTGCCTTTCGCCTGGAAGGGTAATTCGGCTTTAAGTGAAGATATAGCGCAGATCGTCTCGGATGACCTTGAGCGCAGTGGTTTGATCAAACCTCTGCCACGTACAGAGATGTTGAGCCTGCCCAGTGAGCCTAAGGAGATCTTCTTCAGGGATTGGTCTCTGCTGAAGCAGGAATATCTGCTGATTGGTCAGATTACACCAAAAGGTGATGCGGGTAAGCTGACAATTCGTTATGAGCTATATGATGTCGTACGTCAAAAACGGGTGCTGGGTGAAGTGATCTCTGGTTCTCAGAACGAGTTACGCTCCAGAGCTCACTATATCAGTGACAAAGTTTTTGAAGAGCTGACCGGGCTGCGAGGTGCTTTCTCAACTAAAATTGCTTATATCACTGCGAAACGTGAAAGCAATACCCGGACAAAGTACGAGCTGAAAGTGGCTGATGCCGATGGTCGCCGTGAGCAGATCATTCTGCAGTCCTATGAGCCTCTGTTGTCACCATCCTGGTCTCCAGATGCCCAGTACCTGGCTTACGTTTCATTCGAAACAGGTCGGCCAGGTGTCTATCTGCAGAATGTATTCAGTGGTAAGCGTCGCCAGTTGACGGCTTTTAAAGGCCTCAATGGTGCCCCAGCCTGGTCTCCGGATGGCAGTAAGCTGGTGGTGACCTTATCGAAAGACGGTAATCCAGAGTTGTATGAGATCGATCTGAAAACCTATAAGGTGCGTCGTTTGACTCGTCACTATGGTATCGATACCGAGGCCGAATGGTCGCCAGACGGTAAAAGGCTGATTTTTACCTCCAGTCGCAGTGGCGGACCACAGATTTATCAGATGGATATGGCCTCTGGTGAGACCACAAGATTGACCTTCGAAGGTAACTATAATGCCCGTGCAAGATACTCTCCTGATGGCTCGGAAATCTATTTTGTTCATCAGAAAGATGGTATTTTTCACATTGCAGCACAAGAACTTAGCGAAAATCGCCTAAGAGTACTCACTCAAACACCTTTAGATGAGTCTCCTAGTGTTTCTCCCAATGGAAGTATGTTAATTTATGCTACACAAGAAGGTCAGAGAGGGTATCTCGGCGCAGTTTCCATAGATGGTAATATTCGCTACCGCTTACCTTCGCAATTAGGTGATGTACGTGAACCGGCATGGTCACCGTTTTTAAACTAATAACTATTTAATGAGTCCCGAAAGCTTCAGGAGCCTGATATGGAATTTAAAAAATACAGCAAGACTCTCTTCTTTGGTGCGACACTGGCAGTACTAGCCGGTTGTGGTGGTAACGCTGCAACTATGGATCAAGATTCATCCGGCGGTGATGTAAAGCCTGTTCTGACCAACGATGGCGCGTCTAGCAGTGGTGCGGCCGGTGACAGCGCAGTAAGCAGCGAGCAATTAGCTGCAGAACGTGCTGCCCAGGAAGCTCGTGACGCAGCAGCAGCTATGCCTGAAGTAAACACTATTTACTTCGACTTCGATAAGTCTGATATCCGTTCTGATTCACGTGAAATCCTGGATATGCACGCTGAGTACCTGATGGCTAACCCTTCTGTATCTATCGTTCTGGAAGGTCACGCTGACGAGCGCGGTACTCGTGAATACAACCAGGCTCTGGGTGAGCGTCGTGGTAACTCTGTTAAGAGCTACTTCCAGCTGAAAGGCATCAGCGCAAGCCGTATGGAAGTCATCAGCTACGGTGAAGAGCGTCCAGCAGTTATGGGTCATAACAAAGCTGCATGGGCTAAAAACCGTCGCGTAGAAGTTAAATACTAAAATAGACCGGAGGCAGGATGCGTATCCCACTCCGTCTTAAAGCTTGGATGTTGCCCTTAGTGGTGGCATCCATGCCTGCTTTAGCAACGGACCTAGCCGATCAAAGTGCAGTGCCTTTAGGTTCCAGCACTCTTGGTTCTCCAGCTGTACAGGCTGCCGCTCCGGGTGGAACTGCAGAACTCCTTTTCCAGTTACAGCAACTGCGTCAAGAAGTTCAGATGTTGCGAGGACAGGTTGAAAGCCAAACTCAGCTTATCAACCGTTTGCAAAAAGATGGGCGTGATCGTTATATCGACGTTGATCGTCGCATCAGTGACTTGAATGCTGATATTGCCAATCTCAAAAAAGGCGGTGTAGCGACAAGTGTTGCAGCTCCTGTGGCCAGCACAAACACATCTTCCACTTCTGCAAGTGTTCCTACTACACCCGCAGCACCGGTGCCCAGTGTTTCTGGATCGGCTAAAGATGCCTATCAAGATGCTTATGCGCTGATTAAAGCCAAAAAATATGATCAAGCGATAGCGTCATATCAAGCATTTATCAAAAACTACCCTGATTCCTCTTTATTGCCGAATGCGTTTTATTGGTTGGGTGAGCTGCACATGGTGAAAAACAACACTCAGGAAGCTGAGAAAGTTTTTACCGTTGTGGTTGAGCGATACCCACAAAGCCGAAAAACTGCTGACGCGACATATAAGTTAGGACAGATCTATTCTCGCAATGGTAACCAGGATAAGGCCAAACAGCAGATGCTGTTAGTGAAACAGAAGTATCCTAACAGTACTGCAGCTAAATTGGCTGACCGCTTCCTTGAGAAGCTTGCACAGTAAGATTCTCATTCCCTTGACTGATAACGCGCTAATATTTAGCGCGTTATCAGTCAAAGACTGAATAACCGGTGTATCACACTCTTGGGAATGGTTACCTGCTGAATCAATTTACTCTAAATATGATTTCAGGCTAGGGATAAACGGCGCTTTCCGTTACAATGCGCCGTTTGTTTTTCTACAGATGTGCCGTAATGTCAGAATCTACCCTTCGTATTACAGAAATCTTCTGCTCTTTGCAGGGCGAGACCCGAACAGTGGGTTTGCCGACCGTATTTATCCGTTTAACCGGTTGTCCTATGCGCTGTGTCTATTGTGACACCAGTTACTCTTTTTACGGTGGTGAGACGGTTAAAATTGATGACATTATGGCTCAAACCGCCAGTTATGGTGCCAAACATGTCACAGTTACTGGAGGGGAGCCTCTGGCACAAAAGCGCTGTTTTGAGCTTTTGACGCGCCTATGTGATGAAGGTTATGAGGTATCCGTTGAAACTGGCGGGGCGATGGATATTTCCCGTGCTGATCCCAGGGCTTGCATGGTGTTGGATATTAAAACGCCTGCTTCTGGAGAGTTAGCTAAAAATCGCTGGGAAAATATTGAATATTTAAAAGCGAATGACCAGGTTAAGTTTGTGATCTGTGATCGTCAGGATTATGAGTGGTCACGGATGAAGATTGAAGAGCTGGCGTTAAGGGACAGAGTAGAGGAAATTCTATTTTCACCTATTCATGGGCAGTTAAGCCCTAAAGATCTGGCTGAATGGATTTTGCAGGATAAGCTAGAGGTTCGTTTCCAGTTACAGTTGCATAAAATACTGTGGGATGACGCTCAGGGGCGTTAATGCATCAACAGCTGTTGATAGCGTAAGCACAGTGAAAAATAGTAGAAGAACACGATAGAAAATAATCCATCTAAACCAAATGTCAGAGTGATTGAGTAATACTGTGTTTAGATGGGAATGATAGATTAAAAGCACGATATAAAAAGATGACAGACAAAAAGAAAGCCGTTGTTCTCGTTTCCGGTGGTTTAGATTCAGCAACTGTTCTGGCTACAGCCAATGATCAGGGTTATGACTGTTACGCTCTGAGTTTTGATTATGGTCAGCGTCAGATCTCTGAGCTGAATGCCGCCCGCGCTGTAGCGAAAGCCCATGGTGCCATTGATCATAAAGTGGTACGCCTGAGTCTGAATGATTTTGGTGGCTCAGCACTGACTGATGATTCCATCGATGTGCCGGAAGAAGAGACGGAAGGCATTCCTGTAACCTATGTGCCTGCACGTAACACGGTCTTTTTATCTCTGGCGTTGGGCTGGGCCGAGGTGCTGGGTGCCGATGAGATCTTTATTGGTGTGAATGCTGTGGATTATTCCGGTTACCCGGATTGCCGTCCAGAGTTTATTGAGGCCTATGAAAAGATGGCCAACCTGGCAACTAAGGCGGGTGTTGAAGGTCAAAAGCTCAGCATTCAGACGCCGCTGATGTCTCTGACTAAAGCTGAAATTATTAAACTGGGCACTTCTGTTGGTGTCGATTACAGCCTGACAGTATCCTGTTATCAAGCTGATGATGACGGTCAAGCTTGCGGTAAGTGTGATAGTTGTCGTCTGCGTGCCAAGGGTTTTGAAGATGCTGGAGTAGCTGATCCAACACGCTACCAGAGCTAGATCGGTAAAGAATACTAAAGTCAGTAAAGAAGCTGACTAAGAGATATAAGAGCACCTACACTGAAGGGTGCGCAGAAGGGAATTAAGGGGATAATCATGTTGTGCGAAATTGACTATCAGGCTCCAGCAGATCTGTTAAAAGATCGCATCATTCTGGTAACCGGTGCGGGTGATGGCATTGGCCGTACTGCGGCTAAAACATTCGCTGCCCACGGCGCGACTGTGATTCTGGTAGGTCGAACCATTAAAAAGCTGGAAGAGGTTTATGACGAGATTGAAGAGGCGGGCGGTGCTCAGCCAGCAATCATCCCGATGAACTTTGAAACCGCTACCTACAAAGATTATGGTGAAATGGCTGAGCTGCTGGAAAAAGAGTTTGGCCGTCTGGACGGTATTTTGCACAACGCGGGTATTCTGGGCTCTATCACGCCTGTTGAGGCTTATAGTCCTCAGGTATGGGAGCAGGTGATGCAGGTGAATTTTAACTCTGCACTGCTGATGACTCAGGCGATGCTATCACTGCTGCAAAACTCTAAAGATGCCAGCTTGCTGTTCACTTCTTCCAGTGTCGGTCGTAAAGGGCGTGCATTCTGGGGGGCTTACAGCATCTCCAAGTTTGCCACAGAAGGCTTGGTAGAGATTCTGGCAGATGAGCAGGAAAACCTGTCTAACGTACGTGTTAACAGTATTAATCCAGGTGCGACTCGTACCGCGATGCGTCAGTTGGCCTATCCTGGTGAAAACCCGGCCCATCTGAAAACTCCAGCTGAGATTATGCCGACTTATCTTTACCTGATGGGTCCCGACAGTAAGCACGTTAATGGTCAGAAGTTTAGTGCTCAGCCACCAAAAGAAGAAACTAGCCAAGAGAGTGACGCGTTATAAGTAGTCGATACAGGTCGATACAGGTCGATTACTTTAGGTGATGACTTAAGAACTGCAGTGTAGCAGTGTCTTATTTGAAAGCGCTTTAATTGAAAATTCACTTTGCCGAATGGCTTATTTAAAGAGCATTTGGCTAAAAAGTGGGTTTAGTTTAAAACGGTATCCAGTCTGAACTAATATAGTGAACTGGATGCCGTTTTTTCGTTTTATCAATCTACTCATCATCTGTGGTTTGCCTGATCTGATTTAATCCTGCGCAATCGAGGATCAATATTTTTCCACGCATGCTTTTGACTAAGCCTTGCTCGTTGAATTCAGCAAGAATACGGGCAACGAACTCCCGTGATGAACCCAAATCAGCAGCAATCTTTTGTTGAGTCGTCGAGATAATAAAATCGGAAGAAGCGCGTATAATCAGGTAGCTGGCCAAACGCTGTCTCACAGTTTGTACATGGGCTTGCTCCAGTTCTGACATTAAACCGAAAACCGTTGATGATAATGCCTTGATCGTAATATCTTGGATAAAGGCTTCTTTACGGAATAGTTCTCGATAGATAGTGCCAGGTAAAACCCCGACAGTTGTTTCTTTATCGGCAATCACCCAAGCGGGATAGAGAAAGTTGTTAAACAGGCTGTTGGTTGCCAGGATACAGGTTTCTCCAGGAGCTATTGTATATAGAGTAACCTCTTTACCATTTTCCCCCAGCGTATAAACTCGCAGTAATCCTTCTAAGACAAAATAAGCACCTGAAATAGCACTTCCTCTATTGAGTACTTGCTCATTGCTATGGAATCGTTTGGTTGTTAGGTTTGATGAATAGAGCTCATGACCTGATTTACTGAGAGCCTTGCTGAGGTCCATTGGTCATCTCCTTGCTGGAATACAAAGCAGAGAAAAATAGTTCTATCTGTGATCTACCCATACATACTCTTATTGGTAGAGAACTCAATGGCAATAGTTTTTGTTTAAGTGTCATGTCAATAAAACAAACAGAATAAGCTAGATGGCATCCTAGGTGCTTCTCCTGAGTTGAGTAAGGCTCAGGAGAAGCCAATGTAGAATGCTTGATATCTCTTTTATAAGGGATAAAGTATAAAGGATCGAGTTATGTGATTGAATTCGTATTAGTGTAACAGTTGGGTTACCTGAGCGGTGGTCAAAACACCGTTGGCAATCATGTTGTAGTTCACCAGTGCAGCATTATAGGCATCTTCTCCAGGTGCTGCGACGGCATCCTTCACCACATAAACCTTAAAGCCGTTTTCCATCAATGTACGCATATGCGAGTCGACACAGAGATTGGCTACTAAGCCCCCCAGAATCACAGTGTCGATATCATGAGAGCGTAGTTGATAGATGAGATCATTACTTTCAGGGCCGTACATCTTATGAGGCGCTGCAATAATGGTTTGGCCATCTTTGATATATTTTTTATAGGGTTCGTAAAAGTCTGCTCCTGTGCCTTCAAACTTGGCCGGATCCAATGAATCTGCATAAAGTGCACGCATCTCTAATAACTGTTTTTGCAGTGCTCCAGCCTGCGACCAGTTAATATCAAGTTGGGTATACACCAATGGATCAACGGCTAGTTGTACATCATTGGATTTAGCCGTGTGCATCAAGGTTTCGATATTCTTAATGGTATTCAGTCGTTTCATATTTGGTGCAACCAAACCATAAAGCTTACCTTTTTTATCTAGAAAGTCTTTTTGCGGGTCTGTGATCAGTACTACAGTGTGGGCCTTATCAAATGTTGGTAGCAGTGTTTCTGCTGCAAATGAGACAACAGAACTGGCAGCAAGGCAAAGGCTGGTAGCCAGGGCAAAAATTGTTTTTTTCATAGGTTTCATCCTGTTCAAAGTCAATTTGTGAGGGATTAGTCGTTTTGAGGTATAAAGAAGGTGTCGCCAGGTGTTGCTGTTTCGACTTCTGATATGCTGTCAAAGGGTAAGCCAACGCGTTCATGGGCACGTTTTACGCAATCGGCGTCAGGCGCCATAGTGAAGCAGAAAGCGCGAGCGTCTTCATAGGCGATATGGACCCGCAAAATAATGACGTTTTCTTCCTGACAAGCGACTTTGTACTTTTCAAAAAAGCTGGAGAACTGCTGTGGAGTGATGCCTTTGGGGAATGTCTCGTGTTTGGCATCGTGGGTATCAATAAAGAATTTCATCTTTTGCATGCTGCGTTCCTCATCATGTTGGTCACAGCAGCAGGATAGATTTTCTGATCAAGATGTTATGTAGCTAAAGATACACAGGGAAAAGTTTATTTAAGAAGGGAATGCTGTAGCCTCAGCCTCTAAAGTAGTGTGAGCACCAAAGTCGTTTATTGATTGGCTCCGGACGTTGATGCTCTAGAATCTGTTTATAGAGAAGTTTGATAGTTTTCCATGATCCCTTCAATCTCAACGATAAAACGTTTCAGCATCACCAGACACTCTTCGCTTTCTGTCTCTGTCATTAAGTTTCCATCACGCAGTACATAACGACCTTCGTCTAGATCATCCGCGTGAGAGAAATAGAAGGAGTCACGCCAGAATTTACATGGGATAGGCTCGACTTTCAGGTGTTCACGTACAACTGCTTCGTCTTTTACGTAAGGCAATACCGCAAGAGCTTTATGCTTATAGACTTTGACATAGACACCTTCAGGCCAGTTCACCAAGCGAATGTCCAGGTCACATTTGATATCAGCATTCTCTTTTTTGATGTAGGTCTTTTTAACCTCGAATGAGCCGCGCCATCGGTTAAATGTTGCACTGGATAAAATGGCCTGCTCGATATTGCCAAATTTTTCTTCAATTCCGGCGGTAATCATATTGATATCAGTGGTCACAGTTATTGCTTTCCTTCGTTTTATCCATCCTTGGGATAAGTGAGCTGAGCAGACTGAGAAAGCGCCTTTTTGGCGGCAGTGCAGTTTGCTCAGAAATGGTGCTCACTATAGCGGTGCAATAAAAAACTGTATAAAAAGAAATATTTATCGTTTGATAAGGAAAACCGTAATCACCTGTTTAGCTAAAAACTCTATCTCGAAGCGCCTAATAGTTTCCTATCATTTTCGAGATGAATTTTGATTTTTGGCTTCGATCCATTGCGACATATACTGGGTGCTTTTCATGCTGTGGTGGTTGAGCATTGCACCAGTAAAGTTCTGTAATCTGTGTTGCGCCAGATTCTCTTTTAGCTCAAGAATACGTTGGATCAACAGTGGACCTGTTTTTGCGCCATCGTACAGACCTGCTAACAATGCCGGAGCATTTTGCTGTTTTTGTTGCCAGCTATCCGGTTGGCTATAGAGTTCAACAACACCATCAATAAAAGCCTGATCGTCATCGGCGATAATGCCTGGCCAGTTTAATTTACTTTGAACGGCTGCTTTCTCAGCTATCTTATCATTGGGTAGCATCCCCTCAGCGCCGATAGGGGTGGTGATGCTAGGTGTTCCGCATACCATGGCATCCAGCAATTTGCCTTTAATACCGGCGCCAAAACGTAGTGGAGCCAGGCATAATCGGGCCTGAGTCATTACCTGATAAGCATCTTCAGCCCAACCTTTAATCAGAAAGCCTGTTTTAGGGTTATTAAGCGCCGTGGCTTTAGGTGGCGGGTAAGAGCCGTAGATATGCAGTTCTACATTGGGCTGACCGTTTTTCTTTAACTGCTCACGCAGTGCGGGCCATAGGCTCTGTATATGCAGTACTGAATCCCAATTGGGCGCATGGCGGAAATTGCCGATCATTAGCAGATGCTGGCGTTCTTCGTAAGCAGAGTGTCCAGTGAAGTCTTGGCTTGGCAGCTTGTCCAGATCCAACATAAAGGGTAAATAGTGGATTTGCTGAGTTGGCATCTGAAATTGCTGCTGTAGTAGTTGCACCTCATAGCTGGAGATGATCAGAGATAGATCACAACGGTGTATAGCGGCAATTTCACGTTTAGCGAGATCAGAATAGAGATCACTTAGCTCCATTTCCCGGTTCTGTTTCACCGCTTGATGGCGGGCATTACGCAGGCATTGTAGGTCTTCTGTATCTAGAATACGCAGAGCATCAGGACATCTTTTCTCAACACGCCAGCCAAACTGCTCTTCCATCATAAAACGGTCAAACATCACGAGATCAGGTTGTAGCTGCTGGATATATTGGTCAAAGCTGCTGCTGTTCAGTTCGATAGCGGTACTATCGATGCCTTCATCCACCAGATCAATCATATGCTCTGTGGTTTGCGCCGGACTGGCAAAGGTCACCTGCCAACCCTGCTGTTTATATAAGCGCAGTAGTGACAGCATATGACTACCTGCTGCTGATGAATTGGGCTCAGGCCAGACATAACCGATAACCAAAACTGAAAGCATTACAACCTACCTGTAATTGATGAAGGCTGTATTTTACCCGTATCTGTATTGATGGATAGTCGTCTATTCACTTGGATTCGAACCAGTGCTGTCTATCAGAACCCTATATCGTTCACCTTAATTACATAATTCTTCCATGATAGGCCTTAGTTCATCAGTGATTGGTGTGCAGGTGTATTCCACTCTGAGTGGGATTTCATCAAGTGATCAAGCAGTTAAAGGTGCATGATCAGCTTTACACTGTTTCATCAACTTTTCTTCTATTCTCTGTAAACCACTGTTCCAGAAACGTAATGCAATGTACCAGTTTGGGCGGTGCGAACTGTCTTTCTGGGTATAAGGCATAAAGTGTCAGTTTGGGCTTTTCGACATCTGCCAGTATTTCAACAATTTCACCGCTGGCTAGTGCCTGCTGACAGACAAAGTCGGGTAAGAAACCGATGCCCTGGCCTTGCCTGATCACCTCTAACATAAAAATGGTGCTATTAACCGTTAACAAGCCTTTAATGGTAATACCTTCGGCCAAAGGCCAAATATTTTTACCTCGGAAATAGCTGTAAACAAAGCAATTATGGGCTGCCAGGTCATCGGGGTTATTAATTTCTGGATGATTATCCAGATACTGCTGTGAGGCGCAGATATGGTAGCTGAATTCGGTTAAAGGGCGGCCAATGTAACTTGAATCAAAGGATGTACTTGCCGCTCTAAAGCCCAGATCAAAACCCTGTTCAATTAGATCTACAGGCTCATCTCCTAAATGAATATCCAGCTCAATTTCCGGATAGGTTTGCATAAAATCAGCAAATAGACGGGAAAGGTGTGTTATGCCCAGAGCCATAGGTGCGTTGATTTTCAATTTGCCTTTAGGACGTTCTTGCAGATCCTGCACAAAAGCTTCCGCATCATCCATTTTTATCAGGATCTCTCTACAGCGTTGCAGGTAACCTTCACCAACATGGGTCAGTTGTAATTTTCGGGTAGAACGGTGAAATAAACGTGCACCAATATCCTCCTCCAATCGGGAAATTTCCTTACTGATCATGGATTTTGATGTGTTCCTCTCTTCGGCTACTTTCGTAAAGCTGCCTAAATCTGCTAAGCGAACGAACAACTCAATAGCTCTTAATTTATTCATTTTGTTTCCATATTGAGAACAATGGGTTTCTATTATAGCGGTATATGGAATGAGTAGGCAGTTCTAAGATGTAGCTCATCTCAGCTATAGACAGACGTCTATAGCCTAAGAGGGAAATCGTAATGCTTATTGAGAGGAATGCCTGATGTATACACTTTATTTCATGCCCAACGCTTGCTCGTTAGCTACCCAAGTGATTTTACGTGAATTAAAACAGCCGGTTCGTTTGTTGGAGCGATCAAAGGCTCAAGACTTTACTGCGCTAAATCCAATCGGGTCTGTGCCTGTTTTAGTGGATGATCACCATGTGTTGAGAGAAGGTGCCGCCATTATTCTTTATCTGCTAAATAAGCACGATAACACCTTAATGCAAAAGGAATCAGAGGCAAGAATCCTCGCTATTGAAAACTTGTTATTTGCTAATGCCACTGTACATCCGGCCTACAGTAAATTGTTTTTTATTGCAGAAAACCTCAACGATGGGGCTGAGAAAGATAGAGCATTTAGTGCCGCTGCCAAGACGATTAACCACCTCTGGAGTGTGGTAGAGCAGAAATTGGCACAACAGGATTTTCTGGGTGGTAGGCAAATTTCTGCTGCAGATATTCTATTAGCGGTGTATTCCCGTTGGGGACAATACTTCCCTGTTGATATTGAGATCGGTAACAGAGCATCACATATGCTGAGCCAGGTGATGGAGTTAGACAGCTTCAAACAGGCCTTGCAGGCAGAAGAAATGCAAACAGCGGAGATTGCATGATGATGGCTTCTGCTATTCAGACTGAATCGAAAGTAAAAACGCACACTCCTGAAGGGATGCTGGATATACAGATTATCGAGCAGATCATTGTTGATTACTTTGACGGCTTATACGAAGGAGACATTGATAAGCTTGACAGGATTTTTCATGACGATGTGGTACTAAAAGCACCGAATTTGCGTCGTGGTAAAAGTGACTGGCTGAAAGCTGTAGCCACTCGGCCAGTACCGCAAAAGGAAGAGGTCGAGTATCGATTTAAACTCCTGGCCATCGAGGTTATTGGTGATCAGGCCATGGTAAAGCTGGAATGTCCTCTGTTCGAGAAGTTCTATATAGATTTCATTGGGCTATTAAAAGAGCACGGACGTTGGCTGATTGTCAGCAAGATGTATTGTGATCTAGCTCAATAGCCGTTTTAACTAAGAAACACACAAGAGAGAATGCCATGCCATACATTAATATTAAGGTGACAGATGAAGGTGTCACCACTGAGCAGAAGAAGCGGCTGATCGAAGGGGCAACTCGGTTAATGGTTGATGTCTTAAACAAAGAACCGGATAAAACCTTTGTTGTGATTGATGAAATCAATATGGATAACTGGGGGGTGGGCTACGAGACAGTGGCAGAACTTAGAAAAGGCTCATAGCTGTAGTCATTTGTACTAATTCTACACAGCCTTCAGACCTCTGGTTGCACGTGGCCAGAGGTCGTTTTGAGACTGCCGACTGATAGGCGTTTTTGTGAGTTCTGGTTAGATAAACCTGTGAATCGCGGCGTTAGCATTATCCTGAAATTGCTGACTATTTAGATCTTCAAAAAGAAGGGCTTGCTCTCCAACTGGGCCAGTCAGGCCAGACTTGCTGGCATAAAAAACACCGCTCTTGTAAGTCTGGTTTAGCAAGCCATCGACGTAACGTTTGGCTCCTGTCTCTACTTTGTGGACCTTGCCCAGCATTAACATCATCTGCATCATGCCCTTCATTACATACTGTTTTATGGGTGATAGGGTATTAAAGCCTTCTGTGCCAGTAGTGGCACCAGGGCTCATAGTGATAAAGCGGACATCAGGATATTGCCGGGCAATCGATGACATCCACAGAGCGGCCATATATTTAATAGGGCCATATGGAATGGTTGCATCCTTGGTCTTGCCGAAGAAACTACCGTCACAAATGGACGCAAACTCGTCCACAGAAGAGCTCTTAAGGTCAGGACGCTGCATACCCATCTCTTTAACGCCCCTTGCAGCTTCAGACCCTGCATACAGAGCAGTTTGAGTAAGCTTGCCCGCTTTTAGCAATTCTTCTGTTAACACCACGTGACCTAATAGATTAACGGCAAATATTTGTGTCACACCGTCCGGTGTTTTGTCATGGAAGCGTTTACCGCCTGTACCACCCGCATTCATAATCAGCGCATCTAGTGGGTAACCGTTCATTCTGAGGCGTTCTGTTCTAAGCTATTTCTGACCATTAATCT
>CAYFGP010000078.1:0-32019 GCA_964342385.1 uncultured Oleiphilus sp. | reverse complement strand
ATCTCAACTATCCGTCAAGATAGCGAATAGTTGAGAGGGGGCTGAATAGTTACAATCTTTTTAGGTTCTGTTTAGAAAAAGAAGCATCAGTATGTAGCGGGTGAGCATTTATTGACTCGGCAACAGAGTGGCATTGATTTTTATTGAGTTTTATTTCTCTTATTTTGCCAAAGGTTTCATCGGCAAAGTAGTTCGTTATGTTCTCAATTTCTTCATCAAGTGAGTTTAAGCAGTATTTCTTTTTCAATAACCCTACACCAGGAAAGCTACTTTCCATAGAAGCCTGATACATATCTTTCAGCGAAGTATATTGCGAGATGTACTTGTTGATTAAAGTTGTATCGCTATTGATTTGACGAACATAACCATTCATGATTTAAATTCCAATTTTATATCTGAGTTGATTGTGGTTGGTTGATCTTTATAGATGTTTTATAAGGCCAATAAACAGTGGGGTTATAAAGGCGACAAAACAGCCCATCAATCCCATTCCTATTGTTGCAAATGCAGTTGCAGATGGGCTTATGCTTGTTGCTCGTGCAATTCCAAAAGCATGAGCAGTAATGCCTAGTATCAAACCTTTAGTGGCATCATCATTAATATTTAAAGTGCGTAGTAGTGTAGGAACAATAATTACTCCTGGAAGCCCCGTACTAAAAACAGCAATAATTGTTAAAGAAGGGTCACCATCGAGCAAATTAGCAACTTCAAGAGCAATTGGTGCTGAAATAGATTTTGTCATTAGTGCTAAAACCATAGGCTCTGGTAGGTGAGCCCATAATGCTAATGCCACGGCTGAAAGAACAATTCCAGAACCAGCAATAATTACAGTAAGCGCGATTGCTGGTAGGAGCTCTTTTACTCTTTCAATGTTTTTATATAATGGCACTGCTAGTGATATAATTGCTGGTGCTAGCATTAGATAAAGAGCATTAGTTGCCTGCTTGTACTCTGTGTAGGTCACATTAAAAATAATTAAAAAGCAAACAAGAAACGCTATTGATATGATTACAGGGTTGAATATAGGTATCTTGCCTGATTTATCAAATAACACTTCGCCTATCCTAAATATGGATAGTGTGGCTAATATCATAAAAACGGGATGTTCAATTATCATTTTTACCTTTCCTTGTTACTTCGCATATTGGGAATTTTGTTGCTCTTTGTTTTTTAATGCTTTTTTAGATAGGCTAAGAATAAAAATAGTCATGAAGAATGCTATGATGAGAGCGGTTATAGACACGCCGAGCATAACAAGTAAGTTGTTATCTATGTTTTGAATTAAATCTTTGACTGCAACACCTACAGGAACAAGGAACAATGGTAGATGCTTCAGCAAGGTTCCTGATGCTTCTTCTAAACATTGAGGTACTTTTTTAAGAAATAAAAAATATATAAAAAGAAAGACTAGCCCTAATATTGATCCTGGGATACTAATGAATGATTTTTCTATAACAAGGTCACAGGTGACTAGTATTGAGAATAGAACTATATAACCCTGCATTGAGTAACCTCTGCTGATTGATTTGTTGATGGGGTTATTTTCTATTTGTTCAGTAGTGGCTTCAAACTAAAAGAATTTTTTGCTGGCATTAGTTTTTTTAAGTCAGTGGATGAAAGAGGGAAGGTGGTGGTATATACACACTTACACAAAAGTGTGTGCCTAAAAGATATCGAATTAGTTTTGTTTCTCTATGTAATGGCTACTTATTTGGAGGAGCTTCAAACTTTGGTGTCGCTGAAAACGTGTACGAGATTTATAGGTGAAGTAATGAGGTATCTTTGCCCTGTATTATTCGGATGAATAGAGGTTACTGACTATGGCTTTGCTGTAGCCACGAGGGGGGATTGGCGCAGGTGATGATTAATGATCCTTTTAATAGCCAACCCTGGCTGTCCATAACACTGTATTAGGGTAAGAGGATGGATCTATAGGTCAGTTTTTTGGAGGGATGTTTTGGATTCTGGAACTCTTATATAAGAAGCTCCTTGCCTTGGCCGTGTGTCATCTAAAATAGTTTGACGCTAGTGTTTTCTATCTGAGGACTCCAGTTTTTGAAAAGTTAGCGAGCTTGATTACGGTGACAGGTTCTGTGATTTTTGATTACTCCCCTATTAAAATGTTATCGGGGGAGTAAGTATCAGCGAAACAAAAGTAGCAGAAGAAGAAATGCTACTTTTGTTTTGCTGTATGTACTAAGCCGACCCCGGCGATAGGTTTGAGTTTGTCTGGTTCCTTTCGGCCCAAGGCAATTCTTTAATAGGCAGATGGATAAGTGCAGAGAATGCGCCCACACCGACACCCACCCACCATACCAGTTGGTAGTTGCCGTAGAGATCGTACATAGAGCCACCCAGCCAGACACCGAGGAAGCCGCCTAATTGGTGGGAGAAAAAGACTATGCCATACAAAGTGCCCATATAACGCAAGCCGTAGATCTGTGCCACCAGTCCTGCCGTCAGTGGGACTGTTGCTAACCACAGGCCGCCCATAATCAGAGAGAACAGAATCACACTTTCCGGGGTGATTGGGCTCAGAATAAAGGCTGCGGAAACCAGAGTGCGCAGGAAATAAATCCCGGCCAGCAGATACTTGCGTGAGTATCGATTACCTAACCAACCTGCCAATATTGTGCCGCCAATATTGGCGATACCGATCATAGAGATCGCGATAGCGCCCAAGGTAGATGTGGTTGATATTCCTAGTGACTGCACGATGCTACCGGGTGCAACCGAGCTGCACATCTCAGTAATAAAGGCTGGGAAGTGGGCCGTGATAAACGCCAGTTGATAACCACAGGAAAAGAAGCCCAGAAAGATAAAAATAAACGAGGGATCTTTTACCGCCTGACGCACAACCTGACCCAGGCCTTCATCTGTATGTTCTACCTTAGGCGGCGCAGGTACATGCATAAAGAACAGGGCTAACAGTGATAGCAGAATCAGACCCGCCAGCACAATAAACACACTTTGCCAGTGCATATTCTGTAGCAGCATTTGGGTGAGAGGTGGCCCAACCACTTGCCCCGCGGAGCCCGCTGCTGTGGCGATACCCAGTGCCAGTGAACGGTGTTTATCCGATGCGGCGCGTCCAACCACCGCGAGAATGACACCAAAACCTGTGCCTGCGATACCAAAACCAACCAGTATCTCAAGCAGTTGATGCTGACCTGGAGTAATCGCATAGGCCGACAAGATCAAACCCGTAGCATAGGTGATTGCACCGGCGATGATCGCTTTTCTATCGCCAAATCTTTCCGCGAAGGCGCTAAACATTGGTTGGCCAATACCCCAGAACAGATTCTGGATAGCGATCGCAAATGAGAACTCAGCACGTAGCCAACCAAACTCATCGGCAATAGGGATTTGAAAAAGTCCGAATGATGACCTGATCGCGAAACTGATCAGGATAATGACACATCCTGCGATCAATACAGGATTTAGCAAACGGTTAGCTCTGTCCATAATAAATGCGCTTTTAAAATTGCAGTGATTACATGCCCAAACAAAGTCATTTGATACGATCCAGTCTGGAGCTGGAAGATACGGCAACTTCTTACGGTGACACTTTTGTTTAGGTGATTCTTTGCGAGGCATTGAATGTCTCACCATGAGGTGATTGTAAGCCCCATGGTGAGTATAAAAGAGAGTAGACATGAATTTCTTGAACGAAATTGCTCAGTTGACCGAAGAGCAGGCGGGTTCTTGTCTGAGAACTTCTGCTATTGAAGATAAGACTCAAATGGGCGCATCAGAAAAGGCGACGGAGTTTGAGTCTTTGGAAGCTTTGATTTTTTCGTCTGATCAAAGACCCATCTGCTGTTTTAAGCCGCCAATAAAGGTCTCATCATCCAATTGTTTACGGTTAGCCATAAATACTTTGGCATCTTCACCAGCGGTATAACGTAGCGTATCGGTACCATCGGTTACTGCATTCCAGATCACATCGGCAACCACTTCGGCTTCAGAGGCATTTTTCGCAAAGTCTGGGTTTTGAAACAGGCCAAAGAAGGCTTGCACGGTATCTTGATATTCGGCCAGGTTTTCATCATTGGTGAAATCGAAAGAGCGACCGGCAAAGTCCGTATTAATCACGCCAGGTTCAACGATTTTGACCTTGATACCAATCGACTCAAGCTCAAAGTGCAGCGCTTCAGACAGACCTTCAACCGCAAACTTAGTGCCGTGATACAGGCTGCCCAGAGGGAAGGTCATTTTGCCGCCAATGGAAGAGATATTAACGATGGTACCGGCTTTATTAGCGCGAAAGTGCGGTAATAGCGCCTTGGTGGTTTCCAGCAGACCGATCACATTGGTATCAAACTGACGGCGGATATTTTCCATCGGGAAAGCTTCCAGTGGGCCATAAGCGCCGTAACCTGCATTGTTCAGTAGTACATCGATCTGACCGAAGGTTTCGATACCGGCTAATACGGCCGTTTGGATTGAGCTTGCATCGGTTACATCCAGGCGTGTTACCAACACATTATCCAGCTGACTCAATTCGGTTTCCTGCTCCGGCGAGCGCATGGTAGCAACCACATTCCAGCCGTTTTGCTGAAACAGTTTTGCCGTTACTTTGCCAATACCGCTGGATGCGCCAGTAATCAGAATAGTGTTACTCATAAGCTAGATCCTCTGTTTGATTTGTCTGAGGAAATGTTAGCTTGGGCTCGGATTTCTAACGATAGCGGAAGATGCCAGTGTGCATGCCGATGGTGCCAAGCCATCAAAAAGGCTCAAAAGGCCTAAGCAATCAGAGGATGAGTTTTTTGCAGGGTTGGCATTCAGTAATGTCAATTGTGCCTCCGGCAGCCTCTTTCTAACATGCTTGTATTCAGTTTTGGCAGAGTGGCAGTAGATTCGCTGCCCCGAATTGAGTGGTCATTCTGCCTTTTATCTATGACTACAGGAAATCATCATGACAACAAATACTATTCCTCTGGCTTGGGCCCGTGACTGGCTGCAGCAACCAAAACAACAATACATCAACGGTCAATGGGTTACCGGTAACAGTGATGATTGGGTGGTCAGTAATCCGGCTAACGGTGATGAGCTGTGTCGTTTTGCCATGGCGGATGCGGATCAGGTTGAGCAAACCGCTGTGATTACCAATCAAAACCATGAAGCCGGTACCTGGTCTAAAGTGAGTCGTACCGAGCGTGCTAATACACTGCGCCAGATCGCAGACTTAATCCGCAACAATGTCGAGAAACTAGCCCTGCTGGAAACCCTGCCAAACGGTAAACTGTTTTCTGAATCCATGGCGGATGATATCCCGACCTGTGCGGATATCTTTGACTACTATGCCGGTTGGACCGACAAGTTCTACGGTGAAACCTCTCCGGTTGATGAAGGTTTCCTGAACTACACCCTGAAAGAGCCTGTGGGTGTCTGTGGTCTGATCGCGCCGTGGAACTTTCCGTTGTATCAGGCTAGCCTGAAAATCGCTCCGGCGCTGGCCATGGGTAATACGGTGATTATCAAGCCATCCGAATATACCCCGCTGACCATGATCTATCTGATGGAGTTGATCGACAGCGAGCTGGACCTGCCTGCCGGTGTACTGAATATGCTGCTGACCGATGGTGCCAGCTCTAACCAGCTGACCATCAGTAATAATGTGCACAAGATCTCTTTCACCGGTAGCACAGGTGTCGGTCGTAAGATTGTGCAAAACTCAGGTGCCTCTAACCTGAAAGCGGCGACACTGGAATTAGGTGGTAAGTCACCTTGTATCTTCTTTGAAGATACGCCAGATCTGGACGGTGCGATTGATCGTGCCTTTACCGTGATGTTTTCTCACAAGGGTGAGAAGTGCTCAGAACCCACTCGTTTCCTGATTCACGACAGCATCTACGATACCGTGCTGGAAAAGCTGGTTGAAAAGGCGGAAGCGATCAAGTGTGGTGATCCACTGGCGGAAGGTGTCGATCAGGGGCCTCAGTGTAATAAGGCCCAGTTTGATAAGATCATGGACTATATCGAGATCGGTAAAACCGAAGCCAAACTGGTTGCCGGTGGTTATGCCGATACTGAAGGCGACAACGCCAAGGGGTACTATATCCGTCCAACGATCTTCTCTGATGTACCGGCGGATGCCCGTATCGCTCAGGAAGAGATCTTTGGCCCGGTACTGAGCTGTATCCGTTTCCACAGTACTGAAGAAGCGGTACAGATCGCTAATTCAACGGAGTACGGTCTGGCTGCCGGTCTGTACACCGCTGATGTTTCCCGTGCTCACAAAGTGGCTGAGCAGCTGGATGCCGGTATGCTGTTTATCAACCGCTACGGTTGTTACGGTCTGGCCGCGCCATTTGGTGGTTTTAAACAAAGTGGTTGGGGTAAAGAGATGGCGATTCACTCGTTGGCCTCTTACACCAAAACCAAAGGTGTTTGGGTGTACTACGGGGACTAAGATATTATTTGTCTTCTTTGCATCAAGCAGAAAAAAGCGCTCTAGGGCGCTTTTTTTGTGCCTGTTCGTCTTATACTCAAAACACATAATCACTCAAAACTGATAGATTTAAGCTTGTGTAATATAAAGCTTTTGGGTGAAAGTAGAATAAAAATATTTTGTGATGTTCGGGGCATTCCAGGTTTAAAAATATGCGACAACTACCTTCTTTAACCGCGTTAAGAGTCTTTGAGGTGGCTGGTAAGCAGCTCAGCTTTACAATGGCTGCCAAGCAGCTGCATGTGACACAGGGGGCTGTTAGCCGACAGATCAAGCAGCTGGAGGATTATCTGGGGGTTCCTCTGTTTGTGCGCATGCATCACAAGCTGGAGCTAACCGATTCTGGCCGACAACTGTTGCAGAAGATTGAGCAGTCCTTCGATTTAATCGAAACAGCCGTTACTGAAATTCGCGACCCCAAGTTACGGCAAAAGCTGAATATTTTGGTACCGCCCACCCTGGCAACTCGCTGGTTAGCAAGACGCTTAACAGAGTTCCATCGACGTTATCCTGAGCTGGAAGTGTCTGTTTATGATCATCCCAGTGAGCATGTGTTATTTGATTGTGAAATCCGTTTTGGCCGTATGGCGAAGCCGAAGCACTTTAGTGAGATGCTGTTTCTGGAGGAACATGTGCCCGTTTGCTTGCCGGATATGATCGATAGGGCACAGCATCTGACGTTGGAGGCTGGCAATTTGCTGCATATTTTGCACGAGGGAGAAAAGCTACCGGTATGGCGTGACTGGCTGGAGGCTGCTGGCCTTAGCCAACAAGTGGATGCGGAGCGAGGCTTGTCGTTTAGTACCCTGGATCAGGCGATCAGTGCATTAAAAGCGGGGGCGGGTTTTGCGGTGATTGAAAAACATATGATCAGCAGGGAGTTGGAAGAGGGGAGGCTCGCTCAGTTCAGTGATATTGAGGTGAGTGGTCCTTATGGCTATTGGCTGGATATTCCGCCAGAGCGACAGGGGTTATCCAAGGTAATCTTTTTTAGAGAATGGCTGCATGAGCAGTTAGCTTGATGGCATACCGTGTTCTGCTATAGAGCAGAACACGGTATTGGAAAGGATTGGATTACACTTATTACTTGAATCCAAGGGGATCAAGGGGTTGGCGAGACTTCCTGCTGCATCGGCTCAGCGTCAGAATCTGTATCCATATCCTGATTCTCTGCCATCAGCGCTTTGATAAAGGCCACACACATTACAGATACGATAATGGCAAATGGGAAGCCCAGAATAATCAGTACCGCCTGAATCGCACTCATACCACCGACCAACAGCAGTAAGGTGGTCACACCAGATACCGCGACCACCCAGAAAATTCGCTGCCATACCGGAGCTTGATCACCGTCCTGAGAGGTCAGAAGATTGATCACCAGGGTGCCTGAATCGGCTGTGGTGATAAAAAAGACAAAGATCGAAAACAGTACCAGGTAGCTAATAAACTCTACGCCTGCAAACAGCTCAAAGAACTTAAATAGCGCAGTAGAGGAGTCTGCTGATACGGCTGTTGCCAGCTCAGTGATACCTTGGTTGTGGATCATATCCAGTGCAGTAATACCGAAGACAGAGAGCCAAACCAGAGAGAAGGCGACAGGGATAATCAGTACGCCAAAGACAAACTCACGAATGGTTCTGCCACGGGAGATGCGGGCAATAAAGACACCGGTAGGTGCCGCGAAAGCGATCCACCAGGCCCAGTATAGTAAGGTCCAGCCTTCAAACCAGGATGGGTTGGTTTGTGAGTAGGTTTCAAAGGTCAGGGGTACCAGATTGCTCAGATAATCTCCTACGCTATTAACCGTCGCATTAAGAACGTCAGAGGTATTACCCGCTAACAGGACAAAAATCATCAGGCCGATAGCGACATTGATATTCAGTACCGACAGCTGCTTGATGCCCTTTTTCAGACCCAAAAACAGGGACAGACAAGTCACAATACCAATACCGACAATCAAAGCGACCTGTACACCGACACCCTTGGGTACATCAAACAGGTAATTCAGGCCGGAGTTGATCTGCATAACACCGAAACCCAGCGGTGTCACAATACCAATGACGGTGGCCAATACTGCAAAGCTATCAACAAAATCGCCGATAGGGCCATAGATCTTTTTACCTATCAGTGGATATAGGGCAGAACGCATCTCAACAGGCAGGTTTTTACGATAAGCGGCATAAGAGATCACCAGAGCTACAATGGCATAGATCGCCCAGGCATTAAAACCCCAGTGAAAAAAAGTAATGGTCATGGCCTGTTCCATCGCCTGGGCCGTTTTGGCTTCGACCACAGGTGGCGACAGATAGTGCATCACAGGCTCGGCAACACCAAAAAAGACCAGGCCAATACCCATACCGGTAGAGAAGAGCATGGAGCCCCAGGCAAAGGTACTGAACTCGGGACGTTCATGATCTTGTCCCAAGCGCAGGTTACCGACTTTAGTGCTCATACCACAATAGGCCAGTACCAGCATAAAGCCTGCAACACTGAGCATATAAAACCAGCCAAACTTTACAGCAATAAGGTGCTGGGCCTGTTTGACCAGGGCCGTAGCGCTGTCTGGGGTGACCAGGACATATAGGATCAGGATACTCAGGACAGCGCAGGAGACTGCAGCGACCCGTTTTTTATAGTTGTTTTCTGTAGTGATCATATTGGGTGACTTCTTTTATGATTGTGGGAAGTACCACTGGGATAGGCAATGTTAGCTTCTTGCTATCCCGTGGTTGTAAAGCGCTGGATATGGCATCCAGCGCTTAAGGTTTCAAGCCTGTGAACAGCAGCGATCAGTCAGAAGCAGTGGCTACCAATTTGAAAACAGCGGCACAGGCCTGAAAGCAGTGATTATTTCAGCAGCGCCTCTTCAAACGGGTAGGTGGTCAGGTTTTCAAAACCGTCTTCAGTGATGATGACCTGATCTTCCAGCTTAACGCCCTCTTTACCACCGACGGCACCAACATAGGCTTCTACACATAACGCCATGCCCGGCTCCAGTACGCCGCTATAACCGTGACCTTCTAGGTCTTCCGGATAACGGATGGATGGGTATTCATCACATAGACCCACACCATGCATCATCACGCCATAGCGCTGCGCGCGGAACTCTTCCGGTAAAAGAACACCGGCCCGAGTGACTTCCTCGAAGGTCATGCCTGGACGCAGAATTTCCATATTGTGTTGAATATGGTCATAGGCAACACGGTACAGGCGTCTTTGTTCAGCGGTGGGCTCGGCATCGCCAATCATCCAGGTCCGGGAGAGATCGGCACAGATACCGTAAGGGCCAATCAGATCAGTATCGAAGGCCAGCAGTTCACCGTTTTGCACAACACGCGGGCCCGATTCCTGGAACCAGGGATTGGTGCGTGGGCCGGATGCCAATATACGGCATTCAATCCATTCACCGCCGCGTTTAATATTCTCCGCATGCAGTACCGCCCAGATATCATTTTCGGTGGCACCGGCTACAGAAGCCTGCTGCATCTTAGCCATGGCAATTTCAGTAGAAGCGATAGAGCAGCGCATGGCGTTGATTTCATCTTCGTTTTTGATGGCACGGGCCAGTTCCATCACTTCCTGACCGTCAAAGATTTCGATATCCAGACGATCCAGTTCACGCAGACCTGCAATCTCGATCTTATCTACCGCCAAGCGACGATTATCACCGCCGTGCTCTTTTAGAATGGACTCGATCTCTTGGGCAAAGTGACGGGCATGTTCTGTGGTGCGATCACCGGTTTCAAAGTAGAAGAAAGAAGCACCACCACGCAGCTCCTTAACTAGCGGCAGGTGGGCGGTGAGGTGATCACAGTTATGGAAATCCCACAGAATAATATGGCCTGATGCCGAGACAAAGCAGGCGCGGGCGGAGTTGTGGGTGATCCACAGCTGCATATTGGTAGAGTCGGTGGCGTAACGAATATTCAGCGGATCAAACAGTAGAATACCCGCCAGATCACGCTTCTGCAGTTCATTTACGATGCGCTGTAAACGGTACTCACGCATACGTGTCAGGTCTGGAGCTGTCAGTCCCAGAGCTTCCCATTCGTTAAAGGCCAGATCCGTTGGGCCGATTTCCACCCGGTCATTTTCATTGGGAGAACCATCAGGTTTAAATGCGCCGCGTCGACGTGTCGGGTCGATTTTCCGGTTTGAACTTGCAATTGAAAAAGGGGACCAATTCATTAAGCCAACCTCATATTTTTGTTGTGTTTATAGTGACGAGCCGACACCCTGCTGAACGCTGAAAAACAACGTATCGAGTGGGCTACAATCGAATGAGGTTTATTATTCTGGTGATGCCTGAGTTGAACAACGCACTAAAAAACAATCTTCTATGACTTAATGTAATAGCTGGTTAAATGGGTGTTTATCTCTGGGTAATAGGCTGTTTTTTAAGGCCTGCAGTCGCTATTAAAAATGAGGATAGGGCAATAGATAGGCACAAAATAGGCACTAAAGCAGCCCCGGAATAGGGGCCGCATTCAGTTAGTCGCTAGTGATGACAGAAGGGTTTATGTTGTTAAATTTGGGGGGGAGGAGGTCACAGGTAGGCGTGACTTGTATTAGTTCAGTTCAGACTAGATCTTAAACTTCAGAATCAGTTGATTCAGTTGCTTAGAGACCTGCTCCATCCCCACCGCATTGTGTTTGAGTTGCTCGGCACTCTGAGCCGCATTACCTGCCTGGTCATGAATATCGGTAATATTTTGGTTGATCTCTTCTGATACTTGTTGCTGTTCTTCGGTAGCGGTGGCTATCTGAGCGGACATATCCCGAATCTGAGTGACAGAGTTCTGGATTTTGCTGAACACCTCTCTGGCTAAGGTGGTTGATTCTGCACTGGTCTGTGAATATTTCAGACTGCTGGACAGCTTATTGGAAACTTCCTGAGTGCTGTTTAACAGTGAGTTGATCAGTGCATCAATCTCTTCAGTAGAAGAGGAGGTTCGGGCCGCCAGTGTCCGGACTTCATCGGCAACCACGGCAAAGCCGCGACCCTGTTCACCGGCACGAGCCGCCTCAATAGCGGCATTCAAGGCCAGTAAGTTGGTTTGTTCGGCTATATCTTTGATGGTGTCCAGAATACTGGTGATATTTTTGGACTTGTCCGTCAGAGAGGCCATGGAGATATTGGCGTCCTGAATCGCATGGGTCAGCTGATCCACTGCTTGAGCCGTTTGCTCGATATGCTGTTGGCCCGCTTGTACTAGCTGTTGGCTGCTATCGGCAGTGGTCGCGGTTTCGTGGCAATTTCGGGATACCTCATTGGTGGTGGCAACCATCTCATGGAAGGCGGTTGAGGTTTGTTCCAATGCGTTACGCTGTTGATTCGTACAATCCGCCAATTGTTGTGACACGTCCAGGGCATTATCTGCCTGTCGCTGTACCTTATCGGCATTCTGCTGAATATCGCCCACTAAGCTATGGATCATACCGATAAAGCGGTTAAAGGCCGTGGCCATTTTTCCTGTTTCGTCTTTATTTTTAATGTCCAGGCGTTTAGTAAGATCTCCTCCACCACTGGCGACTTCCTCCAGTCCCTCGGTAACATGATTGATGGGCTTAGAGATTAAAGTACTGATCCAGTAGGCAATCAGGGTAAAAACAGCCAGCAGTACAACACTGATTATGACGATATTACTGACCAGTTGATTTGCTACGGCATAGACTTCTTCTTGCGGGATCAGACCGATAAACTTCCAGCCCAGTTCCGGTGATTGATAGACATTGGCAAACCAGGTTTTACCCTCTAAAGAGATCTCAAGTAAGCCGTTAGCGCTAAACAGTGTTTGATAGCTGTCTGCTAATTTCTGTACCGGTTTGAAGTTGTTATCGGGATTGCTGCTATCGGCCAGAATAACGCCGGTATCCTCGATCAATATCAAATAGCCATTCTGACCAAAATGCACCTTTTGCACCATCTCGGTCAGTTTGTTCAGGCTAACATCTAATCCAATTACGCCTTCAAGACCGCTTTGGGTGGTAAAGGTATGCAGGTAGTCAATTAACGGTGCTTTGGTTGTCAGGTCTTCATATACCGGCGGGCGGACGATTTTTCCGGGCTTACTGATAGCCGCTTGATACCAGGGACGTTTTCTGGGGTCATAATTACCCAATTTGCCTTTAGGCCATTGAATATAGCTCCCGGTTTCCAGTCCCAGGAAAACATAGGCAAGATCCGGTCGGGCTTCACCAAAGGCGTTCATCAGGGCAAAAGCTTCCGCTTCAATACTACCTTCCAGTTGGGAATAGGTGGGCTTTTCTTCTGCCATATAATGGCTTGTGTCAGCGGTAAGGCGTTTAATCGCAGGGCTCTCTGCCAGGTAACGGGCATCTTCTGCCAAGCCATTCAGGTACAAGCTAAAAGCTAAAAGCTAAAAGCGTTATCAATATGCTTGATCTCAGCTTGCGCTTGTTGCTGGTACTGCCCAAGGGCATTTTCTCGTATTTGCAGCGTTATCAGGGCGGTGATCATTAACAGAGGAATGATTACCGCGCAGAGTAGGGATGCGATAAATCGGGCTTTGATCGACATGATTAGCCTCTATCTCAGGTTATTTTTTTATTTATTTTGTTGTGATTGGATTTGCTTATAGCGATGGGAAGAGGCCGCAGCGATAGCAGGCCAAACCACACTTTAATGCTGACACAGCCTGATTAACGGACAATTGATTTATAGGAATGCCTGGTAAGACAAAAACTCATCCTTGGTTTATTCATGTGCCTGAGCATGGGGATTAGAGACCAGGTTTCTCATGACAATATCAGGCATTACCTGATGTAATGCCCCAGTGATTTTTATTGGTTTCTCTTTTTTTCTCCCCTGCGTCAATCTTGCTTCCAGAGCTTAAACACAAGCTTCTTCAATCAAACCAGCTTAAGCCGGTAACTAAATCGGTAGCTAAACCGGTAACAACAAGAATCAAGAATCAGGATTAACGCTATGCAATATGTACGTCTCGGCCAATCCGGCCTGAAAGTATCCCGTCTGTGTCTGGGCACCATGAATATGGGGTCTAAAGATTGGAAACCCTGGATCTTTGATGAGAAAGAGAGCGAACCGATTATCCGCCACGCTCTGGATAACGGAGTAAACTTTATCGATCTGGCTGATTTCTATTCCACAGGTGCCGGTGAAGAAGTGGTATGTAACGTACTGCGCCGTATCGGCCGTCGTGATGAGATGGTTATCACGACAAAAGTGGGTTATGCCATGAGCGATGATATCAATGGTGGCGGTCATTCCCGTAAGCATATTTTTGATGCTATTGACGCTTCTCTGACCCGTATGGGCATGGATTACGTCGATATCTACATGCTGCATTACTTTGATACCGAGACACCAGTAGAAGAAACCATGGGTGCCCTGAATGATATCGTACTGGCGGGTAAAGCCCGTTATATCGGTATCTCTACCATGACCACCGGTCAGATGGCCAAAATCCTGATGGTGTGTGACAAAAACGGCTGGCAACGTCCGATCAATATGCAGCTGCAGCTGAACTGTGCTTACCGTGAAGAAGAGCGTGAGATGATCCCATTCTGTATGGATCAGGGCATCGGTGTATCTGTATTCAGTCCGCTGGCGCGGGGTATTCTGACCAATGATCTGCAGTCAAACCGTAACCAGACGGATTTCTTTACTGCCGAGATGTATAACGATCAAGTGTCAAAAGATATCTCTTATTCTGTGGCTAAAGTGGCTGATGCTCGTGGTGTATTGCCTGCTCAAATCGCCCAGGCTTGGGTACTGAACAAGCCGGAAATCAGTTCCATGCTGGTAGGTGCCGATACGACAGAACAGTTTGATAGTGCTTTGGCGGCTTTGGAAACCAAGCTGACTGAAGAGGAAATTTATGAGCTGGAGCGTAACTACACGCCGTGTGATCTGATTAACGATTACACCGCAGGTAAGCGTATTCCTCGTACTGCTCGTCCGGCTAAAGGAGAATTTGCCTAATCTAACCCTGCGTTGTTTATTGCTATGACCCTGTAAGGTTGACCGTTGGGTAAATTCTGAGCGAAGGCAACTGAAGCCGTTGTCTTGAGCCCTCTCGTGCAAGGGCTTTGGAATTCACCTGACTGTTTGGCCTTGTGCATTCACTGCTCTTACAGATTGCTAAGCTGTAAGACGGTACTTTCGCCCTGCAAATGCGGGGCTTTTTTGTGTCTGTTTTTTATGTCTATTCACCTGCTTTGACCCAGCTTTTAAACCCGCTCCTGTTTTTTTCTCACACTTACCTTCTATTTGGTGAGATCTGATCGCCTTGAGCTGTGCCCTTTGGCTTTAACTATGACTTTTTGTCATAGCGCAATACTTAAACTCATGCAGATATGAGTTTAAGTGGTTTTTCCGTCTTTCCTGATCATGTGACAGTAAATTGCATAAGGATTTGCCACCGTGCAAATAACCCTGGTGTTACGACGTTGTGTTCTCTGGATTTGAATCATCCGTGTCACCGGTTACCCAGGCCTTGAATGCCAATAAAAATAACAGCCCATTGAGGTAATACATATGTTCAAGAAGTTCGCTAAAGCCGCATCTGGTTTTGTTCTGACCGCCGCTCTGTCTACAACTATGGCCACCAGTGCCCTGGCAGCCGATGCGGTGATCGTCGGTGGTAAGTTTTTTACCGAGCAGTTTCTGTTATCTGAGATGACCACTCAGTTACTACAGGCAGAAAATATTCCTGTCGAACAGAAAACCGGTATGGGCAGCTCTTTAGTGCGTAAAGCTCAAGAGAATGGCGAGATTGATCTGTATTGGGAGTACACAGGCACATCTCTGGTGGTTTATAACAAAGTAAAAGAGGAGCTGACACCAGAGCAGACCTACCAGCGTGTTAAAGAACTGGATGCTAAGAAAGGTCTGGTGTGGTTAAAACCTTCTAACGCCAATAACACCTTTGCCCTGGCCGTGCGGAAGCAGGATGTGAGCAAGCACGGTTTGAAATCCCTATCGGATCTGGCATCGGCCTATCGTGATAAACAGGATCTGAAGATGGCCGGTACCGCTGAGTTTATTGGCCGCCCGGATGGTATCCGCAAGCTGCAAAAAGCCTACGATTTCCGTGTGCCACGTAGCCAACTGAAATCCATGGATGCGGGTTTAACCTACAATGCTCTGCAAGATGGGTTAGTGGATATCGCGCTGGTATTTGCCACCGATGGCCGTATCTCAGCCTTTGGCTTTGATCTGCTGAAAGACGATAAAGCCTTCTTCCCTGACTATGCCATGGTGCCTGTGATTCGTCAGGAAGTGCTGGCGCAATACCCTGCACTGGAAGGCAAGCTGAATGAACTGTCTTCCAAACTGGATGACGCCACTATGCAGCGTCTGAACGCCAGTGTTGATATCGATAAAAAGCCAGTAAAAGAAGTGGCTACTGCCTTCCTGAAAGCCAATAACCTGTTGTAAGTCCGAGCGCTTTTTATAGATGGAGCTCTTTTAAAGAGAACCTCTATCGAAACAGAGGGCTGTGTTGCACTGACTCGCATCAGTTGAACCCAGCTCTTCCTTCCCGGCTTACAGGTACACGGTTATGAACTTGATTGATTTTTTCTTGCAAAACCAGGAACTGATTATGGTCAGTACTCTGGAGCATATCCTGTTGGTGGCATGTGCGGTGGGGTTTGCCATTTTAGTGGGTGTACCCATCGGTATCGCCATTACCCAGAATAAGACCATCGCGGATATGGTGCTCTATCTGGGCTCAGTGGTGATTACGATCCCTTCCATCGCCCTGTTTGGTCTGATGATTCCTGTACTGTCGAAAATTGGTCACGGTATCGGCTATGTACCTGCTGTGATTGCGGTTTTTCTCTACGCCATGCTGCCGATTATCCGCAATACCTATACCGCAATTAATGATGTACAGCCTTCCTTGCGCGAAGCCGCCCGAGGCGTAGGCATGAGCTCGTTGCAACGTATCGTTAAGGTGGAAATTCCGCTGTCGCTGCCTGTGATTATGGCCGGTGTACGTTCCGCCGTGGTGATCAATATCGGTGTAATGGCTATTGCGGCTTATATCGGTGCCGGTGGTCTGGGCAGCATTATCGCCCGAGGTATCTCCCAGAGTGACGCTACCCAAGTCTTTGCGGGTGCCATTACGGTCAGTGTTTTGGCCATTGTCGCCGACGGTTTGCTTTTCTTCTTGCAGCGCAAGCTAACGCCTATGGGGGCTAACAGTCATTAGGTTTATCAATGGCTCGAATGGGCCAAGTGTCAGAGCAGATTCTCTGCTCTATTAAGCCACCCCATCAGGCTGGCTCTCTAACAAGAACAATAAATCAGACTGCAATATCAAGGGTATTGAGATGATCAAACTTGAAAAATTAACAAAAATCTTCGACTCCCATGGCCATACCGTTACCGCTGCGGATGAGATCGATATGGAAGTGGCCAGTGGTGAGATCTGCGTATTATTAGGGCCTTCCGGTTGCGGTAAAACCACCACATTGAAGATGATTAATCGCATTATCCACCCAACTTCCGGCAAGGTATATATCAATGGCGAAGATACTTCGGGTCTGTGCGATACCGAGCTAAGACGCCGTATCGGCTATGTGATCCAACAGATCGGTCTGTTTCCTAATATGACCATTGAAGACAATATCTGTGTGGTACCTGATCTGTTGGGTTGGCCAAAGGCTCAATCCCGTAAGCGAGCCAAAGAGCTGCTGGATATGGTGGCACTTGATCCGTCTCTGTTCTTGAAACGTTACCCTGCCCAGTTATCCGGTGGTCAGCAACAGCGCGTGGGTGTGATCCGTGCCCTGGCAGCGGATGCGCCAGTGATGTTAATGGATGAGCCTTTTGGTGCCATCGACCCGATCAACCGGGAGATTATTCAGGATGAATTCCTGAAAATGCAGCAGGAGCTGAAAAAGACCATCTTGTTTGTCAGTCACGATATCGATGAAGCGGTGAAAATGGCCGATAAGATTGCCATCTTCTCTCAAGGCAAGTTACTGCAATTTGCCAGTCCTAATGAGATTCTGGCTAACCCGGTCAATGAGTTTGTTGAAGGCTTTGTGGGTAATGACAGAGCGATCAAACGACTGCGTCTGTTTAATGTAATGGATGCCATGACCCTGGCAAAAGGCAGCCATGGGGCTGAAACACCGGCCATTAGTATTCATGCCAATCTTACCGATGCTTCTGCACTGCTTTATAGCTCGGGTTCGCCAGTACTGCGCTGTGTGGATCAAAACAATCAGACCGTAGGTTTACTGGACCATCAGAATATTGCGGATCACCTACAGATCGCCCGTAGTCAGACTGGAGGCGCTTATGCTGAAGCAGATTGTGCGTGATGGCGTAATGAAAAACAGTGTGCTGAATATGGCCGCCAAGTGGATGGTGATGGCGCTGGTTGTATTGATCTTTGGTGCCTCGTTTGAAGAGGGCACTCTGGAAGAGATGTTCTATTATATCCCGGATATTATCTACCTGGGTGAACAGCATATGGTGCTGGCCCTGAGCTCGGGCTTAGTCGCCATTCTGGTAGGTATTCCCCTGGGCGTGATTCTGAGTCGGCCAAAAGTGGTGCATCTGGCTGAATACGTCATGCAGTTTCTTAATGTGGGGGCCACCATTCCGACGCTGGCGCTACTGGCCATGAGCATGACCTTTCTCGGGATCGGCTTTTTACCGGCGGCCTTTGGTCTGTTTGTAATTACCTTGCTGCCGATTGTCCGTAATACCTACACCGGCTTGCGCAGCGTACCGGATGCTTTAAATGAAGCAGCCCGTGGTATGGGCATGACGCCGATGCAGCAGCTGATTCGGGTCGAACTACCGAACTCCCTGAGTGTAATCTTTGCCGGAATCCGTACTGCTTTTTCTCTCAATATTGGCACCGTACCGATCGCCTTCCTGATTGGCGGTGGTGGTCTGGGTGAGCTGGTGTTTATGGGCATACGTTTGGATGACACCTCAATGATGTTGGCTGGCGCAGGTGCCACTGCCTTGTTGGCCGTTATCGTTGATATCAGTCTTGGCGTTTTGTCTCAGCTCTGTATTCCCAAGGGCATTAATCTGGCGGCAGACAAAGCTTAAGCAACCGCAAGTATACGGACATAGGACGTCATGAGAGCGCAGTGTCAGCGCTCTTCCTTAGATCAATGCAGGGATGCATTCCCATATAAAAAATCAAACATATTTGTGCAAAACAGCAGCCTTTGAGTGCTGTGCTGGAGATGCCTGAATTCCAGGGAATCTCTGGCCTGAGACGCTTTTGTTTTGTGGTATAGAAAAATAACAACCCTGAGGTGGGTAAGATGAACTGGTCACCTTTTTCCTTAGCAAGTTCAAACCGAAAAATTGATCCAAGCCGACGACGAGGGGCCATAAAACCGGATGGTTCCCCCAATGAAAACGACCGGGTGGAGATCGGGCCTACAGATCTGGCTTTTAATGAATGGGAAGCCTTAGGCTTAACCGCACCGAATCTAACCCGTATGCGCGAGTATCGTTTACAGCGTATCGTGAATGAGCTGCAAGAACGTGATCTGGCCGGAGTCCTGTTATTTGATCCGCTGAATATTCGTTATGCCACAGACTCCACCAATATGCAGTTATGGATCACTCATAATTCGGCCCGTGCCTGTTTTGTCTCGGCCTCTGGCCATATTATTTTATGGGACTTTCATAACTGCGAGCATCTGAGCGCTCATCTGCCGTTAGTGAAAGAGCTGAGAAGCGGTGCCTCATTTTTCTATTTTGAAACCGGTAACCGCACCACGGAACATGCCCGCCATTTTGCTAAAGAGATCGAATCCATTCTGCAGGAACATGGCGGCAGTAATCGCCGTCTGGCGGTAGATAAGATCGAGATTGTGGGGCTGCGAGAGCTGGACCGTCTGGATATTCAGACTTTTGATGGCCAGGAAGTGATGGAGCTGGCCCGTGCCATCAAAAATGAAGATGAGATTAATGCTATGCGCTGCTCATTGGCATCCACCGAGATCGCCATGGCTAAGATGCAGGAGATGGTTGTTCCCGGTATCAGTGAGAATGATATCTGGGCAGTGCTGCATGCAGAGAATATCAAACGCGGGGGGGAATGGATTGAATGCCGCATACTGTCTTCCGGCCCAAGAACCAATCCCTGGTTTCAGGAGTGCGGTCCAAGAATTGTACAAGAAGGCGATCTGTTGGCCTTTGATACTGATTTGATTGGCCCCTATGGTATCTGTGCCGATATCTCCCGTACTTGGCTGGTGGGAGATGTTGAGCCAACAGAAGAGCAGAAGCATCTCTACAAAGTGGCTTATAACCATATCCAATACAATATGGAGATCTTGCAACCGGGTATGACCTTTGATGAGGTCACTCAGGCCGGGATTCGTCTACCGGAAGAGTTCCGAGCCCAGCGTTATGGCGTCATGATGCACGGCGTGGGTCTGTGTGATGAGTACCCTTCGATTCGTTACCCGGAAGATCTGGAAGGCCATGGCTACAGCGGTGTATTGGAACCCGGTATGGCACTGTGCGTTGAAGCTTATGTTGGCGCTGTTGGCGGTAAAGAAGGCGTCAAACTGGAGGATCAGGTAATTATTACCGAAACAGGGTATGAAAACCTGACTACCTATCCTTTTGAGACCAAGCTACTCAGCTAGTTTTTGCTCTTCAAGGTCAGTAACAAATCACAAAGCCTCCAGAGTGAGGCTTTGCTGCTTGCCATATTGAGTTATGAGTCTCAAGCCAGTTGCTGACGTAGCCATTCGGTAAAACGTATCACCTTGGATAGCCCCTGGCGTTCTGCCGGAATATCCAACCAGTAGCCGTAAGGGCCATCAACTGATATATCGCTGAACTGGATCAGGCTCTGTTGTTGCAGCTCACGGCCAATCATATGCTTATCGATTACGGCAAAACCAGCTCCAGCATTGAGCGCATGAATAACTTGGTCCAGGGTATTAAATGAGATACCGGCGTTAGGGTTAATGCGCTCACTTTTGCCTGCAGCGGCTAACCAATCCTTCCAGACAGGTAAGCGGCTATCTTCATGCAAAATATGCAGTAGATTGTCGCTTTCCTGCTCCAGGTTTTGTGCCCGTTCCATCATATCCGGTAGGCAAACCGGAACATGTTGCTCCAGAAACAGCAGTTCACTAAAGTGCTTGGGTTTGGCGGTTTGACCAAAACGAATCTCACAATCGAACAGTAGCTGATCGCTGGGGCGATCGTAAATAGCCAGTTCCAACTCAGGGAAGTTCTTACGTAGATCCGCCAAACGACCAGCCAGCCAACGAGTAGCAAAGGTGGGCGGTACCAGAATATTCAGACGCAAACGCTGATTAGGGTCTTTGATCTCTTCAATGGCACTTTCCATCAGATCAAAGGACTGTTCCAGTTTGCTTAGTAGCTGTTTACCGGCATCAGTTAGCTCTAGCTTATGATGTAGACGAATAAACAGGGGCACACCCAGATACTCTTCCAGCTGTTTGATCTGACGGCTAACGGCACCCTGAGTCACGTGTAGCTGTTTTGCGGCTTGGGTAAAGCTAAGCTGTTTGCCTGCGGCTTCAAAGACGCGTAATGCGGTAAGAGACGGAAGTGATCGCATAGGTGTGAATTCTTATCGGTGTGCTTATGTAGAGTCGTTTTTATATTCGTGCTGAAGCGGATCGAACGATCAGGGTGTTACCAGAAGGCTATGAGCCTTAAAGGCGTATTAGATCAGCCTTTGTTCAGCAGCACCAGTATTTTGTCGTTTACCGATGAGAGGAGGTCGTTGTGGTGGGGAACAGAGGCATGGAGAGTTAATAAGGTAAAACAAAAAGACTGGCAGAGACTCAGCCTATAGCAGTTAGGGCCTAGCCAGTAGCAGTTAGGACTTAGCCTGTAGCTGTCCGATGGAGTTTTCCATCAGCTCAAAAGCACGGGTGATTTCAGGTAATAGCTCAGATGCTTTATCCGTTAATTCCAGGTGGCGATGCTGACGGATAAACAGCTCAAAGCCCAGACTTTCTTCCAGCCTTAAGATCTGACGGCTTACCGCACCTTGGGTCACATT
The DNA here is from genome assembly GCA_964342385.1 of uncultured Oleiphilus sp. GTDB lineage: Bacteria > Pseudomonadota > Gammaproteobacteria > Pseudomonadales > Halomonadaceae > Oceanospirillum. The sequence goes on along the minus strand of CAYFGP010000078.1, from coordinate 10,533 downwards.
CAGTTCTTCTGCTGCTTTGGAAAAATTGAGTACCTGGCCTACAACCGTGAACATTTTTAATGCATTCAGGGATGGAAGTTGGTCCATAAATCACCTCAGCTACTTTGATCGGTTTATTTTGTTGGGGCTATTCTTTCTCAACTGTTCAGTTGAGATTACTCTGCTGGATTAAGGACAGGATGAGCAAAAACACAAAAGCCTACGTTGGGCGAACCTTCCATAGGCTTTTGGTAGTTCTGAGCACTTCCCTGTGTCAGTGGTTAGGTCATGGTGCTAACACCTCGACCACATTAATTTAGGTCGTGAGTACGCTATCTACCTGACTGTTACCATCATCCTGCTTTTTTGCTGAAGCTTCCTTTTCTGTCGCAGAGCCTTTAGTAAAGCGCTCAGACACCAGACAGTAGATCAGTGCTGCATTACAGCCGAGCACAATAAACAGTGCGGGCAGACCACCCAGGTTGGACATCATTTTGATGCCGTCGATACCGGCAAAGCTGGTCATTACCCAAGCGACAAAGCCGATGGTGGCACCCCAGATCACTTTCAGTTTCAGGCTGGTCGGTGCGCTTTGTTCCTCTTCAGACAGAGATTGAGCGTTATCATCACCGGCCAGAGCTTTTTCACTGTCTTCGGAACACAGATTAGCCATCGCTTCCGTGTTAGAGTCCGCCGCTGTCACATAAGACAGGAAGGAGACAAAGATAAACAGCACGGCAGTAATACCCGCCAGGGGTAGGTTGTCGAACATGGTGTAGACGACAGATTCAGCACCGGTATTTTTCAGAGCATTGTTCAGCATGCCGTCACCGGTCATATCCATGTTCAGTGCAGTACCACTGAAGATCGACATCCAAACACAGGCAAAGATTGCAGGCAGTACCATGTTCGTTACCAGGAACTCACGTACGGTGTAACCACGGGAGATCTTACCCAGGAACAGCGCAGTGATCGGTGCCCAGGCCAGCCAGTTAGCCCAGTAGAAGATGGTCCACCACTGTGGCCATTTATCGCCTGATGCGGCACCGGTAAACAGGCTCTTCTGGAAGAAGTTACCCAGGTATTCACCCATGCCTTCTACGCCCATCGCCAGAATCCAGGTCGTGGGGCCACAGATAAAGACAAAGGCACACAGACCAAAGAAGATACGGGTATTCAGGCTGGACAGCATGGCGATACCCTTTTTCAGGCCAGATGCAGCAGAGACAATAAAGGTCGCTACAATCAGCAGAGTGATTACACCCAGTACTACAGGGCCTGTACCCAGCGATAGCATATTGTCTAAACCACCTGCCAGAGTCAGTACGCCGGTACCCAGAGATGCAGCCATACCGGCTACCAGAGCATACAGCGCCAAGGCATCGATAATCTGACCGGTTTTACCCTGTACACGATCACCAAACAGTGGACTCAGTGCCGAACCCAGAGAGAAAGGTTTGCCCAGGTTGTAGTGTGCCAGTGCAAACATCAGCGCTGGAATGGTGTAGATCGCGTATGGCGTAAAGGACCAGTGCAGGAACATGGTCGACATAGCGAATTTCGCCGCTTCTGCCGAACCTGCTTCCAGACCCATAGACGACGGTGGACTGTGCAGATGATACATCGGCTCAGCTGTGGCCCAGAACAGGATGCCAATGGCTACTGTGGTACACAGAGCGATGGAGAACCAGCGCCAGCGGCTTAGGATAGGCGTGGCTTTTTCACCACCGATACGCACATTACCCAGTGGGGACAGGTAAACCCAGACGCAGGTACCCACCATCAGCAGAGTGCCCAGGCTGAATAGCCAGGAGAAACGATCCAGAATCCAGCTGTTAATGGCCGAGGTCACCGCTAGAAAACCGTCCAGATTGGTAAAGCTGAGTACCACTGCCACCATCAATAAGAGGAAGGGTGGCCAGAACACTAAGGGTCTGATTCTTGTCTTACGTTGCATGGTATTTTCCTATTGTTGTTATCCTCCCGGTCGCCGAAATACCTTCTGCGGCCGGGTCTTTTGCTCTTGGGGCTCTCCTGTGATGAGAGAGCTCGTTTTATAAAGCGTTTGGGTCGAGCTGCTTGTTAGTTGTTGGTTGTTAGTAGTTGACGATTAGGTGAATCGTTCGAGTTAGTGCATAGAAATATCTTTGAAACAGCTGAGCAGCTTAGCCCTGATCAGCCAGAATCATTTCGGCTCCTTTTTCAGCCACCATCATCACAGGGGCATTGATATTGCCCGAGGTAATATTGGGGAAAATGGAAGCATCCACGACCCTCAGGCCCGTGACACCGTGTACCTTCAATCGGCTATCAACCACTGCCGTTTCAGGATCAGACCCCATGGCGCAGGAACCGCACAGGTGATAGATAGAGCCGCCTTTTTCCTGGAAATAACGCAGCATCTCTTCATCACTTTGTACTTCATCCGCAGGCAACACCTCTTCTTCGGTGATCGCTTGCAGTGCTGGTGCCGACATGATTTTTCGAATCAAACGACTGCCCTGTATCACTTCCTGACGGTCTTTTTCGGTGGAGAGGTAGTTACCGTGAATCAAAGCTGCATCGGCACTATTGCCCGATGCGATCTCAATGCTGCCCTTACTGGTCGGACGACAGGGATTAAACACCACCAGAAAACCGGAGTAGGGTTCAGGTTCCAGTGCCGCATTAGGATCTTGCGGAATCTGATAGGACATCGGATTAAAGTAGAGCTGAATATTCGGGTGCTCTTCTGACTCATCCCCTTTAAAGAAACCACCGGCCTGATTCACACTCATGGAGAGCGGGCCTGTACGATTTAGCAAATACTGCACACCGGCTTTGGCCTGCCCCCAGAGGGAACGAAACTCATCGTTCAGCGTTTTCATATTGGCTCGGTAGTAGTAGCTCACACACAGATGATCCTGCAGGTTCTGGCCTACGGCCGGCAGTGAGCGAACCACCGGAATACGGTGTTGATCCAACAATGCTGGATCACCGATACCCGACAGTTGCAGCAACTTAGGTGAGTCCACCGCACCGGCACATAGAATCACTTCACGCTTAGCGCGGTAGTTTTCCACCTTGCCTTCATGACTCGTCGCACTGCCTGCACCAGCTTTACGTAGTTGAATACCTACGGCTCTGGGCTGTTGGCCCGTTTGACCCTGAGGCTGATCACTGCTTTGATCCGTCTTTGGATTCGATTCAAACAGGATCTTCTCCACCTGCACATTCGTTAGCAGCGTCAGATTTTTGCGGGCCAACGCAGGCTTCAAGTAAGCCGTATTACTGGAATCCCGACGCCCCTGGCGGATATTGGTTTCATAGATGCCCGCACCTTCAAACTGAGCCCCATTAAAATCATCACTCAGGAGATAACCCAATTGCTCTGCACCTTTTAGATAATGCTGACAGATCGGGTGTGCACCGGCTTTCATCGGCGTGATACCAATCAGTCCCTTATCGGAGTGATATTCCGTTTCACCCAGCGGGTGCTGCTCCAGCTTTTTAAAGTAAGGCAGCACATCTTGATAACCCCAACCGGGATTACCGGCTGCAGCCCAGTCATCAAAATCTTGCGCCTGACCACGCACATAGATCATGGCGTTAATGGAGCCGGAACCACCCTGCACTTTGCCCCGAGGGGCGTAAAGATTACGCCCCGCCATACCGGGTTCCGGCTGGCTGTAGTACATATAGTTGTACGTGGGGTGATAGTAGGTTTTGGCAAAACCCACCGGCACCTGAATCCAGGGGGAGCGGTCTTTTGGCCCAGCTTCCACAATCAGCACACTGTAGCGACCGTTTTCACTTAGGCGATGGGCCAGAATACAGCCTGCTGAACCGGCACCAACGATAATAAAATCGTATTCCATCGTTCTGCTCTCTATCGTCAACTCAACCCGACCGTTACGCTTTATCGGCTACTGCAGAAGCGGCGGCTGGTTTGGAGCCGGAAACAGGTTGCTTCCAGTGATCAGAAGATTGCGCCTTAAAGTCATAAGGCTTGCTCGCCATCAGTAGATGCAGCGGCTTGCTGGTATAAGGGGAATTGGCCTTAACGACATCCATATTCAGCTCAATACCCAGTCCCGGTTTGTCTGATGGAATGATGTAGCCATCCTGCCACTGGATCTTTTCCTGCAGCACTTCAGCATGGAAACCATCCCAGGTACCGATGCTTTCCTGAATTAGGAAGTTCGGTGTCGCAGTCGCTAACTGGATACTGGCTGCTGCACCCACAGGACCGTTATAAAGGTGAGGCGCGATCTGGGCGTAATAAGCTTCTGCCATACCGGCGATCTTTTTCGCTTCCAGAATGCCGCCAACACGACCCAGGTTCATCTGCAGGATCGACGCAGCGTTATGGCGCAGTAGGTCCAGGAACTCATACTTGGTGGTCAAGCGTTCGCCGGTCGCTACAGGGATGCAGGTGTGATCAGCGACACGAGACATGGCTTCGCTCTGACCCGGTGGCACAGGCTCTTCAAACCACAGCGGATCAAAAGGTTCCAGCTTGCGTGCCAGACGAATGGCTGCAGAAGGCACCATCTGACCGTGGGTGCCAAACAGCAGATCACAGCTGTTACCTACGGCTTCGCGAATACGCTGACAGAAGGTGGCGCATTTCTCCATCTCTTCCAGAGACAGCTGATGACCGGAATACGCGGTATAAGGCCCGGCAGGATCAAACTTCAGGGCGGTAAAGCCTTGGGCTTTATATTCCAGAGCACACTCAACGGTCAGTTCAACACTGTCGTAGTTATAGCTACCATCACGATCCACCGGGTAAAGGTAGGTATAGGAGCGCAGCTTGTCGTGTACCTTGCCGCCGATCAGCTCGTAAACCGGCTTACCCGCTGCCTTACCGATAATGTCCCAGCAGGCCATTTCCAGACCGCTGATAATCCCCATCATGGTCAGGTCAGGACGCTGGGTAAAACCACTGGAATAAGCCTCCCGGAAGAAACGTTCGATATGGTGCGGATCATGTCCTACCAGGTAGCGGGAGAAGACATCATCAATGGCGGGCACCATCACACTGGGGTGAAAGGTGGCGGCGTAGACTTCGCCTACACCCTGAATACCACATTCGGTTTCCAGGGTGACAAAGATCCAGTACATACCACCGACATGAGGCGGTGGTGTTGCGACAACATGAGTCTGGCAGCGGGTCAGTTTCATAACGTGCTCTTTTTAGCGCTCATTCAGCGCTTGGTTGTTAGCTTTGCTTTTTTTAGTGGTTATTTTGTAGCGGTCGTCTTGTTGTGGTCGTTTTTGTACTAGAGAACTTAGTAGTTCAGTACCACCAGACGGGTTTGGGTAAACTCCAGCATGCCGTGTTTACCGTCATCACCACCTAAACCAGAACGTTTCCAACCGGCGTGATAACCCTGATAAGGGTCAGCTGGGGTGCGGTTGATATAGATCTCACCGGCTTCGATGTTGTTAGCCACCTTCATTGCCGTACGGTAGTTTTCTGTATAGATCACGGAAGCCAGGCCAAACTGGTGATCGTTCGCCAGTTCCAATGCCTGATCAGAATCGCTGTATTTCAGTACTGGCAGCACAGGGCCAAAGATCTCTTCCTGCACAATCTCCATATCCTGACGACAGTTGGTCAGCAGTGTTGGCGGATAGAAATGCCCCGGACCCTGAGGGATATAACCGCCGGTTTCCAGCTGAGCACCGTCATCAATGGCACGCTCCACCATCTGATGAATATTCAGGCGGGAGTTATCGTTGATCAGCGGACCCATAAAGGATGGGTTTTCAGCGCGGTCACCAAACTGACGTTCTGCCATCTGCTGACGCAGCAGATCAACAAATTCTTCGTACACGTCTTCATGGACATAAACACGTTCAACGGCGGTGCATAGCTGACCACAGTTGGTGGTTTTAGACGCGACAATTTCGCTGGCGGCTTTTTCCAGATCTGCATCGGCTTCCACAATGGCAGGGGTTTTACCACCCAGCTCCAGAGAGGATTTGGCAATATTGACCTGAGAGTATTCCAGTACCTTGCGACCCGCGCCGACGCTGCCGGTCAGGGTAATCATGCCCACTTTTGGATGGGTGCATACTGCTTCCGCTGTGGCGTGATCCATAGTCAGAATATTCACCACACCCGCTGGCAGACCCGCATCCAGTGCCGCTTGTGCGATCTCAAAAGCAGACGATGGTGTGTTATTGCTTGGGCGTACAATCACCGCATTACCGGTAATCAGCGCTGGGGCTACCTTACGCAGCAGGGTATAGACCGGATAGTTAAATGGGATCAGGCAAGCGACAACACCAATCGGCTCACGCTGCAGCAGTAGATTTTCAGAAGGGGTATCGCTGGGAATAATCTCGCCTTCGATACGACGGGCCCACTCCGCGTGATAGCGGGTAATCTCAGCGGCATAAACCGCTTCATTGGTGGCATCTTCCAGGCTCTTACCGGACTCATCTGCCAGAGCCTTGCCGATATGATCCTTACGGGCGACCAGCGCATCGGCCAACTTGTGCAGGTAAGCGCCACGCTCGGCGCTGGTGAGTGCTCGCCACTCTTTCTGAGCTTTTGCTGCAATATCCACAGCACCCAATGCTTCTTTTGCACTGGCAACAGGCACCTGAGCAATAACCGCTTCATTAACTGGGCTATATACGGGCAGAGATCCAGTGGTTGGGGATCGAGTAAATTCGTTATTTATAAAGTTTTTATCGACTCTCATGAGCACTACCTTCTTTGTGATAGACGCCATGCTAGGTCGCTGTCAGAATGGAGTCAAAAAAAATTCCATATGCAAAATTTTGATTCCATATATAAAATTTAATGGCTAAGATGCTGATTTAATGAGTCTTACAGAGGTAAGGGAAGAAACAGGCTGCGCTATTGCAGTGCACACCATGCCCCGAATCAGAACCTGGAAAACAGGAAGAAAAGCCCGTGGTTAGCGACACTTTTTAAGTATTGGGCAGGTTGAGAAAAAAATTTAAATTTTTTGCCAAAAAATGCATTTTTCTTTCGCCCTAAAATACAGCATAGAAAAATCGCCTTATTTGGATAATTTTTTCCATATATAGAATAAAAGTTTAGGCAGCAGCAGAGTAGTTTTTATTTGATACGATCTAAAACAATCAGGACCGTGCTTTCTTCGAAGTAAAGCTTTGGCTGGTGGAAGAGTCGACTGCTGAATGAAGTATTAAAAGATAAGAATACGAGAAATATGATAAGTAATAGCAAAACCAAGAGTACAAAGGCCGCTGCAGGCCCCGGTAGCAAATCCAAAGCGCCAGCTGTTGATAGCTCAGTTCTGATTATGGATCTGTTGGCCAGTTCCAGCTATCCATTAACCCTATCTGAGATCTGTGAGCAAACCGGTATACCCTCAGCCAGTGGCCATCGTATTATCAACACTCTGCTGGAACACCAGCTGGTTGCCTTGGACCCTAGCCGGAAAAAGTCCTACTGTATCGGCTCGCGTATCTTTCAGATTGCTTCCACCATCTATAACAAACAGAGCATTATTCCTTTCTTTTATCCCATCGCTGAGATTCTGAAAAACGAGATCCATAAATCGATCTTTCTCAGCGTACCGGTGGGTGACAAAGTAGTAGTGGTCTCTAAGGTGGAATCTTCGTTGAGTAGCACTTTTAACGTTTATATCGGTCAGACCATGCCTTTGCATCTGTCGGCATCGGGTAAAGCGATTTTGTCCATGCGTTCAGAGGAATATCAGCAAAGCTATATCGAGGGTGAGATTAAACATAACCCTGAGATTCGCCAGCGCTTATCTGAGATCAAACAGGAGCTGGAGCGGGCAAAGCGACTGGGTTATGCCGTTACTCATGGTGAGGTAGAAAGGGATGTCAGCTGTATTGCTGCACCTGTGTTGAATCTAAGAAATGAACCTGTCGCTGCTATAAGCGCGGGCATCTCTGGGGAAATTTTAAACCCCCAGGATGCCCGTAATTACTCGAAAAATCTGGTGCAGGCTGCACGTCAGCTATCTTCACGTATTGTGTAATGACAACGAACAGTTTCGAGTACCATTGATAAGTAATAAAGCAGACACTTTCAGTAGTAGTGGGGTTAATTAATTACAGCTGTTGCATCCACCTCAAATAACATCCCGTCGAGCGCGAGCCTTGGAACAGGAACCAGAGTTTGCGCAGGCAGTGCATCTCCAAAGGTCTCTTTCGCCAGCTCTGTCATAACACTTAGCATCGACGGATTGTAATCAACAACATAGGTCGTAATTTTCGTAACTTGGTGGGGTTGCGCACCGACAGCCGTCAGAGCGGTTTTGAGATTTACGTATGCCTGTATAACTTGATCTGAAAATTCCGGTGATAAATTGCCTTGCTTGTCTTCGCCGCCTTGTCCGGCAATATAAGCGATTTGAGAGCTACCTTTGGCTACAACGGCATGGCTGTAGCTGTTAGGAACCGGATCATAGAGATCAGGTGGGTTTATAATCGTTAATTGGACTGCACCTTCAACGGCTTTGTCATTTGATAAGGCTAAAGTACTCACGGTCAAAAATATTCCTGTGATCAGTAATGATTGAAAAGACTTCGATTGCATTTCGATTTCCTCGTAGAATTAGTGAATCGATATTTCTTCGAGGTGTGCGAGTTTCTCTGGATTACGCACAATATAGATATTTGTAGCTTTGCCACTTGTGTCATAGGCAAATGAGACGGCTGCTTCGATCCTGCTCTGATGTCTGAGAACAATTCCGCGTTCACCGTTGATATCGACAAGATCCCAATGATGGCCTATCCAGTACTGGTTTAGGCTTTTGGTCAGGAAGGTTATGACCTCAATCGGCCCACGTAGGACTTCCATCAGAGTAGGCACCTTGCCGCCGCCGTCCGCTGTCAGACGAATATCATCGGATAATAGAGAACTCAGCTGCTGGGTGACGCCACTGGTAATGGCTGTTTGGAACGCAGACAAGAGTTCATCTTGTCGTGCAACGGGCGTTATATAGCGGGTTCGGTCCAGATCAATATTTACTTTCGCTCTGGACACTAGCTTGCGGCAGGTACTTTCCTGAATATCCAGTGTCTTAGCGATCTCTGGATAAGGAACCTCAAAGATGTCGTGTAACAGATACGCAGCGCGTTCCTTAGGTGTCAGCCGCTCAAGCATTAGTAAAAATGCTGTTTTCAGTGAGGATGTAAGATCCAGATTTGTTTCTGCATTTTCCTCGATTGACTTTTGTATGGGCTCTGGCAGCCAGGCGCCAATATAATTCACACGGGTGTGATTAGCTGAGCGTAGTAGATCGAGACAACGGCGTGTACAAACAGTTGTTAACCACGCAGTTGGATTATCAATTTCTCCACGATCTGATTTTGCCCATTTCAAGAAGGCATCTTGAACTGCATCCTCGGCATCGGCCAGCGATCCGAGTATCCGATAAGCCAGCCCCAGAAGGCTGGGGCGAGCGTCTTCGAAAATTTGCGTATCGGCTCTGTTTAACATATCAGTGTCTCGAGATATTGATTCGGTTCCACAAGTTGATCATGGCAACAGTCGAGGTGAGTACACCAATTTCCTTGTCGCTAAAGTATTGGCGTAGCTGAGCGCGAAGCTCACCGAGGTTCGTTTTGGGATCAAGAATAGTCAGAGCTTCGGTCCATGCTAGTGCTGCACGTTCGCGGTCAGTGAAATCATGCACCTGATCCCATACCACTACACGATCCAGCCGATCGCTGGTTTCTCCATCTTCACGGGCTTCCCGAGTATGCATCTTAACGCAAAATCCACAGGCATTGATTTGTGATGCTCGCAACTGCACCAGATGATGAATGGTTCGATCGAAGCCATGTTCATCCATTACTTGATGCACCGCGGCCATGGAATTGAATACGTCAGGGATTTCCTGTTCATATTTCACTGCATTTGTATCACTCATTATTAACCTCAATTAAATTCAGTTGGAAAGGTATATATAGAACGATCGGCAAACTCTGTTTGTGACATTCAGGAAGAAAAATTTAATTTGAATATTTGAAAGGCCATGTAAAGTCAGAGTTATGGGACAACTCACGATGAAGTAGAGAGGGATGTCAGCTTACGGTATTGAACCTGAGACATGAACCGGTAGTGGCGATTAGTGCTGCTATTTCCGGGGAAATTTTAAATCCACGAGATGCCCGTAATTACTCGAAAAACCTAGTGCAGGCTGGGTGGCAATTGTCTTCGTGAATTATGTGACGAAGATAGAGGAAGGGGTTGTAGGTTTAAGAGTATGAAGTACCAAAATCATCGGACTTTGGTACTTATAAGCTGGCACGTCTGTCGTTGCTGAGGCGTTGTCAGTAACAAGGCTAAGTGTGCTGGATCAATCATCATCCTGCATTGGGATGGAAAACTTACCCGACTTAAGCCCAACAATTCTCATCGCAATTGTGGCTTCTTCGACAGCGGATAACACGATCTCTTTACTAGCTGGGGAGAATACATACTCATCTTGAGCACCATCAAATGCGATCTTTCCAATGATATCGCCGTTATCATTAATGCACTGGACAGTGCGAAGTTCTCGATAGAGGAAGCATAAGCTTGACGCCTCT
>CAYFGP010000077.1:0-32927 GCA_964342385.1 uncultured Oleiphilus sp. | reverse complement strand
GTTCCGGCTCTGGTTCCGGCTCTGGTTCCGGCTCTGGTTCCGGCTCTGGTTCTGGCTCTGGTTCCGGCTCTGGTTCTGGCTCTGGTTCTGGCTCTGGTTCTGGCTCTGGTTCTGGCTCTGGTTCCGGCTCTGGTTCTGGTTCCGGCTCTGGTTCCGGCTCTGGTTCTGGTTCCGGCTCTGGTTCCGGCTCTGGTTCCGGCTCTGGCTCTGGTTCCGGCTCTGGGGTCGGGGGAGGCGTTCCACCGCCACCAGTTGATGGCGGTGCTGTTACAGTCAAGGTGATCGTATTTTCCGTTGTATCAGTTGCTGAAGTGCTATCCTCAACGGTAAAGGTAAAGGTGTCGGATCCTGTTCCAGTGGGTGCATACACTAGATTGCCAATATCAGCCAGGTTGATCCAGTCACTATTATTTACTGTTGTGCCGCTCAGCTTCAGCGTACCATTATCAATAGTCTGAACGTTCACCTGCACTCGGTTTAATGTGTCACCGGTATCCACATCAGTAAAACCAAAATCGCTGGCACTAAAGGTGTGTGTCTGACTGGTATTAATCGAAACTGTTTTATCTGTACCTTCGGGGGCATCTGAAGTATTAGTCAGATTCAGTGTGTAAGTCGCTACAGGTGAAGTATGACCACCAGCATCCGTTACAGTCCACTTAAAGCTTGCAGCACCTGTGCCTGCCAGGTTTGTTGTCGGTGTGAAATCCAGCTTGCTGAGGTCTGCAAAGTTAATATGAACAGTTCCGCTGAGATCACCTGCAGTTGTGTAATAAGCAATCCCTCCTGTCGAGGAATTACCTGCAGTACCAGCTGAATCCAAAGATAATACTCCACCGACTACCTGCGTGGTATCGATAGTGATATATTCACGGGCTTCATTACCCGAATCTTCCGTCGTAGGCATCTCAGTTGCCGACAGATCAACTTTAGCCTCCTCATTACCAGTATCCGTATAACTGGTTGCAGTTGGTTTAGTGCCATCGACAACAGTCACCGTTGAAGTAATCCCCCCGGTAGACCAGGTATCGTCACCACTGTTAGCAACACCTCCAGTATCCTGCACCGAGGTAATGGTCACGACACGGGCACCTTCAGTGAAGCCAGCTGCGGTATTTTGATAGGTCATCGCATCCAGCAGACCTTCAATAGTCGCTTCTGCTATGCCTGCATGGGTAATAGTGACCGTTGCGGTGCCGGATGAGACAGCCACGCTGTAGCCAAGACTACTACCACCGGTTGTTGTGCCATTGGTACCATCTGTTAGTGCGATTACCGTGCTATCTAGATTGATCTTCTCATCTGCACCATCCTGCAGACCACTGACGGTAAAGATGACACTTTTAACCAGATCGCCGGTATCAGGGCTGGCTACATCAATCGCCGTGCTGTTAAATAGATCAGTTGCAGCACCATTAACAGAATTACCACCCGTTCCGGTAGCACTGACGACAGGCTCATCGTTTACTGCTGTTACTGTAACTGTCAGATTCGTTGGACTGGAACTACTATTACCATCATTAGCGGTAATCGACAGAGTATCATTGCTGGTACTATTAGCGTTGGTGGTATAGGTCAGGTTATTTGTCCCTTGAGTACCCAGATAACCATTCAGCTCTGAAACCGTTCCGGTCAAAGTAACCGTATAGGCATTCGTCTGTACCACATCAACATTGTTTACTGTAGTGCCCGCACCCGTTGCCGTCAGACTGGCATTAGTATCAGCCACTGTAACAGTTAACGTTACATCACCAGTAGTATCAACATCGGCTACAGTGATCTGCGACAAATCCATTGCTGTCGCCACATCCTCGTTAGCAGCCAGAGATGCCCCACCATCCGCCAGTGTCGGCGCATCATCAACAGCAGCCAAATTGATAGTGATCGTTCCAGCAGTTGATACATCATTACCGGAGTCCGTTACCGTATAAGTTACCGTTGCAGCCGTTGTGGAGTTAGTTGTTGGCATGAAGTTAATCAAAGCAATATCAGCAGTACTGACCTTATCACCCACATTAAGTGCACCAGCACTGGCCATACCTGCAGTGCCGGCTGCACCTGTAGTAGATGGGCTACCAGTCAATGTCAACGTACCGCCAGTAACGCCTGTAATGGTAATAAAGTCTAAGGTATCTGCAGCATTAGCTTCTCTCGTCACAGCCATGCCTGCTGTCGCCATATCGACTCCTGTATCTTCAGTGCCGTTATAGCTTGTCGTAGTGGCAAGCGGTGTATCGCCATTCACAACATTAATGGTCGCAACAATTGCCGGAGAAGGCGTGATTGAATCATCGCCTCCGTTAGCCGTTCCCCCTTCATCCTGCACCTGAGTGAGGGTAAAGACACGATTACCCGTTGTTACTGCACCCAGGGTATTCTGATATGTCATGCCATCTAAGGCAGTTTGGAAAACGGTGTTGGCGGCGGCAGCACCCGCAGGCCCTGTAATAACAACTGTTGCCGTGCCGGCACTATAGGTAACCTGATACGCAATATTATTGCCTGTGGCATCAGTACGGGCCACTGTTGTCATCAGATCAAATGTAGAGCCATCGATAATCAGCTTCTCATTATTCGAATCGGCAAGACCGCTGACAGTAAACGTTACAGCAGCAATATTTTCACCGGAATCAACAGCACTGATCGATGTACTGGAGAAAACCGAAACGGCACTGCCGGCACCCGCTGCCGAGCCACTATCCCCCGTTGCGGAAACTGTGGGCTCATCGTTCACACTGGCAATCGTAATCGTCGGCGTCAAGCTGTTGGAATTGCTGTTTCCATCATTCGCGACAATAGTCAAAGTATCATTGGTGTTTCTATTCGCACTGGTCGCATAGGTGATATTGGTTGCACCTTCCGTACCTAAATAGCCATTCAACTCAGCAACCGTACCGACCAATGTAATGGTGTAAGCATTAACCTGAGTCACATCAACACTGTTCACAGTACCTGTTGCCGTTGCCGTTAGCGCTGCACTGGTATCGCCAGCACTCAGTGTGATAGTGATATCCCCAGAGGTATCTACATCAGAGATCGTCACCCCGGAAATATCCATTGCCGCCGCTGCAGCATCTTCGGTTTGAGCCAGAGTTGGGCTACCCGCTAATACAGGCGCATCGTCAACTGCATTAACGGTAATAGAGGTCGTAGCGCTATTCGTTGAAAAGGCTGTTATCCCGCCCCCTGAACTTGCATTAGCTGTTTGAGCAGAGCCATTGCTTGAGGCTGTACCAGACGTTTGATCCCACGCTTTAAACGAGAAAGTTGCAGTGCCTGAATACTCAGAGCCACCGGTAAAACGCACATAAGAATCTTTATCCAGCAGCAATGCCGTACTGGCACTGACTGTACCAAAGCTAGTCCAATTAGTGTTATCAGTAGAGAACTCCCAGGTGCCTGTCCCTGTTACAGCGGTGATTGCCATACCGCTGTTCGCGCCGCTATCAACATCGTTACGAGAGATAGCACCATCTGCAAGGATGGTAGAAATTTGCACACCCGCAGAAGCGGTTTCTTCATTAACCGCTGTGATATTGTAATTACCAGAATTGGTGATGGTTGGGGCATCATTTACCCCTGTCACCGCAATCGTTAGATTCGTCGCACTTGAGCTGCTATTACCATCATTAACGGTAATAGACAAAGTATCATTGCTGGTACTATTACTACTGGTGGTATAAGTAAGGTTATCTGCCCCTTGCGTGCCCAGATAACCATTCAACTCGGCAACAGTACCTGTCAGTGTCACGGTATAGGCATTTGTTTGAACTACATCTACACTGTTAACAGTCGTACCGGCCCCTGTCGCCGTCAGGCTCGCGCTGGTATCTGCCACAGCGACTGTAAGGGTCAGATCTCCAGCAGTATCAACATCCGCTACAGTGATCTTGGTTAGATCCATCGCGGTAGCCGTATCTTCATTAGCTGCCAGCGCTACACCTGCATCAGCCAAGGTCGGGGCATCATCAATAGCATTAATCGTGACACTGGCAGTGTCAGTTGCCGTTGAGAATGCCGTTGCAGCACCATTAACACTTGTTGTAGCCGTACTTCCCGCTGAACCACTACTCTTATCCCAGGCACGGAAAGTAAACGTTGCACTACCGCTATAGTTCTGGTCTGGAACAAAACGCACCTTGTTAGCGCTATCCAATAAGATAGAGTTATTACCCGTTTCCAGATCAACACTACTGCCAGTTGTAACAGTAAAATTATTCCAGGTTGAGCCATCTGTAGTGTATTGCCAAACACCATTCGTGTTATCGACTTGAGTGACTGCAATCGCCTCAACTGCACTACCATCAGGATCGGTCACAGCTGCAGTCAGTAGATTGGCAACTGTATCACCCTGATTATCTGCGTTGCTGGTCGCATCATTGTCATTATCAGCACCAGAACCATCATCATCACCGGCATCTTCATTGATCGCTGTCAACGTCACAGAAGTATCAGCCAGAACAGGGGCATCATTCACAGGCGTAATGGTGATCGTCGAAGTATCGGATGACGAACCTGCGTTTTTATCCGTTAAGGTATAAGTAACAGTACGGGTAGAATTAGTGCCAGTTGGATTATCTGAAGTAGAGGTATATTGAATCGCCTCAACCAAAGCCTTAACGGCTGCATCCGTTGCAGCGGCTACGAAGTTGACGGTCAGCTTATCGCCATTGGTGACGGTGCCGTCATTACTTGTACCGGAGGTTTCAGAGATGGTACCTATTGTGACAGCACCACCACCATCATTATATTGAACATTTGAGCCGCTCAGTGTAATGCCACCTACAGTACCAATGGTCAGCTGATCACCAGCTTCATTATTACCGGTAATTTGTACTTCTAACTTAGCGTTCGTATCCCAGTCACTATCACCGTCGCTATCAGCCGCCGTTACGCTGCTATCAATTTGAGTGGTATTGCCTTCGGTGTACGGCAGGTCATCGACTGTGATGGAAGGGTTAGCATTAGAACTACCTGCAGTGAATTGGAAATCATCAATATATACAACCTGCGTATTAGCCCCTGCAGTGACTAAAAGACTGGTAATTTGCACTCCTGCTAAATCACCCGATGGTGTTAACGTTTGCCAACGACTAGTAACAGAGTCAACAACAAAACTTTCAGTTACCGCTGAACCGCCACCAACTGGAGTACCTGTCAGAATAACATTGCCATTTGTTACTGTGCCTGCCCCTACTAGAGAAGCAACTCTCATGCTATCAACACTAAAGCTTGGTGCACCACTTGCAACGCTAATGGTACCTATATCGGCATTATTTGCCTGAGGCGTTACACTATCGTTCCCAAAGATAATGCCTGCACTACCGTTATAACCAAACCCTCCTGTAGCAATAGCGAAGTATGCGCTAGTACTCAAGTTAAAAGTAACGCCGCCTTCTGTAAAGGTAGTGGCTGCATTGGTTTCGGTATCAAAGCTTTCCGTTATTAGCAGACCATCAAATCGTTTTGCTTCAAGAACAGAGATTTCAATTTCACCAACTTGTTCTTCTAATGACCAGTCACCACCTTTTTCTTTAGAGCCAGTCAGATCATTAGACGCGGCAATATCAGCACCGGTTTTTTCGGCCAGACTGTCGATAAACTCCAGCCCAACCTGCCCAGAGGCCACATTACAGCCATAAAGTAAAATATCACCATCATCTGTCAGCGACTGGGCTATAGTTTCCAGCTCAGCACTGTATTGCTCCAGAGTTTCAGAAGAAAGTTGACTGCGACCCAATTGCTGAGAGCCTTCTGAGCCGTGGCCAATAATATGAATAGCATCAATATCCCTGTATTCTGCGACCCAATGTGCGATTTGCTCAATTCCGCCCCACTCTGGGTCAATCAACACTACTTCTGCACTGCCTGGCAGCTCATTAACAATGGTTTGATAGTCAGAAATACCTGCATCAACAAAAACAACCTGTCGACTTTCGGCGTTTTCTTCAAGGGATGTAACCACTTCGGTAAAATCCCCTTCTGGAAGAATGTTATTACGCTTCAGATTTTTATGATCTGTACTGGAAGGGGTGCCCATTGAAGTAGTCTCCACTTAATATTGTCAGGTCAAGAGTTGCATCTATCCTTAATTAACACGCGAAGTTAGCAAAATTAAAGTTTTTGCGCTATTACCAGTTATTACCCGCCAGCATACTGCGCGACACAAAACGTCGTGTAATAAGATGTAATAAAAACCATATCACATACAAACCACTGATAATCTATAATATTTCTGTTGAAAAAAGCGTCAAAAAGCCAGACAAAAAACTTCAAAACAACTATCTCTTTATTTATAAATAGATATATTATTTAATAATCAGCAACAATTCTGCCAAGCGCTACAGTTAGCGAGAATAGCGCACAAGCATTAGTCAACCCAATGCAATAAAAAAGAAGCAATAAAAGCAGTTTCTCTAATAAGATTTCGATACAGCTGAAATTAATCAGGCAGGTGCTGGAAATACATGGAAGATAGGCATGCTCGATAAAAATGCTTCTCTTAAATCTCTGCCTTCATCTGTGTCAAAACATGTATTTCCAAATAATTGCAAATATAAAACCTGAGGAAGATAGAAAATGGAAGGTACATTAGCTGATATGCATATGTTTGGTGGCAACTTTGCCCCACGCAACTGGGCGCTAAGTAATGGCGGCCTGCTACCTATTTCTGATAACTCTGCTTTATTCGCCATTCTAGGTACAACTTGGGGTGGTGATGGCCGTGTAACGTTTGCACTGCCTGATCTGCGCGGTCGTGTTCCTACTGGTACACTTCAGGGTCCTGGCCTGAGTGACCGCCGCCCAGGCAATCAATGGGGTACCGAAACTACTAGCCTAGCGGTCTCCCAGCTGGCCGCTCACAGTCACGAGATTGCTGTTGCTTCTGGTGCTGCACCTCAATTAAGCGTACAGGTAAAAGCAAGTAGCACTGCAGACTCTAAGTCCCCTCAAGACGCCTATTGGGGCACAGAAACGGCAGGAATTCCTGCTCCACCATCAGCATTTAATTTCTATAACTCCAGCTCCGATATCACCATGGCATCTGATGCCGTAGAAGTAAACCTATCTGGCCTTAGTGGCGCCCTGGTAGCCACTACCACCGGTAGCAGCGCTCCATTCCTGATCAGTCAGCCATCGATTGCTGTACCTATGATTATCTGCATTAGCGGTGTATTCCCAAGCAGAAACTAATTATAAGTACTCATACAAAACAATTTGCCCCGGTTAAACCGGGCCAAATTGTTTCCTTCACTTTTATCAACAGAACCGAGCACTTTCAGTTAACACTGAAAATTTATAGCAATTTAAAGGTCATCACCTGCTCGTTTTGTCTTAGCTCCAGCTCAATCACATCACCTTCAGTTACTGCTACTGACTCAGGCAAAATAGCCACAGCCTGACGCCAATGCAGTGTATCGCCATCTGGGGCTGTTGAAATACTGACTTTGTCATCAACATTTAATACAAACCAGAAAGCGACCACATCAATATTACCCGTATGATTAATTGTTACTGATAAGGTTTTAGCATTGTAATAACGTCCCGTCTTTTCTTCCGGTAGATTATTGAAATCGATACGATCAGCAAAAAACGGCTCTGACATTTTGCGATGAGGCGTATTATCCAACTGAATCGCATTGTAAGGCGTAATCGTTTTAAAGATATTAAAGCGGGAAAGATCAAAGCCTGATATCTTTTTAATTGGATTAGCCAGGCGAATCGTTTCAGATTCGATAGCCACAGCGTGAATATCTGCGTGATAGGGCAGAATTTTGGCACCAGGTTTCAGCAAATACTCTCTGGCATGTCGCAAAGAGGGCAGCACATGCTCACCTAATAGTCCCGCATCCAGAATTTCACTGATCAACAGATCTGCTTTTTCTTCCAGATCCAGCCCTGGCCCTACCTTTAACTCATTCGAGCGTTTGTTAACTACCTTGATCTGATGCTGATAGCCGTTATCCGCAATAATCTGCTCAGCGATTTCAGCCAGTTCCGGCACCAACTCACAGGTTGTAACCTGAGTTGCGCCCGCTCTGACCGCCATCATGGACAACAGACCAGAACCAGTGCCAATCTCAAGAATCTTCTGCTCTGGTTTAACACTGTTGATAATCGCCTGCTCATACGCTTCGTTTCGCGCAGTATCCGCCAACATATCAAAGTGCCATTGCGGAATGGTCTTGGCATATTCATCTGCTTTGTTAAGGGCAGGATTTAACGCCAGTGCCGTGCCATGGTGGGTAATCGCCTGATCAAAGTTACCTTGATCCCGGTATATATGAGACAAACACAGATGTACCTGAGCATCATCGCTATTGCGTTCGAGGGCTTGCTTTAGATAGGATTCTGCCTGAGTCAGATCCCCCTCTTTCATATGCAACATGCCCAAACGCTTATAAGCATCAGCATAACCCGGTTGTTTAGCCGCAACCTGTTCAAACAGTTTTTTCGCTTGCTCTATCTTATCCAGCTCTTCCAACAAGCAACCCGCTGAGATATAGGACATCACCCAATCCGGCGCAATGCTGATACAGCGCTGAAAAATCTCCAGCGCCTCTTCTTTCAATTGATTACTCTGTAGGATAGTGCCATACAGATACAAGGTATCTACAGACTGGTCATCTAATTCAAAACCCTGACGCGCAGACATCAGAGCCTGTTCAAGCTTTTGACTGCTGAAGTAGATCGCGGCCAGCGAGAAATGAGCTTTGGCAGACTCGGGATGTTTAGCGATCAACTGCTGAGACAGTTCAAGTGCCCGATCCTGCTGCCCCATATGAGCCAGCAGTGGGCTATAGGTTGCAATCAGTAGAATGTTATCCGGCACAGCCTGATTGCCCTGCTCCAGAATACTCAGAGCCTGCTCATTCTTCTGTTGCATCAGATAGACATTGCCTAAAGAGATGTAGATCTCAGGCACATGCGCTATATGGGGTAACAGCTCCAACAGAATTTTCTCTGCCCCGGCAAAGTCCCCTTGATTCTGACATTCTACGGCTTTTGCATAAGCGATCTGGATCTCTTCACCCTGCACGCTTTATCCTCCATTACACGGTTTTGATCAAAGAATTCAGGGTTATTTCAATTCCATACCCGCTCTCATCTGAATCAGCTCCGCATAACGATAACCGTCATAGAAACCTTCCGAATCGCCAATGATATCCAGGCGAATACATTCATCTTTTAATGCCACAATCAATCCCTGAGACAGAGAGACATGCACTACGGTACCCGGCTTAAGATCATAGGTCGGATGACCAGATGGCGTTGCCTGCAATACATTTCCCTGGAACTTGCCAAAAGTCGCCCTAGCACCGCCCAAGTGTGGGTTGCTGGCCCGAATCTGGTTACAGATCTCTAACGCTGATGACTCTTTCCAGTTAATCGCCAGATCTTTTTCCTGCACTCGTGGTGCCGCATGTTTAAACTCACAGGCCTGAGGCGTGGCTCTCAGCTCACCATGGGTATAGATCTGCTCCAACAGAGTCTCAACCAGTCCCATCGCTTCAGTCGCAATCTTGCCAAACAATAGGTGATGAGTTTCCAGAGGATCAATATCAATTGGCCACTGAGCCACAATGTCACCGGTATCAAAACTCTCTTCCAGACGATGCGCTGTCAACATGGTGTTGCGCTCGCCATTACGAATCTGCCAGTAAACGGGTTGAGGGCCACGATACTCGGGTAATGCTGAGGCATGGAAATTCACCATACTGTGACGCAGCCCATCACTCAGCTCTGGCGAAATTTTTACGCCACAACCAAAGACCACACCCAGATCAGCTTGCCAGCGATCAAGATGCTCTAATGCCACTTGGTTATCCTGATACTGGCAAACCGGCACATTATTCTGTACCAGTTTCTCGTGCAACTGATAACTCTCATGAGTTAAGGCTCCCGGCATCAGCACTCCAGCTAACTGATTGTTTTCAGAAAGATAATGAATCAGTGAAATAGAGATAGGACTGGTACTTACCACCGCAATTTGAATGTTACTCATATCAGGCCACCGTTGGCAGCAAACCAGGTGTGCTACCCATTTTGTAGTAGAATTTTAGTTTATCGCCGCTTTTGACCAGAAGATCATCGGGTTCCGGAACTTGAGGTTTAAAGTCGATACATATCGACATATCAGGTAGAGGCAAGGAGATACCTGAGTCGTATTCATCAATGCTCTCTTCGCCAAACACCGTTGCTACTGCTGTGATCAACAGCGTTTTCTCACTGATATCAGGAATACCTTTTGGAATGACGATCTGATTACATTCCACCATTTCAATACTGTCACCCAGAGGCAGCACCTGCATCTTATCCAGTGTTGCTTTACTGACTTCCAGAATCTCCCCCAGATCGATACGCTGCTGCTGAATCGCCTCATTCACCAGATCAGAGTGCACGCGCTCCTGCTCATTCCACTGTTCGTTATATTCACGTTCGGTATTGGACAAACATGCACGCACTGAAATTTTTTCTGGTAGCAAGCGGCAATCTTCATTCATAAATGGTCTCAGATGCAGCAAAAATGCGAGATGGCCTTCCCGAGTAAAGCCATGCTGCATCGCCTCCATCACCACCAGATCAATGCCCTCATCCGGCTTATAATCCATCACATCCATACAGTGAGTGGTGATTTCACACTCTGTCAGTTCAAGATCCTCAATCGCCTGCTGCAGCACCTTGATTGCACCGGGCTGAATGTCGATCAAGCTCACTTTAAAGCGCTGCAACATACCAACCTGATTCTTGTAATAACTCAGCAGAGGCAACAACAAAGGCGCAAATGGACCACAAGCAGGATAAACCACGTGCAGCACTTTGTTCTCAGGCTGAGCGGCAAGCGCCTGATCGAAACCACGGATAAAAGCTTTTACCCGATAGATATCATTAACGGTATTGATACAATCCTTGACCGATACCACGTGCCCCGTCGCATTAATAAATGATGTACTCTTATCTTCTTCTGTCAGTGGCGCTTTTTTATAGGAGCTCAACAGAGCGATATTCATTTCAGAAAAAGCTTCAACCCACTGCTCATGAGTTAAATCCTCTTCCAGCATCTGTTTCACTACAGATGAAACCTTTTGATTCACCGTACTGGCCGTTTCACCATCCGGCACACTGGATAACAGAGCATTTAACTGGTCCCTCAGGGCGACATTAAAGTTTCTCTGTAAAGTCGCATCAGTGGAACTAATGGGTCTGACACCTGGTGCCTTGGCCCGCTGTTTGAGCATTTCATGTTCCGACATCTTTGACATATCCCCTTATTTTTTTATTTTCTAAAAGCAACATTGAACCAACCCGACGCTTTTTCTATCTGAAAATGGAAGCCCGGCTGATCACATATCTGGTAACTGAAGTGTATTTCACTGTTTTTGGCCGGTACGCTATCAATCAGCATCTGAGGCAAAGTCAGTGAACACTGTTTCTCCGCCAAACACTCGTGTTGATATACCTGAATCACGGTTTTAAAAACGGTATCTGAGTAAACATCTGGGTAATCAGCAATAGGAATAACCCCTGAAATGCCACTTTCTGCACTTGCCCCAACTGCCAGCTCAGCCACAGTAGTACGATCCAAGCTAAATATCTTGCTAATAAAGTGATCTTGCTGATTCAGAGATGGGCGACAACTTAACCACAGCTCGATATCAATCGACTGAGGGATAAACTCACCTGTGGTTTTTAATGCTGGCTGTAGATGACGAAAAATAGATACCTGTGGCTCTTGAGCCAGCATGGCCTTCATCGTTTCTGAAACGATCAGGTCGTAATAAGGCTCTTGCGGCAGGGACCATTGCAGAATATCGGTACAGGCCTGATGCTCAATAAAATCAGCCACCTGAAGTGCCTCAGCTACCTGATTAAGTGCCTGCAATGATTCGAGATGAATATCTAACACCGTGACCCGAATTTGATCCGGGCTGAACCGGTGCAACAAAGGCAACACCAATAAACCAAAAGGGCCAGTACCGGCGTACAGGAGATGAATCACGTCCTGCGTTTGCAGCTGATCCTTTATAGCCTGATAAACACCACGAAGAAATACCTGTGTGCGCATATATTCATCGGCACATTGGGCAGCAGTGATCATAGAAACAGCCTTACCCTGAGAGGTAACAGTTCCATGTTCATCTAAGAAATGATTTGGATACAACTCTATGTTTGTAATTTGGGTTAATAAATCAATCAGCTCATCAATTAAGGCTTTGTTTGCTGTTAATTCAGCTTTCGGGCTTACTAAAATCGTATCAACCAGATTATTTAACCGCTCTTTCATTATGTCTTGTCCCTGCCCTTATAATACTCCACTTTAACCTCTTTACCTGTCTGGCCCGAGCACTGAAATCTTTAATACTGTTAGGACAAATAAATATTGTTCATATGAATAAATGATGCACACAAAATATGTTTAAGCACTCAAAGCAATGTTTTCTTTAACATATCCCAGCTATTCATTTATAAGAATTACTCAACCATAAACAATAATATCCAATACAAAAAAAGCCCCGTTATCACAAGTAATATAGTGTCGCAAGGTAAGCACAATCCCAACGAAAAGCTATTACACCTTATTACACCTGTCTTGACACAGTTCAAAAATGACACCGGGCTTGCAGATTTTTCACACCTAATTAGAGAAGCAACACAAGGCAAATAGCAGAACACTTCCTGAAAGAGAACGCCCTATCCACGTAAGAGATGTTATCAATCAGAGTAGAGGTAACCGTTTAAACCTCTGCAGGATTATCCTCAGACCAGATTGCTTTATAACGCTCAGCCATCGCTAGGGCAGTCTCACCACCGATCTCCTGCAGCTGCTCAATTACCTGTAAAACATTCTGATCAGAAATACCAGGATCGCCATATTTGTACTCGACTATTGTTTTTTGATAACCCGAACCGATAAACAGCTGGCTTAACCAGTCATTCACTATGCAATCCACCACTAGATGGATACGATCGATATTACTGTTATTACTTACTTGATGCGGATAATTGGCATTCATATACCAACACTCACCTTCTGCGAAGTGAACAGGCTGGTCGTTAATCAAAAAGGTAACATCATTGTGAGTTTGAATAGGAATGTGCAGTCGAACACAGCCATCTTCAAAACACAGATCCATATCAGTATGACGACGTATCTCTTCACCGGCTTTTAAGGCCATTAACCGGGCAGAAACCAACGGACATTGGAAACCAGACAATACTTGCTGGAAATACTCGCACTGCTCCAAATAGGACGTACTCTGATAACACTCTGGATCAGTCTCCACAACCGTCGCATTGCCTATCTGCCCGTTCACAGCTCTTAGAGGCAGAGCGGTCCAACCACCATTGTGCACAGCTTGATTGATATGCCCCAACCAGTCGCTGTTCCGTAGTTTTGCCAGGTCTTGTTGTAAGCGAGGGATATCAAAACTCAGAGGGAGTTTATGATAAGCATCTGTCATAACGAGTTCCTTATGTCGAGTCGACTGATTTAGATTAACAGACCAGTGCTGCTGGTTTCGTATCAGTTCTAACTGCTGGTACTGTCGGGTCAATGCGTCCAAACGAGTTTGATAGCATGAAGCAAATAGCACCTTTTTTTCTTGTTCAAAATTGTGATACAGATGTTTTGAGTGCCTGCGAGAACGTTTCTTCATCACAGCCATCTCCTGATCTGTCAGATCAAGCTTAATCGCCTGAGCAAAAGCTCCCATGGTGATCTCAGGTAGCTAATGATAGTTTATTAGCTTTAATTCACCCGGCGCTGCTAACATACGCCTCTCTAGAGCTGTATCAGTATCACTCTCTCTATCTGTTTGCTCAAACGGCTCAAGAGCAGAAGTGAACAACCCCTTCAGTATTTCCAACTGATAGCTCTCCAAATCCGCGATAGGGATTGCAGAAGTGTTCATCGGAAGGGCACTGGTATCTACCAATCCTGACACCATTTGTACCCCGGCTTGTTTCTGGTGAGAAGCAAACACCTTTTCTGGCTCACGATAAAGTAGAAAACAAGGCACATCAGGGAAAAGCTGTTGAATCAATGGCAGATCAGCCAGATGCCAGCAATCCAGTTTAATAACGAAGTGCGTCTGCCAGGCGACTAAAGGCTGCCCCAGTGCGGCAATAGCGCAGCACAAAAGCTTTTGACGTTCAGAAGCAGAGGATAACTTTCGACCATAACTAAGCACCGCTTCCAGTATCGGTGGTTCTGATAACACATGGCAGAGTGAAGATTGCATCAGCTGCTGCACCATCAAAGTAGAGCCACAGCGGGAGACATGAAAGATAAAGGCCGCCGGGTACAGATTGGCTGAATAATCTCTCTCAGTGAGAGAATCCAACGGTAAAGTGCGATAACTCTCTTTTGGCACATGGTTTAAATCATCACAAAAGAAAGGCATAGATAATGGTCTGCCCTGCAGGTTCGCCCAAACAATCTGAGGCTGATCACCAATCAATAAATCAATAGGGTACCAATCCTGTAAATCATAACGGTCTGCTGTTTGAATCATCCTTAACTCCATCTATCCTCAGGTAAAGCCTGCAATTTAATGACTCTTACTCAATAATGATCTAAAAAAGCTTAGCGATCATATCTTGAACACTCACAATATCAGTATCAAATTGATAGTCAGGCTGCTCTGGCTCTTGATAAGGAGCATCTAATCCCGTCATTCCTTTGATATTCCCTGCTAATGCTTTCGCATACAACCCTTTCGGATCACGATCAATACAGACTTCAAGAACTGGAGCGAGATAGATCTCTGAGAATTGCTTTACAGGCACACTATCTCGAATGGCTTGCCGTTGCTGACGATAAGGTGAAATCAGTGCACAAATCACACTGATATTATTTTCCAGTAACAAACAGGAACTTCCCCAACTCGGCGGATATTTTCTTTACGATCCGCTTCGCTTAGCCCTAGATCGGAACATAATCCTTTTCTCAGGTTATCTCCATCCAGAACGATACTTGCCTCCCCTTCTGCTGCAAAGCAGCTTGTAACGCTTCGGCCAGTGTTGTTTTCCCCGAGGCTGACAACCCTGTTATCCAGTAGAGATGCGGAAAGACACTCCCTGAGTCACTTAACATTCAACATTTCCTTTTAATACGTCTCAACTTATTCAGCCGGAGGAGATATAAAAATCGGCCAGTATTGTCGCTAGTGCAATAACCATCAACCAGAGTACTACACTCCGTTGCATAAACCCTTCTAAACTGAGCAGTTTTTGATACTCATCACTTAGGACCTGAACCCCATCATCTGAGATCACTTCAGGGGTTTCATTATGATCCATTGCTGCTCTGGCATAGCGATACAGCAGGTGTTCTGTCGGTGTATAACCATTAAATAGGGTCGCTAACCAGACTTTCCCACCACGGTAGATATGACCAGTAAGCATAAAACTAATGCCTAGCAATCGCGCCGGTAGCCATTCCAACAGCCAGCGTATTCGCAATACTTGGGGACTGACACGGTCACGATCCAGCAACTGGCTTAGACGCACCAACAAAGCCCCTTCAGCACCCAGCACCATAAACCAGAACAACACCATAAAGAAATCACAGAAACGCAGGTACAACAGGCGAGAGAAGACACTAAGAAAAAGTTCATACTCTGAATTGATAGTATGCTTGGGAATCACTTGACGAGCGTATTCATACGCGGCTTGATGATCTCCCCGGCGCCAGGCACGCTGAAACTGTTTAAACCAGTCCTCCGAGTCTTCCCGACTAAAACTATACAATAGAATCAATAGCGATAAAGCAAAGGCAGGTAGCCCCCAGGCGACTTGTGTAAGAAGCTCCAGCGCTACCCCCAGAATAATGACCGGCAGCACAACGGACAACATCAGAGTACCTATGCCCCATTTCTTCGTAGGAACTCGCACCGTATCAGCTTGTTCGACATTACCGCCTATCGGCCCACCGCAGCGATCACACCACAGGTTAAACCAGAGATCATGCTTTTTGTTTGGCATCGCCGACAATACAAGGCGTATCAGCAACGCCAACACCAACACAATAAATTCCATGTCACCTCCTGTAATTATTATTTTAGGTCTTCAACCTCTGATTCTCCGTCAATAAGGCTATTAAATCCTGCTAGAAAACCATCACTGCGATTTAAAAGAGCACTGACAATCACGTTTGTAATGACGCCTGCAATAACGCTTGATAAGCAGACCAATCAAAAGCAGACCCCGGATCAGTTTTGCGACCTGGAGCAATATCACTGTGACCGACAATATGCTCAGGTACAATAGCAGGATAATGGGACATAACCTCAGTACTAACGTCTATCAGACTCGCATATTGCTCTGGGGTATACGGGCAGTCATCATAACCCTCCATCTCAATTCCGACAGAAAAATCATTGCAGTTTTCCCGCCCCTGAAAACTGGACTTGCCCGCATGCCAGGCCCGCTTGTTTAACGGCACAAACTGAATCACTTCACCATCTCGCCGGATAAACAGATGCGCAGAGACTTCGACACCCCGAATCTCATCAAAAAAAGGATGCAGATCATGATCCAGACAGTTGGTAAAAAACTGCTCTACATAAGGCCCACCAAACTGCTTAGGCGGCAAACTGATATTGTGAATAACCAACAGATCCAGTGCTTGATCGGGTCGCTCATTGAAATTGGGCGATGCTACTCGTTTGGCTTGCTTGAGCCAGATATCCTGAGTCATAAATAATTATGCTTAAAGTGATAGCTACATACTGAGCGATTAGATGATGGCTCATAAGAATCAAAGAGCACGAGATAATAACCAAATTATCATAGACATAGCAGCGAACCACAAGATAGGCATTGCACCTATATCCAAAACCACCGCTCACACAAAAGCTTCTCTTTAGCCGGTAGCCGAAGAATATCGAAAAACTCTTGTGTCAGTGGCTATGAACGCTGACCTGCCCTTGCAAAAGCGTCACTCAGTAAGGATTGTCTGTTTTTACTGCATCCCTTTATAATGGCTGTTTGATTTATATTTATTGCGACTCGCTATCCACTGCTCTGAGGTTGATTATGTCCATGCCGTCCCTGTTAGAACAAGATATTCCCGCTCAGGTTGCCCGTGCAATTGCTGAGGATGTAGGGGATGGGGATATTACCGCACAGCTTATTCCTGCAGACCGTCAGGCCCGCGCCCGCGTGATCACCCGTGATGATGCTGTACTGTGCGGCACCGCCTGGGTCGATGAAGTATTTAAGCAGATTGACCCTGAAGTAAAAATCATCTGGCAGGCGAAAGAAGGCGAGCGTGTCACGCGTAATCAGGTTCTGTTTTATCTGGAAGGCTCGGCCCGCTCTCTACTGACCGGTGAGCGTTGTGCACTGAATTTTGTTCAAACACTGTCTGGTACAGCTACCCGTTGCCGCCAGTATGCGGATCTGGTATCTGATACTCTGGTCCAGCTGCTCGATACTCGCAAAACCATTCCTGGCCTACGTCTGGCACAGAAATATGCCGTGACCTGTGGCGGCTGTTATAACCACCGAATCGGTTTATACGACGCCTTCCTGATCAAAGAAAACCATATTACGGCTTGTGGCTCGATTGCGGCATCCGTTGAGCGTGCCCATGAGATTGCACCAGGTAAACCGGTAGAAGTTGAGGTGGAAAGCCTGGATGAGTTACAAGAAGCACTCGATGCCGGTGCCGATATCATCATGGTGGATAACTTCTCTCTGGAGATGATGCGTGAAGCCGTGGGTATTGCCGATGGTAAGGCTAAGCTGGAAGCGTCAGGTGGTGTGACCCATGAAACCCTACGTGATATCGCTCTAACAGGTGTGGATTATATTTCTATCGGTGCACTGACCAAAGATTGTAATGCGGTAGATCTATCGATGCGTCTGGTTGAGATTTAAGTCTCAGTAAATGCCTCTTTATAACAAAAAAACCGGCACTCAGTTTAACTGAGCGCCGGTTTTTTATATCTTTTCTATGGCGATGTTCAAGATCAGAGAAAACGTCTATCAGGCCGTTTCTAATTGCGGCTCACACTGATCATCCAGCTGTTGGATATAGCTTTGCGCTTCGTCCAGCTGGTGTTCGTTAAACACCTTTACACCGGCTTCGGTTAACGCAGCAGCGGTGACACCCTGACCTTCTCTCAGTTGACGCTCAAAGGTACCAGTATAGATTTTCTCATTACCACAGGATGGGCTGTTGGCCTTCAGAATCGCAACCTTAATATCATTTTCCTGAACCAGCTCGATTATACGACGAGCACCACGGACAAAATATTGGCTGACATTGTGGCCCTGCTTGGTAATCACTTTACCTTGTTCGTGATAGATATCCTTCCCATCAAAGCCTGCTTCAATCTCTGCCGCAGGACGAGGTACTAGAAGTCCACCAAGGGTTTCGGGGCATTGGGCAATCACTCGACCGTCCGCTTGCCACTGATCTAAAACCGCGTGGAATACCGGACGGGAGGAACCATCATAACGTACACGCTCGCCCATGAGACATGCACTGATAAGCACTTTAGTTCCGCTCATAATTTCTTCCAAGTACTAAAAAAAGCAGTCTATCAGGCTTTGCTGCAGGACAACAGAGTAAAAGATAGCCAAAAACGGCATCTATTATTGGATCAATGCAATCAAGGATATGGGATAAGGAAAGATAGCAGGTAAACCAGGCCAGATAACGCAGTTTAGACAAGGACGATGCCTCACACATCGCCCTTTATAGACAGCTCCAACTATGGGAAAGGTTTAGCTTAGCTCAACTGGATTTGATCAAAGCTGGCAACCTGAGCATGATCTGCAGTTTCCATCCCTGCTTCACGCACCAACTGAACGGTTTGCATACCCACTTGCTGAGCGGCATCCAGCTCGGCTACGACATCAGACAAAAACAGAATCTGCTCTGCAGGCAAAGCCAGTTGTTGTTCAATCACCTGATAGGAAGAGGCCTCTTTCTTACCACCAACAGTGGTATCAAAATTCCCCTCAAACAGATCATTCAGATCGCCAAAGTCACTGTAGCCAAACAACAGTTTCTGAGCATAAATCGAGCCTGAAGAATAGATAAATAAACGTTGACCTTCTTTATGCCACTGCTGTAGACAGTCATGGGCATCGGGATATACATGACCTTTGTAGGCTTCTGTTTTATAACCGTTTTCCCACACTAATCCCTGCAGAGCTTTCAGCGGCGTGATCTTTTTATCCTGCTCGATCCACTGCAAGAGCTGCTCTACCACCGCGCCGATATCTGCATTGGGCTGCCCCATCTCGTCACGTACCGCTTCAACCTGCTCAGCCACAGCCGTTTGTTCATGGTTCTGACGCACAAACTCCGGCAGATGCTGCTTGGCATAGGGAAACAGCACTTGATGCACAAAGCTAATGGATCCCGTGGTACCTTCAATATCCGTTACAATCGCTTTGATATTGGCGACAGATACACTCATGCGCTCAGCTCCTCAAAACGCGGAAAGCCATCAGCAATCTTATCTTCCGTGTATTGTGCCACCCAGCCTTCTGGATTAGTAAACAGGCGGATACAGGTAAAGTCCGGGTTATCGCCCATATCAAACCAGTGTTTAGCACCAGCAGGCACAGAGATCAGATCTTCCTGCTCACAGCCCACCACAAATACCTCGTTGTCCAGATGCAGATAGAACATACCGGAACCACGCACAAAAAAGCGCACCTCATCTTCACTGTGAATATGCTCAGACAGGAACTTCTGACGCAGTACGGCTTTATCCGGGTGATCCGGCGTTAAGCTGATCACATCTGCAGTTTGAAAGCCGTTATCCTGCTTCAGGCGTGTCACTTCATCACTATACACCGCCAGAATAGTCTCCTGATCGGCACTTTCAGCCAGCGGTTGATTGGCTTGCCAACGCTCAAAGCGAACACCTTTTTCACCTAAAGCCGCTTGAATAGCAGCGCCCTTAGTCAGCGACCGTTTTACCTGACCAGGCTGGTCAGCATCATAAATATTCAGAAAGCTCATCGTGTTACCTTTAAAGTCTCAAGCTCACAGGCCATCAAAAATTCCATCGCTTCAATATGGCGCAGCGTATCCGCCATGTTCGCTCCCCAGGTATATAAACCATGGCCGCGAATCAAGTAGGCCGGGGTTGTCGGATTCATCTCCAGATAACTCAGCGATTGCGCTGCCAGGGTGCGGATATCCTGAGTATTTTCAAAAATCGGGATCGCCAACTGACCTTCGTGAGTATCGATGCCCGGAAAGGCCTTTTGCACCTCATAACCTTCCAGTACCAGCGCATCCTGATCCGCCAATAATCGGGTCAGTACCGTTGCCGCCTGAGAGTGAGTGTGCAAAATCGCACCAATATCCTGACGCCACTCATATAGCACACAGTGCAATAGTGTTTCAGCAGAAGATTTTAATTGGGACTTAACAGGATGCCCTGCCAGGTCCACCACCATAATATCCTCGGCCTGCAGTTGGCCCTTATGTTTACCGGATACGGTAATGGCCAGATTCTGTTCATCTATACGGGCAGAGTAGTTACTGCTGGTGGCCGGTGACCAGCCCTCGCCATAGAGAAACTGTCCGGCTGCAATAATCTCCTGCGCTTGTGCAGCGTAGGTTGCCAAATCAATCACGGAATACCCCTTATTTTTCTGCCTCTAAGGGCATCATCTTTAATGAGCGCATTGTCCCATAAGCCGCGCAAACAGCAATACTTGATTGTCATGGGACTGGTTTAGGATAATAGCCGCTTTTTCCAGCATCGGGGCCAGCATGACGTTTGAATTTCAAGCCATAGGTTTTATCCAATCCTGCTATAAAGAGAAGTTTGGTATTCCCCGTCAACCGGGTTTGGCTCCTGCAGCCAAAGGACAACTTAAGCTGGTCGTGCCCTTTAACCACCCGGATGCGGTGCGCGGACTGGAGAAAAGCAGCCATATCTGGCTGCAATTTGTTTTCCACCAATGCCTGCGTGATAACTGGAAACCCACCGTACGACCGCCCCGCCTGGGAGGCAATGAGCGGATCGGCGTGTTTGCAACCCGAGCCACCTTTCGCCCCAACCCTATCGGCTTGTCAGTCGTTAAACTGGAAAAGATCGAAATCAACGGACAGGATGTTGTTTTGCACCTAAGCGGCCTGGATCTGGTGGAAGGCACACCGATTCTGGATATCAAACCCTATATTCCTTATGTAGATCAGGTATCAGAAGCGGAAAATACACTGGCCAGTGAGAGTCCTGAGATACTACCGGTGATCTGGAGTGAAAGCGCCCAACAGCAGCTGATCAGTTATGAAGGGCAATTTGGTAGCTTTAAGACACTGGTAGATCAGGTTTTACAACAGGACCCACGACCTGCGTATCGCAAAAGCCAGTCTGAAGAGAAGATCTACGGGGTTCAGCTGAGCGAAGCCAATGTACGTTTTACCGTCAGAGATAAAGTCGTTACCGTACAGGCAATTGAGTTTTGAGCAGGCAAAAAAATACCCGCATGACTGCGGGTATTGGCACGAACTGGTTGTAAGAAGGTCTTACAGTACAGTTACGTTTTCAGCTTGAGGGCCTTTTTGGCCTTGAGTTACTTCAAAGCTTACTTGCTGGCCTTCATGCAGGGTACGACGGCCAGTACCGTTGATGGCACGGAAGTGTACGAACACATCGCTGTCGCCTTCACGAGAAATAAAGCCAAAACCTTTTTCGTCGTTAAACCATTTAACGGTACCAGTAATTACACCTGACATAACGTCCTCTTCTCAATCTCACTTGCAACCCAGTTACTGGGTAAAAAAACTTTTATGGTTCATCCAAAGGACGTTCCATCATTAACCACTGCACTCGTTGAGCCAGCATCTCTATTAGAGCATGTCTTTATGTCTTTACAACTACTTTTTTAAACTTTTTTCCAAAAAAGTTCATTTTTTTATAGCAAATATAGGATTTCACTAGAAAGATTATCTGACCATTTCCGGGAGTTTCACCCATTTCATTAGGTAAAAGACCTATGAAACAAGTGTTTTTTGATTGAATCTCGCTAATTACAACAACTTCTTACTAAAGTTCCACAGGTAAGGCTTACAATTAACCAAGCAACATCGTGGCAAAGAAAAATGTCAACAATGCATGACATTGGCGAAGAACACTCTTATTTTCATTCTCAACAAGCCTTAAACACTTCTTTATGAAGCTTTAATTAAAGCCAGTATGAGCTATACACATCTATTCCGGCTTATAAGCCAAAACACGTCCTCATTTGAACAACCAAGACAGCTACTGACGGCATCTTCAACGCAGCCCCTTTGTCTTGTAAGCTACAGCGTCTGAGCTCAACTCTACAACGCTATTTCTCGCCCTACTGATTCCATGCTTCTGAGAACTTTTTATTGAAATATCAAAAGTTTGCTTACAAAAGCACTAGATAAATGAAAAAAGCTTATGTAGAATATTTTCCGTTTTCGGGCCTATAGCTCAGTTGGTTAGAGCAGTGGACTCATAATCCATTGGTCGCAGGTTCGAGTCCTGCTGGGCCCACCACGAATACAGAAAAAGCCTCTGAGGTGTTCTACACCGCAGAGGCTTTTTTGTTTCAATACACACTTACACAAAAGTGTTTCGATATTTTTCGGCCGATGGCTAAAGAGAAACTTTTGTGTGAGCGTTTATGGCGACTTCCTTTTCCGAATGAGACTACATGATGGCAATGTAGTGGCCTCCCTGTACAAACCTCATAAACAGATCATCATCATTACCGCAAGCACTCATCACGAATCAGACATCCTACGCCTTCGGCGCGCATTGGCCGGCTCAACAACAGACTCTCGCTGTAATTCTTTTTTAACAGACAGATTTAAATTACGAATAGGATATAAAGTATAAACTTTAAAGAAATCCGTTAATTCAAAGTATCTTAATAATTGTTCGCTATAACGAATACGACGATTACGAGTCAAACTAAAGCCTTTATAACCCAGTAATGCCAGACAGTCAGGGCAAACCGATAAGCTGCGTCGTTTTTGATGGTTTAATACCGGGAAGGGCGAATGCAAACAGGTTGTCGCTATTAGCGATGGCTGAGATGATTGTTGTGGGCTCGACTCAGCAAGAGCTTCTAACCTTGGGCACAGCGCGACATGAAAGTGCTGCTTTTTACCTTTTTCATGCTGTTGCTCAAAAACCACCACACGACCATTTTTTACCGCCAGTGTCATATCCGGCAAAACCCGTAACTGATTCAGTGTCGTGGCCATGCCCTGACTTTCCAGACGAGAGCGTTCTTCTCCGGTGAGATGCAAAGCAGGATCAAACAGCTCAAAATGCCCAAGTTTTTTGGCACCCATCTGTCGGCGAAGGTTCAATAACGCTTCAAACTGATCAAAATCAGGCAGTTGCATAAGCTCTCCCCAGATGAACGAGCGCTTTTTCAGCGCTTACTCTGTGAACGATTAAAAGCAGCATCCACTGAAATAAAGATCCAGAACGATGATTAACGTTCATCTTTCAAGAAACCTTTAAGGATCTCGCGAATCCGGGAGTCTGCATCGGTCACCAGACGGAACTCAACCCGACGGGAGCGCTCGCTATTTTCTTCACCAAAAGGGTTAA
This sequence comes from uncultured Oleiphilus sp., assembly GCA_964342385.1. GTDB lineage: Bacteria > Pseudomonadota > Gammaproteobacteria > Pseudomonadales > Halomonadaceae > Oceanospirillum. The sequence goes on along the minus strand of CAYFGP010000077.1, from coordinate 9,348 downwards.
GTACCAGCTTGGATGACGACAAACCATTGGCTGTCATTCTGCCTTTGAGCCAGGATTTTTCGTGCTGAACATTATCCAGTGCCAGAACATAACCCAGGGTTGAACGGGTTCGGGCCTGGGACAGGCGCATATTTTTAATATAAGCCTCATCATCTGTTCTGGCATTGGTCCAGTCACTGGAGGTATGGCCTTCGATTCTGACCTCTGAGATATCATCTCGGTATTTATCCAGAGTGATAATCCGAGTGTAACGAGGGAAGAAGTCAGACAGGATCTCTCTGAACTCGGGTTGCAGTGATGACTTACCCACATCAAACATCACGTCGGTATTGTAAAACTGTAGGCTGAGATCTTCCGCTTTTAGCTCAGCCCCCCAACGGGGCAGATCATCTTTAAACTCTTCATACAGATCCTGATACAGTTCATCCCTTAACTGTTGATAGAGCAGAGCCACTTCTTTGATCTTCTCTGTTTCCCGCTCCAGAATCACCATATAGGCTACGGCAACCAGTAGAAACACCATCATCAGACCGGCCATTAGGTCACTGACCGCAACCCAGTGGGCGCCTTCTTCCTGGCTCAGGTTTTCTTCATCTTTCTGTTGATGATCTAACGGGTTATTCACGCTTTAGGCTTCCGTTCCTGAGAGTTTGGTAAGCTATTAGCCATATCCACGACTTGTTTCAGCTTATCGGTCAATGGTAGGTAATCACTAACAAACTTCTCTGACAGCGCTGTTAACTGGCAACCAAAGGTTTGCAGCGCATGAGTCAGCTCTTTCTCCATGGCATTATCGATACGCACCAATTGTTGTTCATTACGATCCAGCATCTTAACCAGGGTATTACTGTGACTATCATTCACCTTCTGCATATCATCCAACAGCTGTTGATTGACAGTGATTACCGTTGCTTCGATGGTATTGGCAGTACGGGTCAGTAACTGGTTCATCTGCTGATGACTGGTCTCAATGCCATTGGCCAACTCCTCGGTCAGCACATGAATACGCCCTTCCAGCGCCGGTAAACCATCGGAGGCTTTGCTGACCAGATTAGCCAGACTATCCAAATAACTGCCTAAAGCTTCCGATTGTTGTTGCAGACCGGTCATCACATCGCCCAATCGATCAGAAACTTCATTAAATGCCTGGGTATGCTGCACCATGGTTTTATACGCTTCTGTCGCCTTATCCAGCACTTCGCCATTGGCTTGCTGCTGAGCTAACAATTTGGCCAGCTCACCTTTGTAGTTCTCCTGCCAATGCACCATCTGGCCCACGGCTTCATTCAGCTGACGGAAGTTCTCTCCATACTGCACGGTAATCTTGTCATTAAAGCTGGTCATCAGATCGGTAATCGCACTGGTCAGTGCCGTGCTATTGGCCTCTACCATCTCCTGTTGATACTGACCAATGACCTGTTCCAAACGCCCCAGATGCTGCTCCAACCCTGTTGTAGTGGACTCCATCCGCGCACCGATCTCTGACAGACCCGATTGTTGTAGCACATGACGGATATCCCCTAACAGAGAGGCCAGATCATCTACCGTAGCTCCGGTATAGTTGGCTTCGGTTTCATAGCTACGCACATGATGAATAACATGACGCAGTTTGATGGTCATCGCCGCAAGCAAACCGGCAATAGAAGACCAAAAGGCGGTTTTCAGACCTTCAATCAACGGCGGTACACTGCCTTCAATGTCGGTACTGTCAAAATCCATTAGACCCAACGCCACACCGAGAAAAGTACCAAAGATACCGATACTGGTCAGAATCGAGGGGGCAGCATTTACCGTGCGCAACGAGTACACGGGGCCATGAAAATATACGGTCAGCGCCAAAATAATGACAATCACCGTGAGTGTAAGAGGAGAAAAAGCGGTTAACAGATCCATAATGTTTGCTTTGCCAAAGTGAGGTCCTATTATGGCGGGTAATGTTGCCACTGAAAACGGGTAAACCTGCGCATTAACTCACTGTTTTTACAAAACAGCTACACTAATTCCGTTCAGAGCCCGTTAGATTATTGATAGGATAACAAGCATAAAAAAAATATCTTTATTTAGGGGGACGTATTGTGCCCAATCCTCTGTTTAAAAATATCACCCTGATGATTTCAGATATGGTGGACCAGGTTGGCCTGGACGACACCCTACATGGCAAAAGAGTGGCTTTTATGGCCACTCAATGTGCTCATTACCTATCATTTGAACACTTTGATCAGGTTGATATTTTCACTGCGGCGCTACTACACGACATCGGCGTCTCTTCCAGTCAGGAGCATGAGCTACTGGTCACTGTACTGGATTGGGAGAAAGCCCAAACCCATTGCCTGGATGGTGCGGTGCGCATGAAAAGCCTGCCGTTTTATACCCCTTACGCTGATGCCATCTATTATCACCATACCCATTGGCAAACACTGACTGATGAGCAACAAATCTCGCAGGACAGTCAATATCTGGCCAATCTGATCTTTCTGGTGGACCGCGTGGATGCGCTTTTGTTCCAATACTTGCAGCAAAATCCAGGTGATGAGGCGATTCATGCTCGCCAAGCTATTCAACAGGATATTCAAAGCCTGCCTGGTTATTTTGCCCCTGAGTTGGTTGAAGCCTTTCTAAAAGCCAGTGCGGTGGATGCTTTCTGGTTCCAGTTGGATGCTGCGCATATTCCCCGCTATATCAATAGTCAGGTACTGGATCGAAACATTGAATTGAGTTCACAGGATGTAGAAGCCGTCGCTTTTATTCTGGCGGCAGCGATTGATGCCAAAAGCCCTTTCACTGCAGAGCACTCAACCTTGGTAGGCGAACTGGCCTATTTCCTGGCATAACAGTTTGGACTCCCTGATAACCGCTGCCAACAACTGAAGCTGGCGGGTTATCTGCACGATATCGGCAAGCTGCATATCCCCGACAGTATTCTGGAAAAAGAAGGTCCACTGACCGAAAAAGAAACCATCGCTATGCGCCGTCACGGTTTTGAAGCTCGGGATATCTTGCAGCAAGTGGAGCATTTTAGCGAAATCGCCGATTGGGCCTGCCATCACCATGAATTTCTCGACGGTAGCGGTTACCCGTACCAACTCACAGCAGAACAGATCCCGACCGAAACCCGAATTTTAACTATCGCTGATATTTTTCAGGCATTAGCACAAAAGCGTCCTTATCGAGATTCGATGACTCAACAGCAAGTGATTAGCGTACTAGATAAACTGGGTGCAGAAGGTAAGGTGGATACCACTATTCTGGATCTAATGCATCAACACACTGATACCTGTTGGTAGCTGGCAAACGGAGCGAACTCTTCTTTAACCCCGACTCAGATGATGGCTGTAAGCTAAAGCGAATCATGGACCTATAGATCTTACCATTCTAAATATTTTCATTTTTCCAAAAGAAAAACCCCATGGCACTGCCATGGGGTTTTTCGTGTCGCGCTTGATGAAAAGCGCCGATCAAACAGTGGGTCAGGCTATTAGCCGCCCAGGTATTTGATCATCACACCGGCTGCTACCGCAGAACCGATTACACCCGCAACGTTCGGGCCCATAGCGTGCATGAGCAGGAAGTTGTGAGGGTTGTATTCCAGACCCAGCTTGTTGGATACACGTGCCGCCATAGGTACAGCGGATACACCTGCAGAACCAATCAGAGGGTTAACCGGAGTCGCGACAATGCGGTTCATCAGCTTAGCCATCAGAACACCACACGCAGTACCGATACCGAATGCAACGATACCCAGAGACAGAATACCCAGCGTTTCAACCGCCAGGAACTTGTCAGCCATCAGCTTGGAACCTACAGACAGGCCCAGGAAGATAGTGGTGATGTTGATCAGAGCATTCTGTGCAGTGTCACTCAGACGCTCAACTACACCACACTCTTTCATCAGGTTACCGAAGCAGAACATACCCAGCAGAGGTGCCGCGTCAGGCAGCAACAGCGCTACCAGTACCAGCAGTACCAGAGGGAAGATGATCTTCTCTGCTTTAGATACGGTACGCAGCTGAACCATCTCAATCTTACGCTCTTCTGGAGTCGTCAGCGCACGCATGATAGGTGGCTGAATCAGAGGTACCAGAGCCATGTAAGAGTAAGACGCTACCGCGATTGCACCCAGCAGTTCAGGGGCCAGCATGCTTGCCACGTAGATAGACGTAGGGCCGTCAGCACCACCGATAATACCGATTGCTGCCGCTTGCTGTACTGAGAAGTCCATAATGCCCAGAGCAGACAGACCTACCGCACCCAGTACAGTTGCGAAGATACCAAACTGCGCTGCTGCCCCCAGGAACAGAGTCTTAGGGTTAGCCAGCAGAGGACCGAAATCCGTCATCGCACCTACACCCATAAAAATAACCAGAGGTGCAATACCACTGGCGATCGCTACAGAGTAGAAGCTATACAGCATGCCATTAGAGAAACCTGCATCCTGCGCCGCCAACTGAGCAGCAGCATAGGTGCTAGGCTGAGCTTCGTGCACCAGGTGCAGCAGAGTTTCTTTATCAGTGGAGTCCGCACCCAGAGCTTGCGCCATAGATGCCAGTACATCCGGGTTAGCCATGTACACAGCTTGTTCCGCTGCCGACAGGGCAAGGCCTGCCTCAGGGATGTTCGCCAGTACACCACCAAAACCGATTGGAACCAGTAGCAGCGGTTCGAAGTTCTTTACGATTGCCAGATACAGCAGGCCCAGACAGATCAAAATCATTGATAGCTGTCCGAAGCCCATGTTGTAAAGACCCGAGCCCTGCCATAAGCTCAACAGTTGTTCCATTTAAATCAACCTCGTTTCTAAAGCAGGACTTACAGAGTCAGCAGAGTGTCGCCAACGGCAACCGCATCGCCTTCACGTACGTTTACAGTACCTACAGTACCAGAACGCGCCGCACGTACTTCAGTTTCCATCTTCATCGCTTCCAGGATGATCACAACGTCACCTTCCTGTACCGCTTGGCCTGGGTTAACCAGAACTTTAAAGATGTTACCTGCCAGAGGAGCCGTTACAGGCTCGCCAGTACCGGCTGGTGCCGCTGCTGGAGCTGGTGCCGCCGCTGGAGCTGCTGCAGGTTGTACGTTAGAGATATCGCCGCCTTCAGTAACCTGAACCACGTAGTTCTGGCCGTTAACGGTGATGGTGTAAACTTCAGGACCAGTATTCTTGCTCACAGCTTTAGTACCTTCTTCTTCAGTTGGAACAGGTTCGAATGCATCAGGGTTGCCACGGTTTTCCAGGAATTTCAAACCGATTTGTGGGAACAGGGCATAAGTCAGAACGTCGTCAATGGACTCAGAAGCCAGGTTAAAACCTTTCTCTTTTGCCAGATCGTTCAGCTCAGCAGTCAGTTTATCCACTTCGGATTCCAGCAGATCTGCCGGACGACAGGTGATTGGCTCAGCACCATCCAGTACTTTAGCCTGCAGCTCTGCATTGTATGCAGAAGGTGCTGCACCGTATTCACCTTTCAGGATACCCTGAGTCTCTTTGGAGATGCTCTTATAACGCTCACCAGTCAGTACGTTCAGTACTGCCTGAGTACCTACAATCTGAGAGGTTGGCGTTACCAGAGGGATATGCCCCAGATCTTCACGTACGCGTGGGATCTCAGCCAGAACCTCATCGAACTTGTCTCCGGCACCCTGTTCACGCAGCTGGCTTTCCATATTGGTCAGCATGCCGCCAGGTACCTGTGCCACAAGAATACGGGAGTCAGTACCACGCAGGGCACCTTCAAACTTCGCGTACTTCTTACGCACTTTACGGAAGTAAGCCGCAATTTCTTCCAGCAGCAGCAGATCGATACCTGTGTCGCGCTCAGTGCCTTGCAGGGCAGCAACAACAGATTCAGTCGCTGTGTGACCGTAGGTCATGGACATGGAAGAGATCGCTGTATCAACCCGGTCAATACCGGCTTCTACCGCTTTCAGGATGGTCATATCGGACAGACCAGAAGTCGCGTGCGCATGCAGCTGAACTTCCAGATCTGTTTCCGCTTTCAGGCGAGAAACCAGTTCATAAGCATCGTATGGCGTCATAATGCCCGCCATATCTTTGATCGCGATAGAGTCTGCACCCATATCTTCGATCTGCTTCGCCAGGCTAATCCAGGCTTCCTGGTTATGAACTGGGCTTGTAGTGTAAGACAGCGTACCTTGCGCGTGCTTACCTACTTTCTTAACGGCTTCGAGTGCACGCTGCAGGTTACGTGGATCGTTCATCGCGTCAAAGACACGGAACACATCCACACCGTTAGTCGCAGCACGCTCAACAAACTTATCAACCACATCGTCAGCATAATGACGGTAGCCCAGCAGGTTCTGGCCACGCAGCAGCATTTGATGACGGGTATTAGGCATCGCTTTTTTCAGTTCGCGAATGCGGTCCCACGGATCTTCACCCAGGTAGCGAATACAGGAGTCAAACGTTGCTCCTCCCCAGGATTCTAATGACCAGAAACCTACTTGATCCAGCTTCTCAGCAATCGGAAGCATGTCATCAAGACGCAGGCGGGTCGCAAACAAAGACTGATGGGCGTCACGCAGGACGACATCAGTTATGCCTAGTGGTTTTTTGGACTCGGTCATGGGTATTGGCCTTTTCCATTAATTATGAGTTTTTTATTGGCTAAAAAAGCGTCTGCTCTTATTTGCCCGCTCGAAATTTATGAACCGCAGCGGTCATTACCGCGATCAGCTCATTATTATTGCCAGCAGCAGGTGCGCTTGCAGGAGCCGGTTTGTTGTTAGCCGTTTCTGCCGGTGCTTGTTTAACAAAACGGCCCACTACGTTTGACATAGCGCCCGTTGCGTAAACCAACAACGTCAGGAAAACAAAAACAAACCCCATACCGAACAGCATCAGGCTGATGCCTTCGGAAATCAGCTCAGAAGGTTGCATTAAGCCATTCCTCGTTTAGTTCTTGGATGGGTCAGACTTTGACTAAGAGTCTGCCACCTATTTTTTTGCCTCTTGCAGCGTGCCCCTGAAGTCTGTGCTCTCGCCCAATACACAGACACAAGGGCGCAGCTAATTTACCTTGATTCTTTGTGCCAAGCAATAAAATCCCGGAAACTGTAGACAATTAACCGGACTCACAGGTCAAAATCGGTAAAAATCGAGCACAAACAACAGTTAAAAGTCGTTTCTGACACACTGAAAGATTCCTTTATCGTGCAAACGTTATATCATTGCCACGTCGAAACAGAGCTTGACCCTTATCAATATCTGTCCTCCCTTAGACCTATGATCAACAGCGATACAACATGCCCAAGCCGTTAACCAGTTCACCTTCCTCTGCTGAAGCGACTGCATCAGCCGCCAATCACTTACAGCCAAGCAATACCTCTGTTGGACGAACAACAGAGATCAAATCAGAAGACCGTATTGCACTGGCTCCTATGGAAGGGGTTGTGGATTACCATGTACGCCAACTGATCAGCGAGATTGGCGGCCTCAGCTTCTGCGTGACAGAATTTCTGCGTATCACCAATCAGATACAACCGGCCAAATCCTTTAAAAAGGTTTGCCCGGAAATCCTGCATAACAGCAAAACCACCAGCCAGGTACCGGTTCATCTGCAGCTACTCGGGAACAATGTCGAGCTAATCGCCCGCCATGCCTCCAAAGCCGCCATGTTAGGTGCTGAGGTAGTGGACCTTAATTTTGGCTGCCCAGCAAAAACCGTCAATCGTCATAAAGGAGGAGCTGTACTCCTCCAAAATCCCGAGGAAATTCATCAAATAGTATCAGCTACGGCAAAAGCATTAGAAGGAAGCGGTGCCCGTTTGACGGCAAAAATGCGTCTGGGTTATGAAGATAAAAACCTGGCCTTTGAAAACTTGGCAGCAATTCAAGATGGCGGAGCAACGGAATTAACGGTCCATGCAAGAACCAAGGTGGAAGGTTATAAGCCACCCGCGCACTGGCACTGGATCGCCAAGCTAAAAGAGAAAGCCCACATCCCTCTGATTGCAAATGGCGATGTGTGGAGTATTGAGGATTATCACAACTGTCGCGAAGTCAGTAACTGCAAAGACGTCATGATTGGTCGCGGACTAATAGCAGATCCTTACCTGGCCTATCGGATTCGACACGACATTCATGAGCCCCCCACCCCTGCCGACCTCGCAGCCATCATCCTGCACTACTTATGGCAAATACAGAGCGACTGCCCTGAGAAATACCTGATATCGAGAGTCAAACAGTGGCTGACGATGATGAAAAAGCAAGATCCACGTATGGAGGCGCTGTTTGAGCAAGCCAAAATCTGCATCAAAGCCGAGCCTATGCTGCAACTGATCGCTGCTTTAGCTCAGCAGGAAAGGTTATTTGCTGACAGATTACCGGGCGACTTTAATCAAAGGTTAAATAGCTACAATCTATCTAGATAAACCCAATCCAGATAAGTCTAAGCCAGGAAAATCATTGTAGGTCGTAGGTACTATGCTTTTCGACCTACTCGACTCGAGTCAGGTGCAATACCTACAAAAAGTTATCAACAACCCAATACAATAAAAACCACTCAATAGGGCTGTGGATAAAACAGGTAAGCCTACCTACGAGAAATATAAAGGAAAATCTGCAGAATAAAATGAGGCAGATAAAAACAAAGTAATAACGGGTAGGGAAGTAGAAATAAAAAAACCGAAGCCGCTGCTTCGGTTTTTTTGTTCTCTTATTCTTAGATAAGTCGATAATCCAAGAAGAGAATTAATGGCCCGCTCGGGAGGATTCGAACCTCCGACCGCCTGGTTCGTAGCCAGGTACTCTATCCAGCTGAGCTACGAGCGGGCAAAACTTGTCAGGACTACAAAGCCCTTGTTCTGAAACACCAGAACATATTCCTACACATCACTAAAATGGCCCGCTCGGGAGGATTCGAACCTCCGACCGCCTGGTTCGTAGCCAGGTACTCTATCCAGCTGAGCTACGAGCGGGCTGCGATGTGGCGGAGAAGGAGGGATTCGAACCCTCGATAGAGCTACAAACTCTATACTCCCTTAGCAGGGGAGCGCCTTCAGCCTCTCGGCCACCTCTCCACAACAAACAGAAAAAAAACCAGAGACAACCCTCTGGTTTTTTTAAGAATGGCCCGCTCGGGAGGATTCGAACCTCCGACCGCCTGGTTCGTAGCCAGGTACTCTATCCAGCTGAGCTACGAGCGGGCAAAACTTTGAAATCTTACGAAATACTTCGTATAAAGTGTGCGATGTTTTTAAGCTGTTTAACACAGCTCATAACTAATCTCAGTCATAAACATCCAAACCACATCTCCATTTAAATCCTAAAACTTAAATGGCCCGCTCGGGAGGATTCGAACCTCCGACCGCCTGGTTCGTAGCCAGGTA
>CAYFGP010000076.1:0-32994 GCA_964342385.1 uncultured Oleiphilus sp. | reverse complement strand
TGGCAGCAAACAGAGGATAACTCTTTTTTGCTATTTGATCATCCGGGACCTTACATCTAGAAAAAGAGACGGGTTATCCGTTGTTGCAGCTTTAGCAAGGCTTGGAAAGAGCAGTGAGCTCATTAATAAAGCTGTAAATAAAATATGCTTTTTCATCAGTAATATCCATATTAACAAGAGCTTGGCTATGTTACCTGTATCCGCTCGTGTTGTGTACAGAGTGCCTTCTCTTTAATTAATTACTGTGCAAAAGAATCCCTTTAATTAAGAGAGATTTTTAATGCATAGAGATAAGCCTGACTGATGTTTTAAATACTGAATTTAAATTGGCAAATTAAAGCTTAACAATCAGCTTACCTGTGTTGTCGCCACTGTAGAGCATATTGACACCGGATTTGGCAGCTTCCAGCCCTTCCAGCACATGAGTGCGATTCTGAATTTTACCCTGCTGCAGATAAGGCATAATACCCGCAGCCAGTTCCTGGGTGCGATGGAAGTGATCCGTAATCACAAAGCCTTCAATCGTTGCCCGGCGCTTAATTAGATTGATCCAGCTGGGTGCTGGTGCCGGAGTAGCGCTGTGGTAATCTGCAATCAAACCACAGACCGCTACCTTGCCATGAGGATTAATGCGTTCAATAACAGTGTGTTGAGCTTCGCCGCCGGTATTTTCAAAAAACAGATCAATACCATCGGGAGTTGCTTCAGTCAGGGCTTCAGCTACGTTGTCTGTTTTATAGTTGATTGCTGCATCAACACCCAGCTCATCTTTCAGCCATCGTACTTTATCTTCACTTCCAGCCAGAGCCACGACACGCAGACCATCAGCCACAGCTATCTGTACAACGACTGAACCTACGGCTCCTGCGGCACCGGTCACTACGATAGTTTGCGGTTTGCTGTCGACCTGTTGCGCTTGGGCCTGACGTTGTTGCGCCTGTAATACATCGTGATAGCCCAGATAGGCCGTCAGTCCAGGCATGCCCAGTACAGACAGTGCCATCTCGGCATCAACACTTTGAGGTACGATGGACAGCTCACCTTCTTTTGCAATTAACTGCTCAGTCCAGCCAGTCATCCCCGTCACCTGAGTGCCTACCGGGTAGTTTTCATTCAAAGATTCTGTCACGACGCCAAAACCCAGCGAACGCATGACTTCACCCAGTTGTACTGGTGGGATATAGCTACTTGGATCTGGGCTAACCCAGCCACGCATTGCCGGGTCCAGAGACAAATGGCTGATTTGAACCCTAAACTCGCCCTGTTGCAGAGGCTGCTCATCAAAACTTTGAGTCGCAAAAGTTTCATCATTAATCAGGGCTTCAGGGTATTGCTGCAGAACAATGGCGTTATAGCTCATTCAGGATTCTCCCGGAAAATTATCTCTTAAGTTGCCAGAGATATTAGTTCAGAATGCTTTGCTGATTGAGAGGGTAATTTGCGAATCAGTTTTGCTAAAATTGCAAAAATGGTTATTAGTTTTGTAAATGTTCCAGCATTATCGGGGAAGACAACATTGGACCAATTTAAAGCCATCGAATGTTTTATTGCCGTTGCAGAAACCGGCAGCTTCAGTAAAGCAGCAGAGCGTTTAAGATTACCTGTTTCCAGTGTCTCCCGTCAGGTCACTGCGCTGGAAACAAAGCTTAAGGCCGAGCTCTTATTTCGTTCAACTCGTCAGATTCGTTTAACTGAAGTGGGGCAACTTTATCTGAGCGAGTGTCAGGATATCAGTGAACGTTTGACCAATGCTCAGGCCTTGGTGAATAGCTATCAGAGTGAGCCCTCGGGTACTTTGACTATTAGTGCTATGACCTCTTTTGGCGAGTTGGTGCTGACACCATTAATTGAAGAGTTCCAACAACAGTATCCGCAGATATTAATTGATGCCGAGTTTTCAGATCAGGTGCAAGATCTCACTTTGAAAGGCATTGATCTTTGCTTTCGCGGCGGGCCTTTGCCCGACAAGCGCTTAATTGCGTATAAGGTGATGGAAAACCAGTTTTATCTCTGCGCGAGTCCTGACTATCTACAGCAATATGGACAACCAAAAAACTTAGCGGATTTGGAACAACATAAAGCTATTTACTATCGGGCTCCGACAGGTCGTATGCCCTGGTGGGTTGCCGATGATCAGGGACACCGTCGTTGCCAGTTAGAAACTGCTTTGATTACCAACTCTACCTCTCTGCTGATCAATAGCATTGTAGCGGGCAAGGGATTGTGTATGTTACCAATGTGGGCCATGCATCCCTACCTTGAAGCCGGTTCGCTGGTGCAGGTTGAAATGAAAGATCCTCCTCGTATCAGTTTTGAAGAATCTGTCGGCATCTATCTGCTGTATCAACAAACCCGTTACCAGATTCCTAAGGTACGTTGTGCAGTTGATTTCTTTCGTCAAAAGTTAGCCCAATTAGAAAAAGGTTATGACTTAGACAAGTCATCATGACGGGAGATATCAGGTGAGTCTTTGTCGACTAAACCTCGATAGACAATCTTTGTGGGGAATTGGTAGCAGCATTGTGTGTCTGGCCGTCTTTACTGTATAGGGGAAGAGGGGCAGGCTCAGGGGATACCGGTTCTATACTTGGCCTGGTTATAGACGGTGATTGTGAGTTCACTTGAACTTCGGATGTAGAGGATACGGCCTGTACAGATTCAGAGTGCTTGATTGCTGCACTCTCTTTTAAATTGTGGTCCGCTTTTAACCCTTGGTAGATCAGAATCTGGTTAATAACTGGGTTTTGCTGCAACTGGCTTGTGAGCTCCTCATCCGCAGGTTCAACGGCAGAGATTCTTGAGATGGGGGAGATAGGTGTAATGGCAGGCAGATGACTTAAGGTACTGATGGTAACGGGTCGGGAGAGATAATGGATATTTGTCAGCATATTGTATTCCTCCTACCTTCTGTTATTTCATCTATCTTCAGGCCTCTATTTTCCTTTCCTCCTGTTGGCCTCCTTCCTGCGGTTTGGGTTTAACGCATAATGGTTACTTGCTCTTAGTGTAGCATGTTAGGTTTTTCAGCCCTTTCTGCTGATGGTTTTCTAAACGGCCTCTCGCAAGCGTCGTATATCCCTTTGAGGTGGCTCACCAAACAAGCGGGTATACTCTCGGCTAAACTGAGAAGCACTTTCGTAGCCCACTTTCAAAGCCGTACTACCTGCATCCAGGTGATTGTTTAGCATCAATTGTCGAGCTTCTAATAAACGAATCTGCTTAATATATTGCAGGGGACTCATGCCCGTCACTGAACGAAAATGCAGACGGAAGGTTGAGGGGCTCATATGGGCCATTTGAGCCAGATCGTTAATCACTACTTCACCGGTGAAGTTACCCTTAAGCCATGACATTACTCGGGTAATTTTTTGCACCGGTGATTCCTGAGAAACCAATTGGCGCAAGGTCATACCATAGGGACCACTCAGTAAGCGGATAATAATTTCTTTCTGTATTAAGGGCATAAGTTGGGATCGTAGCGTTTCAGGCTCATGTAGTAGGTTAAGTACTCGTATCAGGGCATCATAAATACCGGCATTCATATCAAATACAGAGATCCCTTGCTGTTTTTCAGCTTTGTCATAGCGAGGTGACTCCATCTCAATGGCCTGCTGAGCAATGATGCGAATATCCAGATCCAGCCACAAACCGAGATATGGTTCCTCTGGGCTGGCCTTAGTCACACAACTCATGACGGGAAGATCAGCTGAGGTCATCATCCATTGGCCTGATACCATTTTATGAACATTATCTCCCAGCATGATGCGTTTATTGCCCTGGACGATAACTCCCAAACCAAAGAGATACATACAGGGGCTTGGTTCAGTGACCGTATTATTTCTATAGAGCTTTAGCCCTGGAATTTCCGTATTCCATTCGCCATCCTCAATCGCAATATTACTAATGAGTTCATCCATTGATCGGCTATTGGCTCTGGGTATATGCATAGCTCGCTCCTAATATGAAATATTCCAGCTAAGGTGTTTGCTTAAGCCTAACACTTAATCTGCTTCAGACTATCTCCAGCGCTTTAACCTCATCATTTTAGGCAAAGATCACATCAGATTAGACAACCGTTTTTTGGGCTGTTGACTCCAAGATAGTAAGCGAACCCTAATACCCAGTTTGCTTCGCTCTGTGTCGTTGCAATCCAAGGAGAAAATATGAGTAATGTGCTTATTATCAATGCCCATCACTATTATGAAGGTTGGTCTACCGGTAGCCTGAACGCCTATCTGGCAGGCGTGATCGATGAAGAGATGCAGGCCAAAGGTTATGCGGTAAAACATAGTTATATCGACCAAGGTTATGACGTAAAGAAGGAGGTTGAGAAACACCTTTGGGCAGACATTATCATTCTACAAACCCCTGTTAACTGGTTTGGCGCACCCTGGATACACAAGAAATACCTGGATGAAGTCTTCAACGAGGGATTGGCGCAACAAAGCTTGATTGTTGATGATGGACGTAGTCGCACAGACCCTAACCGTCAGTACGGTACCGGCGGAAAGATGCAGGGCAAACGCTTTATGATGTCGCTAACATGGAATGCACCCAAAGCGGCCTTTTCTGCGTCGGACCAGTATCTATATGCCGGAAAAACAGAGGAAGATGCCTTTCTGCATATCGCCACCTGCTATAAGTTTTGTGGCACAGAGGTTTTACCTACATTCTCCTGTTTTGATGTGATGAAAACACCTGATATTGATAGCGATGTACTACGTCTTAAAGAGCATCTGAGGCGTTATCTTGGGCGTGTAGCTCTGAAAGAATCAGAGTTAGCTTAAGCTGCTATTTTATCTAGAGCAGGCTTCCCTGCTCTAGATAGACAGTTGTACATTAGAGCCACTTCCCGAATTTTACTATTTGATATTGAGCCCCCGCTTACTATAAAACACAGGACAAACCCGTTTTAGCCGATGGGGAAGTGTTTGGGGGTATAAAGTGATCTTCAGTACACTAGCCCTCATGTAATCGAGATAAAGGTATCCCCATGAAACTCAGCGTAGAAATCAGCATGTATCCTCTAGCAGAAGATTTTAAGCCACCTATCAAAGCCGTAATCGCCGCCTTTAACCAGTATCCTGAGTTGGAAGTGATCACTTCTGCGACCAGTACTCAGATCTTTGGTGATTACGATGTGGTGATGGATGCGCTAAAAGCCGAAATGAAGCGCTCTTATGAGCAGTATGGTCGAGCGGTGTTTGTCACCAAATTTATCAATGGGGATGTGAGAGATTTGTAGGCGGTTATCTCAAGCAAAGTACTGATCGTTAAGTGTTTTAGTACAGCCAGGCCTATACATCGATACTGGAATATAGGCCTTACCGTACTGATACTCTTTGTTGATACCGAGTGAATGTTCTCCAAGACTTTTTCAAGACTCAGGCTTTAATTCTCAGCCTTTAAGTGATGTTTTAATGGCAATTTCACCTTCCAGGGTGCGATGTACGGGACAGCGATCTGCAATTTCTAACAGTCGCTGGCGCTCTTCATCACTTAGCTCCCCTACCAGAGTAATCTGGCGTTCAAAACAATCGATCTTACTGCCCTTGCCATTGCCGTCTGAGGGTGAACAGCTGTCGCAATCTTCAGCATGAATTTTGTCGTGAGTGACATCCACCTGTACATGCTCTAAGGCTATTTTCTTACGACGAGCATACATACGAATAGTCATAGAGGTGCAAGCTCCAAGGCCTGCAGCTACCAACTGATAAGGTGTTGCTCCGAGATAGTTACCACCATAATTAGCAGGCTCATCGGCTACCATATGATGGCCATCGGCGCTGATATCCTGAGTAAAGCTATTCGGATCTGCTTCGCTGACTCTAACCACACCTTCCGGTGTATTCATCAGTTTTGGCAGTACACTGACATCAATATAACGCTGCACCCAGGTTGAGATCATTTCTGCCGCATATTCCGCATCTTCAGCATGGCTGAGCAAGTGATCTGCAGAATCCAGGGTAATAAAGCTCTTCGGGTGTTTGGCCATCTGGAACAGTTGAGCCGCATTATCCAATGAGACGGTTTCATCCAAAGGCGCATGCATAACCAGCAGCGCTTTTCTTAACTCACCCACAGATTCCTGCAAGGATTGTCCGGCAATATCATCAATAAATTGGCGCTTAATGGTGAAATTTCGCCCTCCCAGCTGTACCTCTGCTTCTCCTTCATGACAGATCTCACTGACCTGATGGGAGAAGTTATGTAAGACATGAGCAGGATCAGCAGGAGAGCCTAAGGTGACAACGGCTTTGGCTTCTTCAACCTGTCCTGCTACTGCCAGGATCGCTGCTCCACCTAATGAGTGGCCGATCAATAATTGCGGTGCTTGATGTTCTTGCCTTAGGTAATCTACCGCTAACAACAGATCCTGAACATTGGAGCTAAAGCCCGTGTTGGCAAACTCTCCATCGGAATGACCTAAACCCGTAAAATCAAAACGCAATACTGCAATACCGAGGGAGGCTAGGCGTTGGGCGATGCGTCGAGCGGCAGGAATATCTTTGGAACAGGTAAAGCAATGGGCGAATAATGCATAAGCTGCGGGCTTACCGACAGGCAGATCCAGTCTGGCAGCCAGCTTTGATCCATCATGTCCGATAAACTCAATACGTTCTGATTTCATAATATCCTTCCTGTGGCGATTGCACTGCAAAGATCACGCTTGGCAAGCGCGCGTATAAATATTCGGCATATTTGAAGATAGCTTAGGGGCTTAGAGCCGTTGCGAAAGGCCTAAGCAATCTTAAAGGCTTTAATTAAGTACGGTGAAAAGAGGAGCTTAGATGCAAATTGATGATTTGGTAAGAGCTTATTTGAACTGAATCGAGCATGCAGAGGGCTTGAGTTTTCATGATGAACCTAGATCAAGGCAGAGAGGCATAGAAAAACAACCTTGTTGAAGTCATAGGCTAGTAATAGCACATCAAGATGTGGTCGGTATCACGCAGAGTATCTGTATGTATCAGTCGTTATTTTGTGTGGGCTGGATATTGGTCTCATGAGTTAAGGATAGACTTTAAGCTACTAGACTAAAATTTTTTGCAAGATGTCCTCCCGACAACTGGTGTCAGAGACTAGTTTATAACCCTTATTACTCAAGAAATCCGAGTTGGTCTCTCGGAAATCAAAGTGCTGAACCTATTTAAGGAAGTCGTTGCTGTTGTGATATGACACCGTGTAATCTCCAGGATATAAGCAGGATGTGAAGTTATTCAAGAGCCCAGATCGAGCTATTTATTGGTGGTATCTGAGAGGTATTTTCTTACCTGTCCAGAGAAGGTAACCGTCTCTTTTTGAATATCTTTTCATCCACTTCATAGTGGCTGACCTTGCCACATAGGATATACTTAGGGTGTTGTTTCATATTCTACAGAGTTACTTTTTATGGCCAGTTCCACACAGATCAAAGCACTCATGCAGTCGCATATCGACAAAGACGACGATAGATTTATTTCTGTTGCACTTCAAGTCGCTGCTCATGAGGCTAGAAGTGGCCATGGTAAGTTAGCACAAGAGTTGAAGCAGTTAGTGGATAAAGCTCGAAAACAACAGGTAGAGTCTGAGAACCAGCCTATTTCGATTGCCAAAAGTGTTAAAGACTCAACTGGCCTGCTGATTACACATCATCCTAAGCTTCGCCTTAGCGATCTCGTTGTTTCACCCGATGTCAGGCATCGTCTGGAACGTATCGTCAAAGAACAAAGGCATCTTACTACACTCAAAAATCATGGCTTATCACCCAGAAAAAAATTGCTGTTGGCGGGTAAGCCTGGAACAGGGAAAACTTATACAGCCTCAGTGCTAGCTGGGGAACTGAATTACCCACTTTTTGAAGTGCGTCTTGATGCGGTAATTACAAAATATCTTGGGGAATCCTCTGCGAAATTACGTCAGATTTTTGATGCTATTCAGGACGTGAGAGGGGTTTATTTTTTCGACGAGTTTGACGCTCTAGGGTCTCACAGAGGTTCTGCTAATGATGTTGGAGAAGCCCGTCGAATTCTGAACAGTTTTCTGCAGATGATTGAACAGGATGATTCGAATAGCGTAATTGTTTGTGCAACAAATCATATTGAAGCACTAGATCACGCTTTATTCCGACGTTTTGACGATGTTATCCGATATGAACTGCCATCTGGAGACGAGATCATTTCTCTGTTTAAATCCCGCCTTTACCCTTATGTGGCTAAAAACTTTTCATGGAAAAAGTTGGTCACTCTGGCAGAGGGTTTAAGTAATGCAGAAATTACCTTGGCTGCAAATGATGCGATTAAAGATATGCTGATCAATGAGCATGGATCTATTACCCTTACTATGCTTCAGCAATCTATTGAGGACAGGAAGAGTATCAATCAGCCATTCACATAGTAAGGACGATGAATGGCCCGTAATGCTTTTGACAAGCCCCACTTATTTTTACATTCCAACGGATCAAAACAAAGTTTTACTATTCCTTCCACTGGCAGGAATACAAAAGAAACGGATGTTATACCTGAGCGAGATCGTGGACAGCAAAGCGGTAAACTAAGGGGAGACCTGGCGACAATATCCAAAGGGCTAGATCAACTCAGAAGCAATGTACCTGACACTCCTCTAGAAATGGGATTAGGTATTCAGCTAGAATTTGAAAGTTTCCCTGATATTAAACTGGCTGTAGA
This sequence comes from uncultured Oleiphilus sp., assembly GCA_964342385.1. Classification (GTDB taxonomy): domain Bacteria; phylum Pseudomonadota; class Gammaproteobacteria; order Pseudomonadales; family Halomonadaceae; genus Oceanospirillum. Next base: position 24,328 of record CAYFGP010000076.1, on the reverse strand, counting down.
ACAATTGGCCAGAGAGAGTAAGGGGACTGAGCTACTTAGTGTAAAGACGATTGCTCAGGATGGGCAGACGCGAACGGTGGCAACTGTATTTGTGCCTGATGGCGAGTTGGTTGTATTTGAAAAAAAGATAACAGAATATCTTGAAAGAAAAAAAGACGTAAATGAAAAACCTCGTGATCATCGAAAACTGATTGATGCTATACAATCGATTCGTGTTGCGGTCTTTGAATCAATCTGGTCAGATGCACAAGAGCTACTCCCAAGAAACAAAGATGAGCCTGTTTGGTGGGAAGTTTGGTTATCTACTCCTAAAAAATCCCATAAACAAAGCTTTTCTGACTTTCAGGCTCTATCGAAACAGCATGGAATTTTTGTTTCTAACTATAGAATCGATTTTCCAGAACATGCCGTTTTTCAGGTAAAGGCAACTCAGAATCAACTGGCTAGTGATATGCTTCTGTTAAGCCGCATAGCCGAAGTACGTTTGCCTAAAGAAACTGCTGATTTCTTTAGTGGTCAAAGTGGCTGGGAGCAGGCCGAATGGTCTGAAAACTTACTAAGCCGCTTGCAACAACCAGTCAGCTCAAATGGCCCCTATATCTGTATTCTAGATACTGGAGTAAATGTTGAGCACCCACTGTTATCACCATTTGCTAATATTAATGATCAGCTTTCAGTGATGGACTATCAGCATCCTGTTGATAACGAAGGACACGGCACCAATATGGCCGGGTTAGCCATGTGGGGGGATTTAACAGACGCTTTGGCTTCGAATGATGTGATCTTTGTTGGTCATAGATTAGAGTCTGTAAAAGTCATAGATAAGAGCGGTGATAATAAAGAAAAATCTTCGGGATATATTACTAGTAATGCTGTTGCTGTAGCAGAGTGGGCAAACCCAGAACGGGATCGGGTTTATTCAATGTCTTTATCTGCAAATATTGATACTGACAAGGGAAGGGCGTCTTCTTGGTCTAGTACGTTAGATACGCTAGCAGTAGATTATTTAGGGGAAGGTGATGCTCCGAGATTATTTACAGTAAGTGCTGGTAACGCCTCTTTCGATTGCTTTAATCATAGGCAATACCCTTACCCTCATTTTAATATTCAGAGTGGTATTAATGACCCGGCTCAAGCGTGGAATGTGGTTACAGTAGGGGCCTTTACCAATAAAGCTGTTATTCGGGAGAGTAATGACCATTATCCTCTAGCAAAACCTGGAGGGCTATCCCCTTATTCAACAACTTCTCATAGTTGGGATTGGAGAAATGCACCTTTAAAACCTGATGTGGTTTTTGAGGGGGGAAATATTGGCCATAGTCAGATGGATTACCGAGATGATCTTCGTGGTCTTCAGTTATTAACAACACATCATGACTTTTCTGTCAGACATTATGAGACAACATGTGCCACTAGTGCCGCAACAGCTCAGGCAGCTCGTTTCGCTGCTCAGATTAAATCTGAGTATCCTGATTTATGGCCTGAAACAATCAGAGCATTAATGATTCACTCAGCAGAGTGGACTGACGAAATGCTGACGTTGGTTGATTATCAAAAAGGCTCGATGGGGGAAATGGCTCGGCTGGTTCGAGCTGTGGGCTTTGGGGTCCCTAATCTGGAAAAAGCACTGAGAAGTGCAAATAACTCCTTTTCACTAATCATTGAGGACCAACTGCAGCCATTTCAAAAAAATACAGGTGATCCAAAAACAAAGGATATGCATTGGCATGATTTACCTTGGCCCAAGGAGATCTTGCAGTTTTTAGGTGATGCTGATGTAGAGCTGACAGTGACCCTGTCATATTTCATTGAGCCAAATCCTTCAAGCCGTAATATCCTTAATAAATACAGTTATGCTAGTCATCAGTTGCGGTTTGATACGATCAGGCCTTTTGAATCGATGGCTGATTTTCAACAGAGGATTAATAAGCAAAATCGGTCAGATCAGGGGTTTAAGTCTGATTCGACTAGTGACAAAAACTGGACTCTTGGAGTTGAGAATAGACATCGAGGGTCTATTCACAAAGATATTTGGAAAGGTAGTGCTGCTGATTTAGCTGATCTGAGCCAGTTAGCTGTGTATCCTGTGGGAGGATGGTGGAAGACTCGGAAATCACACCAGAGATGGGATTCAAAAGCTCGCTATAGCTTAATCATCAGCCTTTCAGTGCCAAAACAGGATGTTAATATTTATTCAGATGTTAAGGCAAAGGTCGAGGCTAAGATTAGCTCTAGAGCAGCCATTGCAATACAGGTGTAAATGGTATTTAGATAAAGGGTGGGAGCTGCTAGCCCACTTTTTACCTATTAATAGCAGTGGTTGTGCTATGAGCTGTCAACTGATAGCCCTTTTACTCCCTCACTGGGCGTTTTTGCAATTTACGCTGCAGTGTGCGGCGGTGCATGCCTAACTGGCGGGCGGTGGCGGAGATATTGCCGTCGTTTTCGTTGAGAATCTTTTGAATATGTTCCCAGGTGAGGCGGTTTACGCTCATGGGTTTTTCGGCGATAGGCTGTTCTGGATTGGCTTCTTCTTGGGATAACGCGGCCAGTACCTCATCGGTATCGGCAGGTTTACATAGATAGTTAACTGCACCCAGTTTGATCGCTTCTACGGCGGTGGCGATGCTGGAATAGCCGGTGAGGATGACCACTTTACAATCTGGTACGATTTCCAGCAGTTTCGGCAGCAGCAGCAGGCCGGTTTCCCCTTCCATCTTCAGATCTAAGGTTGCCAGTTCCGGCTGGAACTCTTCCAGTAGTGGCAGAGCTTCTTCTGCAGATTCGGCTACCAGTGTCTCGTAACCCCGGCGTGTCAGTGAGCGTGACAGTACGCGGCTGAAAACGGGATCATCATCAACAATTAAGAAACGTGTCTGAGACATGGCGAAACCTGTATAGCAATTAATCTAAAGCGAAGGGTTAGGCCTGTAGCGTAACCCGTTGACTATTATGCCTTGTTCGTGAGCAAAACGGGAGTCAATGATCTGCAGCAAAATGTCGCAGCCTTTTGTTTTATAAGCCTCTGTCATTCCTCTTGCTTTTAATCGAGTTGTTTAGGGAAGAAGAGGAGGTTAAAAGCCATTGATCAGATTTTCGGTGTCAAAACCTTCGTTGATAAGAAACTGATCCAGTTGTTTTTGATGGTTGGTGATCTCGTTTTTCAACCATTGGCGATATTGGCTTTGGGCATTGGGGTAGCGGGAAGAGATATGAGGTGACATGGATGGTTCCTGCTGGCTAAGCAGCATATAGCTGAGCCCTTTAATCAGCGGCATGGTAAAAGGGATGACGAGTTTGCCCTGTTTCAGGGCATCAATGGCGTAAAGCAGATCTGCTACGACGACGCCAATACCGTTTTCTGCCGCTGAGAGTGCCATATCTAATGTCTCGAACTCGTAACCCTGATTGATATCCAAATCATTAACCCTCATAACTCGACACCAGGCTTGCCAGTGAATATGTCCATCCAGGCGAGTATGAATCAGTTCCTTATCATGCAGATCTTCTGGACCGTTAATTGAGCCGTGTTTGGCCAGATACTCAGGTGACACCAAGATAGCAAGGGTTTCCTGGCGTAGGAGTTCCTGTTGCAGGTCATTATGGGGGTAGTCCTGGCAGGCGTGAATAATCAGCTCGTTGCTTTCTGCCTGAATTCGATCACCTATGGTCCTAAGCCAGGTGGTTTCGATATGCAGTTCCAGATCTGGAAGGCTTTGTCGAAGTAGCTCCATTCGTGGAATCAGCCAGCGGGCAGCAAAGGTCGGTGGTACCTGTAGGCGCATACGCTGACGAATACCGCGCACTTCATTGACTGCCAGCTGTAGATTATCCAGCGCCTGAGTACAGCGCATCTGAAAGCGTTGTCCTGCTTCGGTGAGATAGAGTTGATGACCATCACGAATGAATAGACTGACGTCGAGAAAATCCTCTAGCCCTTTAATCTGTTTGCTGACCCCGCTTTGAGTCATCGATAACTCTTCACCAGCCAGGGTAAAACTCATATGGCGGGCAGCGGCTTCAAACACCCGTATCGATTGTTGTGCCGGTAAGCGAGAGTAGCGTGCTCCTGGGCCTTGTGGCTTATTGCTAGCTGAATCAGAGATAGTCATTACGGTCTGAAATTATGGGTATAAGGGCTAAAAAAGCCGTGATTATTGAGTACGATACTTCACTGAGCATTGAGCTTATTTTTATCATTTTTCCTGCATTTTGCTAGTTTCTGTCTGCTGTTTAGCATAACTGTTAGTCATGCTTACATAACCAGAACTCGTTTGTTGCTTGATGGGGCTTTCAATAGCCTGAGCCTTCCAATGCAATACTGGAAGCAGATAAATGACACACGATAATAATAATTCACCGGCCTTTTTTAACGGTCAGTATATGCCGTTGAATCAGGTGAAAATCTCACCGCTAGATCGCGGATTCTTGTTTGGTGATGGCATCTATGAAGTGGTGCCTGTATATCAGGGCAAGGCCTTAGGTGGTGAGCAACACTGGCAACGATTGCTGCAGGGGCTTCAGACCTCGGGTATCGAGTTGGCGATGACGCTGGAGGATCTGGCCCATACCGCTCAGCCGCTGCTGGATGCCAATGAAGCGGCGCAGATGCTTTATGTTCAGGTTACGCGAGGTGTTGAAGCCAGTCGCAAGCATCGTTTCCCGATACACGCTGAACCTACTGTCTTGATGTTCTCCTCCTCATTTACCCCGCCCATTAGTCAGGACTACAAAGGCTGTAGTGCCTGGTTGCAGCAGGATTTGCGCTGGCAGCGATGCTCGGTGAAATCGATCAGTCTGATGGGTAACGTGCTGGCCTACCATCAGTTATGGCAAAAGGGCGTTGCGCAGGATGAGGCCCTGTTGGTGCGTGGCGATAAGGTGGTGGAAGCCCCAAGCAGTAATCTATTTGCAGTGATTGATGGCGTTATTGTCACGCCGCCTGTCGATAACATTCTCAATGGCGTCACCCGAGGCTTAGTCATTGAGCAAGCCAAAGCACTGGGCTTTGAGGTGCGTGAACAAGCGCCTGAAATCTACGATTTGCCCCGTGCGGCTGAGGTCTGGGTCAGCAATTCCTATGAAGAGCTTAAACCTGTGGTACAGCTGGAAGGTAAGCCCGTCGGCGACGGTAAACCAGGGCCCGTGTGGCGGCAGCTATTTCAATCTTATCAATCACTTAAGGCTTAAACCCTCGGTGCTTTTTTCGAGCTTTTACATTCGAGTTCACTTTGAATTCCCTGTAAGTCATCACATGGCTGCCTGTCAGGACCAAGACAGCGGATCAGAACAAAGGCTCTTGATCAGGAAAAAACTCAATAGTGATGATAAACAGATAACAGGATAACAATAAGAGGTCTGTTATGACGGCAACATTCTTTCAACGGGTTGTGCTGCCCGGTTTTATTTTGCAATCGGTGCTAATCGGTGGAGGTTATGCTACGGGTCGTGAACTGGTGGAGTTTTTTCTTAGCTCCGGTCCTTTAGGTGGCTTGTTTGGCATAGTGGCTGCGACAGTGATGTTCAGTGCGATCAGTATGGTGAGCTTTGAGCTAGCCCGCATGAGCCAGAGCTACTCTTACCGTCGCTTTTTCCAGGGTTTGCTGGGACGTGGCTGGTTTGTCTATGAACTGGCTTATATGGCATTGGGGATTCTGGTGCTGGCGGTGATCGGTTCTGCTGCGGGTAATGTGGTGGCGGAGCATCTGCAGATTCCTGCCAGTGTGGGTACAGTGGCTCTGATGGTCGCGATCTGTGTGTTGGTAGCCTGGGGCACCAAGCTGATTGAGAAGGTGCTGGCGGGTTGGTCCTTCCTGTTATATGTCGTCTATGGCGTGTTTGTTTGGGTCTATCTGGATCAGTTTGGAGGTTCCCTGAGCGAGCAGCTTAGCGAGGGGACGGTTGAGAGCGATTGGTTGGTTAATGCGGTGAAATACGTCGGTTATAACATTGCTGCTCTGCCGCTGATTCTATTCTGTGTACGTCATATGAAGGGCAGAAAAGATGCACTGTTGGCAGGTTCGCTAGCGGGGCCCTTGGCGATGATTCCGGCGCTGGTGTTTTACCTGGCTATGGTGGCAGGTTCCGATCAAGTGGCCGGTGCAGCCGTGCCTTCTGACTTTATGATGCAACAGTTGGATCAACCTTGGTTACAGGCGATCTTCTATGTGGTGCTGTTTGGTACTTTTGTTGAGACAGGTACTGCCTTTGTTCATGCTATGAACGAACGTATCGCTGAGGTATACGAAGAGAAGCAACAGCAGATGAGCGCTAAGTTGCGTCTGGGCATTGCTGCTGCGGTGCTGATTCTATCGGTCTATCTTGCATCCTCTATCGGCTTGGTCGGTTTGATTGGTGGCGGTTATGGCACTCTGACCTGGATCTTTGTCGCGGTATTTGTGCTACCTGTGATGACCTTGGGAGTCTATCGAGTGTTTGTACAATCCGATGGTCAGCCGTTTGTAGTTTCTGATCAAACATCGACGAGTGAAGGGGTTAAGAGTACGGAGACTGTTTAAGGCATCCTTCCTGATTGATCTGTTCCCTCGATCAGAGCGTAAAGTGAAAAGTGATAAATGCTTACGCTTTGTTTGAGGGAATTACTGATGCGCTCTTTTGGTTATTGGCTTCGTTATGGGATTGTTGTGTCTTTTGCCGTGTTGCTTAGTGCCTGTTCGGGCATGAAGCCTGAGCAGTTTGCTGACGCTGAACCTAAGCTGGTTTTGGAAGAGTATTTCGATGGTAAAGTTTATGCTTGGGGCATTTTCGAAGATCGCTTTGGTCAGGTTAAACGTCAGTTTCAGGTGGATATTGATGGTCGTTGGGATGGCAAACAGTTGGTGCTGGATGAGGCGTTTCTGTTTGATGATGGTGAGCGTTCCCGTAGGGTTTGGACGATCACTAAGCATTCCAACGAACGTTATAGCGGTACGGCAGCCGATGTAGTGGGGGAGGCCGAAGGTATAGCCTCTGGTAATGCTTTGAACTGGCGTTATCAAATGATGTTAAAAGTGGGTGATGGTGAGTGGCAGGTGAGCTTTGATGATTGGATGTTCCTGCAGCCTGGAGGTGTAATGGTGAATCGCGCAGTGGTGAGTAAGTGGGGTATCAAGCTGGGACAAGTGACGCTGTTTTTTGCCCGGGGTGAAGTGATGAGAGATGCGCCTTTTGATCTGCAATCCGTGACTCAATAACAGATATGGCCCAATAAAGTGGCTGGATAACTACAAGGGCGTGATCAAGGTTTTGTTGTAGAAAGAACGTTATCGCTTCCCCATTTTAGGGATTCAGTTTTAGGAGCCTGAGCCTGAGCCTGAGTTAGCTTCTTTATTTCAGGTGCCAGTTTGTAACAGGCACAAAAAAGCCGATAGCGTTTGCCATCGGCTTTTTTGGTACAGCTCAACGATATTTTGAAATTAGATATCGTCGCCGTAGACCTGCTTGGCCAGAGTATCCAGCTGAGCTTTCAGAGATTCGCTGTTGTCGGCTTGCAGGTTGATGTGGCCCATCTTGCGGTTAGGCTTAACGGACTTGTTGTACAGGTGCAGGTAGGCGTCTTCACCCAGTGCATCTTTAGCGGTCACATCAACACCCAGCAGGTTCACCATACCGCCGGCTTTCGCTGGCTTGGTATTGCCCAGTGGCATACCGGTGATGGCGCGCAGGTGGTTTTCAAACTGACTGGCGATACCGGCGTTCATGGTCCAGTGACCACTGTTGTGAACGCGTGGGGCCAGTTCGTTAACAACCAGACCGTTTTCAGTAACAAAACACTCCATCGCCAGTACGCCCACATAGTTGGAGGCGTTCAGTAGTGTGGCGATCATGCGCTGTGCTTCTGCTTCCAGCTCTTCTGACAGATCAGGGGCTGGTGCTTCAGAGATCAGCAGGGTGCCACGGCGGTGGTAGTTTTCAGTCACTGGATAAACGGCGACTTCACCTTTGCTGTTACGGGCAGCAATCACAGATACTTCTGTGCTGAAGTTGACCATCTCTTCCATCACGCAGTCCTGAACGCATACGCTGCCGTCCAGGTCCTGAATATCCTGTTCGGTCTTCAGACGCCACTGGTTGTAGCCGTCGTAGCCGCCGGAGCAGGTTTTCAGAATCGCGCTGCTGCTAAAGCTGTTCAGTGCGGCGATAATATCATCGCGATTAGCGGTAACACGGTAGTTCGCCGTTGGAATGCCTTGCTCATTGATCCAGTTTTTTTCTTTACCGCGGTGACGGCAGATATCAATGGCATCTGGATCTGGGTAGATCGGGCAGTGCTGTTGCAGTTTGCGCAGCAGTGCAGTGTCTACCTCTTCTTTCTCAACAGTAATCACGTCAGGCTTGCCCAGCGCTTCATACAGGCTGTCGATATCGGCATGGTCTTCCAGGAAGATGATATCTCCCAGACCTTCGATGCAGGAGGTGTTTTCCTGCTTGCTGCCGAAAAAGGCAAAGCTGTAACCCAGAGGCCAGCCTGCCAGAGCCATCATTCGGGCCAACTGCCCGGTACCTTTAATGGCAATTCTCATTTTACGATCTCGAATGGTACGTTGTCGGTTTGTTTCTGACGGTATTCCTGCAGACGCTGACGCAGTTCGTCGTCTTCAATCGCCAGCATCTGGGCTGCCATCAGACCTGCATTCAATGCACCCGCTTCGCCAATAGCCATAGTCGCAACAGGGATACCACGTGGCATCTGTACGATAGACAGCAGACTGTCCATACCTTTCAGATGACGGCTGGCCACAGGTACACCAATCACAGGTACCAATGTTTCAGACGCCAGCATACCTGGCAGGTGAGCTGCGCCACCTGCGCCTGCGATAATGACCTTAGTTCCATTTTCATGAGCTTTAGTGGCGAACTCCACCAGACGCTGCGGTGTACGGTGAGCAGACACAATGCCTGTTTCGTACTCAATACCCAGTTCTTCCAGTGGTTTAGTTGCGCCTTTCATTGTCTCCCAGTCAGACTGGGAACCCATAACAATGGTAACCCTGGCAAATTTCATGATCGTTATTCTCCACGCCCGAACAAGCGGGTTTTATTAAGATAATTAAATTTGATAGTCCACCGTTGCAGCTTTCGTTTTACACACTGTTCCTAACACAAACAGGTTCTAGCACAAGCAAGTTCTAGTACAAACAGGAAAAAGCCTATCCGACCCAAGCATGTCTATGCCTAGTCTCAAAGCTGTTTGTCTGTTGTAAAACAGGGATACTGCAGCGGCATTCGAAGCCAGTTAATGGCGTAGTATATCATTTGTTTACGCTGCATTCAGCGTCATTTATGACACTTATGCTATCCCTGTTGTTGTGAAAGGCGTTTTTATATCTTTTTGATCTAGAGCTTTAACTCTGATCGGGCTCGGAAAGTGCGGTTAACAATGGCAGGGTAACCTGAGTGATGGTGCCACCCTCTTTCGGGCTATAGAGTTTTACCGTGCCGTTAAAGCGATTGATGGTGGAGTGGGTCAGAAACAGTCCGATACCCATGCCTTCTTCTTTAGTGGAGATAAAAGCCTCGCCCAGGCGTTCTGCCACTTCCGGCGCAATACCGGGACCATAATCTTTAATCTTGATGGTCACCTGAGACTGATCCCAGCTCACCGAGATATCCACCTGTTCCGGGCTGACATCGGCAGCGTTATTAAGCAGATTCAGCAGTGCCTGTTCCAGGGTTTGATCAGATCTGACTTTAGGAATAATCACGTTGTCCGGGCTGGTCAGTTGATACTTCACTTCAGGGCGTAGCACTTTCCAATGATCAATGACTGGTTCCAGTAGGTCACAGATCTCTACCTGAGTTTGCGACACCTGTTGATCCTTATCCGCCTGTCGGGTTAGCTGTTGTAGTTTGGTCTTACAGCTATCCACCTGCTCACGCATAATAGCCAGGTCTTCCTGTAGCAGAGGATCATCGGCGTAATCCTTCTCCAGATCTTTGATCATAATCGCCAGCGTTGACAACGGTGTGCCCAGTTCATGAGCGGTACCGGCAGCCTGGGTCGCTACCGCCAGAATCTGCTCATCACGCATATGTTTTTCCCGCACTTCCCCCAGCGTTTTTTCCCGGTCCCGCAAGGTATGAGCCATCTTAAAGACAAAGGTGGTGATAAGACCCGTAGAGAGCAAAAAGTTTAGCCACATGCCTAACAGGTGCAGGTTGATACCCACATGATTGGAGTGACTCAGCTCAGGTACCGCGATATAGAACTGCATTAGGAAGGTGTATGCACTCAGCACCGCCGCCGCAATAATCCAGGTAAAGATCCACGGTAGCGTCGCAGCACTGATGGTCAGCGGAACCAGAAAATAAGAGATAAAAGGGTTATTGGCTCCTCCGGAATAATAGAAAAACAGGCTTAAACCGACCACATCCGCCAGCAGATGAAACAGATATTCCGAATCGGTCACCGGGTAGGGTTTATGCAAACGCCACCAGGTCAGCATATTCAGGCCAGCCATGACAATAATAATGGCGATCAGAGGCACGGCCAGCAGATGGATCTTCAGTATTTCGGTGCCCGCGATTACTGCCAAAGAGAAACCGGTCCAGGCGATACCGCGCATCAGGGTCAGACGAACCAGATTACGGCCCGGTGTGGAAAGAGGTAAGGGTTGATTCATAGGTGATCTAATCTATTGGGCTTCTTTTTAGGTACTTTCTGTTTGGGTACCACTGTTTAAGTGCTGCGGTATAAATGCTTCTGTTAGTCACTTCTACTAGCCGAGCATTATGCCTGCTCAGACCGGATAACGGGAGATATCTAGCTGTAGCAAAATGTCGCAGCAGATAATGTATCCAGATAAGTGCTGTGAAAAATAATGGTGGCAAAGAGTGTGAAACAGGCTGGTATGTCTTTTGGTATATATTCGCCTCAAGTGCCCAACCTCTAACCTAGATTCCGAACCAACTCTAATAATAAATCTGAAATATAGGTGCCGTTATGGAATCTTATGGAGCTATAGCGCTTATCCCAACGCTGATTGTGTTGGCGGTGGCGCTGTTTACTCATCGCACAATCGAGTCCCTGATTGCCGGGGTAATTGCGGGTCTGTTAATCACTTCACCCACTGAGCTGATTGGTGAGTTTTCGGGTATCGCCCTCAAGGTGATGGCCGATGATGTCATCGGTTGGATTATTCTAGTCTGTGGCCTGTTTGGTAGTCTGATTGCCCTGCTGGTGCGTACCGGCAGTGCCGTGTCGTTCAGCGAATTTATGACCCGTTTCGTGAAGTCCCAGCGCAGCAGTCTGGTGGTGACCTGGATCTTAGGTCTGGTGATCTTTATTGATGATTACCTTAATGCGCTGGCGATCAGTTCATCTATGAAAAAGGTGACGGATAAGTTTAAGGTCTCCCGCGAGATGCTGGCCTATATCGTGGATTCCACCGCCGCACCGATCTGTGTGCTGGTGCCATTCTCCACCTGGGCGATCTTCTTCTCTGGACTGCTGGAAGACAACGGTGTGGCTGAGCAGGGGCAGGGTTTAGCAGTTTATATCGAAGCGATTCCCTATATGTTCTACGCCTGGGTTGCGGCGATTATTGTACCTTTAGTGGCTATGGGGAAATTTCCACTATTGGGCGCGATGAAAAAAGCAGAACTGAGAGCCAAAGGTGGCGAGGTAGTGCCTGAAGGCGCGGAAGAGATTGATCTGACTGGTGGTGAAAGCCTGTGTGCCGCACGCACTAAACCTCATCTGATGAACTTCTTTATTCCTATCGGTTCGCTGATCTTTTTTACATGGTATTTTGGCATTGATATCCTGATGGGCGTGATTGTCGCTCTGGCAATTACCATAGCTCTATATATCAGCCAACGTCTGCTTTCCTTCAATGAAACCTTTGATACCGTGATGGATGGTTTTAAATCCATGCTGGTGCCGTTAGGTACTGTGGTCGCCAGCTTTATGCTGAAAGAGGTGAATGAATCTCTGGGGTTAACGATGTTTGTTATTGACTCTGTGAAGCCGATGATGACTCCTGCGCTGCTACCTGTAATGGTATTTCTGGTGATGTCGCTGATCGCTTTTGCCACGGGTACCTTCTGGGGCATGTTAGCGGTAGCGTTGCCGATTGTTGTGCCGCTGGCAATGGCGATGGATGCCAATATTCCGCTGGTACTGGGTGCGTTGATGTCTGCTGCAGCCTTTGGTAGTCACGCGTGTTTCTATGGTGATTCTACCGTGCTATCGGCGCAGGGTAGTGGTTGTACTGCTATGCAACACGCTTTGACTCAGCTGCCATATGCCTTAGTGGCTGCGGCTATTTCGAGTGTGATGTTCTTGATGTTGGCCTAAAGGCTGATTATTCAGGAGCTTCTTTCAGGTTTTTAGGGGGCATCTTTCAGGAGTGAGCTGAGAACCTGAGCTTGAATGTCTTGAGTCCATTAAACTAAGAGTCTTCTGAAGAACAATCCAAACAGCAGTTAATTAGCCTTTTAACAGGGTGGTTAACTGCTGTGCCGGAGCTGGTCGGGCAAATAGATAACCCTGACCATAATCACAACCCGCATGCGTTAAAATCTGTCTCTGTGCTTCTGTTTCTATGCCTTCCGCAACAACCTTTAAACCCAAGCGATGGGCCATAGCGATAATGGCTTCACACAGCACCAGAGAAGTGCCATCTTCTTCGATATCATGCACGAAGCTTTTATCGATCTTAATCACATTGATCGAGAACTTTTTCAGATAGGTCAGTGACGAGTAACCGGTGCCAAAATCATCAATGGAAAGGTGAATATTATGCTCTAAGTACTGATGCAAGCGTTCGGTAACCACGGCGGACTGACTGAGCAAGACACCTTCGGTAATCTCAATGCACAAAGCCTCTCCCGGTAGATTCATCTCGGTGAGTTGATCCACCCATTTTACCGGTGAGACACTTTCTGCTGAGAACTGCACCGGGGATTTATTGATACTGATCTGGAAATCAGGCTGTTGTTGTCGCCACTGAATTAGTTGTTGTGTCGCTTGTTGAAAGACCCATTCACCAATATCACTGATTAAACCGTTTTCCTCAGCTAGGGGAATAAACTGGTCTGGACTGACCATGCCTAATCTGGGGTGATGCCAGCGAATCAGAGCTTCCGCTTTATGAATGCTTAAATCGCTCAGGTTAACGATGGGTTGGTAAAATAGTTCAAACTCTTTTCTGATAATGGCCTCACGCATATCGTTGCTGAGTTGTCGGTGCCACTCGGCCTTGGCCTGCATCTGTTGAGTAAAGAACTTACAGCCGTTGCGTCCAGCCATTTTGGCCTGATACATCGCCTGATCAGAAAATTGAAACAGTTCTTCTGCACTTTTACTATCTGTAGGAAACAGGCTGACGCCGATGCTGGCGGTGATAAAAATCTTTTCACCGTTAACTATCATTGGGTGACTGATACTATCGAGCAGTTTCTGGCAGATATGTTCGATAAACACGGGGTTTTCGATCTGCGGCAGTAGAATAATAAACTCATCACCACCTAAACGAGCGGCGGTATCGGATTCACGAATGCATTGCTGAATACGCTGAGCGGTTTGTAGCAGAATTTGGTCCCCTACACTATGGCCTAGGGTGTCGTTAAAGTTTTTAAAATGGTCCAGATCGAGAAATAGCAGGGCAAAGCTTTGCTTATTTCTTCGACTGAGTTTTATTTCCTGGTCCAGTCGTTCCGTCAATAGGTTACGGTTGGGCAGCTGGGTCAATGAATCGTAATTAGCTTGATGCCAGACTCTGTGCTCAATCTGTTTCTTCTCTGTGATGTCCTGATGAATGGATACCCAGACCAAACCATAATCCTGATGCTCAAAGCGGGTGATATTGGCCAAACACCAGAACTCTTCCCCGTTACGCTTACGGTTTAACACTTCTCCCTGCCAGTAACCCTTATCTCTTAGCTCACTCATAATCTCCTGAGCAGTTTGTTCCGGGTCTTTGTTGGTATCGGAATTTAAGATGCTGACATGCTGATTGATCAGTTCACCAGGAGCATAACCAAACATCTGTTCAATAATCTGATTAGCATAAACAATCACGCCATCATCGTTTCGTACTAAGTGAATACCTTCATGCAGGTTTTGCAAAATCTGGCTATGGAACCTCATCTCCTGCTCGTGCCGAATGGTGTCGGTAATATCGTGCAGGGTGACCAGATGCTCGCCCTTGTATTGCTCGTTGAGCTCAGTGGTGTACCCCATAAAGATACGGGTAGAGCCATCCTTACAGCGGATCTTTAACTCCATAGGGGAAAACGGGGCGTTATCTTGCTTGGCCTGATCCAGACGAATTTGCCATTCATCTATTACATACTGACGGTATTCCTCATCGGGGTAGGCTAACGGCCACCAGTCATCCAGGTGAGCAATATCATCTGGGGTATAACCCACGGTCTCAATAAAGGCCTTATTGAGAAAAGTGATATTCATCTGCTCATCATTTAGCGCACACGGTACCGGAAAGCCATCCATAATGGCTTGCATCTGAGAGCGATTATGCAACGTTGGGGAGCTGGGCTGATGTTGAGCCATAGATCCTACCCTGATGATTTTTATCGACTGTTCTTTATGATGTGTAAATTAGTGTCGCGTTTTGTTTCGTTTGAATTTCAGTATGGCAGAGCATCTGACGGCAGCAAGTTTGGTTTTCGGAAAGGGGAATGTGTGCAGGGGATTGATTTTATGAGTAAAGAATTGGCTGCCGGTTATTTAAAAAGATAGTTGCTGGAGGCTGTGATAGGGGAGAGTGATTAAAGAAATAGTGGCTATAGAAACAGTCGTTATTGAAAAATAGAAGCCCCGCCTTGCGGCAGGGCTAATAGTATGGCCTCAGCTGCACTGCTTCTATCTGAGGGGAGATGCATACAGATTACAGCTAAGCCAAGACTTCCTTTACAGCTCCTCCATCACCTCTTTGATGCTGGTTTGCAGGGCTTCAACAATGGTATCGCACTGCTCAGCAGTCAGGATCAGTGGTGGTGACAGTACCAGTACATTGCCTACCGGGCGGATAATCACACCTTTCTCCAGACAGCGATTAAAGATACGCATGCTAATATTGTCGCTGACTTCAAATGACGTCTTGCTGTTTTTATCGCTCACCAGCTCAACACCGACCATAAAGTGGCTGCCACGGACATCGCCCACAATTTTAAGATCCAGCAAAGTACGCATCTGTTGGTAGAAGTAGCTGCCGACATTTTTAACGTGATCGCACAGACCTTCCTCTTCCATAATTTGGATGTTTTTCAGTGCAGCAGCGCACGCCACCGGGTGACCAGAATAGGTAAAACCATGGGTAAATAAACCTCCTTCACACTGTGGTTGGCTGATCACAGAATAGACTTCATCAGAGATCATCGTCACACCCAATGGGATATAGCCAGAGGTCAGGCCCTTGGCCATACACAGCATATCCGGCGTGCAGCCGTAGATCTCTTCGGAAGCCACCATCGCACCCAGACGACCAAAAGCGGTCACCACTTCATCGGCAATATAAAGCATATCGTAGCGTTTGCACACCTCATACATACGGGCGTGATAGCCTTCAGGTGCGACTAGCACACCACCGGCACCCATAATGGGCTCAGCGATAAAGGCGGCGACATTATCCGGGCCTAATTGCAGGATGCGGTTTTCAAATTCGTTGATCAGGAAATCGCAGTATTTCGCTTCGCTTAGCTCCTCTGTGCCCACCGGGCGGCGATACATATTGGCGGCAGAAATATATTCCACCACATCCTGGGCGCTGTCGAAGCCGTATTTGGTGCCGGTAATACCGGTGAGTGCACTGGCCAGATAGGTACTGCCGTGGTAACCATCCATACGGGAGATAATCTTTTTCTTGGCCGGTTTACCCAGTTGGTTAAAGTAGAAATGAGCCATACGTACGGCTGTGTCGTTGGCAACAGAACCGCCACAACCGTAAAAGACATGATTCAGTGAACCCGGTGCCAGCTCAGCCAGTTTAGCGGCCAGCTCTGCCGCAGGTTCATTGGTGCTATGGCCAAACGGATTGTAGTACTGCATCTCCAGCACCTGATTGGCAATCGCCTCTGCCATCTCTTTGCGGCCGTGACCAATGTTGACACACCAAAGACCGGCAATACCGTCTAGATAGCGCTTGCCTTCGCGATCAAATACGTAAGCACCTTCCGCTTTGGAGATCACTTGACTGCCTTCGTCTTTAAAGTTAGAGAAGTCGGTGTAAGGGTGAATAAAGTGATCCTTATCCATCGCCCAGAAGTCTTTTGACTCATTTGAGGCTGTTGTGTTGATCATCGCTTCATTGGTAAGACTGGTAATAGACATAGCCCTATCCTCAATAGTTGGTCGCTGGGTTGTAGCAGCGTTGTTATATGCAGCCCCGTTTGGGTTGTCGGGTTTTTATTGCTAATGCTGCTGTTGTAGGTCCATCAAACCATGAGTCAAATAGGCTTCGGTATTTGTCCAAAGGCATATGCCAAAAGTGATATAGCTTTGTTTGTTGGCTGCATGGCCTACTGAGAAAAACAATGCCCACCAGAGAGTTCAAACCAGCATTTTTGTTTGAAGATTGATTAGCTTGAAAGTTGATTGATTGAGGATTGATTTGTTTGAAAGCTGAGTGCGGTTGTCTATTTCCCAGGAGTTTTCATGACTATTTCGACTGTTTCTGAGCCAATATCTGCTGCGTCTTCCCTTTCTAAATCTGCTGTTACTGCATCCGAGCATTCAGCTCCTCAATTAAGCGATGTTGTATCTGTTAGGGTGAATGGTGAGCGCCTATGGTCCCGTTTAATGGCGATGGGTGAGATCGGTGGTACAGAAAAAGGTGGTTGTAACCGTCAGGCGTTAACTCAGGAAGATAAAGTTGGACGTGATCTGTTTGTCGATTGGTGCCAACAGGCGGGTTGCACGGTGCAGTGGGATGAGATCGGTAATATCTTTGTTCGTCGTCCGGGCCGAAATAATGATTTGCCACCTGTGATTACCGGCAGTCATCTGGATACTCAGCCCACCGGTGGTAAGTTTGATGGTGTGTATGGCGTCTTGGCCGGTCTGGAAGTGATCGAAACCTTGAACGATCTGGATATTCAAACCGAAGCACCGCTGGAAGTGGTGGTTTGGACCAACGAGGAAGGGGCGCGTTTCTCACCTGCGATGTTAGGTTCTGGGGTTTATACCGGTGTATTTACTCTGGATGAGGCGCTAGCAATTCAGGATAAGCAGGGTATTTCCGTCGGACAGGCGCTGACCGAGATCGGTTATAACGGCACACTTAAAGCACAGGCCAAACCGGTTAAGGCGGCGTTTGAGGTACATATTGAACAAGGCCCTATTCTGGAAAGGGAAGAGAAACAGATCGGTGTCTTATCCGGTGTGCAGGGTATGCGTTGGTACGATCTGACCCTTATTGGTCAGCCGGTACATGCGGGGCCAACACCGATGGAGGTGCGTCGAGATCCTTTCCTGGGGTTAAGTCAGATCACTCAGGCGCTATATCAGTTATCGGAAGAGTTTGGTCCTTGGTTCCGGGTGACTTTTGGTGATATCAAGGCAGAGCCGGGTTCCCGCAATACAGTGCCGGAAAAACTGATTCTGGCGGTGGATCTGCGTCATCCTGAGCAGGACAAGCTGGACCAGATCGATGCCCGCTTCCGTCAAATCTGTCAGGAAAAATGTCAGGCATTGGAGCTGGATTATCAGATTCGTGATGAGTGGCATTCGCCAGCAGTGACCTTTGCCCCTGAATGTGTGCAGGCAGTACAGCAGGCGACGGATCAACTGGGTTACTCCCATATGTCGATGTTCAGCGGTGCCGGACATGATTCCGTGTATCTGTCCAAGGTCGCGCCAACCAGTATGATCTTTGTGCCTTGTGAAAAGGGTATCAGCCATAACGAAGCAGAAAATGCGAAATCTGATGACCTGACCGCCGGTTGCAATGTGTTATTGCATGCTATGCTGCAGATGGCGAATAGCTGATAGTGTTTCAGGCGCTGATCAGCAGAAATGGCTAAACGTCCATTAATGTGGCGTAGATAAGAATAAAGATAAGGGGCGGGTATGCGGTTATATGATGGGCTGAGTAATCGGGATGTAGCAGACTGGCATAAGGACTTGGCATTGTTAACGGAATCTCTGCGTTTAAGCAGTTTTCCCGAACGTTTGTGCGAGCTTCTTGGCAAGATCGTGAACTTTCAGTACTCCATCTTAATGACCTATAAAAAAGGCCATGCCCCGATCTTTCTGTATGATAACTACAGTCCTGAGCATAGAGCTAAGGTGTTGGATAAGTATCTGAAAGGGATGTATGTGCTTGATCCCTTTTATACGGCAATTTCCGACAATACCACCTCGGGTATCTTTCGTTTAAAGGAGTTGGCCCCCGACTCCTTTGAACAGAGTGATTATTATCAGGATTACTACCGAGCGTTAAAGCTGGACGATGAGGTGGGTATTTTTATTGATCTGCCGGATGATGTGACGCTGATTGTCTCTTTGGGCCGGGACGAAGATCTCTCTTCTCTGACTCGTGGTGAGAAGAATATCCTGAGTACGGTCTATCCGGTCATTCGTAGTCTGACAAGGGAATTCTGGAAGTTGCAGGCTGGTGAATATGTTGAAGCATTAAGTAAGGCCAACCCTGTCGATAGCGCGGTAAAAAGCTTTGGTGATGGCCTGCTGACGGAGCGTGAGCTGGAAATTATTGGCCTGATGCTCAAAGGTCACTCCAGTAAATCCATCGCCGCTAACCTCGGGATTACACCGGGCACGGTGAAAGTGCATAAAAAGAATATTTACACCCGCTTAAAAATTTCCACCCAATCTCAGTTATTTTCACTGTTTTTGCATCATTTGGCCGCTTTTACCGAAGCTTAAAAAGAGAAGCTCTTTCTCTATTGCACTTAATACACACATTCCTTAATTGTTAGCAGAAACTTCACATACACTGATAAAAAAGTTCGCAAGGAAAGTTTTCAGACTGAGTAGCATTACCGTCAACTATTTTGAGCTCGGTAGAGTACTGCAGTGTATGGGGATTCAGTGATGAAAAAAACAATAAAAGTAATCACCAAACTAATGATGATCATATTGTGTTGGGGCACCTCTCAGGTTTGGGCCAGTGAAGAGGGAGAGGAGTGTAAATTAGTTGCAGGGTTTGATAATACGGCACCTTTTCACTATTTGAATACACAAAACGAGGTCGTCGGAAGGGATGCAGATATCCTACGTGCTATTGCCAGAGAGATAGATTGTGAGATTCATTTTCAGGAATTACCTTGGTCTCGTACTCTGTCTTACGTTGAGCAAGGAAAAGTTGATATTGCGATAGGCGCTGGTTTTAAAGAATCAAGAGCCCAATGGGGATATTACTCATCCCCTTATAAATTTATTGATCACCGGTTATATACCAAAAAACAGCATCATGTTGACGTAGATTCATTGGAGCAATTTTTTGCTAATAAACTGAAGCTTGGCACTATGTTGGGGTGGGGCTATCCACCCGAAGTGCGCTTAATATTGGAGAAACCTGAATTTAAACAGCAGGTGATTCCCGTTAGTCAATTTCCTTCGTTGATTAAGATGCTAAAAGCTGATCGGGTTGACGGTATTATGGCAATTCCTGATCACCTTAAGCGTGAGTTATATGGCCATCCTGATTTAGCCTTATTTCGAGCCAGAGCCCACTACCAAGAAGCGCTGCATTTTATCTTTTCTAAAAAATCGGTTTCCCCTGAATTGGTCGCCCGCTTCAATAATGCGCTGTTTAAGTTCGACACCACAGATCAGAGAAAGCAGATTCTGGATAAATACCCTGAGCAATAGTCCTCTGCGTTAATCTCCTGAAATTAATCCTTAGGCATTGACCAGGCTAGGTCTGGTTTGGTATTTTAGTTAGTCTTGTTAACTAAGTGTTACTGGTTTAGTTGGAAGGTAAAGAGCGATGAGTTTGGAAGTTAATCTGGAAAAGCTAGAGCGTTTTGCTGCTAAGATCTGGCGTATGCATAACAAAGAAGATCCCCTTTCTCAGTTGAGCTTTAACGAGTATGACTATCTGAAGGTGATTCAGTTGTCACCAGAACCTATTCGTATGACAGATCTTGCAGCTGAACTTGAAGTCACCAAGCCTTCTGTCAGTACTATGACCAAGCGTTTGGAGAGGAAGGGCCTGGTGGCACGTATTCCTTGTCCCGAAGATGGTCGTGCCCAACGCTTGGTGCTGACTGAACAAGCGCAGCATCACTTGGGGACAGAAGCTGTTGTCTATGGTGCGATGGCTAAGCAGTTAGGTGAAAAGTTATCAGAAGAGGAAACGGCTTTTCTGAATGTTTTGCTTAATAAAGCGCTGAAATAATTTTTATCTATTTAGTTAGCTTTGTTAATTAAATGGTTAGTCTTGTTAACTATCTGATTGATTCCTAGTGAGTAATCTATGAATAGCACTTCGATCTACGCGCAGTTTTGGCGTTATACGGTGCCTACTGTTGCCGCTATGTTGGTGAACGGCCTATATCAGGTTGTTGACGGTATCTTTATCGGCCACTACGTCGGTGGTGAGGGTTTAGCCGCGATCAATATGGCATGGCCGATCATCGGTTTTATTATGGGCGCAGGCATGATGCTGGGTGTGGGTACCGGCATTTTAGTGTCGATCAAGCAGGGCCAGGGGCAAGGTGGTTCAGCACGTCATATTCTGACTTCAGGACTGACGCTGTTGCTGTTAATTGCACCCATGCTGTCGTTTATTTTATGGGCGTTGGCGGAAGAGTTTCTCTTCTGGCAAGGAGCAAATGGCAGAGTCTTTGAACTGGGGCTGCAATATCTGAATATCCAGATCTATACCAGTGTGTTTACGCTGGGTTCTATTGCCATGCCGTTCCTGCTGCGTAATGACAATAGCCCCACGCTGGCAACCTGGTTAATGGTGGTTGGTGCCGTACTGAATTTTGCTCTGGACTATCTGTTTATCAAACACCTGGGGTGGGAATTGCAAGGTGCGGCCATTGCAACAGGCATTGCTCAGGTGGTAGTGACTCTGCTGGGCTTAATCTATTTCTTCT
Organism: uncultured Oleiphilus sp.; assembly: GCA_964342385.1. Classification (GTDB taxonomy): domain Bacteria; phylum Pseudomonadota; class Gammaproteobacteria; order Pseudomonadales; family Halomonadaceae; genus Oceanospirillum. The sequence continues at coordinate 3,298 of CAYFGP010000076.1, read as the reverse complement.
CTTCGAGGGCACAACTGCGTCTGTCTCTAAGGGATTGGCAGTTTGATGCCAGCTTTGCGCCCAAGATTTTTAGCCTAGGGGCATCCAGCTTCTTTATGTATGTCTACGGTTCTGTGATGGTGGCACTACATAACGGTATGTTGATCCAATATGGCAGCCAGACTCTGGTTGGCGCTTATGCCATTCTCGGTTATATCATCGCGATCTACTATCTGGTAGCCGAAGGCATTGCCAGTGGTATGCAACCACTGGCCAGTTATAACTACGGTGCCCGGGTATACAGCAATATCCGCAAATTGTTGATGGTCGCGATGGCGGTTGCAGTTTTAGGTGGTGCGCTGTTTGTGGCGGTATTAAATATCTATCCAACCCAGGCCGTGGGCATCTTTAATGATACAGATCCTGTTTTGATGGAAGGGGCGGTAACAGGTATACGCCTGCATCTGTTTACACTGTTTTTGGATGGCTTCCTGGTGGTTGCTGCGGCTTATTACCAGTCCATCGATCAGAGTCGAAAAGCGATGTTTGTCACTATCGGCAATATGGCGATTCAGCTGCCGTTTCTCTATCTATTGCCGTTGGCGCTGGATATTACCGGTGTTTGGCTGGCTTACCCGCTATCCAATATTGCGTTAACGAGTATCGTGCTGGTGATGTTATGGCGTGATCTAAAACAGATGCGTATTCGGGAATCGTCTCAGAAAGAGATCAGCCAGCAAGAAATAAGCGGGCAAGAAATAAGTCGACAAGAGACAGACCAACAAACTCACAAGCATGGCGATGCAGCAAGACCAGAAGCCGGAACAAGAACAGAAAATAATGCGGCTGTTTGTTAGGTAGAAGATCTTGTGTGGCAAAGCAGAAGGTTAAATTGCTTTTAAAAAACTCTTGAGAGCCGTATCTGACGATTGTTTAGATGCGGTTTTCGAGTGCATTTTATCGATTAAATTTTTTAAATGATAATAGTTTTAATTTGATATATTATAACATATTATCTTCGGCCTTTTTCTCATAGCAAGGAATCCGATCGATGCTAAAGGCCTTCACGGCACTGGGTATGGCCAGTGCGTTGCTGTTTTCTGCTCCTGGTTTTGCTAAACCCACTGCCGACAATACGGTTGCGGTTAAGGGCGCATTTGAATTTACCAGCCTGGATCCCACTCGCCGTGGTTATGTCTTTACTCGTATGCAGGTATTGGAAACACTGCTGAATGTGGACGAGAAGGGTAACTTGCAACCTGCGCTAGCCACAGCCTGGCAGGTTAAGGATAACGGCAAGGTTTGGGAGTTCGATCTGCGTGAAGGCACAGTATTTCATGATGGTAGTGCGATGACGGCAGCCGTTGTGGCCGATAGTCTGAATATTGCCCGTGGTAAACCCAGCCTGATGCAAGGTGCCCCGATTACTGCTATTGAAGCGGTAGGCGATAATAAACTTCGCGTGACCCTGTCTTCACCTTATAGCCCGCTGGGTGCGATTCTGGCCAACTACTCCACTGCGATTATGGCGGAAAAGGCTTATGACCAGGATGGTAAAGTACTGGAATTGATTGGCACAGGGCCTTTCTCTGCCTATGAAGTGACGACGCCTCACAAGCTGGTGGTCGAACGCTTCGATGATTACTGGGGTCAAAAAGCTAGTATCGAATATGCCAGTTATCTGACCGGTCACCGAGCAGAGACTCGTGTCCTACAGGCGCGTAGCGGTGAGGGCGATATTATCTTTGGTCTGGACCCTGCATCTGTACCTATGCTGAAGCGCTTGCCCCATCTGGATATTATTCGCAGTGATCTGCCACGCTCCCTGTCCGTTAAGCTGAACCTTGCACACCCCCTGTTAGCGGATAAAAACAGCCGTGAAGCCCTGAGTCTGGCGATCAACCGTTCGGGTATTGCCACAGCGGTATTGCGCAGTAAAGAAGCAGCGACTGCTCAGCTGATCCCTTCTTATATGTCCGATTGGTACGTTAATAACACCTCCGTCAAACAGGATCTGGCTAAAGCCAAGTCACTGTTGAGCGCCCAGGGTTGGCAAAAAAATGATGAAGGTTGGTTGGAAAAAAACGGTCAGCGTTTTGAGTTGGATCTGATCACTTATGCGGATCGTCCAGAACTGGTTACTGTGGCCACTGCGGTTCAGGATCAGTGGAAGCGCTTAGGTGTGAAGCTGAATGTCAATATCACCAGTTCAAGCTCGATTCCTGCGGGTCATAAAGACGGTTCTCTGGAAGTGGCTTTGATCGCTCGTAACTACGGCACCATTGCAGACCCTCTGGGTGTACTGATCAAAGACTTCGGTAGCTCGAAAGGCGGTGATTGGGGCAGTATGAACTGGTCTTATCCAAGTATTCAAACCACATTGAATGAGCTGGTGCAGGAAACGGATACCACGCTGTATCACCAGAAAGCACAAAAGGTAGCGCAAGCGATTTATGACGATAAACCGTTGATTGCCATTGCCTACTATGTGCAGCGTACGGCGATTAATAAGCGGATTGAGGGTTTCCGTTTTGACCCCTACGAGCGCAGTTACTTCCTGAATGAGTTGCAGTGGAAAAAATAATGGCCGCTCTGTTATTGCGACGTTTTTTGCAACTGCTGGCGGTTTCCTGGGGTGTGGGCACGCTGACCTTTATCTTGATGCGTGCCCTGCCTGGAGATATGGCGTATCGCATCGCGGCGGGTCGTTACGGTATGGATGCCGTCGACTCCCGCGCGGCTGAGCTGGTACGTGCCGAGCTGGGATTGGATCAAAATGCCTTCAGTGCTTACTGGCAGTGGTTGATGGACTTATTGACCTGGAATCTGGGTAACTCCCTGGTCAGCGGTGCTTCGGTAACGCAAGAGATCTGGCATATGCTGCAGCATTCGGTACTACTGGCGTTAGTAGGAACTCTTTTGGCTGCGGCGATTGCCATTCCTTTGGGCCTATCCAGTGCCTATTGGGGGGGATGGCTGGATCGTTTGATGCTGGCATGTTCCACGGCAATGCGTGCGGTGCCGGTGTTTGTGATTGGCTTGCTAACTATGATCGTTTTTGCTTTGGAGTGGCAGATGTTCCCGGTGGCAGGCTTTGGAACTCCGGCACATCTGGTGTTACCGGCGTTAACTCTGGCGCTGAGCCTGGCCGCAGTATCCAACCGGGTCGTGCATACGGAAGCCAAGCGAGTATTCGACAGCGGCTTTTTTGAGTTCGCCCGCACGAAAGGCTTTAGCCCTTGGCAGGCATTCCGTCATCACGGTATGCGCAATATTGCGGTGCCTGTGGTGGCCTTTTTTGGTGTGCAGTTACTGACAT
>CAYFGP010000075.1:0-33114 GCA_964342385.1 uncultured Oleiphilus sp. | reverse complement strand
AACCTGAACCGGACTTACCGCCAGACTTGCCGCCTGAACCAGAACCGGACTTGCCGCCTGAACCAGAACCGGACTTGCCTCCAGATTTACCGCCTGAACCTGATCCGGACTTACCTCCAGACTTACCACCGGAACCTGAACCAGAACCGGACTTGCCTCCAGACTTGCCGCCTGAACCTGAACCGGACTTACCGCCAGACTTGCCGCCTGAACCAGAACCGGACTTGCCTCCAGACTTGCCGCCTGATCCAGACTTACCACCTGAACCTGATCCAGACTTACCACCTGAACCTGATCCGGACTTACCGCCAGACTTACCGCCTGAACCTGAACCGGACTTGCCTCCAGACTTGCCGCCTGATCCAGACTTACCACCTGAACCTGATCCGGACTTACCTCCAGACTTGCCGCCTGAACCTGATCCAGACTTACCGCCTGAACCTGATCCGGACTTACCGCCAGACTTACCGCCTGAACCAGAACCTGAGCCACCTGAACCACTAGTTGGGCTTGTAGGGCTAGTCACCGTAGTTGGAGTCGTCGGACTCGTAACAGTTGTCGGCGTCGTTGGACTTGTAACAGTCGTCGGCGTAGTCGGACTCGTTACCGTAGTTGGAGTCGTTGGACTCGTAACAGTCGTCGGAGTCGTAGGGCTAGTCACCGTGGTTGGAGTCGTCGGACTTGTAACAGTCGTCGGTGTAGTCGGGCTCGTTACCGTAGTTGGAGTCGTCGGACTTGTAACAGTCGTCGGTGTAGTCGGACTGGTTACCGTAGTTGGAGTCGTTGGACTCGTTACCGTAGTTGGAGTCGTAGGACTCGTTACCGTAGTTGGAGTCGTTGGACTCGTTACCGTGGTCGGTGTAGTCGGACTGGTCACCGTGGTCGGTGTAGTTGGACTCGTTACCGTAGTTGGAGTCGTAGGACTAGTCACCGTGGTCGGCGTAGTCGGACTTGTAACAGTCGTCGGTGTAGTCGGACTGGTCACCGTAGTCGGTGTAGTCGGACTAGTCACCGTGGTCGGCGTAGTCGGACTTGTAACAGTCGTCGGTGTAGTCGGGCTCGTAACGGTCGTCGGAGTCGTAGGGCTCGTTACCGTAGTTGGAGTCGTTGGACTTGTAACAGTCGTCGGTGTAGTCGGACTTGTAACAGTCGTCGGAGTCGTTGGACTTGTAACAGTCGTCGGAGTCGTTGGGCTGGTCACCGTTGTCGGTGTGGTCGGACTTGTAACGGTAGTTGGAGTCGTTGGACTCGTAACAGTCGTCGGTGTAGTCGGACTGGTCACCGTAGTCGGTGTAGTCGGACTCGTTACCGTGGTTGGAGTCGTTGGACTCGTTACCGTGGTCGGTGTAGTCGGACTGGTCACCGTGGTCGGTGTAGTTGGACTCGTTACCGTAGTTGGAGTCGTAGGACTCGTTACCGTAGTTGGAGTCGTAGGGCTCGTTACCGTAGTTGGAGTCGTTGGACTCGTTACCGTGGTCGGTGTAGTCGGACTGGTCACCGTGGTCGGTGTAGTCGGACTGGTCACCGTGGTCGGTGTAGTTGGGCTCGTTACCGTGGTTGGAGTCGTAGGGCTAGTCACCGTGGTCGGCGTAGTCGGACTGGTCACCGTGGTCGGCGTCGTTGGACTCGTTACCGTGGTTGGAGTCGTTGGGCTCGTAACAGTCGTCGGTGTAGTCGGACTGGTCACCGTAGTTGGAGTCGTAGGACTCGTTACCGTAGTTGGAGTCGTTGGGCTCGTAACAGTTGTCGGTGTAGTTGGACTGGTTACCGTAGTCGGAGTCGTTGGACTAGTCACCGTGGTCGGCGTCGTTGGACTGGTTACCGTAGTCGGTGTAGTCGGACTCGTAACAGTCGTCGGCGTCGTTGGACTCGTAACAGTCGTCGGTGTAGTCGGACTTGTAACAGTCGTCGGAGTCGTCGGACTGGTTACTGTTGTAGGCGTAGTCGGACTTGTAACAGTCGTCGGAGTCGTTGGACTCGTAACAGTCGTCGGAGTCGTTGGACTGGTCACCGTGGTTGGAGTCGTTGGACTGGTTACCGTGGTAGGCGTAGTCGGACTGGTCACCGTGGTAGGCGTAGTCGGGCTCGTTACCGTAGTCGGAGTCGTTGGACTGGTCACCGTGGTAGGCGTAGTCGGACTTGTAACAGTCGTCGGTGTCGTAGGACTTGTAACAGTCGTCGGCGTCGTCGGACTTGTAACGGTAGTTGGAGTCGTAGGACTGGTCACCGTGGTAGGTGTAGTAGGGCTCGTTACCGTAGTTGGAGTCGTTGGACTAGTCACCGTAGTCGGAGTCGTCGGACTGGTCACCGTGGTCGGAGTCGTTGGACTGGTTACCGTAGTCGGAGTCGTCGGACTGGTTACCGTAGTTGGAGTCGTTGGACTTGTAACAGTCGTCGGCGTCGTCGGACTTGTAACAGTCGTCGGAGTCGTTGGACTTGTCACCGTAGTCGGAGTCGTTGGACTCGTTACCGTAGTCGGCGTCGTCGGACTTGTAACAGTCGTTGGACTTGTAACAGTGGTCGGAGTCGTTGGACTGGTCACCGTTGTAGGTGTAGTCGGGCTCGTTACCGTAGTTGGAGTCGTAGGGCTCGTTACCGTAGTCGGCGTCGTTGGACTGGTCACCGTGGTAGGTGTAGTCGGACTTGTAACAGTCGTCGGAGTCGTAGGACTGGTCACCGTTGTCGGAGTCGTTGGGCTCGTTACCGTAGTCGGAGTCGTTGGACTCGTAACAGTCGTCGGAGTTGTTGGGCTCGTAACGGTAGTCGGAGTCGTTGGACTGGTCACCGTTGTAGGTGTAGTCGGGCTCGTAACAGTCGTCGGAGTCGTAGGACTGGTCACCGTAGTCGGTGTAGTCGGACTTGTAACAGTCGTCGGAGTCGTTGGACTAGTCACCGTGGTAGGTGTAGTCGGGCTTGTTACCGTGGTAGGTGTAGTCGGGCTCGTTACCGTGGTCGGTGTAGTCGGACTGGTCACCGTTGTAGGTGTAGTCGGACTTGTAACAGTCGTCGGAGTCGTTGGACTAGTCACCGTAGTTGGAGTCGTAGGACTGGTCACCGTGGTTGGAGTCGTAGGACTAGTCACCGTTGTCGGCGTCGTTGGACTGGTTACCGTAGTTGGAGTCGTAGGACTAGTCACCGTGGTAGGTGTAGTCGGGCTCGTTACCGTTGTCGGAGTCGTCGGACTGGTCACCGTGGTTGGAGTCGTAGGACTAGTCACCGTTGTCGGCGTCGTTGGACTGGTTACCGTAGTTGGAGTCGTAGGACTAGTCACCGTGGTAGGTGTAGTCGGGCTCGTTACCGTTGTCGGAGTCGTCGGACTGGTTACCGTGGTCGGTGTAGTCGGACTGGTCACCGTAGTTGGAGTCGTCGGACTGGTTACCGTAGTCGGAGTCGTTGGACTGGTTACTGTAGTCGGAGTCGTTGGGCTCGTTGGCTCCTCTGGCGGTACATCCGCGTCGGCATCTGCATCTGCATCCGCGTCAGCATCTGCGTCCGCATCAGCATCAGCATCAGCATCAGCATCTGCGTCCGCATCGGCATCTGCGTCCGCGTCAGCATCTGCGTCCGCATCGGAATCATCAGTTGCTGCTAAAGGATCTATCTGTGAAGGTGTCCCGCTCACCTGAGGGTTAGAGCCGTCAGTACCGTCTTCATCAACAGCACCTGGTGGATTACTTTCTTGGGGAGTGATTGAATCATCAAGGAAAGGTTCTGAATTACCGCTCAATACTTCCGATGAAGTGCCTGCTTCTGCTGAACCTTCCGGTACAGGAGAGCCCTCTTCTGGTACAGACCGTTGGCTACCATCACTCGTATCACTACCACTGCCAACATTGATGGGGTTACTTTCTAATCCAGCATCATCACTAAGCTCTTCTGCTCCACCAAGGCGCCCTTCAGCAACAGTTTGAGCAATAGCTGCGGCTTCATCCGGTAATTCAGATTGAATATTCTCATTACCAGATTCGTCACCTGCCCCAACCGCCTCAGAATTATCAATCTCGTCTTCTTCTTTTTGCTCTTCATCAGTACGACTTAAAATCGTCGCCTCATCAAAAAGAATCGCTTCATCGTTGATATTCGAGTCCTGAGTAGGTGACGTATTGTCATTATTATCGGTTGGGTCAGCCATTTTCATTCCCCTAATTAGAAAACCTAAACATATAGTCCTTTTGACACTTATGAATAGATTACAACCTGACAACAACCCTAGCCAGCTGTCCAAAGGTTATAGGCCAAACGATTAATTTTCTAAGAGAAATGATCTAAATCAAAAAAGCGGAATAACAGCAAGCGTGTTATTCCGCAAAGGTGCTCCGACTTAGCCTAGCGAACGGGTGCTTCGCTATTAGGATGCAGACGATCAGAGCGAGTAGTGCAGGGTAAAAAGCAAAAGATAATGCAAAGTGAAATCTGCCAGAGCCCTTGAGCAAAGGACTCCGACAAGGCACAACCAAGCGTTAAGTAACGCTACACAATAAGAAAGCAATACTCAGGTAATTTACCTGGTTTAACACTTAGCTAGGGAATGAGAAACTCACACCCTCACGCACACCACTGGAAGGCCAGCGCTGAGTGATGGTCTTACGCTTGGTGTAGAAGCGAACCGCATCCGGACCGTAAGCGTGCAGATCACCAAACAGAGAGCGCTTCCAACCACCAAAGCTGTGGTAAGAAACCGGTACTGGCAGAGGTACGTTAATACCCACCATACCCACTTCGATATGGTCAGAGAAGTAACGCGCCGCTTCACCGTCACGGGTAAAGATACAAGTACCGTTACCGTATTCGTGATCGTTGATCATCTGCATCGCTTCTTCCATAGAATTAGCGCGAACTACCTGCAGCACAGGACCAAAGATCTCTTCCTGGTAGCTGTTCATTGAGGTAGTAACATTATCGATCAGTGTGGCACCGACAAAGAAACCGTCTTCGTAGCCCGCAACCTGTGGATCACGACCATCCACCACGATGCTTGCGCCATCGGCTTCAGCACTGTTGATGTAGCCCACTACTTTCTCTTGGTGCTGGCGAGTGATCACAGGACCAAAGTCATTACTGCTATCGCTGTAAGCACCCACTTTCAGTGGTTTCATCGCTTCTTTCAGCTTGGATACCAGTGCATCAGCGGCTTCGTCACCTACAGCAACAGCTACAGACAGCGCCATACAACGCTCACCGGAGGAACCGAAAGCAGCACCCAGCAGTTGGTTTACGGCGTTATCCATATCTGCATCAGGCATTACAATCGCGTGGTTTTTCGCGCCACCCAGCGCCTGACAACGCTTACCGTTGGCATTAGCCGTGCTGTAAATGTACTCAGCGATTGGCGTGGAGCCTACGAAGCTTACCGCTTTCACACGCTCGTCAGTCAGCAATGTATCAACAGCGACTTTATCACCGTTAACCACGTTCATTACACCGTCAGGTAGACCCGCTTCTTTCAGCAGCTCAGCAATAAACAGCGTCGAGGATGGATCACGCTCAGATGGTTTCAGTACGAAGGTGTTACCACAAGCGATTGCCATTGGGTACATCCACAGGGGTACCATCGCTGGGAAGTTAAACGGCGTGATACCCGCCACAACACCCAGAGGCTGGAACTCACTCCAGGAATCGATACCTGGGCCTACGTTACGGCTGTGCTCACCTTTCAGCAGCTCAGCAACACCACAAGCGTATTCTACGTTTTCCAGACCACGCTGCAGTTCACCGGCCGCATCGTGACCGATCTTGCCGTGCTCTTCACCGATCATTTTGCAGATGGTGTCAGAGTGCTGTTCCAGCAGGGCTTTAAAGCGGAACATTACCGCAGCACGCTTACCTACCGGCGTATTACGCCAAGCTGGAAACGCAGCTTGTGCGGCTTCAATGGCTTCTTCTACAGTCGCTTTAGTTGCCAGAGCAACCTGCTTGGTTGCCAGACCCGTAGCTGGGTTGAATACATCTTGCAGACGCTCTGCATCGGTACGGATTTCACCGTTAATCAGGTGGCCAACGATAGTCATTGTGGTCTTCTCTTTTCTATTTGTTTGCACGTTACACATCAGGGCTTAACTGACTTGCTTGCCTTTTTGGACACAAATCTGGACACAAAAGGCAAAAACCACAGCCCTTTTGAAGGCCCGTGCGCACACTGGAAGCGCACGAGCATCAAATTCTGTTTTTCGTTTGGAATTAGACTGGCTTTGCTTGGATCAAGCGGCTGGTTTTAGTCCAACTCTTTGATGCCTTAATCCAGCTCTTTGATCGAGTCGCCTAGCGCATTGATCAGACGATCAATCTCTTCCACTTCCGTGGTAAATGGCAGACCCAACTGGATAGTGTCACCGCCATAACGCACGTAGAAACCTTTCTCCCAGCACTTCATAGCGATCTGGTAAGGACGCAGGGCAGGTTCACCTGGAGCCGCCTCAATGGTCAAAGCACCGGCTAAACCATAATTACGAATATCTGCCACATATTGGGTGCCCTTCAGGCTGTGCAGCATCTCCTGGAATTGAGGCGCGATACTTTGTACACGCTCAATCAGCTTATCTTTCTGCAGAATATCCAGCGCTGCCAGACCTGCAGCACACGCTACCGGGTGAGCGGAATAGGTGTAACCGTGTGGCAGTTCCAGCATGTACTCCGGGCCACCGGTTTCCATAAAAGTGTCGTAGATCTCTTGCTTGGCGATTACTGCACCCATAGGTACTACACCATTGGTCAGCTGCTTCGCCGTGGTCATCAGATCCGGTACCGCACCAAAGGCTTCAGCACCGGTATTGGCACCCATACGGCCAAAGGCAGTGATCACCTCATCAAAGATCAGCAGGATATTGTGTTGATCACAGATCTCACGCAGACGTTTCAGATAACCTACCGGTGGTGGAATTACACCCGCAGAACCGGCCATTGGTTCAACAATTACCGCGGCAATATTGGATGCATCATGCAGCGCGATCTGCTCCAGCAGCTCCTCGGCTAGATGTGCACCTTTTTCCGGCTGACCAGCAACAAAACGGTTTTCAGGCAGCATGGTGTGTGACAGATGTGCTGCGTCGATACCCTGACCATACAGTGCACGGTTAGGACCGATACCGCCAACACTGATACCGCCGAAGTTCACACCGTGGTAACCCTTAGCACGACCGATCAGACGGGTTTTGCTTGCCTGACCTTTTTTACGCCAGTAGGCGCGGGCAATTTTCAGCGCCGTCTCGACAGACTCGGAGCCAGAACCGGTAAAGAACACACGGTTCAGACCTTCCGGCATAAACTCAGTTACTTTGTGGGCAAGCTCAAACGACTTTGGATGACCAAACTGGAATGCAGGTGAGTAGTCCAGCTCTTTTACCTGACGGCTAACAGCCTCAGTAATTTCAGGGCGGCTATGACCGGCACCACAGGTCCACAGACCTGAAAGACCGTCAAAAATCTTGCGACCTTCTGCGTCGGTATAATAATTACCCTCAGCAGAGACAATAATGCGAGGATCTTTTTTGAATTCACGGTTACCAGTAAATGGCATCCAGTGAGCATCCAGCTGAGCCTGAGTCAGGCCTGCAGGTAGCTGGCGGTCTTGGTTTAGGTTGTTGTTGTTTTGCATGGGCCACCTCTGAATGGAGCGACGTTTTGTTCAGTTGATGGGTCTATTGTCACGGCTTGGTTAAGTTTAATAAATTCAAAATAATTTACTCAAAGTTAACCAATTAATTAACTAAAACAATACTAACTTTCGTAGTTATCAACCGGGAGAGCACCCTACACCTAAGCCAATGAAATCAATCAGGGTTTTGGCTTTGGAAATAGAAGCAGAACCAACAGACAAGGATCCTATTCCGGGCACAAACATATAGAGAATTTCGCTTAATCTCCGCCAATTCCGAAATCAGAAAAAACCAGCTAAAGGCAAAGAACAATACCCGACAAGAAAAAAACAAGTTGGCAAGTGGATGTAGAGTAAGCATGAAGATAGAGATGGATAAAACAGAAAGGGAAGTAACGGTAGTTCGCCCAGCAAGCCCCCACAACCTGCCAGGCTCCCTACCGGTTTATAGTTATAGTACAGATGTTTTTTTAAAACTATTACATGCTATTACACGTCACTAGATGACACTTTAACTCTGCCCTATTTCACCGCTCGATAGCGGTTCTGGATATCCGGTGAAAGCACCACATAAGCCAGCAAGACCATGGTAACAATAAAGGAAGAGACCAATTCAACCAGGTGCCGTAAATGCTGATCAAAAAAGCCCAGATCAACCTCAAAGGGAGAAAACATCAGTTCTCCAGCCACAATGATTGGAAAAAGGGGCAACAATAACAAGGTTAATCTAAGCGCCCAGATACTATGAAAGGCATGCCAAAACCCATTCAGCAAAAACAAACAGGCCAAGACAAAATGTAGCTGAATATCCCTGAGCAGAAACAGTAAGTACTCAGACTCATTACCTTCTATTACAAGCGACAACCCGAGCACTTCAGACCAGCTTCTTTGTAACAGCTCTACAGAAAACAGCAAGGAAACCAGCCCATCTGCTGCAGCGAACTGCGCCATAATTTCGCTCAGGCTAGCTCCAACATTGAAAGAACAAACAAGACAGTAAGACAAACAGACCCATCTCAACATCATGCAATCCCCTAGTCTTTGATCAAGTGGCACGCCTGGTAGCTTAACCTTGTGACAGGGTTTCTGGTGATGAAAAAGCAAAAGCCCTTTCTTTATAAAGTGATCCTGTAAGTTAGGCACTTCATTAGTGAAAGGGCTTTTATCTCTTTGCTTTACAGCTGAAAAGAGTAGGCTAACTGCAACAAGCGACCTATTACGACAATAGACCAATTTTCCAATATTTGCGCATAGATCACTGCAGCATTTACCTCAGAGACATTTGACTAGAGGTCTAGAGAACACTTATTGAAATGCAGGTACCACTTCTTTAATAAACAGTTCCAGAGATTTCTTCTTCTCTTCGTGGGATAGGCTGTTATCACTCCAGAAGCTGTACTCATCCAGACCCAGTGCTTCGTACTCTTTCAGACGAGTAATCACTTTGTCAGGTGTTCCTATCATGACGTTTTCACGCAAGGTTTCCGGCGCAAAGTCTGCCATTTCGTTCAGCTCAGCTTCGCTAATCGGCTGGCAGAAACCATTCTGAGGCTCCTGATCATTACGGAACCAGCCTTGGAAGTAGGCGTACCAGCGGCGAATACCATCAACACCGATCTTCCAGTCTTCAGGGTCTTCATGCACAAAGGTATGACGCAGACACATCACCTTCGGCTTAGGCACATCCGGATTATTGGCACAGGCAGTGTTGAATTTATCCATCAGCACACCCACTTCATCATCGGATTTAAACAACGGCGTCACCATCACATTACAGCCGTTTTTCACTGCAAAGTTGTGGGAATCCGGGTCACGAGCCGCCACCCACATTGGTAATGGGCCTTGTACAGGCTTAGGCACAGAGGTTGAGGTTGGGAACTGCCAGCATTCGCCCTCGTGAGCATAATTACCCTGCCACAACTTTTGCAGCGCAGGCACCATCTCACGCAGGTACTTACCGCCATCAGCCGCAGGCTCACCACCCAGCATACGATCAAATTCATACTGGTAAGCACCGCGGGCGATACCAAACTCCAGACGACCATCACACATCACGTCCACCAGCGCCGCTTCACTGGCCAGTTTGACCGGATGCCAGAATGGCGCAATAAAGGTGCCCACGCCCAAACGAATCTTCTCCGTTTTTGGTGCCAGATAAGACAGGAAAGTCAGTGGATTCGGGCCGATGGTAAATTCCATCGCATGGTGCTCACCAACCCAAACCGTATCAAAGCCACCTTTTTCAGCAATCTGCACCAGCTCGGTCAGTTCGTCCAGCAGCTCCTTGTGCGGCTTGTTCTCGTCGTAACGCTCCATCTGTAGGAAAAGAGAAAATTTCATGGTCTCTGTTAAACCTCTTGTTCTTGTGTTCGAAAAATTCCATAAGCACCTAAACAAAAGCCTCTCAGTAAGAAGTTGGCATGTTCTCCAGTCGCAGACTAAAGACTAGCGCAATACTTTTGCTTAGCTATGTACAACTCGCTGGCAGGGTTAGCCAGTTATTTGCCATTGAGGAAGTGGCACAGGCCAACCCCTGACATCAGATCGTTGAGCAACCCCACTCATCGCTTCCGAGCAATATCATGGTATACCATAATACAACATGTCAAATTTGATCTGCGACAAAAAACATTCAGCTTAGGATTTTTCTTGATCACTCCCCTCTTGATAAACGTAACATGCCTTGTCTAAAGCCCCTTTAAATCAAGGGGATAATTATTTTTTTGAAAAGCCAGTACTCAGATTAAATTTAGCTAAATAGAAAAATAAAAAACCTCAAGCACGACAGCATCCGCCGCTGGATTTTCTAGTAAACAGCCAAAAATTCACTTTTAGCCTAGCAAGATAATAGGCGTAAAAAGCCTATGGATTGCGCAAGTCATAGCACCACCACACGGCACTATTCATGGGAAAGGGCGTAGAAAAGAACGGTCATAGCACAGCCAGAGCTGAACTTGCCCTAAGACAAAATAGAAACAGGATCAAACCAAATAAAACAGGAAAGGGGTATAGCATCACCCTTATAGAATATCTCAACACACATAGACTGACTGTCGTAAAAACGGCAAACACTGACGTTGGTTTTGATAACCCATTGCACACTAAAATCATAATATAGAAATCTCCTCTTCCCCTGATTCTATAGGGCATTAAGTGACTCTTACCTCTATCCAATCAATCCTATTTCTGCCTTAAAAACAGCCCCTGGCCGACCAGAATATGGATTTGCATTTCTTTTTTGTCTTATGGTATACCATATTACCAATAGCATCACATCACCTACATTCCTAAACAAAAACGCTCCGCTAATGGCCGCTCTGTTATTCGTAACAAAAGCAGTCAATACGGAAACTTCTGGGAGAGGAGTTTTTGTTTAGGTATTCAGGTTTACTTAGCACTGTGCCTCCCTAAAAACCGCACAGGACTAAGCAAACAGTCATAAACAAAAACAAAAGGGAGCATGCTATATGCAGCCCAAAAAGATGTTAGCCGACAGAGGATTATTCCTCGGAGTGCATCCCGGTATGGGAATCGCCTCTAAAGCTATGGTGCTGGCGTTTGTGCTATTCACCATCATTAACGTTGAGTTCTCTGGCGGGATCTTCAGCGATATCAAAAATTGGATTCAGACCACACTGAACTGGTACTACGTCACCGTAGTCAGCCTGGTGCTGTTCTTCTCCATCTGGGTTGCCTTTAGCCGTTTTGGTAATTTGCGTCTGGGTGAGGATGATGAAACACCTGAATTCAACTTTATCACCTGGTTCTCCATGCTGTTCAGCTGTGCCATTGGTACCGGGATTCTGTTCTGGAGTATCGCCGAGCCGATCTTCCATTTTCAGGGGAATCCGTTTATCGATATGGCAGGTATTGCAGCTGGCAGTGCGGAAGCCGCTCAGGTGGCAATGCGTATCACCCTGTTCCACTGGGGTCTGCATGGTTGGGCGATCTACATTATTGTCGGTCTGATTCTGGCCTACTTTGCCTATCGTCGTGGCCTGCCACTGACGGTACGCTCTGCGCTGTATCCTCTGCTGGGCGATAAGATCTATGGTCCTATCGGTCACGCAGTGGATCTGCTGGCGATCTTCAGCACCTTGTTTGGTACCGCCACGACACTGGGCCTGGGTGTTTCCCAGATGAATGCCGGTTTGAACTATCTGTTTGGCCTGGAGATATCCTCCAGCGTACAGGTGATGCTGATCGCCATCATCTCGGTTGTCGGTACGCTATCTGCGGTATCTGGTGTTGAAAAAGGCATTAAGTTCCTCAGCCTGTGGAATATCCGTATCAGCCTGATTCTGGTGCTCTTCTTCCTGCTGGCCGGTCCGACCGTGTTCCTGCTGGGCATGTTTACCACCAGCGTCGGCGACTACATGTGGAACCTGATCCCGATGGGCTTCTGGACCAACCCTGATCCTGAAAGTCAGTGGCAGGGCTGGTGGACCATCTTCTACTGGGGTTGGTGGCTGTCCTGGGGTCCTCTGGTAGGTATGTTTATCGCACGTATCTCCCGTGGCCGTACTATCCGTCAGTTCCTGTTAAGTGCACTGATTATCCCACCACTGGGTGGCTTCCTGTGGATTGTGATCTTCGGTGGTACTGCGCTGCATATCGAGCTGTATGGTGCCGGTGGTATCGTCGATGCGGTAAACAACAATATGACCCTGGCGCTGTATCAGACCATTGAAGCGATTGGTGTCGAGTCTCTGACCTGGCCAATGGCGGCACTGGCCACCTTTATGATCATCACCTGGTTTGTGACCTCTGCAGATTCAGGCACTCTAGTGATCTGTACCATTCTGTCTGTGGGCGATAAAAACCCACCTCAGCGCTTCCGTATCATCTGGGGCCTGGGTCTGGGTGCGGTAGCGGGCGTACTGCTGATGGCCGGTGGCCTGAAAGCACTGCAAACCGCATCCATTGCCGCAGCATTGCCGTTCTCCGTGGTACTACTGTTTATGTGTGTGGCCCTGGTGAAAGGTCTGAATGATGAAGCCAACGGCGTGGTTTACCACCCTGAAGTACCGGAAAAGAAATCCGGTGGTGATATGGTTGGTGATATCGAAGCTGCTTCCTAATCACTCTGCCTCTTCAGGCTATCCGTTAAAGATCGCTTGATCTTACTTGCCAAAAATCCCCGTTTGTTGGCTCAACAAACGGGGATTTCCAGTACGTTTCATTCAATACATCTCAACCCAATTAACCCAACTCTTTGATCTTTTTCAGTCTCTTTCTTCAGGTTCAATCCGCTGCTTACTCCGGTACGACCCAATAGCGGCCATCGGTGATATCCGTATCTGCTGGCAGCTCAGTATTTAATAATTTCACTTTTACCCGCTCAGTCCATTGAGACAGTGGAAACAGATGTTCAGTGACCGGATGCTGCTGCATAAACTGCGTAAAAGAACCATCATCAATCATCATCTCCAATCCTTTGGTAATACGGTCCGCCAATACAATATTGTCTTTCTTAGTAAAGAAGTACATCGGGAAAGGATAGTAGATCAGATACTGGTCAAACCAACCCAGCTTATCAGATGCTTTTTTATGGGCAGTAACTTCTGCCGGACCTTCATGAATCCCCCGGGGAAACATATCGCAACGATAGTTTTCCAACATGGCAAACATGCTTTTAAAACGAGCACTGCGGATCACTCGGAAACCGCCGCGTTCAAGAATATCACTATCCGGCCAGTGCATACCCTGGCAGATACTGCGCAGGTTTAAGCGTAACCAATTGGTTTTATTAGCAAAAAAATCCCGTTCCGATTCACGGATAATCAGCCCTCGATAACCCAACAAGCCTTTCAGTAAAGGAATGCGAATGGGGGATAATTTCTGCTCCCGATCAAGAGAGGTGCCCATCCAATAGATATCAATATGTTGTCCTGACTTTAGCGCCTGCTCCGCCCGCCCCTGCTCCAGCACAAAAGGTGTTGGACGTGCGATAGCGTGGCCATACTCCACCTGGGTTTTATCCAATGCTAATTGCAGTAATGCAGAGAAATAATGATGACTGGCATCCTGTTCGGATTGAGGACGAATAATGCGCACTACATCCGCGGCAAAACTCTCCAGAGTAAATATCAGCAAGAGAGGTAACAGCCACAACCTAACCTTGTTAACCTCACCAACTCTATTAACGCCCCCTTCTCTCTGGACCGCCCTCACCTTATTAGCTGTCTTTACCAGGCTTATTTTTCTCATTCCGGCTTGGCCCCAATTGATATGTTCTACTCAAGCTTAGACCTGCCACTATAAAAGCAACAGCCCATATAGGCGTAGCCATCGTCTGAGAACTCTGTTAGGGTAAACGCACAATTCAAACAACCGTTTAAACCGGAATTTACTTATGAACATTCAGGACAGAATCGAGCTGGAGATTGACCAGCATATCGCTATCGTACGTTTTAACCGCCCGGAAAAAATGAATGCCTTAGATATGCCCACCTTTGCTGCCCTGCATGAAGTTCAGGAGCAGATCGCAGGCAATTCAAATATTCGCGCCGTAGTACTGACGGCTGCCGGTGAACACTTCTGTGCCGGTCTGGATGTTCAGGGAGTAATGGCTGATCCTTCTGCGGTAGAAAAACTGCTCAGCAAAAATGAAGCGCAAGATGATGAAACGAAAGCCTGGCCGGGTAATTATGTCCAACAAGTGGTTGTCGGTTGGCAACAACTGGAAGTACCTGTTATTGCTGCACTGAATGGCTATGTTTTTGGTGGCGGTTTCCAGATCGCTCTGGGTGCGGATTTCCGTATCACCCACCCGCAAAGCCAGCTGTCTGTAATGGAGATTCGCTGGGGTATTATTCCTGATATGGGCATCTCTGTGGTGGGCGCATCCGTGGCCGCCAAAGACCAGCTGAAACTGCTGGCCATGACCGGTAAACGTATATCAGGTGAAGAAGCACAGCAGATGGGTTTAAGTACTCAACTAGCCACTCACCCAGAATCCGTAGCTATCGAACTGGCCCGTACTATCGCAACCAATAATCCTGATGCGGTAAAAGCGGTGAAAAACCTGTTTAATACCGAACATGCTTCCGCCGCCGATAGTCTGGCCCAAGAAGAAGCACTGCAACGCACCTTGCTGTTTAGTCCAAATCAGATTGAAGCGGTACAGGCTAATTTGCAGAAACGTGCGCCCGAATTTAAATAAGCCTCGGCAAAACAATTTCTGTCCTCACTAGCCACTTTGTCTGATGAGGACAGAAATATTGCACCGAAAAACTTTTGCACTTACATACCTATACGTTCCGACACACTAGTTTCCTAAGCCAATGTTAGAACATATTCAAAGGCAGCTTCAGGTAAGAAGTACCATTATCTTCTGCATCTGGCAGCTCACCCGCACGGATATTGATCTGAATCGATGGCAGAATCAGCACCGGCATCTCTAGGGCTGCATCCCGACTACTACGCATCGCGACAAAATCAGCCTTGCTGGTACCACGGCCTACATGAATATTATCCTGCTTCTGTTCCGCTACCGTGCACATATAACGTGCATCACGCTCGTTCGGATAGTCATGGCACATATACAGCGGCGTATCATCGGGATAGCTCAACATCATCTGAATAGAGTTGTACAGAGTTTCAGCATCACCACCAGGGAAGTCACAACGGGCCGTACCCACATCCGGCATAAACAGGGTATCACCGACAAACAGACTACCGCCGATATCATAACTGACACAGGCCGGAGTATGGCCAGGAGTATGCAGCACCTTAATCTCCAGCTCGCCTAATGGCAGGGTAATGTTGTCGCCCAACAAACGATCAAACTGCTGACCATCGGCAATAAACTCATCGCCGTAGTTAAAGACCTTTTTAAACACCCCCTGAACCAGATGGATATGGCCGCCAATAGCGATCTCGCCCCCCAACTGCTGCTGGAAATATTTTGCCCCTGTGATGTGGTCAGCATGGGCATGCGTTTCCAGAATCCAGCTGAGCTCCAGCTGATTACCCCGTATCCACTGAATAACCTGATCAGCCGATTCATGGCTGGTTTTGCCCGACTTGTAATCAAAGTCCAGTACTGGATCAATCAAGGCGCATTGAGGGCTTTTCCCATCATAAACCACATAGGTATAGGTAAAGGTGGGCTCGTGATAAAAGGCTTTAACCTGTGGTTGCATCGTGAATCTCCTCAGTGGCCACAGAGGCAAGGTTTTCCCAGTCGACTCTTCCAAGACGGCTCGTTCAGCGACTACTTTTAAAGTATATGCGCTGGTGGCGACATTATCGTTCGGACTATTGGAAACCCGGCATGTTCGTATTGTTATCGTAAAGCTGCGCAGCATATTCGTTTCACAGTATTGCTGCGCGGTGCTTTGCTCTTCTGTTGATCCGCAAGCCTGAATACATAAGAAAACCCCCTGACTTCAGCCTGCCATTCATCTTGCTGCTAAAAATTTACGTGGAACATTAGCATATAATTATTTAAACTAACAATATTCTTTTTCGTTTTAAGAAATTAAACAACTCATTAGATAAGTGATTGGAGTAGCTGATCACGGTGTTACTCAAAGGGGTTTTGTGTGCAAAAACAGGCCATTAACAGCCAGAGGTCAGCAAAAAGCCATCGTCTGGATCGTTTCTTTCCGATACTGGGCTGGCTTAGAAGCTATCGTCAGGAAACCCTGATCAGTGACAGTATCGCGGGTTTAATTGTCGCTATCATGCTAGTACCTCAAGGTATGGCTTATGCCTTTCTGGCTGGGCTGCCGCCGCAGATGGGCTTGTATGCGGGTATCGTGCCGCTGTTTATCTATGGTTTATTAGGTAGCAGTCGCAGTTTAGCGGTAGGTCCGGTAGCCATTGCATCATTAATGGTTGGTGAAGCCGTTTCTCAGCACGCGCAAGCAGGCACTGAGCTCTATATCGCCACGGCGATGGTATTGGCGTTATTGGTAGGGATGATCCTGCTGTTGATGTATCTATTGCGCTTGGGATCACTGGTTAACTTTCTCAGTCACTCAGTGATTACCGGCTTTACCAGTGCCGCGGCATTGATGATCGCTTTTAGTCAGGTGAAATATATTTTGGGGCTGGAATTTCCCAGAGGGCATGGCTTCCCTGATACGCTAAGTAATCTATTCAATCATATTCCACAGACTAACCTGATTACCTTGTTACTGGCCCTATCCGCCTTTGTTGTGATGTGGTTCAGTAAAAATTACTTGGCGACCACATTAACCAGACTGGGTTGCTCTAAACTGCTGGCGAGTTCTTTGGCTAAAGCCGGGCCTATGTTTGCCATCGTTTTGGGCGTGGCATTGGTTGAGTTGTTCCAGCTGGATCAGGCCTATGGCATCTCCGTTGTTGGTGATATTCCTGCTGGTTTACCAGCCTTTCATCTACTGCCGGTCGATCTGGATTGGTGGCAAAGCTTGTTACCTGCTGCACTGTTAATCGCACTGGTAGGCTTCTTGGAAAGTGTTTCAGTAGGCACAGCTCTCGCCAGTAAACGACGGGAGCGTATTGCACCGGATCAGGAGCTGGTCGCACTGGGTTTTGCCAATCTGGGCGCAGCCTTTACCGGAGCCTATCCTGTAGCCGGTGGTTTTGGCCGCTCTATGGTGAATGATGCCTCAGGGGCACAAACCACTGTGGCATCTTTGATTACCGCCACGGGTTTGGCACTGACGGTACTGTTTTTTACCCCTTGGTTTTATTCCCTGCCTAAGGCTGTACTCGGTGTAATCGTGATTATGGCAGTACTGCCATTGATTGATCTGTCCGGAATTAAAAGTACCTGGCGGTTTAACCGTGCCGATGCCCTAACACTGATAGTGACCTTCGTTATGGTATTGCTAGCCGGTGTAGAAATCGGTCTGTTAAGCGGTGTCGCACTGTCTATTGCACTGCTACTGCAAAGGAACAGCCATCCTCATATCGCTATTGTTGGTCGTGTGGGCGACAGTGAGCACTTTCGCAATATCGAACGCTTTGATGTGAAAACCAATCCCTGCTGTATCGGCCTGCGTATTGATGAAAACCTTTACTTCGCCAATACCCGCTATATCGAAGATGAAGTGATAGCCGTTGTCGCTGAGCAGCCTCAGCTGCAGCATCTGGTGATCATCTGCAGTGCTATCAGTTTTATCGATGCCAGCGCCCTGGAAACGCTGGAAATGTTAAAAGATAATTTGCAGGAATCCGGTGTAACCCTGCATCTGGCAGATGTAAAAGGCCCGGTGATGGATCAGCTAAAACAGACTCGTTTTATTGAGCTGTTAGCTCCGGGGCAGGTCTATCTCAGCACCCACGAAGCAATGCGAGACTTATGTGATTTGTAAGAGCGTGTGATCTGTAAAGCCTACGGTCTACAGACTGTGACCAATAAGGATGATCTTTAAGGTATGAGCTTTAATGGATAAAGCAGAGAGGAACGTTACTGCCTGATGCTTAACGGTGAGCAGAGAAGACAGAGTTTGGACTGGGGTTAAGACCCCAGTACCTGCTTTTCCAAGCCTTTAACCATACGAGCGGCTTCTTCTGCATTCCATTTCAGCTGAGTCAGTCCCTGAGAAAAGCCTTCCACCACCATACGTTTCTCTTCCACTGTCTGACAATGCATGGCAATACGGTTAAGCTCAATAGTCACCATAACTAAAGCCTGCTCCGAGCTATGACCAAAGCCCGATTTGTTTTGCTGAGCTTGTTGATTTTGAGCGAGAAACTCACGAGTGAGTTGGCGTGCACGCTCAGTTAGATTGTTTTGAAAAGGACTCATTCTTTTTCTGTCTCACCAAAGAACAAGGCAGTAGACTAGTGGCAATTACCAAGTGGCTAAAGCCATGCTAACATACTGATTTGTAAATAAAGTTTGACAATTATACCTATCGCGCTGTCGAATGTTTTTCGAAGAACAAACGCAAGGAAATTGCCATGTTAGCCCTATTGGCCGATCTTTATACGCCGCTGTTTTTTTTACAGAGCCTTTGGTTGGCTTATCAGACTAATCAGCTTAGATCCTTTACCCGCTTTGTACTGCTGTCATGTGCCGGTATTTATACACTGTATGCATTGGATCTATGGCTGGAAATCTGGCCAGCATGGGGCATGGATTTCAGCACCCACACCGCCGTTATTGTTCCACCATTGTGGCTGATCTCTCAGCATAGGCGATTAAGCCTAATCTATGGCCTTTTGGCACTGAGTTATCTCTACCTAATGATAGAACTGCAGTATCATACATTGGTCGATATTGTTAGCACACTACTATTTGTGACCCCTTGGGTTTATTTTGTGGCACGACGTTTTTCGCCGCGCTAACCCTTTATCCAGTATTCGTTCCCAGCCAGATAAGAGTGATCATGTCAGCATACCCTATTCTCTATTCCTTTCGTCGTTGTCCCTACGCTATGCGTGCCCGACTGGCCATTATGGCCTCAGGTTTAACCGTTGAACTGCGCGAAATTGTGCTAAAAAACAAACCTGGAGCTATGTTGACCACCAGTCCAAAAGGCACCGTGCCAGTATTGTTTGTGGAAAGTGAAGGAAAGGTAGTGGATGAAAGCCTGGATATTATGCATTGGGCATTAAGTCAAAATGATCCTCAGGGTTTATTACCCAGAGAGGATAATGACGACCTAGCTCAGCAAACACTGCGCAAGCAGTGCAATCAGCTGATCCAGCGTAATGATAATGACTTTAAGCCCTGTCTGGATCGCTATAAATACGCTGATCGCCACCCTGAATTTTCCCAGCAAGAGTATCGTCAGCAGGGTGAAGCCTTTCTGCTTGAACTGGAAGAACGGCTACAGAAGCAAACCTATCTCTTCGGTGAAAAAACCACCTTAGCTGATATTGCTATCATGCCCTTTATTCGGCAATTTGCTCATGTCGATCGTAACTGGTTTGCCAAGGCACCCTATCCTAATCTGCAGCGATGGCTGAACCTTTGGCTGGAGAGCCCTCTCTTTTTAAGCATTATGCAGAAATACCAGCCCTGGCAGGAAGGCGACGACATGACTCTGTTTGGTGATTTCTCCCTTGTGCAGCCAATAGCCAGATAGTGAATAACTTGAGAGAAGATATCCCGGTGAAAAGCAGATAAGCACTCACACAAAAGTTTCTCTTTAACAGATAGCTACATTCTTTAGTCGTTTGCTGGAGAACATCGAAACACTCTTGTGTAAGTGTGTAACAAACCGCAGGGACAGCTGGGATTAGACAAACAGAAAGAAAAAAGCCACCCCGAGGAGGGGTGGCGCAATTTTAGGGTTTAATAGTGCTCACTTAGCAGAAGTGACTCAGGGCGATAAGAAAGCCTTTTGCACGATTGGCTCCTCATGGGCGAGTGCCGCCCTGACATCTCCATTAAAGCAAAATCTTAGACTTTAGCCTGACCTGTATGCGTCATATTTGATGTTTTTTCTGTCGCGTTCGATTGATTTTCACATCTGTTATATCAAGCAGGAAAACCGTTGTCGCAGGTCAGTCATTAAATGTCGCTTTGGGAACCGGACCAATTACTGCTTCCACTCCCTCATCACCATATGAGTAGTGACTTTAACGTTTTCCGGCACATTATCATCCAACTCTGCCAGAATATCGTGAATGCGCTGCATGGACTCCGCTTCCAGATAAACCAGCAGATCCACTTCACCACTGATGCCATGGCATTGTTTCACCTCCGGATACTGCATCAGAAAGGCCACCAACGGACGACACTTAAAGCCACCATGGCTAATCTGGAAATAGGCTTTTAACTGTTGATCACTACTGAGCTTTTGCGCGGTCAGTACCTGATATCCCAAAATCTCTTCTTGTTCTTCCAAACGTTTAATACGCTCAGACACCGCAGAACGGGACAGGTTAACCTGCTCAGCAATCGCAGAAAAACTCTGACGGGCATTTTCCTTCAGGGCAGCAATAATTTTTTCGTCAAAATGGTCCATCGGTCAGCCTTACAAACAAAACGTCGGTGAAAACTTGAAAAAAGCGCAAATCGTCGTCAGATCACGACCTTCTGATTTAAGCAGTCAAAGTACACTAAATGCCTAACAAAAGCTCCTCTGCAAAAGTGTCAGATTATCTGCGCCAAGCCGAAGAATTTTTGCGTAGTGATCCAATATATTTAATAAAAAATTACGATTTAACAAACCCTTAGCCAAAGGCACACCCTATACGTCCTTTGGTGTTTTATGTCAGGAGTTTGGGGATGACAAGGCTAAATCAAACAATTACCCGCTGGCAAGGTATGGGGCTAATCGCCACCACCTTATTAGGCACAGGGGTATTTATTCTACCTCAGTTAACATTAGCAGCCGCTGGCAGCCAGGCGATCTGGGCCTGGGTGCTATTGTTAGCCGCAATTCTGCCGCTGACCTATGTCTTTGCCGAGCTGGGCCGCCATTACACCCATGCCGCAGGCCCCGCTTATTTTACCGAACGAGCTTTTGGTCCTATGGCAGGCCGGGTAGCAGGCTTAACATTTCTATTTGCGATTCCACCCGGAACCACAGCAGCTTTAATTATGACCTTTGAGTTTCTTCGCCCTCTTGTTGAGCTCACTTCAGGTCAGCGTTTGACTATAGAGCTGGCGGCCTTCGCCGGGTTGTTCTTCCTGAATCGCAGGGGTTTACAACTCTCTGGCAAAATTCAGCTGATCTTAACACTCACTATTGTCGCCGTTGTGCTTGCAATGCTGTTGGCAGCCTTTACTGCCCCGCAAGGTACTTTATCCACCCAAGCGCCTATATCCAGCCAAACCCTGCAGCAAACCGATTCAGCAATCGCAGGCCACGGTGGTTTAATGGCAGCGATAGCTCTTGCGGTATGGAGCTTTCTGGGTATTGAAGCGGTCACCCACTTAGCCGGGGAATTTAAAGACGTAAAGCGGGACTTTATCCCAGCTTCTTTGGGCGGCGTTACTCTGGTTGGTTTGATCTATATCGCCTGCACCTGGTTATCCACACTGGTGCCAGAGCACAGCCTGGCAATGGTTGGCGCTTTTGAATTACTGATTGGTGATAGTGGACGTTGGATCATTGGCCTGCTTGGTTTGATCAGTGGCCTGGCTACTGTTAACGTTTATTTTGCCAGTACAGCTCGCTTAGCCTGGAGTTTCAGCCAGGAAGGTGTTCTTCCGAATCAACTTACCCGATTGAATAAACATCAGGTGCCATCCACTGCCTTGCTGAGCTTTATTCTGATCTCTGCTGCCATATTAGTGATCAGCCACTTTAGTCAGCTGGACTTTGTCGCCCTGGCCCATTGGGTTAATGGATGCTTTGTGATGATTTATACCTTATCGATGCTAGCGGCCTGGAAGCTGCTATCCAAGCGCCATCATCCTGCGATTACTATAGGGCTGTTAGCCTGCGCACTGTTTGTGATTAGTTTAGGTGGCGCCATGGCTTATGCCATGATCCTGGCAGCAGTTATTGTCCCGCTATTGCATCTACAGCAAAGTTGGAAAAACCGTAACCTGGCAGATCTGAGTAAATAAGCGGTTCCTGGTAAAACAGCCAGAGTGATGCAAGCATTAAAGCTGATAAGGCGGTAAAACAAACAAGCGACAAAACAATAAAACTACTGACGTTGAGCGTTTTGCCATTGGGACCAACGCTCAACGTTTTTCTGCAATATACGCTCCGCCTCTCCACTAGCCAGCAATTCGGCGTATTTCTCACTAATCGCTGGCAAGAGATACGCACAAGGCGAGTTTTTAGCAAAACCACTGTGAATAAAACCTTCATTTAAGTTCTTATTCAATACGGTAAACAGGGCACCATCCTGTCTTAAAGCCAGATGCGCCTGCCCAACATAACGGCCATGGATAAAGTAATCCACACGCTGACGTTTTAGCTTTTCAAAATTGCTATCTGTGGAATAAGACTCCTCAAGAGTCAGATACTGCCTGGCGAACTGATCAAAAAGATTACCATAACGATCTCCGGCGTTTTTTGTCCCAACCCGGCCAACCAGATCCTGCCATTCCCGGAACTCAAACTGCTGCCCTTTCATAACAAAAACTGAAAAGGGATTCTGAAAAATGGGGGAAGTCGTAAAACGCAGAAATTTCTCCCGCTCAAAAGTTTGTTTGAGGGCTACAACCAAATCCAAACGCCCCTGTTTTGCGATATTTAACACTCGTTTCCAAGGGCCCATATAAGGGGTCTGATATTCAACACCCAGCTCTGACAGTATCTTGCTGGTCAGCTCAATACTAGCGCCCACAATATGATTACCTTCCCGCCAATGGTAGGGAGGATAATCCGGATGGGCTGTCATTATCACCTCAGAGCACGCTTGTGAAGATTGAGAGGCTTGGTTGAGCTGAGAGGGCTGAGAGGCCTGGTTGAATTGGGAAGGTTGGGAGGCTTGATGAGTTTGTCCAACAACATACATCCCAGTTTTGGCCGATGAATTGGAAGAATCTGAAGCTTGCGCGGCGAGGGGAAGCAGACTACTCATTAACGCACTGAGTAAAAACTTGATCATCACGATCCCTCACCCTTTTCCCAACATACGTTCTCTGGCTTTTCGATACACAAGCCTGTTTCGTAGCGTATCTATCAATCTATTACCTAACAGTGAATTACCTGAGTATAGATGGCATTTTAATGGCTTGAAGAATATCTGTCTGAAGGAATATTGATCATTTGAACTAAAAGTACAGGAAAAGCTATGCTGAAAAACAGTCTATTTATACAAGCCACTAAAGCCGTAAACAAAAGCTGGGCGGCCAGTTGAAAATTAATATAACCCACTGTTTTTATTAACAACATTACATTAGCAAAATAAAATACTCTCAAGATACATAGAGCATCAGGGGAATTCCTTATCACGCTCAGCCAGTGCCTTATCTGAGATCATTTTCATTACGTTATCTGCAGCTTTTCGATAAGGGGGCCAGAACATCTGCGTCTGAAAAAACTGCTCAGATTGATCTATTGAACCAGACATAGATCCAGACATGGCGACTAAACGGGACGCTGGTACTAAACCAAACTCCCTTGCAGCTCTCTGCTGTACCTGCTGACCGATAAAGTAATTTGCAAAGATTTCAGCAGCTTCCAGCTTGCGACCTGTTAAGTGCTTATGAAAGTTGATCGTGTCTAACCAGAGGGTATTGCCCTCTTTAAACTGAATCAAACGCCAGTTTCCACCTTGAGCATTGGCAACAGATGCCCCTGGGCCATACGAGGCGACTAAAACAACATCCTCATAAAAAACCGGACCACTGTTCCAAAACATAGCAACCTGACGATACAGCTGATTAAGCTTCACTTGCAGCGTACTATTCGCGTCCAGATAAGCACTTAACAGATTGTAATCCTGAATATCATTGATAAAGAAAGGAGGTTGCCCCATAGCCATTGCGGCCAAAGCAATATTGGGCTGAATCTGTCCAGAGCTGAGTGACAGTTTCCCCTTCCAACGAGCCTGCCAGAGATCGTTCACCGATACAGGCAACTCTTCAGGTGTCAGCTTATCCATATTGGCCCAGATACCATAGGCACCGCCCGCCCAGGGAATGTAGTACACCTGATCGTCCTTCATTCCCATAGGAATATTGACCAATTCGGGAGCCAGCTGAGAGTAGTTTGTGAGGCGAGGGGAACGAGTATTGATGGGCTGCAGCAGATTCATCAGTTTCTCATGCTGCATTTTCATATAATTCAGTGTCAAAAAAGTGATATCAGCCCGACCACTGCGCATCACATTGAACATCTGTTCAGGGCCTTCGGCCCAAGGCTCAATGATCTCAACCTGATAGCGATAGCCTTTCTGATGCAGAAGTTGGTTAACGGCCTTAACTTCCTTGGGATGAAAATATCCTTCCCAGGTAAATACTTTTAAAGTATCGGCTTGTAGTGCAGCACTAAACAATAACCAAGATGTTAGCGCCAAACTCACCGCTACTTTTAACATAGAAGGTACCTGAACTTTTCTCAGCAATGAAAATGAGACATTAAGCAGCGAAACAACAGTTTTCAGGGCACATAGCATCCTATACTCAGAAGGCTTTCGCTGAAAATATCGAAATACTTTTGTTTCGCAATGTACGAATCTGCCAAATTTACACTTTGTTACATGGATATTCAATTCTAAACGCCAAGCATAGAATCTGGGAATATTTTTGAGAGATCAAAGAAAGTTGCTGATATTCTTGAATACAGGCTATTTCTAATCGCTAGAAATTATAAGAATAGAAAGGGAAACTTCGCAGGGTAAAAGCAAACCTACTTTAGATTATCAAAACACACCTTTAACTTTTGGTTAACACCATATAAACGAAAACAAAAAGAGGAGTAGACTGATAGATAGCAAGCTAAAACTCATTACTCGCTAACAAGCCGAGCTCGCCATCTATTAAAAGCAATACCACATACAACCCTATGATATAAACACTCACACAAAACTTTCTCTTTAGCAGACGGTTTCATTCATCAGTCATTTACCGAATAATATCAAAATAATTTTGTGTAAGCGTGTACGTTGAAGCCAAAATATTTTGTTTCTACGTATTGATCTGCTTTTTATGTTCCTTGTCTGGGTATATAAAACACCTTAAACATCAGTCCTTAGGATCAGTTTTAAGTATTAAAAGCCTAATGTTTACAACAGTGCTTCTTTAGAGGCACCTGCAGGTTCCAGAATGCTTGCCAGCAGCACATCACCTTCAAAAGAGGCTTTATAATCAGTTAGTTGACGCTCTTGAGTATTTACCGATGGCTCCAGACCTTCAAAAGCTGTTGAGTGAACAACCGGTTGAGCCTGAGTGCCTTGAGTTAAAATGGCTTCCTGAGAAACAGCTGTAGGTTCCAGGTTAGAAAAAGCAGCTTGTGTATCAACATCAGCCATAACCTGAGTAGACAGTGCAGCAGTAGAGATAACGATAGCTTTAACGAAGTTGTTCATTTTTAAATCCTCAAATTGATATACCCACACAGAAGTATTTCTATTTCTTCAACCAATGACTGAATAATACCGTCATTTGTTAAAAATAAATTTTGTGCGAGTGGTCATAAAGCGCAAAATCTCATTAATAGTTAAACAAGCGTTTTGGTTAGTGTCGCTCTTGCTTAACAGGATGAGTGCATTTTAAAGCGAGGATTTTTTTACTGAAGCCCCATAAACGTTATTATAGTATTAACCTAGAGTTAAGAAAGATTGGCGAGGGTATGCTTTATTTAAAGTATACCCCTGAAAAACAGTATGTTACGAAGCACTAGTGCTACTTCAATCATGCAAACCCGATTAAAAAGCCTCCTGCTCAAGCTTGTTACAACTTAAATATGCGATTGTAAGCCGTAAAAATCAGCCATCAGGTCCAGCATTGCAGCCGGTGAATCTGCTCGCAGTAGCAGTTTTTGATCTTCAGAACGCAAGAATCCCTCTTGCTCAGCCTTATCCAACAGACTATCCATCGCATCATAGTAGCCATTGATATTGAGCAAACCACAGGGTTTCTGGTGAAAACCCAGCTTAGCCCAGGTATACACCTCAAAAAACTCTTCAAAAGTACCGATACCACCGGGATAAGCGATAAAACCATCAGACAATTCTGCCATCAGAGCTTTGCGTTCATGCATATTTTGCACAACATGTAGCTCGGTTAAGCCTGAGTGATAGATCTCTTTATCTTTTAATGCCTGTACCGTCACCCCGATGACCTGACCTCCCGCAGCCAAAGCACTGTCTGCCAGCAACTTCATCAACCCGCTATCAGAGCCACCATAAACACAGGTCAACCCTCGTTGCGCCAGCACTTGGCCCAAAACCTGAACTTGCTCTGCATAGATAGGATTTGAGCCCATATTGGCTCCCAGGAAAACACATACTGATTTCATAAAACCTCTAATGTATTACTCAGGAAATAACTGCGATTGTATCAGGGCAAAACATCAGAACACTATAATCGTCCAGAATGGAAGAGAAGCTGTGACTGGAAAACAGAACAAGTGAAATAAAAGAAACATAGGGAACAAAACAGCCAGAGCTAGAGCCTAAACCCGGCATAAGATACACTCGCACAACCCAAACCAAAAGATCCCTGCATGCCCAAGATTTCCCTACAATCGTTAACACTGCTGCTACTGCCATTAACTCTAATGCAAATAGCTCAGCCGGCTCTGGCAGACAACCTGCGCATTGCAGTAGCCAGTAACTTTACACCGACGCTCAAACAGATAGTACAACGCTTTGAGCAGCAAACCGGGCATCAGATTAGTCTGATTTCTGGTTCTACCGGTAAACACTACGCTCAGATTAGAAATGGAGCCCCCTTTGATGCCTTTTTTGCCGCAGACAGCCAGCGACCAAAACGTCTGGAGCAAGAAGGTAATACACTAGCCAATAGCCGCTTTACTTACGCCATTGGTAAGCTGGTGTTGTGGAGTCCTAAAGCTAATTTTTTTGCTGGCTCCAGTGAGATATTACGACAGGACCATTTTCATTATCTGGCCATCGCAAACCCTAAACTGGCACCTTACGGCCGGGCGGCACAACAGGTGATGCAGGCCAAAGGGGTTTGGCAATCGCTACAGGGGAAATTGGTACGCGGGGAGAATATTGCTCAGGCCTATCAGTATGTGCAAACTGGAAATGCGCAGTTAGGTTTTGTTGCTCTATCTCAGCTACAGTTGCTCAATCAGCGTAATCACGTCAATCAGCTTGATCGTAATCAATTCAATCAAAAGAGCCTTGATTCAGAGATTCCCGGTTCCTACTGGCTACCGGATCAAAACCTCTATTCTCCAATTGAGCAACAGGCTGTACTGCTGAACGACAAAGTCGCCGCTCAGCAGTTTTTTCATTTTGTACAAAGCCCTGAGATCAAGCAACTGATTCAGAGCCAAGGCTATGCTACGCCTTAACTAAACCCTCAACACGAACCTTAGATGCTTTCACCGTTAACGGTCACCGCGACATCAATATTGCCACGGGTTGCATTGGAGTATGGACAGATCTGGTGAGAAACACGTACCAGCTCCAGCGCCTGCTCCTGTGGCATATCCAGCTCAGCCGCCAGACTTACAGTCAGCGCAAAACCACCTTGATCATTAGGGCCAATACCCACTTCTGCGGTTACTGGTGCCTGGCTCAGTTCAACCTTACCTTCACGGGCCACATGTAAAATCGCGTTAGAGAAACACGCGGCATAACCCGCTGCAAACAGCTGCTCAGGATTCGTGGCTTCACCAGAACCGCCCATCTCTTTTGGGTAGCTCAGTGCCAGATCCAGTTTGCCATCATCGGTTTTTACCTGACCATTACGACCAGCCAGTGCAGTGGCTGCAGTAGAGTACAGTGTTGTCATCGTCTTGCTCCTGATTGAGATATTGATCTGTTTTACTACAAATAATTGCAAACAATTAAATTGCACACAATTAAATTGTTTGCAACCTTATATCGCGATAAAGTGATCCAGCAAGTATATTGTACACAATTTAATTAATCGTTCGGACTGAAATGACAAAGAAACAGCCAGGATCCACTGAGGATTCCAAGCCTCAGCAGCAACAAACATCTGATGATTTAACTCAGGAGATTCCCTTTGAATGTACGCCTGAGGCTCTGCAGTTAGATAACCAGATCTGTTTTGCGCTCTATAGCGCCAGCAATGCGATTACCCGCACCTATCGCCCTCTGCTGGACCAACTGGACCTGACCTATCTGCAATATATTGTGATGATGGTGTTATGGCAGGAAGACAATATCAGCGTAAAAAGCCTGGGCGAAAAAGTCAGACTGGATTCAGGTACACTGACCCCGTTGCTCAAACGCCTGGAAGCCAAAGAGCTGTTGATACGAGGACGTAGCCCTGATGATGAGCGGGTGCGAGTACTCACCTTGACCGATGCAGGCCATGAGCTTAAACAACAAGCGACTATCGTTCCCCAACAGATGATGCGTCAGGTACAGATGTCTCCCGAAGAGCTGCAACAGCTAAAAGGGCTGTGTGATCAGTTATTAAAGAATCTCTCGGATTAATCTCATTTTCAGGGAAGAAAGGTAGGGACGAGAAGAAGATATTCACACTTACACCAAAGTGTTTCGATATTTTCTGGCCAATGGCTGAAGCATGAAGCCATTTGCTAAAGAGAAACTTTTGTGTGAGTGCTGAGTTAGAATGAGATGCCATTGAGTATATTCAACTAAGGTCGTAATGGGGGTATGATGACCCGCTCTACCTCTATTCCATACCAAGGATTGTTCACTGACCATGGCCGTGTTTTCTCATTATCACACCAGAGCTCAATCCCCACTACTTTGCCAGTCAAAAGCCCAACCTTTGCGACACCCCATTATCTATTCGTTGCTAACCTTATTGGGTTTGATGATAACGGCCTTTCCTCTTTGGGCTAATGAAACCCGTTCGGCAGGAATAGGCTCAACGGAAATCACTTCCCTGTCGACTCAATCGGCACTATCAACTCAATCAGCACCATCGACAGAAACGAGCGATAGAGCTAACAGCAAAACAAATAACAGCGACGCACCACAGATCGAAGGTGTCATTCTGGTAGGTGGTGACTATAACTACCCGCCCTATGAGTTTATCGATGACAATGGTGAACCCGCTGGTTATAACGTTGATCTGACCAAAGCGATCGCTGAAGTGATGGGTATGAAAGTGGCTTTTCAGATGGGGCCTTGGTCTGAAGTCAGAAAAGCTCTGGAGCAGGGTAAGATCGATGCACTTCAGGGTATGATCAGCTCCGATGAGCGCAAAAAGCTGTTTGACTTTACGCCTGCCCACGCCATCGTGCATCAGTCTGTCTTTGCCCGCAAAGGGATGCCGCGAATCTCTTACCTGAACCAACTGACCGGCAAAGAGGTGGTGGTGCAGGAGAACGGCATCATGCATGACTATCTGCTGGATAATGATGTTGGTGCCAAACTGATCACCGTACAGACCCATGCCGATGCCCTACGCAGTCTGGCCGCAGGCAAACATGATTATGCCTTGGTAGCTAATCTACCGGGTCTGTATCTGGGTAAAGAGCTGGGCCTGTCCAATATCATCCCCGTAGGACAAACCTTTCAGGCACAACGCTACGGTTATGCCGTGCTCAAGGGACGGGAAGCGTTATTGGCTCAATTCAGTGAAGGTTTGGCGATCCTGAAAAATACCGGTCGCCAACAGCAGATCTACAATAAATGGCTGAGCCCACTGCAAGACAAAGGTTTCCACTGGCAAAGCATCGGCAAAGCTGCCGCCATTATCTCGGCCCTGTTATTGGTTGTGCTGGGCGGTACCGTGATCTGGAACCGTATGCTTAGGCGGGAAGTCAATCGACGAAGTGCCGAGTTGCATATTCAGCAACAGCAACTGATTCAGGCGGATAAAATGACCTCATTAGGGG
Source organism: uncultured Oleiphilus sp. (assembly GCA_964342385.1). Lineage (GTDB taxonomy): Bacteria > Pseudomonadota > Gammaproteobacteria > Pseudomonadales > Halomonadaceae > Oceanospirillum. The sequence goes on along the minus strand of CAYFGP010000075.1, from coordinate 3,183 downwards.
TTCTGGTATCTGGCGTAGCCCATGAGATCAATAACCCTGCCGGCCTGCTACTGCTAAATATTCCTATGGTTCAGGATGCCTGGCAGGATGCCGAAGAAATTCTGGAGCAGTATTATCAGGAACATGGGGATTTTCTGCTTGCCGGCCTACCCTATTCCCGGATGCGTGAGGAGTTGCCTCAACTGCTAGACGATATGCAGGACGGTACTCAGCGCATCAAACGTATCGTCGAAGACCTGAAAGATTTTGCCCGTCAGCAGCATGATGATGAAATCGTGGCGTTTGATCTGAATGAAGTCGCAGAGATTGCTATTCGCCTAGTGGATAACTCCATCCGTAAACATACGGATCATTTCAGCATCGAGTACTTCAAGCCCCTGCCACAGGTCAAGGGTAACGCCCAACGCATCGAACAGGTGGTGATCAATCTAATCCTCAATGCCTGCCAGGCACTGGAAAACCGCGATAAGGGTGTCAGTGTGCGTACTTTTTACGATCCTTCAGATCAGACCATCGGTCTGGAAGTGATCGATCAAGGTTGTGGCATTGAGCAGGATAATCTCAATCGACTGATTGACCCGTTTTTTACTACCAAACGGGAACAGGGTGGTACAGGACTTGGCTTATCGGTCTCCAGTGGTATCGTGCAAGCCCATGGTGGACTGCTACAATTTGCTTCCACACCCGGTGAAGGTACACGGGTTACCCTATTACTACCGGTTTAAAATCACATTTAAAGCCTGTAAATACACTGAAAATAAGATAACGCACGATGATCAAACAGAGCCTCTACCCCGAATTTGGTGTTTTACTGGTGGATGATGAAGCCTCCTTTCTACGCAGCCTGAGTATTACTCTGGAACGTAATGGCGGTATCAATAACCTGCATCGCTGCGACGATAGCCGTCAGGTAATGGATCTCCTGTTGCAACACCAACTCGAGCAACACCCCATCGGCCTGGTACTGCTGGATCTGACCATGCCTCATCTCTCGGGGCAACAGCTGTTGCAGATGATCAATGAGCAACATCCTGAGATTGCGGTCATTATTATCTCCGGCCTGAATCAGGTGGAGTCCGCCGTTGAATGCCTGAAACTGGGCGCGTTTGATTACTTTGTTAAAACCACGGAAGAAGGCCGCCTGTTAGAAGGTATCAAGCGAGCCATTCGTATGCAGGAGATGCGACTGGAAAACCAGGCGTTGACCCGACGTATGATGAGCAACAGCCTGGAACACCCGGAAGCTTTTGATAATATCGTCACCCGTAGTCCTCAGATGCGCGCTATTTTCCAATATCTGGAATCCGTTGCCCGCAGCAGTCAGCCTCTATTGATCTGTGGTGAAAGTGGCACAGGTAAAGAACTGATCGCTCAAGCTGCCCATGAGCTTAGCCAACGCTCCGGTTCTCTGGTCACGGTCAATGTCGCCGGTCTGGATGATAATGTCTTTGCAGATACCCTGTTTGGTCACCAACGCGGCGCTTTTACCGGTGCAGACCGTAGTCGTGCGGGCCTGATTGAGGAAGCCGCAGGCGGTACTCTGTTTCTGGATGAAATCGGTGATCTTAGTATGGCCTCTCAGGTCAAACTGCTACGTTTACTACAAGAGGGCGAATATTACCCTCTGGGTAGCGATAGACCGAAACGCTGTCAGGCGAGAGTGATTGTCGCGACTCATCAGGATCTGCAACAGCGCCAAAACGAAGGGCACTTCCGTAAAGATCTCTATTACCGTTTGTGCATTCATCAGGTCGAGATTCCAGCCCTGCGCCAGCGTAAAGAAGATCTACCACTATTACTGGATCATTTCCTGGCTCAAGCGGCTAAAGAGATGGAAAAATCCGTACCGGGTTATCCTTCTGAACTTCCGCTACTACTCAGTAACTACCACTTTCCCGGAAATATCCGCGAACTCAGAGCACTTGTATTTGATGCTCTGAGCCGCCATAAATCCCATATGTTATCAATGGAAGGGTTCCGACACCTGTTGGAACAAGATCAGGATAGCAGCCTGTTTGCACACGAGGAGTCTTCAGAGAACGGGACTGCTATCAACCAAGCTCCAGTGCAGTTTAATCCTGATACACCACTACCCACACTAGCAATGATGGATAGCCTGTTAGTGGAAGAAGCCCTGCGCAGAGCAGATAATAATCAATCTCTGGCCGCTCGCTTATTGGGTATCTCACAGCCGGCCCTAAGCAAACGTTTAAAAAAGGCCCGGCCTGAATCGTAAAGAGAACTATCGATTTTTCTGAGCACCTAAAGGCCAGTATTTAGAATAGAATGACTCTCACATAAACGTTTTAACGGGATTGAAAAAGCGATGCTACTGGAAGGATTGGAAACCCTATACGTACTGGCTCAGGAAGGCACCATGGGCAAAACCGGTAGCCGCCTATATATCAGCCAATCTGCAGTCAGTAAGCGTATCGCCAACCTGGAAGCCCGTTTAGGCAAAAAGTTGATCGAACCTCAGGGTCGAAATATCCAGCTCACTGCTGAAGCCAAGGAACTGCTCACTCAAGCAGCCCCTGAACTGGTCACACTGAAAGGTTTGCTGTTTGATCATCAACAGATGACCGACGATACCCTACTGCATATTGTCTGCTCAGAGACCGTATTGGCAGCCTACTTGGGGCCTTTCCTCGCAGACTATCTACAGAAGGATTCAGGCTTAAGCTTTCGCACTCACCATACCCCTATGATTCTGGAAAAGGTGCGCGCAGGTGATGCGATTCTGGGAATCTGTGCCGGACAATTGCCCTCCATTGCGGATCTGGAGATCACCGAACTGTGTCAGGAGGGCTATGTACTGGTTTATCCCACACCAATTAGCGAGCATCAAACTCCTGAGCTGCTGACCATAGATCTGCATAACCCCGCTAATCGCTATCTGGAGCCCATCCTACTGGCCAACGGCTATAAGATACTGATGCAGATGGATTCCTACTTTGCTGTGGCTCAGCTGGGCCTAAGTGGTGTTGCCCCGGCATTGGTACCTAAAGGCTTAGTAGATGCTATGCGCATTCCTACCTCAGCGGTACATGCATTTCCACTCAATCTGACACGTCCTATTAGCCTGTGTTATCGCTCACGCAGTATACAAAGAGAGCGTATTCAACACCTGTATCAAGAACTGTTGAGTCACTTTCAGAAGCACGCCTGAAACTTTGCAGCACC